>JBMFIQ010000016.1:0-52165 GCA_049976245.1 Microbacter sp. | reverse complement strand
GGCTTAAAAACCTGACAAGAGCCGGATCATACAACCGGGCGTTCATATTTATCAGTCCGAATACCGTCAGATGTTCATGGCCGGTGTAGCCTCTGCCGAGGAATAATACCGGTTCTGTGTCGGGAGTGTATGCTACCTGTGTGGATGGATTTCGCAACCTACCCCACGGGTCATAACTTAATTCTTGTGTCAAAGAGCCGTCGGCATTCACTACGTGGGTGATGCTGCCCAGATAATCGCGACAAATATAGTAAATATTCCAACTTCCACCGTTCTCATTTACATACTCTGCCGCTTCAATGGTTACCTCTGCTGATCCTGTCTACAGGTTTCTTCTTAATGCTTTTGCCTCTTTATATCCCTTGTAACCGCCAAAAAACAAGTCAAGTTTTGATCATATCTTTTCACGTTAAATCAAAATCGACAACTTCATGATTTGCGGATAATCATTTAAAATTTTAAGCCACCTCTGACTGATAATGATCCTGCCATCCCATGAATATCTTTCACAGTTTGATAATCGTGATATTGGGCATTTTGCATATTATATCCTGCCATAAAGAATAATGCCGTCTTCTTAGTCAAATAAATATCCACCCCAAAAGAAGGCTCAGCCATAAATCCATACATATTCCTTAAATCTTCTTGTACGATATCAAAAGCATAGCCGATATTCCCTGTCACAAAGGGAGAAACAAGTCCTTTCGCCAAAGTGATTTTTACTCGTAAGAATAATGGCAACAAAATATTACCTCCATAATTATCAAAATCATTAAACGTTACATTATAGTACATTGATGGGTCATCAAGAATATGAACAGGAGAATAATCATATAGGCTCATTTTGCTGCCTAAAGCGTTGGCATATCTGACTCCAATCCCAACTCCTGCAAAAATGTATTGATTAAGTCTGACGCCATTTATCATATCAATTTCATAGGAGCTCTTTGTGAATTCATCCAACCCGATAAATACTCCGGCCTCAAAAGATTTTTCATAACTAACCTGAGCTTTTATATAAGAACAGCTAATCATTATTAGCACGATAATAAAAAGTGGTTTCTTCATTATTAATTTGTAATTGATATTGACGTAACGAGGCTACATCATATAAGTAGAATTTAGTTTTTAACCGGCAACAACTGCTCCGCCTATTCCAAGATTATAACTTGCGCTAAAAGAGGAGAAAACATTGAAACGAAAAATTCAAATCGCGCTCCTTATCATTCTCGAAAAGTAGTTGCTATAAAACGCCAGGATTCTTTTAATCGCTTTTTTCCAATATCGCATCGCGCTATATGGTAATATAGGACGATCCTATAGCCTAACATAGCACGGCACTATATGGTAATATAGGATGATCCTATAGCCTAATATAGCACCGCACTATATGGTAATATAGGATTGCCCTATATTTACGCCGTTACATTCAGTACATAATCGAAAGTATAAGAGCGAGGCTCCTTCAGTGATTGAACTGAAGATGAATACTGAGTGGTAATGGTCAGTTTATAATCGCCGGAGGCCAAACTTGCCGGTACTACGAAAGTGATTTTTGAAGGATCGTTTACCAGCACCGCGGTTTTGGCAATCGAGGTCACTTCTTTAGTCTCTTCATTGGTTAAGCTAATGCCCACCGTGGCATTAGCTCCGTCAATTTTGATTTTATTGCCTGTCAGGTTTACTCCTCCACCCGGTGTCAGGCGGCTGTTTACCTCGCCCGAAGTGACATCCGTCACCGAGTTGATAACCAAGCCCGAAGCCGCCATGCCACGCACATCCACTGTACTTGCCTTCACCGCGTTGCGCAAGTTGGCAGTAGGGGTGACGCGTACCGAAAGACTATGTATTGAAGGGTCCCATTTGGCACTGTCGCCAATAAAAACGCCGTTGACGCCAAGGTTGAAATATCCCAGGCCAAAACTTACGGAAGCTCCGTTAGCAATTTGTTCGGAGGCTATTTCCTGAAGAATGTTGATAGACGCCTTAAGCGTATTGGCGTTTAGGTCGGTACGCCGTGAAACGGCGATTGCAATCAAGTCATCTTCCGTGAGCGACTTGGTGGTTACTACCCGCCCGAAGCGGTCGTCTTTTCTCTCGGTGAGCGTCAAATCGTACAGTTCTACAATCACGCTACTTTTGTCATTTGTTGCCATAGTATGCTTTTTGAACATTAAACAATAAAGTATAGATATAAGAAATCCTCTTTCAATATGGGTAATAACAGGGGTGCACCGTTCGACTGTTAAATCGAGGCAACAAAAGTAGTAAGGGAGAAATAGGTGTACAACAGGAGCGACCCCCTGATTGATCAATCAGGATGAAGTTTTGACGAATCAGAGGGTGGTTTTGACGAATCAGGGAGTTGATGCGGCAATCTCGGTCTATTTAATTGGCATTTGTGGATATCAGACACCATTGATCGTGCTATCCCGCCATTGGGATGGGGTGAGGCCTGTCTCTCTTTCGACGGCGGCAGTAAATGTGGTATAGTGTTTAAATCCTACTTTCAAGGCTATGTATTCAAGCGGATGTTGAGGGTCATCGGAGAGCAGTCGCATAGCCTCTTCCACCCGATAGTGGTTAAGCATGGATGAAAAATTAAGGTGTTTCCCACTAATGGCTTTGGACAAATAGCTGCGGTTGGTTCCCATTTCTTTGGCTATCATGGAGAGCGTAATGTCTTGCAAGGTGTAACGTTTCTCCTCTTCGAGCCATTGCGCTATTTTTGCGTAAAGATGATCATACTTTTTCTGATCGTTATCGCAAAGACAACGCTGCTTTGCAGCAATAGGTTGTGCAACATCCCGATGACACGCCGATGCCGTCTCTCCGGTACTTACCATAACCTGTTGTTGCCGTACAACACGCTCTTTCTTCTCTTCTTCAGGAGCAACATGCTGCCCTTTCCCCATTTGGAAGATGTGCATTGTGTCATTAAAATGATGGTGAAAACGCCTCCATACCCAGATGTACATGAGTAGCAGAACGAAGCAGATTATTCCGAAAGCCAACTGTGCGCTTTTATGATCCCGGGGTGGGGTACTGTCCAATTTATGTTGGATAATGTGATAGGCCGTTTGGAGTAATTGTCGGGAAGTATCGTGGTGACAAGCCGCTTGTTGGTGCATCTCCAATTGCATGTACAACTTTGCCAAGTTGCAATGTGCATCACTCCGAAGCAGAAGTTGACCACTCTTGTCTGCGGCATCAATAGCCAACGCGGCTTGATGCAAGGCCTCATAACGGCGATTCGAAGCAAAAAGGGACTGCGACTGCTTTATGCAGGCTGTGGCTTGTAAGCTTAGCAAGTAGTTGTAGTTGCCGGAGCAGCCTAATTTCTTTTGTAACAAGGCAATGGTGTCGATATACCGCAACATATATTCTTGGTTCCTGCCATTGAGGTCTTCGTGATAAGGAGGCATAACCGCGCATTTGGTTTTAGGACATGGAATGCTCAAAAACAAGAATCCGAATATCAATGCAAAATAGGGGGATTTCATAGGTCTATTTTTATTGTTTTCATTAAGGTCGTATGGAACTCGCTTACTCATTTATCGCCATTGGCGAATTGTTTATACATGCTCGTTTCATAGGTAAATGTTTTATCTGTTTAAGGAGTGGTTTGCAACATTAATCAGTGCAAACAGAGATATTCTCTGCAAATTTATTGTTTTTCTTTCACAAAATGCCCTATAAACAGTCCTTTTTAATATGTAAAATCAATAGCCCTTGCATTTTCACTAATGCCCGTCTAACGCTCTTATTTGCCCGGTTGATCTCTTTTTCTCTTCATTGAAGCGTTGCTCGAAGCCGGGAAAGAACGATTCCGTCCCATCATTATGACCACATTTGCCATGATTTTAGGCATGTTGCCGCTTGCATTATCAAATAGTTCGGGTTCGGAAATAAAAAGTGGCATGGCGTGTGTGCTTATCGGCGGGCTAACCAGTTCGTTTCTTTTCACGCTCCTTCTCGTGCCCAGTGTTTACCTGATTGTTGAAGAGATCAAACAACATTTCTTGCGCAAAAAAACACCATAAAACATCGTAAAAGTGCATGGTTCCTGTATAATAAATTTCTTATCTCAAAAAAAAAGTCCTCCTGTTTGGGACGGGAGGACGTTGTTGATTTCTGATCAATGGGTTCTATTCTTGATCTTTTGGTGTTATTTCATGCAATAAGAAATTGGGATATAGCACATTGTGAACTTTTTCCACGATGATGCGATGCGGCAGTGTAAAGTTTGCCGTGTCGTAAATGTCTTCGGAAGAGCCGCCAATGCGAACCTGATACGTGCCGGCATCGGCCACCCAGGCGCTGATACCGCTCCAGAAGGAGGCCAAGTCGCTTTCATTCAGGGTGAAGGTCAACACCTGACTTTCATTGGGTTTCAACAAGGTTGTTTTGGCAAAGGCTTTAAGTTCCTGTGTTGGCTTGTCAATCTCATTTTTTGGTGCACTAAGGTACAACTCAACCACTTCTTTGCCGGCCACTTTGCCCACGTTGGTTACTTTCACCGACACTGTGAGGTTGTGGTCAAATGTTGGTGAGCTTAACGTCAGGTCTGAATAGTGAAATTTGGTGTATGAAAGTCCGTAGCCGAACGGATAGGCAGTCGGCACATGGAACGTTTCGTAATAGCGATAGCCCACATAAATGCCTTCGTTGTAGAATGCATTGACGGGATGATCTTTCGGTTCGCCCGGGAAAGTGGTTGCGGAAGGAACATCAGCATATTTCATCGGGAAACTTTCAGCTAATTTACCGGAAGGATTGATGGTGCCTTTCAACAGATCAACCAATGCTTCAGCGCCTTGTTGGCCGGGTTGCCATGCCAGCATGATGGCATCCGGTTGGTCACGCCAACTGGCTGTTTCGATAGGACTGCCAATGTTGAGGACGACAATCACTTTCTTCTTAGCAGCATGATAAGCTTGACATACATCATGAATCAATGCTTGTTCGGTAGGTGTCAATGTGAAACTTTCCACCGTGCGATCGGCGCCTTCGCCGGCCTGACGTCCAATGGTGATGACGGCTACATCCGAATTTTTAACCTGATCGTTGATGAGCGATGCGGAAAGATTGATTTCCGGTTCGTAAGCAATCACCTGTTTGCGCTCTTCTTCTTTGGTTTTGTTCAACACGGAATCAATGTATTGCTTGTAAACATCGGCTATAGGTTGATTCAATTGATAACCGGCTTCGGTCAGTGCATCATTGATGGAGGCAGCGTGGTCATAATTCACTTCGCCGCTTCCGGTTCCGCCAACCATGAAACGATAGGATGTTTTGCCAAACAAAGCGATGTGTTTTACTTTTTTGGTCAAAGGAAGTGCCTGATTGTCGTTTTTCAGGAGCACCATGCCTTCGGCGGCTGCTTCGCGGGCAATGGCAGCATGAGCGGCCAAATCGGGATGATAGCTTGGTACAAATCCTTTGAATCGGGGCGTCTTTTCAATCAATTGCAAAATGGAAGCAATGTTTCGATCGAGTACGTTGATGTTGAGGCTTTTGTCTTTGATGGCGTGCAGCAGGGTTGCTCGTTGATAATCGCCCGGTTCCAGCAAATCGTTGCCGGCGTTCATTTGAGCCACTGCATCATCACCGCCCCACCAGTCGGACATCACCATGCCTTTGAAACCCCATTCTTTGCGCAGAATGGTGGTCAATAAATCACGATTCTGCGAAGTATAAAATCCGTTCAACCGGTTATACGACGACATCACCGTCCATGGATCACTTTCCTTGACGGCAATTTCAAACCCCTTGAGGTAAATTTCGCGCAAGGCACGTTGGCTGATGACGGCATTGATCGTTGTGCGATTGGTTTCAATGTTGTTGGCATCAAAGTGTTTAATGGAGGTTCCGACGCCGTTGGACTGAATGCCCCGCACCAAGGCAGCCGCCATTCTCCCTGCAATCAACGGATCTTCGGAAAAATATTCGAAGTCACGTCCACAGAGCGGGTTGCGTTGAATGTTCAATGCAGGAGCCAATAACACATCCGAACCATATTCCAGCACTTCATTTCCCATAGCTTTACCTACTTTTTCTTCCAGAGCGGTGTTCCATGTTGATGCCATCACTGTGGCTGTAGGGAAGGCTGTGCAATAAAACGGATGATCCTGGCCGCTTTGTTGAGGATCAATGCGCAAACCGGCAGGCCCATCGGTCAGCACGGCTGCTGTAATTCCCAGTCGCGGAATGTCGTACGTTCTGCCTGCTTCGCCTCCTAAAAGCACTGTTTTGGGGCCTGTAGTGGGGTTTGTCCAGTTGCGGTCACCTAATCCCATCACCATGTCCACTTTTTCCTGCAATGTCATGGCCGCAATGATGTTTTTAATGCTGTCCTTGCCAAGTTGTGGCACCGTCATGTTGTTTTGTGCTTTCATTGCCGTTGCTGATAACAACATCAAACTGAGTAGAAAAGAAATTTTTTTCATGTGCAATAAAGGTTTTTAAGTCACTTGCAACAACCATGTTCAGCTTGTAGCCTTGGAGCAGTTGAGCTTTGTATAGTTGTCTCAGTGATGGTTTGATTGTTAAACATTATGGATCATTCATACGAAAAAAACAATAGCGCTATTTTAATGACACCCACTCCAATAAAAACCCTTAACACAGGCTTTAAAAAGATGCAGGTGAAAACATTTGTTTTGAGAAAATTTTGTTTGGAGAGTCTTTGTCAATCAATGTTTTAGAAAAAACACAATGAATCTCTTTTTTGCTTTGTAAAGGTAACGGATAAAGATCACAAGAAACGAACAAATGTACAAAAAAGGTTTAACCAATTATTGTGTTTTATTGCGTGTTTTTTTTTGTGTTCTTTGTATCACAGCTCTTACACAAAGCGACACAAAGTATTGGAAAAAAGTTATCCTAATAAAAACGATAGCCCCTTAAAAAAGGAATAACCAATCGTTGTTAATCAATGATGTCCTCTTCGACCACTAAGTTTTCGATGATGAAGCCTTGTCTTTCGGGCGTATTGCTCCCCATGTAGAATTCGAGCAGGGAATTGACCGAATCCTCTTTTTTGAGGGAAACTTGGTCTAACCGCATATCTTTGCCGATGAAATGTCGAAACTCGTCGGGTGATATTTCGCCTAAGCCTTTGAATCGGGTGATTTCAGGGTTAGGGCCAAGTTGAGTGATGGCATTCGATTTTTCTTCGTCGCTGTAGCAATAAATGGTCTCTTTTTTGTTTCGAACCCTGAAAAGCGGGGTTTGCAAAATGTAAACATGTCCTTTTTTTACCAAATCGGGAAAGAATTGGAGGAAAAAGGTCAACAAGAGCAGGCGGATGTGCATGCCGTCGTTATCGGCATCGGTTGCAATGATCACTTTGTTGTAGCGCAATCCTTCAATGCCGTCCTCAATGTTGAGGGCTGCCTGCAACAGGTTGAATTCCTCATTTTCGTAAACAATTTTTTTAGTTAATCCAAACGTGTTGAGTGGTTTGCCTTTAAGGCTAAATACGGCTTGCGTATTGACATCGCGGCTTTTGGTAATAGAACCGCTGGCCGAATCGCCTTCGGTGATGAAAATCATGGTTTCTTCGCGGTCAGTGTCTTTGTTGTCGTTGTAATGCAGGCGGCAGTCACGCAACTTTTTGTTATGCAGACTGACTTTTTTGGCTCTTTCGCGGGCAATTTTGGTGATGCCGGCAATGGCTTTGCGCTCTTTTTCCGATTCTTGAATTTTGTGCAGCAGGATGTCGGCTGTTTCGGGATTCTTGTGCAAAAAGTTATCTACTTCCTTTTTGATGAAATCGCCCACAAACTTATTGATAGAAGGACCATTTGGTCCAATGTCTTTTGACCCCAAACGAATTTTGGTTTGTGATTCAAAGATGGGTTCTTCCACACTGACGGCAATGGCGCCGACCAATCCGTTGCGAATATCGGCCATTTCCATGTTTTTGTTGTAGAACTCTTTAATGGTGCGGGCAATGGCTTCGCGGAAAGCGCTTTGATGGGTGCCGCCTTGTGTGGTGTGTTGTCCGTTGACAAATGAATAGTACTCTTCACCGTATTGGTTGGTATGGGTAAATGCAATCTCGATGTCTTCCCCTTTTAAGTGAATGATGGGATAGAGTGTTTCGGCCGTGATGTTTTCGTTGAGCAAATCAAGCAATCCGTTTTTGGCAGCAAATTTTTTGGTGTTGAAAAGGATTGTCAAGCCACTGTTCAAATAGGCGTAGTTGCGCAACATGGTTTCGATGTGTTCTTCCCTGAAATTGAATGATCCGAAGATGGTTTCATCCGGTTTGAACTCGATGCGCGTTCCGTTGGGTTCACTCGTCGCAACCAATGGTTCATCAGCCGTGATTTTTCCGTAAGCAAAGGTTGCCCGCTTCATCATCCCTTCACGATAGCTCTCTACCACAAAGGATGAGGAGAGGGCATTGACCGCTTTTGTGCCAATACCGTTTAGTCCGACCGATTTTTTGAAAGCCTTGGAGTCGTATTTTCCTCCCGTGTTGAGGATCGAAACGGCATCAATCATTTTTCCTAACGGAATGCCGCGTCCAAAATCGCGCACCGTTAATGTTTTGTTTTCCAATATTACCTCAATTGTGTTGCCGGCGCCCATTCTAAATTCATCGATGGAGTTGTCAATGATTTCCTTAAACAACACATAGATGCCGTCGTCAATGTATGTCCCGTCGCCTAATTTTCCGATGTACATCCCGGGACGACGCCGTACATGTTCCAGCCCTTCTAAGGTGATGATCTGTTCGTCGCTGTATTGAGTTGCTTCCATTGTTAATGTAGTATGATCCGTCATGCCTTACAAATGCGAAGCGTTGCCGCTTCTGAGTTTATTCAATGCCCGATTAAAGCGAAATGCTTCAAGGATAAGTCCATTTGCTTTGGATGATTCATCCAACAAAGATACAATTTTTCCTTCATCCGCTCATGAATCCCTTTCAATAAAGCATGCAAAGCTGGTGAAGATTGAATCAGTGTAATCTGTAAACCTATTTTAGGACAAGACAATTCAAGACTTCGCCCACCTCACTTGCCGGTGAAAGGGGAACAGATTGCTCGGATCAAGGAGTCAGAACAACACGGTTCAAGGTGTCAGTGATTACCGACTAAATGTTTCTTAGCTTCTCGACGAAAATGCTTTTCGTTTTCCGACGAAACTTGCGTTTCCTTCAAATCAACCATGACCTCTCATCTTTGTGGATGTGTGGGTTACCATGTTTAGGGTGATATTTATGCCGGGATGTGTTTGAAGATTTCTTCGGCAATGCGCTGATCGGAGTGGTGTTGTGCCATGGCGGCACAGTTGGCCGAAAGTATTTTGCGGCGTTCCTCATCGTTTAGCAGTTGTATGGCTACATCGACCAATTTTTCCGGGGCTTCGGCATCGCGTATCATGATGGCTGCATTTTTTCGAACCAAGGCCATAGCATTGTGTGTCTGATGATCTTCGGCTACGTTGGGTGACGGTACTAAGATGGATGCTTTGCCCAGCAGGCAGAGTTCTGAAATGGAACAGGCTCCGGCTCGCGAAATCACGACATCAGCCACGGCATAGGCATAATCCATGCGCGAAATGAAATCGGTAATGACGATGCCCAAGGAAATCTTTCCGGCGGTTTCTTGCTCTATTTGCTCAAAATAATATTTCCCCGTTTGCCAAATGAGCTGTACCTCGGCCTGAAGAAGCTTGTCCAACTGTTTTAGTATGCTTTGATTGATGGTGCGGGCGCCCAAACTTCCGCCGATTACCAACAAGGTGCGTTTCGATGGATTTAACCTAAAATATTGATATGCTTCCTCTTTGTCGGTCTGATTTGTTTGCAGGTTTTGACGCACGGGATTACCTGTAAGCACGATTTTGTCTTTTGGGAAAAACCGTTCCATCCCTTCGTAAGCAACACAGCAACACGCGGCTTTAGAGGCTAACCATTTGTTGGTCACGCCTGCATAGGAGTTTTGTTCCTGAATGATGATCGGAATGCCCATGTTGGCAGCCACTTTTAATGTTGGACCACTGGCATAGCCTCCTACGCCAATGACGGCATCGGGACGAAATTGACGAATAATGGTTTTTGCTTTTCGCATCGATTGCCAAAGCAAATAGAGGGTGCGAAGGTTTCGTATCATGTTTTTTCGATCAAAACCCTGTATCGGAAGTCCAATGATTCGATAACCCGCAGCGGGCACTTTCTCCATTTCCATGCGGCCTTCAGCGCCAATGAAGAGGATGTCGCACGTTGGTTCTTTGGCCTTCAATGCGTTGGCAATGGCAATAGCAGGAAAGATGTGGCCTCCTGTTCCTCCTCCGCTAATGATGAATCGATGGTTTGTTTTCAAATTGTTTGGTTTTAACTTCGAATGAAGCAGCCGGCTCATGCCATTGTGGTGCTCTGTTCGAGATGAATGATGTTTGATCAAATGAAGCACGAAAATCGCCTACAAAAGTACAAAATGGATTGCATTGAGACAATCATTCCACCCATAGCTGATGATTTTCCTTCTAAAGTTCTTTTTCAAACAAATCGACGGCAAACAGAGCAAAGTCGTATTTTACGGGGTCGTTCGGATCGAAGGTTCGCAATTGAGCCGTGACCTCTTCCACAGCCTGCCAGTCGTTTTGTTTGCGTTGAAGCAATCCGAATTTTCGTGCCGCTTTGCCCGAGTGAATGTCCAATGGCAACATCAGTGCCGACATGGGAATGCGATCCCAAAGGCCAAAATCAACCTGTCGATCGTCCTTGCGAATCATCCAGCGAAGAAAAAGATTGAGCCGCTTCCCGCCAGAATGTTGACGAATGTTGGCAATGTGTTTCTCCACATGTTTGGGATGCGGCATGGTCAAAAATTGTTGTCTGAAATAATCTATGGCACCTGCGATGCACTGTTCCTTTGCATAACCTTGTGCAAAAACCTCCTCTAAGCCTTGGTAACTGCTGTAAAGGTTACGCAGTGAAGCAATGAAGTATTGACCGTCTTCACCGTTAAAAGTTCGATGCGCAAATCGCGAAAAGGCTTTCAACTCGTTTTCGCTGGCATGCATCACAAAACGGTATGGGTCGTTTTCAAGAAGCATCATGAGCCGTTGCGCATTTTGAATGATCATGTTGCGATTGCCCCATGCTATCGTCGAAGTGAGTAACGCGGCAATTTCAATGTCTTCTTTGTTCCTAAACCTGTGAGGGATCTGTATCGGATCTTGTTCAATAAACTCAGGGCGGTTGTATTGATCTACCCGTTTGTCAAGGAACTGTTTCAATTGCTGTAAATGGTTTTGCTGTTGCATTGAACTCATAAAGTCGATTACGTTTACCAATGCATCAATGTTTTGAGATACGTGGTCAGTTCATCGGCGATTTTTTGATGTTGTGCCAGTGTAGGATGATCGTTGCATCCGCCGTTGTAACGTTGTTTGAAGAAGTAGTAGGAAACTTTGAGGTCTCCTGCTCGGTGCATGAGGGCATTGACCTGCTCAATGCTCTTTTTCAGGAAGCGCGTTAAACTGGAGTCGGCCATCGGACTGGAGAGCATCACCAATTGAGCATGAGGATAGACTTTGCGGAGCGATGTCAAAAAATCAATGTAAGCTCCGCAAAATTGGACTTCATTTTGTATGCCGTCATTTTGACCTAAACAGATGGTCACCACATTGGGCTGATAATTGCTAAAATTCCATTTCAGCGAATCATTCATCATGTCAATCTTGTCGAAAATTTGGGGCATGGTGAAAGGAATGTTGCAACAACTGTACATCAATCCAATGCCTGAATAGGCTGTCAAATGATATTGCGCATCGAGAGCCCGTGCAGTCAACGGGCCGTAGCTCAGGTAGGCATTGTGCTGCGCATACCAAGCTCCTTTCCCGCAAGGTTCGGTACTGCAGTCACTTCCCGTGCCGCATGTGATGGAGTTCCCTATAAATTCTATTTTGCGTTTGGGCAAAGACGGTGGGGACAACAATTGATGACACGAAACACCGTCAAACTGCAAATACCCGATGTTGGACTCCGTCGTTTTGCAAAGAATAACCGTATGAACGGTGTCTTTGAGGTGACTCCCAACCGAAATGACTTGCTGTACCTTGCTCAATGGCAACCGTTCGTATTTCCCGTCAACGATGATCTGAATGATGTTGAAAAAATTCCCGTATAAATGTTGATCCGTCAGATGAAGGATACATGAATCGCCTTGAAAACGGAAAATGATTTGTGCGCCTGGAACCCAAAATTTTGGATGATCCGGATTTGAAAAATCGCCTCTTCCCATGTAAGAAATCATTGGATCAGAGGCTTTGTGGAAAATGATCGGCTCCGAAGCCAAAAGCCGAGATGTGAGCACAACGACAAGGAAAAAGGTTGTAAACAGCTTCATTGGTTCTTTAATATTGAGTGGTTCAATTGGATGAATCTAACAGTGAATGCACCTGTTTTGAGCAACAAAGATACGCAAGTTTTATCTTTGAAGGGCGTTCATCTGCCAATACCTGCCATAACGCCATTTCGTTTCATTTCGAATATCTTTTTTAGCAGGCAATTGTTCTTGAAACAATGAAACGAGTTATAAAAACAATTTATGCCCAAGAAAGTGACTATTTGGCGAGTTCCATACGACCATAACGTAAAAATAAAGAAAGACGAATGAAACAGCCGGTAAGTTTGGCTGTGCAAATTTACCGGCTGTGGTTTTTTTGATTGTAAAAGTATCGTGCTACTTGTGGGCTAATTCTTCAATTTTTGCAAAATACATGGCAAACGAACGGTAGAGGAAGTGTGTCCATTTCCCGAACGGAACGATGATGAGCGCCCATTGTCCAAGAATCATTAAATGGAACAAATACATCCAGCTGTTGGTTTCTATGATGTTCAAATCGATGAACAAGCGAACAAAGAAAGCCGTCAAGCCCATAAAGAACAACCAAATGACAAAAAACCAGTCCGATGGCTGCGAATGTTTGTTTAGTTCTTTGTTCTTTTTGATTCGGCTTACCACGAAATCGAACGTGACCACAAAAATGACAAGACTTTCGGTGTATCCTAAAATGTTGATGAATAAGTTGTGGGTTTCAAACCAATTGAGAAAAACGGTCGTGAACAGTAAACTTAAATATCCCAACACCAAGATGAAATGTTCTAACCAGCGAAAACGGTTGTCATCGCAATCCAACGATCGCTTTTGAGTGAACATGTGCACAATGAGATCTGAAATGGCAGTGTAGTACGCTTTAATTGGGGCTTTGATATTTCGCTTGATAATGGAAAAGTACCACATGCGAATGATGTTTGGCAATAAAATGACCGTAAAAACACCCAAAATGGCAAACATCTCAAAATAGTGACCATAGTGCATGATGCGATCGATGTTGAAATGTAATCGAGCAGCAAAACCAAGTTCAGCCACAAGAATTAAGACAAATCCCAAAACCGTAAGCGGCCAAGATTTGTAGAATAAGCCTGACAATCCTGTCCAGTCATACTTTGCTGTTAACCAACGACGCAACGACATCATCAACTCTCCCGGAGCTGCTTCCTGCGGACAATTTTCGGTACATTGTCCACAATAATAACACAGCCAAGGTTTTAGGGACGATTTTAGGTCGTCTTCAAGTCCCAGCACACTGTATCGAACCATTTCACGAGGGAAAGAGTTGTCTTCAGTCGATAAATTACATACGGATGTACAGGTGCCGCAATTGTAGCACGCATTAAAGTCGAATGCTCCGTATTTTTTCAATTCTTTTGTAAGATCCGGTTGTATCAATGCCATGACTTATTTCTTTTTCAGTTCATAAAAATAATATTCATCCATATCATCTAACCCGTTGACATCGACATCTCCGAACTTAAACAAGGTCATCATGTAAAATGTGGTATCGGGCAACGACAGTTGAATTTCCGCAGCTACTTGAGGGATGGTCTTAGGACCTTCTTTCAGTGCTTCCATAATCGCTTTGCGGTTTCGGCTGAATATTTTTCGATTTTCGAGTACTTCAGGGGAAACTTTGCGCTCTTGCTTAATGATATCTATTGTTCTTTCTTTCTTTTCCATTGCATGGTAATTTTATTGTTCGGCTAATGCATCAATCATCGATCCAATTTGTGCGTTGGTATATCCGGCCAAATCGATGGCGTCCGTTGGACATACCGGTGTACACATTCCGCATCCTTTACAGTTTGCTTCAATGACTTTGGCTACCTTCTTGTCTTCATAATCGACTTGTGCAATGGCATCAAACGGACAGGCTTCGGCACATTTTCCGCACCACGTACAAGCTCCGGGGTTGACCATGGCCAATGTCGGTTCAAGCGCCATTTCACCTTTTGTCAACACCGAGTTCACTTTGGCTGCTGCTGCCATTGACGAGTTGAGCGTCTCCAAAATGTTTTTCGGAGCTTGGCATGTACCGGCGATCATCACTCCGTCAATCACGGTTTCAACCGGTTTGAGCTTCATGTGAATTTCATTGAAGAAGTGATCACGCCCTTCGGGGATCTTCAGTAAATGTCCTAACGCAACATTTTCACGCGGCACCATTCCGGTGACCAATACCACTAAATCAGCATCGGTTTCGATGGTTTTACCTTGAGTCAGAATGTCCTTCACCCGAACATACGTTTTGTTGTGTTTGCGTTCTACTTCAGGAATGCTGTCGAGCGTAAATTGCAAAAAGACATCTCCTTGTTGTGAGGCCTGATTGTAAATCAATTCGGCCTTTCCGTAGGTTCTGATTCCGCGGTTGAAATGGTAGTTCAGGATCTCCTTGTATTTGTTTTTTACCGTCACACCTGTATGAGTGGCTGATGTGCAGCAATAACGGGAACAATATTTGTTATTGCCCTCATCGGTATCCTGACGACTTCCGACACAATAGATGTAGGCAATTTTCTTAACTTTTTTGCCTTTGAAAGTCAATTCTTTGTCGTTCAATTCGATCAAACGCTTGAATTGAGGCAGGGTAATCACGTTGTCGATCTCTCCGTAGCCGTATTCGCCTTTGGCTGGTTCGTACGGGTCAAAACCGGTATTGGCCACAAAACCGCCAATATGCAACGTCAAAATTTCTTCGTTGCCCTCAGCGGGTTTGAAAGCTGGATTGATTTTGGCACAAGCGCCGCATTGGTTACACAACTCTCGATCAATGGCAGGTTGTTGTGGAAATTCTCCTTTGTGAGGTAACAAAATGGCTTTTCGTTCCGTCAGGCCAAAATTAAACTCGTCGCCGGTTGAAACGGGACAGGCTTTAACAGCTTTTTCAACGTCGTTGTCGGGTATAAGCCCCTCAACACCACGTGGACGAATCTTGATTTTGATGTCAAAGTTACCTACGCTTCCGCTTTTTTCAATCAGCTCGGCACCCGTGAAAAGTTTGATGTTGCTTCGTTTTTGAATTTCTTTGTACAAACCGGCTGTCAACACATCACCTTGGTCATCATTCGGAGCCACTTTTCCCCATTGAGCGGTGCGTCCGCCTACGAAGAACGATTTTTCAATTAAATAGACTTCCGTGCCCATATCGGCTAATCCAAGTGCTGTTCGCATACCGCCGATTCCGGCACCAATGACAGCTACTGCATTGGTAGTAGCAATTTTCATCGAAGTCAGTGCTTCCGATTCTTTGGCTCTGGCTATCCCTGCTTTGACTAACTGAATGGCTTTTTCGGTTGCTCCTGCAGGATTGTCGGAATGCGCCCACGAATCTTGTTCACGGATGTTGACCTGAACATAGTTGTATGGATTCAAGCCGGCTCTGTTGGCTACACCGCGAAAAGTGTTTAAATGCAGTTTGGGGGAACAGGAAGCAACCACCATGGCATCCAATCCTTGGGTCTTGATGTCTTCTTCCATCATTTTTTGTGAAGAGTCGGCACAAGCAAACAGCGTGTTTTTCACTAAAAACACATCCGCTTCATCTTTTACGGCTTCTTTGACCTTTTCAATATCTACATAATCAGATATGTTGCCTCCACAATGGCAGACATAAACTCCTATCTTTTTTTTCATGACAATCGTTTTAAATAGCTTGAGGTTTCAGTTGCTGCTGCACCTGCCGACATGATGGTATCAGGAATATCCATCGGGCCTGTTGCAGTTCCTGCCACAAATACGCCTTCAATGGATGTTTGAGCCGGACTTTGAAGCATATTCGGTTGTTGAACATAGTTGATCGGGTCCAACTCCAGTTTTTCATCTTTGAATACCTTGGCAATGGCAGGATTGGATAAGATTCCGACCGAAAGTACCACTAAATCATGTTCTCTTTCAGTCACTTTGCCGGTTACAACATCTTCAAAACGCAAGATTAGATTCCCGTTTTCTTTTTCGGTAATTTTCCCGACCTTCCCTTTGACATAATTGGCTCCCATGTCTTTGGCCTGCAGGTAGAATTCGTTGTAGCCTTTGCCGAATGCCCGTATGTTGATGTAATAGAGCGTGATGTCTGCCATTGGCAATGCGCCCATTAACAATTGTGCCTGTTTGGTGGAATACATACAGCATACTTGAGAACAAATCGGGTTTCCAACGGTATGATCACGCGATCCGGTGCAGAATACGTAAGCAATTTTGTCGGGAATTTTCCCGTCAGAAGGACGTAAAACATTGTTAAACGGACGAGTAGGGGCTAATTCTCGTTCCATTTGCATGGATGTAATCACATTTTTGTAGCGTCCGTAGCCGTAACGTTCGATGGAGATGGGATCAAACAATCGAAATCCTGTTGCAATAATGACGGCTTTGGCGGTAATGTCCAACTTTTGTTCTTTCTGTGTGAAGTCGATGCAATTGGAAGGACATGCTTTTTCGCAAGCTCCGCAAAGCATGCAGTTGTCAATGTCAATCAATGCAATACGTGGATTTGCAATGCTAAATGGAATATAAACCGCTTTGCGTGCAGTTAATTCAAATTGATATTGGTCTTTGGTAATGACAGGACAAACATTTTCACACTCCTGACACCCGGTGCAATCTTTTTCCACAACATAACGTGGTTTTTTGGTGAGTTGCACGGAAAACTGTCGGTCCGAGTTGCGCCTGATGGTTTCAACTTCGGTTAAAGTATGAATGGTGATGTTGGGGTGTCTTGCTGTTTCCGATACTTTTGGGGTGGTGATACAAGCTGCGCAATCGAGTGTTGGAAATACTTTGCTGAGCAAAATCATCTTTCCGCCAATCGAAGGTTCTTTTTCGACCAGCAAAACTTTGTAGCCCATATCTCCCAATTTTAAAGCGGATTCAGCTCCTGCAATGCCGGCGCCAATGATCATCACGTCATAACGGGTTTCGTCGAGGCATACTGCCGGAGCATGTTGGTTTTCACTCATAATTAATTGTCATTTTTAGCAAGTTCCTTCATGAAATTATTTATACTCGCAACAAAGGGGTCGGCGCACACTGAACAAATGGCAGCCATCTTGAGTTTGGACGGTTTCAGGCCTTTTTCCTTCATCATTTCCTGTGTCTTGGCTACGATGGCCGATGTTTTATCAACACAAGTTTCACCGTATGGACAATCCGTTCCATCTGCAGCAATAAAAACACCATCGAATCCCTTTTCATACGCTTGCATGATCCAGCGCGGTTTAATGCCGCTTGAACACGGAACGCTAATGGTATAAACAGTGTTTGGATAGTGTTTTTTCAACAATCCCGCGAGGTCAATCGCGGGATCGGAAATTTTTTCGGTTGAGAAAACCAAGATCTTTGGTTTAGCGCTCATAGATTATTTCTTTAAAAATAAACGGTACATGCCATCTTCATCAATCGATCCAAGATATTCGTAACCTTGTTTTTTCGACCATTTTGAAAGATCGCTCTTAGTTCCTTCGTCAGCGGATAATACTTCCATGATTTGACCAGGTTGAATGTCGCCGATGGCTTTTTTTGCTGCCAAAAGCGGACCCGGACAAGCTGTTCCGCGTGCATCTACCAATTTGTCACTTTTCAAGCTTTTCAATTCTTCTACAGTCATTGTTTTATCTCCTTTTTTGATTAAATAAATAATTGAATTTTACTCTCTTCGGCATCGGCTAAGTAGGTGCCGACACCTACATATGATAAGTTCGGATAATCGATCATTTCTTCTTTTTTGAAGCCCATTAAATCCATGCTCATTTGGCAAATGGCAATCTCAACGCCCAATTCACCTGCTGTTTCAATCAATGTCTCCAATGAAGAAATCCCTTTCTTTTTCATGATTGATTTTAGCATCGAGGTTCCCATTCCGCACATGTTCAATTTCGAAAGGGTTGTTTCGGTACTCCCTTTTGGCAACATCTTTGCCAACATGGCCGACATGAAATCTTTCCCTTTACCTGTTTTCTTTTTGTCACGCAACACGGATGTTGCCCAGAAGGTGAAAAACATTTTCACTTCAATGTCCATGGCTCTGGCTCCCGTGGCTACAATAAATGCTGCCAATACTTTATCCAGATCGCCCGAAAATACAATCATGGACAATTGATCTTTCGGTTGTTTTTCTTGTAATTCTTTGAGTTGTGCTTCAAGTTGATTAACTTTAGCTTCTAAATCATTTGCCATAGGTGTTGTGTTTATGTTTTGATAATGAGTTATTTGTGTTTTTGTTGAATCAACTTTTACGGCATAGTTCATGCATAAAATATCGTAACAAATTCCTCACAAATGTATGCTGAAATATTTATTTAATAAAAGAATAATTGTGAGATTTTACAACGATATTTGTGATATTTATCACACTTTTCATCGTTCTGTTTTTTACTGTAGTTTATTTGGATTTGAACATGCAAAAAATTCTGTGTCAACAATGCATTTTGCAATCTGATCTTGCCGCTAAATTGATTCAAAGTCAATTGAACGAATTAGCGGAGCACTGCTCTCAGGTTTCCTTTAAATCAGGTGAAATCATTTTCAAAGAAAATGCCATTTCGACCAATGTGGTCTATTTGAAAAGCGGTTTGGTGAAAATTCATACGGATAATTTTTCGAAAGATCGCATTCTGAGACTCACCAAAGCGCCCTCGTACTTATGTTTGCCGGGCGTGTTGGGCAATTCTATCAACCGATTTTCTGCCACTGCCATTGAACCTACCATAGCTTGTTTTATTGATATTCATGTATTTAAAAAGTTTATTCATGAAAACGGCGATTTTGCCTATCAAATCATTTTGGAATTAAGTCAGAATGAAATGAAAAGTTTTCAAGTTTCACTCAATCTGGCACAAAAACAAGCCAATGGAAGGGTAGCCGATGCGCTGCTCTACTTTGCCCATGAAATTTATGCATCGAATGTGTTTGTTTTGCCCTTCTCAAGGCAGGAGTTAGGTGACTGGATGGGCATTTCAAGAGAAAGCGTGAGCCGTATTCTGGGTGAGTTTCATTCGGCCGAAATTATTTATCAAAACGGCAAGGAAATTACGATCCTCAATGAAGAGCTGCTCAGGCAAATCAGTCAGAAAGGATGATGTGGGCATAATACCTGAAATTAAAAGAAGGGAGAACCCACGCAATGGTTTCTCCCTTCCGGCTCATATCTATAAACACAACTTCCGAATGAAAATCACTTTCTGATTTTATACCTTAAACTCCCGTTTGGGCAGGCTGCCACACATTGTAAACACTTCGAACAGGTGTAACTGTTGCCTGGATTGATTTTGTCCGTTTTGTACAAACTATATTTCGTGGGTTCCATGGCCACAATGTAACATTTTTGGTCGCACAAACCGCAATTTTTACAACCCTCTTTTTTGAGATGTATGTGAAACAACGAAATGCGATTGAGCCATCCCGAAATCCATGCAATTGGACAACCGATCTTGTGGTATTGGTACATCTGCTGAAATTTCGTGTCGGCATTGAGGCTCATGAGTAATTCCATGATTAATCCCATCGGACAAACCCAGCGACAGAATACTTTGCCAAAAATAAGTCCCAGGAACACGCCGGCTCCCAAAACATACCACAACGAAATATGGAAAGAAGCAACGGCAAGATAAACAGAAATTCCTACAACAATCAAAATGTAGAAACGTTTGTCAATGAGTATTTTAGTTGCTTTATTCATTGTTTTCGGGCAAGTTGAATAGGCTGATGAAGTTTGGTATCATCCCCCGGTTTTAACCTATTTTAATTTGTTTATTTCCTTCAATACGAAATCTTTAGGTTTAACGCCAACAATGCGTGTCATTTCTTTTCCATCCTTGAACAAGATCATGGTCGGGATGCTCCGAACTTTGTATTTCGATGCCGTAGTCTGATTTTGTTCCACATTCAGTTTAGCAATGGTGACGCCTGACGAAACTTGTTCGGCAACTTCGTTCAGGATGGGAGCCATCATTTTGCAAGGCATGCACCATGAAGCCCAAAAATCGACCAGCACAATGCCGCTTTTTGTTTGTTGAGCAAAGGTTTTGTCGGACAGAATTTTAATTTTTTCGCTGGCCGGCACTTCGGGAGCGTTGCGCATTTTTTGTGTTTTGTAAAACCCGTAGCCGAAAACTAAAATCAACAAACCGACTAAAATTAGAAAGAATAGCGTCATAAAAATAAGGTATTTTGCCCAAAGGCCGTTTTTTGATTATCGATGTCGATGGATGTAATTGGATGCAGCCAATGCGGCAATGGTTCCTTCGCCTACGGCGGTGGTGACTTGCCGATAGCGCTTAGCAATGCAGTCGCCCGCGGCAAAAACACCGGGCAGGTTGGTTTCCATGTCGCCGTTCACCACAATTTCGCCCCATTCGTTCATGTTCACCATTCCTTTCAGGCTTTCTGTATTGGCCACGTAGCCGATGAAAATGAACACGCCATCCGTTTTGAACGGAGTGATGGCATGGGTTTTCAGATTCAAAATGTCAACATGATCCAAGTTTTCATCTCCATGAAAAGCCGCAATGGTTGATTCCATGATGAAATGAATTTTAGGATGTTGTTTTGCTTCTTCTACGGCATATTCAAATGCCTGAAAATGATCAAATTGGTGAACAATGGTTACTTTTGATGCATACTTGGTTAAGGATACTGCTTCTTCAAGTGCAGAATTTCCACCGCCTACCACGACAATTTCTTTGTCGGTAAAAAAGTCTCCGTCGCAGGTAGCGCAATAGGAGATGCCGCGACCTTTGAATTTTGACTCACCCGGGACTCCCAATGTACGTGGCTTTCCACCCGGTGTAAGAATCACCACTTTGCTTTGAAACGATTTTCCGTTGGTTAAGGTAACTGTTTTGAGTTCGCCTTCCAATTGCATGGCGGCAATGGTGATGTTTGACTGAAGGTCGCATCCGAATTTTTTTGCCTGACCCTTCATGATGTTTGCCAATTGGAATCCGTTGATGCTTTCAACTCCCGGATAATTGGCAATTTCATGCGTCAGAATCATTTGACCTCCCAACGTTCCTTCGTTCAAAATTAAAGTCTTGACACGTGCTCTCGACAAATAAATGCCGGCAGTCAGGCCTGCAGGCCCGCCGCCAACAACTATTGCATCGTATTCTTTCAATGGTTCCATTGTTTCTTATTTTGCAGGAGCTCCAAATTCTTTGTCCAGAATAGCGGTAATTTGTTCTCTGCTTTGAATGCTTGAAGTAGCTTTTACTACTTTGCCGTTTTTGTAATAAATGGTGAAAGGAATTCCCATAAAGCCTCTTACTTCGGGCAATCGACGAATGACTACGGCTTCAGGATTGTCAAAATCCATGTCAAAGAATTTTACATGGGTGTATTCGTCTTCAAGCTCTTCGGCAATGGCGTAAACAGGAATACACATGGGGCCCATTCGGCCGCAAATAACCATGACGTTTTCGTTTTCACTCAAAATTTTTTCAAGCTGTGCTGCTGATTCTACGTGATTTAAATTAGTATATAACATAGTGGTAAAATGAATGGATGGTTTTGAATTATTCTGTTATTTGAATTTCATACGTTAATGTTAATGCTTTTCGATAGACTTCCGAAACACCGCAATAGCGATCTTGCGAAAGATCGACGGCTTTTTTTGCCTTTTCGGGATCAATGTTTTTCCCTTTTAATTTGTAAATGATATGCATGGCGGTGTAGTGCTTCGGATGTTCTTCCGTCATTTCAGCTTCAATTTGGATGTCAAATGATTCGACATCAATACGCATTTTTTTCAAAATGGAAATAACGTCCATCCCGGTACATCCGGCCAGCGAAGCCAGCATCAGTTCTTTTGGGCGCGCTCCGGTATCTTCGCCGCCCACCTCAGGAGCAGCATCCATGATGACATGGTGACCGCTTACCAAAGCGTCAAATTGCATGTTCCCTTTCCAAGTGGTATTTAATGTTTGTTTCATTGTGATGTGATTTCAACGATTCAAATCGTTTCATTTTTTTTTCGCATGCAAAGTTAATGGCTGCTGCAGGCTTTTTCACAAACTTGAATCAATACTTGTCATAATTGTCAGATTGAAATAGATCAATGTTTTTGTTGATTTATGCCTATCTTTGCATCGGTTTTGAAGATAACCGATCAACTGCGTTTTATATTTATAAATAGTTGAAGATAAGATTTATATCAATGAAAACAATAGCCGGTGAATGATCAATTGATTTTGTTTCGACATTGGAAGTTGCTTTTGGAAGGCATCGTCGCAATGAGAAAAATTGAATGGCCATGTCTGTAGGACATCAAAAAATGGCTCTTGTTTTTTGATAAATGATCATTTTTTTTTCTCCCTGTTTGATTTTGACTTGGATGATTGGGAGAAAAAGTTTATCCTAACGTTTTATCTAAAAAAATTGTTCATGAAGCCTTTAATAGAGACAGATCAGGAATTTATTTGTGACATTCATGCTCCTTGTTTTCAAATGTTAACCGAAGAAGAAGCGGCTCTAATCCGCGACAGCAAAACGCAGGTGATGTTTCGAAAGGGAGAAAATTTAACTAAACAGGGGACTTTTGCATCGTATGTTTTGTTTATCATCAACGGCTTGGTCAAACAATATGTTGAAGGCGATGCCAATCATAATTTTAACCTGCAAATTATTCAGCCCAATGAGTTTTTAGGACTTTCAGTTGTTTTTGGTGAATCCATTTATCCGTATTCTGCCACCGCATTGACTGAAACGCAAGTTTATTTGATTGAAAAAGAAGCGTTTAAAACAGTGGTTCAACAAAACGGATCCTTTGCTTACACCATCATTCAACGTTATTGCGAACAAAATACCCGTTTTTTTGGTGTGGTTCGCAATTTGATTTATAAACAAATGAACGGACACATGGCTGATGCTTTGCTTTATCTTTCTTCACTTCATACGGACGGACAAGAAGTTACGTCGTTGCTGACACGCAAAGAGATTGCCGATTTTGCCGGCATCTCGACCGAAAGTGCGGTTAAGATTCTGAAAACGCTCGCCAAAGAAGGTATTGTTATGCTTACGGACAAAGCGGTGATCATTTTGGATCGTGCGCGGCTTGAGGAAATCAGTAGGAGAGGATAGTGTGTCATTGCAATGGATTGACTTGTCTTCTCGTTTTTTTTAATTGTGATGCTTATGACACAAAACAACTTTTTTCCAAAGAGATTGATGATTCCGATCAAATGGATCATGACTTTTTTGATCACTTTTTTAAGCATGAACGCCATGGCTCAAATGCAAATTGACACCTACGAAACTTCCATGGGAGAGTTGAAGATTACTTACATCACCCATGCTTCCATTTTGTTTCAAATCAACGGGAAAAATATTTTTGTGGATCCATTTACCAATCAGAAAGTGGATTATGCTTCATTTCCCAAAGCCGATCTATTGTTGATCACTCATGAACATTACGACCATCTCGATCCGCAGGCATACAGTAAAATCATAACGCCTAAAACGGATGTTATTACCACAAAAACCGTGGCAGAGAAAGGATTGTTTAAGGCCCGGATTCTCAATAACGGAGCAACGACCCGTTGGGACGGTATTGAAATTACGGCTGTTCCGGCTTATAACATCGCACACAAGCGACCGGACGGCGCTTTTTATCATCCAAAAGGCATCGGCAACGGTTACGTGTTGGCTTTCGGAAATTTTCGGGTTTACATTGCCGGTGACACGGAAAACATTCCCGAAATGCGCTCTTTGGGGAAAATTGATGTGGCTTTTTTGCCTAAGAACCTGCCTTACACCATGAGTGACGAGCAATTTATCGAAGCTGCAAAGACGATTCATCCTCATGTGCTTTATCCCTATCATTACTTTTCGGTGGATAAGGAGGCTTTGCGAAAGGCATTGCCCGAAGATATCATTTTGAAATAAAACAGATTGAAAATCATCACATAAAACATTTGCTCATGTCATTTTACGGAGTTATCATTGGTGCTGTTTCCTTTTTGATCATTGGCTTGTTTCATCCGTTGGTCATTAAAGCCGAATATTATTGGGGACAAAAAAGTCGTTGGGCTTTTCTTGTGGTTGGTCTCGTTGCCATTGCCGCTTCACTGTGGGTTCATCAGAGCTTGCTTGGCGCCATTTTGGGTGTTTTTGGATTTTCTTGTCTGTGGAGCATCAAGGAGGTAAAAGAACAGGAACAACGGGTCAAGGAAGGTCGTTTTCCGAAAAATCCACGTCGTCATGCAACTGAATGATTCCAATCGACAGAAAGCGGTTCATACCTACATTTTCGAACTGCCTATGGAAGTTCGTGATTATGAGTGTGATTTGCAGGGGATTGTGAATAATGCGGTGTATCAAAACTATTTTGAACATACGCGTCATAAATTTCTGTTGTCCAAAGGCATTTCATTTGCCGATTTGCATCAACGTGGCATTGATGCTGTGGTGGTGAAAGTGGAGATTTTCTTTAAGCAGTTTTTGCTTCCGCATGCTTTGTTTGTGTCCAAACTCAATTTAAAGAAAGAAGGTGCACGTTATCTCTTCTTTCAGGCGCTTTTCAGTCCCGATGGGAAAACATTGTATGCTTCAGCACGAACTGAAACAGTTACCTTAATTAACGGGAAAATTGGATTTACTCCTGAGTTGGATCAGTTGGTTGATGAGATTGACTGATCATTTTTTTGGTTTTCTGTAGTTTTTCTATGTTTACCCTGATAGTAAGTTCTCGAAAACCAGGTGTTTTCAATATTAAAGGCGGTTTTTTAGCATTTCGGCTAAGTACTTGAGATAAGGTTCAATGTGACGACGTTTTTTTTCTTCAAATATGTCAGCCACCGTGATCATGATACCAGTGTCATATAAATCGGCAAATTCAGTGTTGATGCCTGTTCCAAAAGTTCGCATAGTGGGCGACAAACTGATGTAGGCATTGATCAATGCCGGAATATTGACCCCTCTATTTCGTACCGCCATGTTCAATTTTCGATAATTGGCTTCAAATGTTTTTTCGTTAAAAAAGACATCATATCGACTAATCTCTTCAAGAGGGCGGTAATCTTCGGTTTTAAGGGTCAGCAAATGATCATTGTCTGGGAAATACCGATAAATGAAATAAAGAATCATGTTGCGTGCTTCGGCATCAAATGTAGGATAGATGGTTACTTTCCCGATTAAGTAGTCCGCTTTTTTGTTGATCACAATAGCGCCTAATCCATCCCAAAGGTTATCGAGTGCAAACAAACTTTTGGCTCCCATTCTCGACGACTGATAAGCCGGTTGCACAAAAGCACGTCCTAAATCAATGCTTTTTGGCAGATATTGATCAATAAACTGTTGAGAAAATCGAAACATGTGCGAAGTGACAAGGAGAGGCTGTCCTTTTTCATCGAAACGCACCTTGTTGCCATGTAGAAAGCGATATCCTCCCATGATTTCCTGTTCGTCATTGTTCCATACAATCAATTGACGATAAGGCTCTTCCATTAAATCGAATTCGTCAATGTCTTTTTCGTTGCCGGTGCCTCCTCCTGACTCGCGAAACGAAATTTCGCGCAGACGCCCAATCTCATCCATCACATGAGGGGAATCATGTGCCGTCACCACATAAATAAAATTGTTGGCTTTGTTGGTGGTTCGAAGGAGTTTATCCGGTGTTAATTCTTTTAATAATAAACGTTTATCAACAGGTGGAATGATGGGTGTCATCGGATTTTTCTTTTAATTTTTGAACAAAATTAGAAATAAAACTTTGAAATGAAAATGAGATGTTGTTTTTTTTTGTGTAGTTTAATGTTGTTTGTTCACAGACTTAATTTGAAGTTGCTTTGTGTCGTGTAAACTTAGCTCCACATTTCCCCACATGCACTAACCAAGCTTTTAAAAATGTAATATATTTTTTTACAATGGAATAAGAAAAACTTGATACTTTGTTTGTGTAGGTTATTGGTTCAGAAAGCTGTTCATAAGTTGTTGATAAATAAAAAGAATTTTTTAAGTGGGGAATGGTGGAGGATCAAAGAATTGATTTATCTTTACACCTCAAATGGGTCAAAGATAAAGATGTACAGTTTCATTGGCAACAGCGAAGCAAAAGTGGATAATAAAGGTCGGGTTTTTATTCCGGCACATTATCGAAAAGCACTTTCTGAAGGAGAAAATACTCAATTGGTGATGAGAAAAGATCCTTACAGTAACAGTTTGGTTTTTTATCCCGAATCGATCTGGAACGAAAAATTAAAGGCATTGAAAAGCGAGTTGAGCGAATGGAATCCCACACATCAGATTTTGCTCATGCAATACGTTGGTGAAGCTGAGATGTTGGACATTGATTCGCAGGGACGCGTGTTGATTCCTAAAAAATATTTAACCTTGACGGGAATTGAATCGGATGTGCTGTTTGTGGGCATGTTGGACACTTTTTCACTCTGGTCGAAACCATTGTTTGAAAAAGTCAAATATTCACCTGCCGAATTCAGTCAACTGCTCCAAACCATTTTAACGGTCAAACAGAAATAACAAAATCAACATCTATTGAGCAATATTTTTGGAAAGAAGCATGATTCGGTGGCTGTCGTTGCATTTAAACGCCACAAGCAATTGTTAATTTTATGAATGCTTACCACATTCCGGCACTCTTAGAGCAATCCATTGAAGGTTTGCACATCAATCCTGACGGCATTTACGTTGATGTCACCTTTGGAGGAGGCGGGCATTCAAGCGCTATTTTAAATCGGTTAAGCAGCAAAGGAAGGTTGTTCGCTTTTGATCAGGATAAAGAAGCACTGGCCAATGGTATGGAAGATGAGCGGGTTGTTTTTGTTCACGGCAATTTCAGATATCTATCCAATTTTTTAAGATATTATCAGGTGAATGAAGTGGATGGCATCTTAGCCGATTTAGGTGTTTCGTTTCATCACTTTGATTCGCCTGAACGTGGTTTTTCTTTTCGCTTTGATGGAGCTTTGGACATGCGGATGAACAGTCAGGCTGAACTTACTGCCGAACAAGTATTGAATCGCTATTCGGAAGAGCAGTTGGCTGACCTTTTTTATCGATACGGCGAGATTAAAGCATCTCGTAAGCTCGCATCGATGATCGTAGAACGACGAAAGGATCGTGCATTGAAGAGTACCTACGATCTGGTGGAAGTGCTTCAGCAGCTTTTCAGGTCAGACCGTGAAAAAAAAGAAATGGCCAAAGCCTTTCAAGCATTGCGCATCGAAGTAAATCATGAAATGGAGTCATTGGAAGCATGGTTGCTCCAAACGCCAAGACTTTTGAAAGAAAATGGAAGGTTGGTGGTGATCACCTATCATTCGTTGGAAGATCGTATGGTGAAAAATTTTATGCGAAGCGGCAATTTGGAGGGCGTTGTAAAAAAAGATTTTTTTGGTTGCATTCAAACGCCGTTTGCGGTCATCACAGGGAAACCCGTAACACCTTCCGAAGCGGAAATTGCCGTTAATCCTCGTTCCCGAAGTGCCAAACTTCGCATTGTCGAACGCATTAACAAAAGTGCCACATGAATACCTCGCCCGTCAATCCCGTGGATGTAGAGTCCCCATCAGAAGATGTTCGTGAACATTGGACATTTCGTGATGTGTTGAGCGGAAAAATTTTGACAACAAAGTTTATTCGCAAACAGTTTTTTTTATTTATTTTTTTGTGCGGCATTGCCATTTTTTACATTGACAACCGATACACCTGCGAATTACAAATTGCCAAGATCAACAAGTTGGAGGATGAACTGACCAACATAAAATATGAAGCATTGACCACTTCTACCACTTTGATGCAATTGAGCAAGGAATCACAGGTGGCTGTCATGGTCAAAGAGAAGGGAATCGATTTGGCGGAGCCGCTGCAACCAGAAATTGTGATCAATAAAAAATGAATGTAAATCGGCGCGACATACTCATTCGTTTTGGGATACTTTATTTCATCATTTTGTTTTTTTTTGTTGCGATCATTGTTAAAATCGTAATCATTCAGACTAAGGACAGACCAATGTTGATGAAGCTGGCCTCAGCATTGACACAACCCGACCGCATAGCTCCCGCCAATAGAGGCAATATTTTTTCGGAAGATGGGCAATTGCTTGCAAGCACCATCCCGCAATACAAATTGTTCATGGACATGCGGACTCAGGCTTTACACGACACGTTGCGTTATCACAAAACCTCTTTGTTTTGGGAAAAAGTCGATTCGTTGAGTTTGGCGCTGTCGTCCAATTTCAAAGATCGATCGGCTTACGAATACAAAAAAGCGTTGGTCAATGCGTATAAAAACAAAGATCCCCGTTTTGTGGTCTATCCCAACCTGATTTCCTATTCTGATTTGCAAGAAGTGTTGCGATTTCCGTTGTTTCGTTTGGGATCAATGCGCAGCGGCTTGGTTGAAGAGGTATATGCCCGACGCATAAGGCCTTTTGGTGATATTGGATCAAGAACCATCGGCGATATTTACGGCGATCAGTCGCGAGGCGGCAAAAACGGGTTGGAATTGGCATTTGATTCCCTTTTGAGAGGCAAATCGGGATTGTTTGCTCGTCAGCGCATTGCGGGACGATGGGAAAATGTGGTGGAAGTTCCACCCGAAAACGGGGCTGACATCATCACTACGTTGGATGCCAACATTCAGGATATTACGGAAAACGCACTTCGAAAAGAGTTAATCAAAACTGGGGCTAAGGAAGGTTGCGCCATTGTGATGGAAACCAAAACCGGCGAAATTAAAGCCGTATCCAACTTAACACTAATTAAGGATTCGTTATATGCCGAAACACGTAACGAAGCATTTGCCGATGAAACCGAACCTGGATCAACGTTTAAGGTAGCTTCGATTATGGCGGCGCTGGATGAAGGATTGATTTCTCCAAACGATTCCATTGATACCGGACATGGAGTGTATGATTTTTTTGGCCGAAAAATGCATGACTGGAACGAAGATCATGGTGGATTTCATAAAATTTCTGTTGCTCAAGCCATTTGGTATTCGTCCAATATTGGTGTTTCAAGAACTATTTTTAATGCCTTCGGAAACAATCCGAGTGCTTTCGTGAATAAATTGTACGATATGGGGCTTAACAAACCGGTTCATTTCGATATTCCGGGGTCAGGAGTGCCGATTATCAAATATCCCAACGAAAAGAATACGCATTGGTCGGCTACGACGTTGCCATGGATGTCCATTGGATATGAGGTGCAAATTCCGCCTATTTATACGTTAATGTTTTACAATGCCATTGCGAACGGGGGTACCATGATTCGTCCGTTTTTGGTAAAATACATTGTAAAAGACGGGAAAACGGTAAAAACTTTCGAAACCGACGTGGTTGAAAAGTCCATTTGTAAACCGTCCACATTGGAAAAAATAAAGTCGATGCTTCGGGGTGTGGTACTTTACGGTACGGGAAAAAATTTGCAATCGCCTTACGTGACCATTGCGGGGAAATCGGGAACGGCACAAATTTCAAAAGGGAGCAGCGGATACAAAACCAACGGAGTAGAATATCAAGTCTCCTTTTGTGGATATTTCCCGGCCGATGATCCTCAATATACGGTGATTGTGGTCATTCGCAAGCCGACCATCGGATATGCTTCGGGAGGAACCATGGCAGGCAGTGTGGTAAAAGAGATTGCCGAATTGATCAATGCCGATAAAATCATGATTCATCCCAATGCGTTGCCATCGACCAAAGAAGATCAACTTCCCATGGTCAAAAGCGGTAACTATGATGACATAAAAACCGTTTTGTCAAGCATGTCCATCAATTTTGTGGGGGATAAAAGCAGATTCCCGTGGGTAACCACTTTGCCCGACAGCAATTATGTGCGTATTCAACCATGGAGTTATCACCCCGATGAAGTTCCCAACGTGATTTCGATGGGAGCCAAAGATGCGGTCTATTTGCTACAAAAGCTTGGGCTCAACGTCCAATTGTCAGGCAGGGGAAAAGTAACGGCTCAATCGATTGCCCCATCAACGCCTGTGATGAAAGGCGCTACAATTGTGCTAACTTTGCAATAATTTTTTACATCGTTTTGTTCGGCAATAAAAATTCATATAACAAACTGATATACAAATTTATATTCAATAACAACCTGAAGTTGGCGCTTATTATTGTCTGCAGTCCGGACTTCATAGTTAATCTATTTCAATGAAAAGGGGGAAAGCAATCCGTATGAATCTGAATGAATTAATAGAACATATCCAAGTGGATCAGGTGATTGGTGATTCGAATGTTGAAATTTTGAACATGGTTTTTGATTCACGCAAAGTGATTCCTCAATCGCTTTTTATTGCCACTAAAGGAACCACCGTTGATGGGCATCTTTTTATAGAATCGGCCATTGGTCAGGGAGCCGTGGCTGTGGTTTGCGAACAATTGCCCGAACAACGTCATGGCCATGTTTGTTATGTTGCAACACGCAACAGCGCTGAAGCGTTGGGACAAATGGCTCATCACTGGTTTGGTGATCCGTCTCGTCATTTGACTTTGGTAGGCGTTACGGGAACCAACGGGAAAACCACCATTGCCACGTTGCTTTATCAACTTTTCTTGAAGAAGGGACATCCCTCCGGCCTTATTTCAACTGTGTGCAATTACATCAACAATCGGGCAATTGAAGCCACGCACACCACACCGGATGCATTGGAGTTGAATCAATTGCTTTCCGAGATGGTCAAAGAAGGATGCCAATATGCGTTTATGGAAGTAAGTTCTCACGCCGTTGATCAGCGCCGGATTGCCGGATTGCAATTTGCCGGTGGAATTTTTACCAATTTAACGCGTGATCACATGGATTATCATCAAACGGTTGAAAACTATTTGAAAGCAAAAAAACGTTTTTTTGACGATCTACCTGCTGAGGCATTTGCATTGACCAATGCCGACGATAAAAACGGGTTTGTGATGTTGCAAAACACAAAAGCCCGCAAATACAGTTATGCCACCCGAACGATGGCCGATTTTAAGGGAAGAATCATTGAAGAGAGTTTTGAAGGGATGCTGTTAACGATCAACAATCAAGAAATTTCCGTCCCGTTCATTGGTCGATTTAATGTTTCCAATTTATTGGCTGTGGCAGGAGCTGCCGTTTTGTTGGGAGTTCCCGAATCTGAAGCATTGCAACAACTTTCCACTTTGCATCCCGTTTCAGGTCGTTTTGAATCGTTGCGATCGACGAAAGGTTACACGGCCATTGTGGATTATGCCCACACGCCCGATGCGCTTAACAATGTGTTATCCACCATTAACGAAATTGTAAAAGGAAAAAATGATGTGATTACAGTGGTTGGATGCGGCGGGAATCGGGATAAAGGCAAACGACCTTTGATGGCTCGAGAAGCCGTGGAAGGAAGTTCCAAAGTGATCATTACTTCCGACAATCCCCGTGATGAAGAGCCTATGGACATCATCAATGACATGCTTGCAGGGTTGGACGCTCATCAAAAACAACGTACCGTCACGCTGGTGGATCGGGAACAGGCCATTCACACCGCTTGTTTGATGGCTAAACCCGGCGATGTCATTTTAGTTGCCGGAAAAGGGCATGAAAATTATCAGATCATTAAGAGCGTAAAACATCATTTTGATGACAAAGAAGTGTTGCTGAATCATTTTGCCGGTGAATAAATTGACCATTATTGGCATGATTGGTTTAAAATTGATTCATGCAAGAAAGCTGATTCACCTAATTATTCATTACTCAATTTTTTTGTTCAATGCTTTATTATTTATTTGAATACCTTCATAAATTGCACGTGCCTGGAGCCGGCGTTTTCAATTTTATCTCATTCCGAGCGGGAATGGCCTTTATTTTTGCCATGCTTGTTGCAACCCTGTTTGGAAGGAAAATCATCAATTACCTTCAAAAGAAACAAATCGGTGAAACCATTCGTGAAATTGGTTTGGAAGGACAATTGGCAAAAAAAGGAACGCCTACCATGGGTGGCGTGATCATCATCTTGTCCATTGTGATCCCTATGCTGCTGGTGAGCATTTTGGATAATGTGTACACCATTTTAATGCTGGTGGCCACTCTTTGGATGGGAATTATCGGCTTCCTGGACGATTACATTAAGGTGTTCAAAAAAAACAAAGAAGGATTAAAAGGAAAATTTAAAATTATCGGTCAGGTAGGATTGGGATTGATTATTGGATTAACACTTTATTTAAGTCCGGCCGTATTGATTAGAGAAAATGTCGGCGTGAAATATACCGGCGACAACGAAGAAGTGGTTTTGTATCGCAATTACGATTTTAAATCCACGCAAACAACGATTCCCTTTGTCAAAAATCATAACTTAGACTATGCGGATGCATTTCGGTTTTTAGGCGATCAGGCTCAAAATTGGGGTTGGGCGCTTTTTATTTTAGTCACCATTTTTATTGTGACAGCGGTGTCGAACGGAGCCAACATGACCGATGGACTGGACGGGCTGGCCACCGGATCGTCAGCCATTATCGGTGTGACGTTAGGTATTTTGGCTTATTTGTCGAGCAACCTGAATTATGCTTCATACCTTAACATCATGTACATCCCCAACGCGGGGGAACTGGTGGTTTTTGCAGCGGCATTTATTGGTGCTACGGTGGGATTTTTGTGGTACAATTCTTTTCCGGCTCAGGTTTTTATGGGCGACACGGGTAGTTTGACATTGGGAGGCATCATTGCCGTGTTTTCGGTAATCATTCACAAAGAATTGCTGATTCCGATTCTTTGCGGCATCTTCTTTGTCGAAAATCTTTCAGTCATGATCCAGGTCAGTTATTTTAAATACACCAAAAAACGATACGGAGAGGGACGCCGGATCTTCAAAATGGCGCCGTTACATCATCATTTTCAAAAACAAGGCAACAGCGGCATTCAAGCCATGATTCAAAAGCCGATTGCTGCCATTCCGGAGTCAAAAATTGTGGTTCGTTTTTGGATTGTCGGTCTTATTTTGGCTGCACTGACCATCATCACCCTCAAAATGCGTTAAACAATCATTCAGCATCTCATGAGTAATGATCAGTATGATATAGTAGTTTTAGGCTCAGGCATCAGCGGTATTGGTGCGGCCGTACTGGCTAAAACCAAAGGATACCGTGTGTTGGTTTCCGACTTGGGGACCATTGCCGAAAAAAACAAACAAACATTGAAGCAGTATGATATTCCATGGGAAGAAGGTGGTCATACTTTGTCGCTTGTGATCCGAGCCGATGAAGTGATTAAAAGTCCCGGCATTCCCAATGAAGCACCTGTCATTGAGGCATTGGAGGCCAAAGGAGTTCCGATCATTTCGGAAATTGAATTTGCTAGACGCTTTACCGATGCCAAAATGATTTGCATTACCGGAAGCAACGGGAAAACAACGACCACTTCACTCATTTATTACATGCTTAAAAATGCAGGGCTGAATGTTGGTTTGGCTGGAAATATTGGTCAAAGTTTGGCCTTTCAAGTTGCTACGGGACATTACGATTATTTTGTGGTCGAGCTGAGCAGTTTTCAGTTGGACGATATGTACGATTTCAAAGCGGATGTGGCCATTTTGTTAAACATCACGCCTGATCATTTAGATCGATACAATTATCAGTTCCAGAATTATGTGGATGCAAAATTTAGGATCACACGCAATCAAACGGCAGATGATGTTTTCATTTATTGGAGTGACGATCCCGTAATTACAGCTGAGCTTTCAAAAAGGGACATTCCGGCAAAGAAATGGTCTTTTGCACTTCATCACAAACAAGACGAAAAAGCGTATATGAAAGAAAATAAGTTGTTTATAACGATGATGCCAGATCAATTTTCGATTCCGCGTGAAGAAATTGCTCTTCAGGGGATTCACAATTTGTACAACTCGATGGCAGCAGGACTGGCAGCATCGTCGGTTCATGTAAAAAAAGAATTGATTCGAGCTTCTTTTCAAAGTTTTCAAGGAGTTCCTCATCGGTTGGAATATGTGGCTACGGTACGTGGCGTTCGGTTTGTGAATGATTCGAAAGCCACCAATGTCAATTCGTGTTGGTATGCGTTGGAAAGCATGCAGACGCCCGTTGTGCTCATTTTGGGTGGAGTTGACAAAGGAAATAATTATGCCGAAATCGAAACATTGGTGGACGAAAAAGTGCATACATTGATCTTTATGGGAGTTGACAACAGCAAACTGCATGCATTTTTCGATTCAAAGGGCAAGAAAATCATTGATGTGCAATCCATGAAAGAGGCTGTTGAAAAGGCATACGCAAACGCTCACAAAGGCGACACGGTGCTGTTGTCTCCTTGTTGCGCCAGTTTCGATCTGTTTAAAAATTACGAAGATCGTGGCGATCAGTTCAAAATGGTGGTGCGCCACTTATAATAACAAATGTAACATTTTGATTTATGTTGTTTTATCCAAAAAAACAGATTCATCATTGGGAATATTGGCACTCAAGTAACAAACTGTGGTTCATTGCCTTGAATGGGTTGATTTTTGCTTTCATTATGATTGTCATCCTTTTGGGGTTTGAAATTCATCTTGGGCATTTTCTCTCTTTTCTGCGAACTTTGGCCGTTGCAGGCGTCATGTTTGTGGTGGGAGTTATTTTAGGTGTTGTTGCGTGGGATGACAATGAGGAAGCTTACGCGCGTTGGCTAAAAGAAAAGTCAAAACGTGAAGAGCAGCATCAAACTACATCGTGAGGATTGACCATGCGTTGTTATGAATCATTGATGGATATTCTCTATATCGAAAAACAGTGCGCGATGTTCGGGTCGTTTCATTTGAAAGGAATGGCGGACTGAATTCAATGCGGCAGCATTAAAAAGATACAAGCAACTAATGAGAGATTTCTTTAATAAATATCTTCAAGGAGACCGAGTCATTTGGATCATTTTCATTTTGCTTTGTGCCGTTTCGAGTGTGGAGTTGTACAGCGCCAGCAGTTCGTTAGCTTTTCGTGCAGCCAATCACACGGCTCCGTTTTTTCGTCATCTTTCCTTCTTATTTATTGGCGCTTGTTTGGTGGTGATTATTCACATGATTGACTTTCGAAAATGGAATAAACCTGCCTTTTTTTTGCTCATTATTTCGATCATAGCATTGATTTTTGCCATTTCAAAGGGCGTTTCGGCCAATGATGCTAAACGATGGATCAGCATTGGTTCATTTCAATTTCAGCCTTCTGAATTGGCCAAAATTTCATTGATTTTAGTGGTTGCCGATTGGATTGCCAAAGCTGATTCGCCCGAACGGATGAATAGAAATTTCAAACGCATTGTCATTTCCACCCTGGTTGTGTGCGGATTGATTGTGTTGGAAAATTTATCTACCGCTTTGATTTTGTTTGGTGTCATCGTGTTGATGATGATTATCGGGCGAGTGCCTTTTAAAAAAATCGGAAAATTTCTTGGAGGGATTCTGCTTTTTGTTGCTTTCTTTGTGCTCATCATGCAAGTGATTCCGAAAAATAAAAACCTGCGCATGTTTGATCGTTTTTATACATGGGAGTCGCGTTTGACTCATTATGTGCATCAAAACGAGCATCAGGCAAAATTTGTGATTACCGATGACAACTATCAGGTGATACACGGAGAAATGGCCATTGCACGAGGAGGATTGATTGGTGTATTTCCCGGCAACAGCACCGAACGAAACTTTCTTCCGCAAGCCTATGCCGACTACATTTATGCCATTATCATTGAAGAATTGGGATTGTTGGGTGGCGTGGGTGTGATGTCGCTTTATCTTTTTTTGCTTTTCAGAGCGGGTCAAATCGCATGGCGATGTAATGATCCCTATCCGTCCATCATGGTCATTGGATTAACGCTGATGATTGTGCTTCAGGCGCTGGTGAGCATGGGCGTGACCGTCCATTTAGGTCCTGTCACGGGACAGCCTTTGCCGATGATCAGTCGTGGAGGTACATCTATTCTCGTCACCAGCGTTTATTTTGGAATCATCTTGAGTATCAGTCGTTATACGAAAAAAGAGACTACGACCCAAGAGAATACCGATGCTTCCTCTGAGAGCTGAATGCTACTTTTTTTCAAATACTCCCTTTTTAAAAGCGGGAGTTCCCATAAGAACTTTTCAAAGGATGTTTGTTTTTGAGACAAACGGCTGTGAAGTTGGATAATGGTCAGCCGATTTTAAGCCATCGACTGAGAAAAAAAGAAACGGGCAATCTGTTTTCCACAGTGCCCGTTGTTCTTTGGTGATTATTTCACATTGCTTTTGGCCCAACTGTCTTTTAGCGAAACGGTCCGGTTGAAGATCAACTGTTCGGGAGTGGAATCGGGATCAACCACAAAATAACCGATTCGCTGGAATTGAAAATGATCCAACGGATGAGCTTGTGATAACCACGGTTCAACCTTGCATTGGGTGAGTATTTGCAAGGAATTGGGGTTAAGCAGTTCGCGAAAGTCTTTTTCTTTTTCTTCCGATGGATTTTCGGCGTTGAATAAACGGTCGTACAGCCGCACTTGAGCAGTTAAGGCATGGCGTGCTGACACCCAATGAATGGTACCTTTGACTTTCTTTTCGCTTCCTGCCATTCCGCTGCGGGTGTCTGGATCGTAGGTGGCATACACTTCCACGACACGGCCGTCATCATCTTTTTTACATCCGGAACAGGTCACAATGTAAGCCCCTTTGAGCCTAACTTCTTTGCCGGGCGACATTCGAAAGTAATTTTTAGGCGCATTCTCCATGAAATCATCCTGTTCAATCCATAATTCTTTGGTGAAAGGAGCATCATGAACGCCTGAGTTTTCTTCCTCGGGGTTGTTCATCATTTCCATCATCTCTTCCTGATCGTCAGGATAGTTGGTGATGATCAATTTTAACGGATTGAGTACTGCACTGACGCGGGTAGCCGATTGGTTGAGCGTTTCGCGGGCAGCATGTTCCAACAATGACACATCAATGATGCCTTCATATTTGGTATAACCTATTTTGTCGATAAAACGATGAATGGCTTCCGGTGGATAGCCGCGACGTCGTAATCCACCCAAAGTCGGCATTCGAGGATCATCCCATCCTGACACGAAGCCTTCGCGCACCAATTGCAACATTTTTCGTTTGCTCATCACGGTATAGGTGATGTTGAGGCGATTGAATTCAATTTGACGCGGACGATAGAGATCGTCTGTTTTCAGTTGGTCGATAAACCAATCGTAAAGCGGACGATGCACTTCAAATTCCAAGGTGCAAATGGAATGGGTTACGCCTTCAAAATAGTCGGATTGACCGTGAGCAAAGTCGTACATGGGATAGACTTTCCATTGATATCCGGTACGGTGATGCGGATGGTCGGTGATGATTCGGTACATGATGGGGTCGCGAAAATGCATGTTTGGCGAGCTCATGTCGATCTTGGCACGTAGAACCATTGCTCCCTGCTCAATTTCACCCCGATTCATTCGTTCGAAAAGTTCAAGACTTTCTTCGACAGGGCGATTTCGGTAAGGACTTTCTATGCCTGGAGTGGTTGGAGTTCCTTTTTGCTTTGCAATTTCTTCAGCCGACTGCTCATCGACATAAGCCAATCCTCTTCGAATCAAATCGACGGCAAAATCCCAAAGTTTCTGAAAGTAATCGGATGCATAGTACACATGTTTCCATTGATATCCCAACCAACGAATGTCCTCCATGATGGCGTCAACATATTCGGTGTCTTCTTTCACCGGATTGGTGTCGTCAAAGCGAAGGTTGCAAATGCCTCCGTATTTTTTGGCAATGCCAAAATCAATGCAAATGGCTTTGGCATGACCGATGTGAAGATATCCGTTGGGTTCGGGCGGAAACCTTGTTTGAATTCTGCCTCCGTTTTTCCCTTCACGTAAATCTTCTTCCACAATGGCCTCTATAAAGTTGAGGCTTTTATTGGTTGGTTCGTTGGTTTCAGTTAACATATTCGATATGGATCAATGAGTAGTTGATTGCAAAGCATTTTTTTATCGCAGTTTGGCCCCTAATTTTTCTTCAAATTGTGCAACGAGTTTTTGCATGATGCTGTCAATTTGATGTTCAGTCAATGTTTTGGTGTAATCTTGCAGCGTAAAGGTCACGGCATATGATTTTTTTCCTTCGGGCAGGTTTTTGCCTTCATACACGTCAAAAAGGTGCACGCTTGTCAACAATTTCTTTTCGGTTTCAAAGGCAATTTTTTCAATTTCCGAAAAACGAACGGAATGATCCAGCAACAATGCCAAATCTCTTTTGACTTCAGGAAATTTTGGTAAATCTTGAAATGAAATTTCTGTTTTAGTCGCTTCCTGCAACAATTCATCCCAAAAGAGATCGGCCATGAAGACGTTGTTATCAATGTCAAACTGTTTGCGGATCGTAGTGCTGACCACTCCTGCAATACCCAATAAATGACCTTTTTTGGTGATGAATCTAATACCTTCGTCCAACCAGTCGGCTTCAGTTTCCTGTTGTTGAGTCAGTGCACGCGGATTGATGCCAAGTCGTCTGAAAGTGTTTTCAACGTGGGCTTTCAGTTCGAAAAAGCTGCTTTTTTCGGTTGTTCTCACCCAGCTTTGATGTGTTTTATTTCCGGTAATCCAAAGGCCTAAATGCATGATTTCGTGATAGTTGATCAGCAAATTGTCGGACGGTTTGTTGTTCGTTCGATGGCGGTAACAATGACCAAATTCATAAAATTTCAGATCCTGATGTTTGCGGTTAATGTTGTAAGCAATGCTTTCCAGACCTCCAAACAACAGTGTTTGACGCATGCAGTTCAAATCGGAACTGAGCGGGTTGAGCATCATGACCAACTCGGAAGCCGGAAATGAAACTGAATGATCATAATATCCCGATTTGGTCAATGAGTTGTTCATGATTTCATAAAATCCGTTGGCCGTGAGTTGTTCTGCAATGAGTTGTTGCAACTGGTGGCTGTCGGGAGATGGAAAATAGCTGATGGACGATTGGAGCGATGCTTTGGTTTGGATGTTGTTGTATCCGTAAATGCGCAAAATCTCTTCGATCACATCCACTTCCCGTTGTACATCCACCCGATAGGTTGGGACTTCCAAATCGAGTCCGGTATTGGTTTCATTCACTATGTCAATGTCCAACGCTTTTAATATTTCCTTTAATTGATCTTTTTCAATGGATTGACCAATCAAAGCATTGACTTTGTCGAAGCGGAGAAATACCTTAAACGGTTCAATGGGAGAAGGATAAACATCGACAATGTCGCTTGAAATGGATCCTCCAGCCAGCTCTTTGATCAGCAAGGCAGCTCTTTTGAGAACATAAACGGTGTTGTTTGGATCGCATCCACGTTCAAAACGGAATGAAGCATCGGTGTTTAATCCGTGACGCCGGGCTGTTTGACGTATGAAAACCGGATTGAAATAGGCGCTTTCAATGAACACATTGGTTGTTTTCTCGGTGACTCCGGTTTCAATGCCGCCAAAAACACCTGCAATGCACATACCGCCGCGCTCATCGCAAATCATCAGGTCATCTTTCCCTAAGGCGCGTTCCGCATTGTCTAACGTGATGAATTTGCTGTTTTCAGCCAATGTTTTGACGTAGATGTGTTGCCCTTTGATTTGATCGGCATCAAAAGCATGCAGCGGTTGTCCTGTTTCGTGAAGCAAAAAGTTGGTAATGTCCACAATGTTGTTGATTGGGCGCACGCCGATGTTTCGTAAATAACTTTGCATCCACTCCGGCGAAGGTTTCACTTCGATTCCTTTGAGGGTAATGCCTGAATAGCGTGGACAAGCCTCCTGATTTTCTACCGTGACACCAATGGGGAGATCGTGGTTGTCAATGGCAAATGCATCGACCGATGGCCGTTTTAATTTGGCCGGGAGATGATTGGCAGTCAAATAGGCATAAAGATCGCGGGCTACACCGAAGTGTGAAGCTGCATCAATGCGATTGGGGGTCAAGTCGATTTCAAGGACAAAATCGGTTTGAATGGCGTAATATTCTTTAGCGGCCATGCCCACAGGAGCATCATTGGGCAGCACGATGATGCCGTTGTGACTTGTTCCTATGCCGATTTCATCTTCGGCACAAATCATCCCGTTCGATTCTTCTCCGCGTATTTTGGATCGTTTGATGGTCAATGGTTTGTCGTCCATGTAAAGTGTAGTCCCAACGGTTGCCACGATCACTTTCTGTCCGACGGCTACGTTGTTGGCTCCGCAAACAATTTTGAGCGGTTCACTTTGTCCAATATTGACAGTGGTTAGATGCAAATGATCCGAGTTGGGATGATCGGTGCAAGTGAGCACTTCGCCCACTACCAATCCTTCCATTCCTCCTTTAACGGGTTCAACGGGTTCAATACTTCCTGTTTCCAATCCAATAGAAGTCAATATTTTGGCTGTTTCTTCGGGTGTTAAATCGAAATCAAGGTACTCTTTGAGCCATTGGTATGAAATGTTCATTGTAAAAAACGTGTGATAAGAGCTGCTTTGAGACTTGCTTGAGCCTGTCGCAAAGCCTCTCCGTGGATTAATGATGTTACGATTCGTGATTTGTGATGCAAATGTACTATTTTTGACGCAAAATTTCACTATTTCATCATCAAACCTTTGGTTCTTTGATATTTTTCAAGTTGGAACCGATGCCCAAAATGATGAACAGACGCTCCAACAAAAAAAAACGTATCTTTGTTTTGTCTGAATGTTCGAGTTAAAACGGCTTCACGATGCCGATAAATTCTATGTTCATTATGCAAATTCGTATTGTCAATCGTTCAAATCATCCATTGCCAAAGTATGCCACTGCTCATTCAGCCGGTGTCGATTTGTGTGCCAATTTGCCCGAATCGGGCTCCGTTATCTTAAACCCTTTCGAACGAAAACTCATTCCGACGGGATTGTTTATTGAGTTACCTTCGGGGTATGAAGCTCAAATCAGACCGCGAAGCGGATTGGCTATTCAGCACGGTATAACCGTTTTAAATTCCCCCGGCACCATCGATGCCGATTATCGTGGAGAGATTCGTGTCATTTTGATTAATTTGTCGAACGAATCATTTACCATTGCCGACGGAGAGCGCATCTGCCAAATGGTAATCGCCAAACACGAACAAGCTGAATGGATTGATGTTGAAGTACTTTCCGACACCATTCGCGGTGATGGCGGTTTTGGACATACCGGCAAATAATCAACTCCCTTTTCCCTGCCTGACCAAAACAAATGGTTTCCCTTCCCAAGTTGTGTCATAAACTCAAAGAAGGTCATTGAAACACTCAAGAGTATCTGAAAACACTCAGGAAGAGCAAAAAGTCACTCCAGAGAGGCATTGAGTCACTCAAGAGTGGCAAAAACACACTTCGAAGTGTGAATGAATCACCTCCGACCGAGAAAAGACTCTCCGAAATGAAAAAGGTTGTCTCCTGTCACAGGAGGCAACCTTTCTTGATGAAGGAAATTAAAATCAATGTACTATATTTAGAGCACAATATAGTCGTAAATAATTCACAATCCCATTATTTTTCCCAGTATAACTTGGTGGACATCAAATCGCCACCGATGGCAGCCGCAGCTTTTGTGTAGTTGTCAGGGTTGAGTGTTTGTTCACCACTTGGGTAAGGATAGCGATACGGGAAAGTAACTACACCGGTTGCCGGTGTTGGCGGTTCGTTCATGGTCGGTGCTCCCAATCGACGCCATTCCGTCCAGCCTAAATAACCACGCAGGTAGAATGAGATCCATGCCTGAGTGCCAATGCTCACTTGCCAGTTTGACGGATTGTAAGCTACGTTCGGTTGTGCCAAATAAGCTGCTGCCTGAGTCGATGTGCCTCCCCATGAAACAATGGAAGCCGTGACAGCATTGTTGAAATATGTTGCCGCATTACCGGTGATGATGTTGCGGGCTGCCGCTTCAGCCAAATAGAATTGAATTTCCGAGTAAGTCATCAATGGGTGCGGAAAACTTGGCACATTGCTGATCGATGGGTTGATGTGGCTGAAGTTGGGATATGCCGAACTGGCTCCGTACGTTCCGCCGAGATAGGTATTGGCACCAAGATTTTGATCGAAATAGAGCGGCAAACGAGGATCGTTCAACCCTGTCATGGCATTGATGATGGTGTTGGCTGCCACATAATCAGAACGACCACTGAGCACTAAATCAACATACAAAGGATTGGTGTTGGGCGTGCTGCTTAAATATTGGAAAATGGCATCATCGTTTGAGCTCTGTAATGTTCCGGCCATAGCATTTTGAATGGTGCTTTTCACCAATGTTTGAACCGTAGGATCAGTTACGCGTGAAATTTCAATGGCCATTTTAATGAGCAATCCGTTTCCGAATTTGATCCATGAAGCTACGTTGCCGCCATAAATCAGGTCGGCTGTGCCAAAGCTGCCGTTGTTAGGATCCAATGCCGTAACGTCGGCTGTGACGCGTTTGATCAAATCTTTGTGAATGGTGAGCGCATCGTCGTAAACGGGCAATACATTGTTAATGTTCAATGCTTGGGAGTAAGGAATGTTGCCCCACGTGGTTTCCATTTGATCCCATGCATAGCACATAAATATGTCGATGATGGCCAATCTGTTTTTTTGCGCTGCCATGTCGCTGCTCAGCACAGGTTTTTCCATCCGAATGAGTGAATCGGCACGTTGCGCATTTTCCAATATGTCACGGTAATAAGTTCTCCACGCGCGATCGGGAACACTTCTGGTGAAGATGTTATAGTTCGCTTCGTCGGTGTAGGTTGTTTCCGTTAAATATTGTGACCACAAATCGAAATCATTCACGTTCACATTTAAACTGACATCCTGATTGGAAAGATTCTTTTCTGCTGTCGAGAATAGGGTATTCCCCGGTACGATGGTAGGATTCTTTAAATCCTTGTTCAAATCGGCTAATGTTTGCTTGGAACAAGAAACCGCCAATAGACCAAGCAGTATAAATAGGATATTTTTCATAAGAATATTGTTTGTGTTTGCCAAAAAATCATTGATCGTGCGGTTGCCGCTTTGCCATGATGTTTTGTTCTGTTTAATGATGCTTTTCATCTTTATTTCTTTTTATCGTTCGTTCTGTGTGAATGAAAAGGATGCTTTGCGGCAACCCGTTTTTCATTCATCATTTTCATTTAGAATTGCACTTTCAGGTTGAATCCGATGTTCCGTGTGGTTGGCATCACTCCTCCCTGCCATCCTTGTAAGTTTCCTGCGCCAAGGCCTGCTTCAGGATCGGCGTACGGAAGATTTTTGAAAATGATCCACAGGTTGGAACCGACAACGCCTAATGAAAGGGTGTGGATGCCAATGTGTTCTAAGGATTTGCTCTCAAAATTGTAAGAAATTTGAGCTTCTCTCAGCTTGACATACGAAGCATCGTAAACAAAGGCCGAATTGGGTTGGTGAGGATAGCCGTAAGCAGTGTAACGATCGGCGTTGATGCGTTTGGTGTTGGGTGTCCCGTCGGCTAAAACACCGGGTAGGATGATACCGCCGCCATTGGCCAAGGTGTTTCTTTTGGGATTGCCTAAGTCGTTGTTGCCAACGGTCATCGGATAAATCCCGTCGCTTTGTCCGTAATATTGATCCAATGAAAAGACACTTCCGCCCGATTGAATGTCAATCAGAAAACTGGCTGTCCAATTTTTGAAGCTGAAGCTGTTGGTGACGCCTCCTCTCCATTTTGGATTTGAATTCCCGATCACATTGTTGGTCGTGGAGCTGATCAAATAATAGCCGTTTGAACCAATGACTTTTTGTCCTTTGCTGTTGTACACGTAATCCGTTCCTTCAATCAAACCGTAAGGATGGTTGATGGAAGCATCAATGGTTACTCCACCTTGGAAGGATCCTAATTGTAAATTGTTTACTCCTTCATAGAGTGAAATCACTTTATTGGCATTCAATGACCAGTTCACGTTGATATCCCAATTGAAATTTCTTGTTTTAATCGGAGTACCGTACACATTCAGCTCAATCCCTTGATTTCGGACTTCACCCGAGTTGACATATTTTGAAGAATATCCGGTAGTCGGTGAAACGGCAACAGGCATAATTTGATTGATCGTATTGGTCAAATAAACATCCCCGTCAAATCCGATTCTTTTGTTCAGAAAAGCCATTTCCAATCCTGCTTCGCTGCTTTTTGTCTTTTCCGGTTTCAAGTTCGGATTGTTTTCTGTCGTGTTGACGGAATACAATGAAACAGCACCGAATGGGCTGGGTTGGGTGTAGGTGTCGTATAAACTGGCGAAAGGAGCGTCATTCCCTACTTCTGCATAGTTGATTCTGAATTTGGCAAATGTTAACCAATTCCATTTCAAAAGATTCGAGAAGATGAAACTGCCCGAAATAGACGGATAGTAGTATGAGTCATTGTTTATCGGCAATGTTGAAGATTGATCTCTTCGCAATGTTGCGTCAACATAATAGGTGTTGCGATATCCCAACGATACGCTTCCAAAAATTCCGTTGACCCCGATGGCTGATTGACTTTCTAACGGAGCCAGTGGTTGGCTGACTGAGTTTGCGATGGAATATAAACCCGGAATCACCATGCCTCCATTGGTTGAAGCATAAATGGTGTTTTGATTGTTTCGGCGAATGTTGCCGCCTAACAATGCGGTAAGGTTCAATGTACTGGTCAAATTTTTATTGAAATTGATCAACAGGTCATAGTTGTTTTCTGTAAAATTGATGTTTTCACGAGCATATCCTGACGGCACGGATAACAATCCGATACCGAAAGCAGCCGGTACACTTCCCACCGCAATGTGTTCTTCCTGTAGTTGCGTATAGGTGTCAAGAGAGGCTCTTCCAATGATGTTCAGATAACTGGTGATGTCCCACTTTAACTGTACATTGCCAAAAAGGTGTCCACGTGAGTCATTTTCAAAATTATTGTAACGTTCCCAATAGAAGTTGTTCCAATAAATGGGAGTTGTGTTGCCGTTGGCAGGATCACTCATGTTCCAAGTGACGTTACGTCCAGTTTTGTTGTACAAATCCTGCAGCTCTTTTACGTCCACATTGACTTCCCACCATTGGCGGAAACTGGTCATGATGTTGCCCATATAACCTGTTCCGTTCCGTCCGATGGTGTTTTGATGTACATAGTTTGCATCAGCACTAACGGTAAAATTCTTTGTCAGTTTGTGGCTGGCATTGAATGCAAATTGGTTTTTGGTCAATTTGCTGTTGGGTAAAATTCCATTCTGGCGGAAGTTGGTGTACGAAAATCTAAATGTTGAATTTTCAGATGCTCCGTTCAATGCCAATGTATTGGAAGTGGTCACAGCCGTGTTGAAGAATGTGATCGGGCCGTTTTTTGCTGCCACCCATGGAGTTGCTTTCTGATAATTTGGAGATTCAGGCACAAATGCATCCCATTGATAAACCATCAGATTTGGATCAAATTTGGTTCCGTACGAGGCATCTTCGGTGGTGGGAACATAGTAAGCGTTCGCGCCGTTTGTCCATGGAAGTGGTCCGTAGTACAAGCCCGGATACAAACTGCCGTTGCCTCCGCCGCTGTAATATGGGCCATAACCTGCTCCATACTGATTTTGATATTTTGGGAATGTGCTTCGATCAATGGTTCCAACGGTCACATTGGAGCTGAAACTGATGCCTAATCCGTTTTTCCCAAGATATTTGTCGTCACGTCCCGATTTGGTAGTAATCATGATCACTCCGTTGGCAGCTCGTGAGCCGTACAAGGCCGTGGCAGCAGCGCCTTTCAAAACGCTGATAGACTTGATGTCGTTCGGATCGATGTCGGAAACCACTGAACCATAGTCATAGCCTTGTCCACCTACTGTCTGATATGCAGAGTTGGAAGTGGTGTTTGTCAAAGGAACTCCATCGACGATAAACAACGCCTGGTTGTTCCCCATGAGTGACTTGTCGCCTCGAATGACAATGTTGGTCGATCCTCCAAGGTTGCCGCTGGATTTGATGTCAACCCCTGAAACACGCCCCGACAGTGAATTGATTACATTGTCCGGTTTGGCTATGTTCAACGTGTTGCCGCCTACTTCTTGCGTGGCGTATCCCAACGATTTGGCTTCACGCGTAATACCCAAAGCAGTAACCACCACTTCATTCATTTGTTGTGCATTGGAGTGCATGATGACCCGCATAAACGGTTTAGCTTCCAACTCCTGTTTTACCATCCCGACATAAGAAAATACCAATACTTTGTCATTGGCCGGAACTGTTAAACTGAATTTACCGTTTGCGTCGGTAATTGTACCGTGAGTAGTCCCTTTTACTACAACCGAAGCCCCGATAATGGGCTGTCCGTCATCTGCTGAAATGACTACTCCTGTCACATTGTTTTGAGCCGAAGCCCAACTTATGCCAATCAATAGGCATAATAGCGTCATTACTTTTCTCATAAGCTTGACATTTGATTTAATTTTACTTTAATTTACCTTCAGAAATAGATTCAAGTTGCAAAAGTAAGGCAATATTTGCAACGACAAAATGGCAACGAGGTTTCAAAATGTAAGCAGATATGTAGGTTAATGAGTAATATGTAATAAAAATACGAATAAATATGCCAAAAAATCATAGCGTCGAAAATTACTTTTTGTTGATTTTTTATGTCAAAAGGAGTAAATTATTGGTTTTGACAGCTTTTTTGTTAAACATTAATTAATGGTTGGCGGGTAATTTAGCTCGTTGTTCTTGCTGCTTCCCTTGATTTGTACAATGATGATTTGTCATGATGATTTTTATCATTAAAGGGGAAAGGTTTCGAGCAATTTTTTTCGATCAAGCGAGGCGGATATCTCAAAATTGTTTGATGGTTTGTCTTCATTTCACGCTCTAATTTTTTTCTTCTTGCCTCTTTTTTTTGTTTCTTTCAAAGATGTTGTATGATGATATCAATCATCAATATGTTAATAAATCAAATATATTAAGAATCTTAATTAACAAAATTGATATTCTCAAACTAACCAGTTGTTTCTCGAATGAAATGAATAAAAAATGGCAGTGTCAAATTGAAATTGACACTGCCATTTAGTTGTGATTAAATAATGTTAAATATTTATTAAGCCTTCATTTGTTCAAGCAAACCATGCAATAAACTATTTTTTTCATTAAATGACCCCTTTTTTATTGAGGTGTTGTTGCGTGATTAGAGATTTATTTATGTAATCACTGCATGATTTCGATGCTTCGTTTGACAAACCGACTGAGCGCTTCGCCTTTCAGAAGATTGGTTGCCAAAAGTGCTAAATCGATCAATTGTCGAACGGTCGGTTGCGATGCACTGAATTGCGCAATAATTTCCTTTTGTTTGTTTTTTGCATCATTGACTTGTTTTTCCAGCGCACTCAACTCTTCTTTTTCGGCTTGAGCAATTTCTTCCTCTTTTTTCCCTTTATGCGCTTTTTTCAAGGCGTCAATGCGTTCGTTCAACGTTTTGATCTCTTCTTCCATCGGAATGATTTGTTCGTTGCAGGCTGCTTCTTCTTTTTGCAGCAACGACTCAATCAGTGGATGTGAAGTGTTGACAACCAGCGTATAATTATCAGGCAGCTCGCCGTAGAAATTCATCATGCCGTTGCCCTGAAGTGCCGACATCTCTTTCATACGACGCATGAATTCGTTTTGCGTGATGACAACGGGTTGAGCGTCGGGAGCCATGGCTTCGAGTGTGACGGACAATTCGGTTTTGTCCATCTTCGGAATTTGCGATTGGAAGAGGGTTGTCAAAGCTGTTTTTTGCAGTTCGGTCAACGAATGGGAACGGTCATCGGTTTTTTGTATCAAGCGTTCGATGATGTCGCTGTCCACGCGAACGAAGCGTGATTTGTCAAATTTTTGTTCCAATTGACTTACCCAGTGAATGTCCAATTGTCCATCCATCAACAGGACGTCGTAGCCTTGGTTTCGGGCTGTTTCAATGTAACTGTGCTGATTGGCTGCGTCGTTGGCATAGAGATAAATCAGGTTTCCTTCTTTGTCGGTTTGATTTTCTTTGATCAACGCTTTGTATTCGTCGAAAGTGAAATACTTGTTTTCCGTGTTTTTGAACAAGGCAAATTTTTCGGCGCGTTCATAGAATTTTTCGTCGGTCAACATGCCGTAAACGATGAACAGTCGGAGATTGTCCCACTTTTCTTCAAATTGAGAACGATCGTTTTTGAAGATTTCCTGCAGGCGGTCTGCCACTTTTTTGGTGATGTGTCCGGATATTTTTTTGACGTTCGAATCGCTTTGGAGATAGCTTCGCGATACATTCAACGGGATGTCCGGCGAATCAATCACCCCGTGCAGCAAGGTCAGGAAATCGGGGACAATGCCTTCCACGGCATCCGTTACAAAGACTTGATTGCAATAGAGTTGTATTTTGTTTCGTTGCAATTCGATGTTGTTTTTAACTTTAGGGAAATAGAGGATTCCCGTAAGGTTGAACGGATAATCCACATTGAGATGAATCCAGAAGAGGGGATCTTCGCTCAATGGATATAAATCACGATAGAATTTGATGTAGTCTTCATCTTTCAGATCGGCAGGTTTACGTGTCCATGCGGGGTTGGTGTCGTTGATGATGTTGTCTTCGGAGGTTTCAACATTTTTGCCGTCTTTCCACTCCTTTTTCTTGCCAAACGCGATGGGAATGGGAAGAAACTTACAATATTTGTTCAACAGTTCGGTAATTTTTGACTCTTCCAGAAAATCTTTGTTGTCATCATCAATGTGCAATACAATGGAAGTTCCACGATCCTGCTTGTCGAAAGGTTCCAGTTGATATTCGGGAGTGCCGTCGCAAACCCAGCGGGCGCCTTCGCTGCCTTCTTTGTACGAACGTGTTTGAATTTCTACTTCTTTGGAAACCATGAAAGTAGAATAGAATCCCAATCCGAAATGACCAATAATGGCATTGGCATCGTCTTTGTATTTTTCAAGGAATTCTTCGGCTCCCGAAAAGGCAATTTGGTTGATGTATTTATCGATTTCTTCGGCTGTCATTCCGATGCCCCGATCGGTTACGGTGATGGTTTTCTTCTTCTTATCCACACTCACGCGAACAGTCAGGTCGCCAAGTTCACCCTTGAATTCTCCAACTGAGGCCAATGTTTTTAACTTTTGAGTTGCATCGACGGCGTTTGAAACGACTTCGCGTAAAAAAATTTCATGATCACTGTATAAAAACTTTTTTATTATCGGAAAAATGTCATCCGACGTAACTCCAATATTTCCTTTCATTCTTTTCTCTGTTTATGGGTTAAAAATTGAATTGTAAGCGATTTAAAACAACCGATTCCTTTTGAAAAAGGTTCAAGCGAGGTTATCAAAAAAAATGCCATGCAAGCAAATGGTGACAAAATGTCTGCCTAAGGAATCAAAACAGACATTTCGACGGAATGAAAGATTTCTTTCAAACTTAATTGGCCGAAGAGGATCGATGAAGGATAGGATGCCTTGTCTTAAAGGTCATTGTTGAACCATTAAACAAAGTTGGTTATTGATTTTGAAATGTTTCGGCAGAACCGGTTTTGCTTTGTTTCCCGATCTTACGGAGCAATTGAATCTCGTCGTGTGTTCCGAAAACCAGTAATTTATCGCCTAACCCAATGACATCGTGTGCTTTGGGATTGACTTGCAGTTCCTGATTTGGGCGGTAACGACCGATTACAATTAAGTTGGTGCGTTGTGGAATGTTGGCTTCGCGAAAAGTTTTTCCAATGATTTCGCTCCCTTCTCGAATCTCAATCAGTTTAAAATGATAGTTTTTTAACTCGTCTTTGCCATCGGCAAATTCCACAAATGAGAAAAAATCGCTGCTCGAAGTGGCCAGCGAAATGATGCGATCGGTGGCAATGTCAATTTGTGAAATGATGTAATCGGCACCGGCTCTTTTGAATTTTGTGGCTGATTTAGCATCTTCCACGCGGGTGATGATTTTAATTTTTTTGTTCAGATCTTTTGCGCTGATGGTTACAAAGAGGTTTTCGGCATCGGTAGTCAATACGGCAATCAAGATGCGGGCCCGCTCCACACCGGCCTGTTTGAGCAACTCATCGTCGGTGGCATCCCCAATGAGGTGAATCAGGTTTTTGTCAAACAGATCCTTTGCTTTTTCGTTGCGCTCGGAATCGTTTTCAATCAATACCACTTTTCGGCCTTTGCGCAACAACTCTTCGGTGACACGTTTGCCGGTTTTGCCAAAACCGCATACAATATAATGATCTTCAAATTGATTCAACATCTTTTCCATACGTCTTGATTTTATAAGTTTTGTGAGTTCCCCACCCAAAAAAAATGAAGATAATTTGCCTAAAAAATAAAAGCCAAAAGTAAATCCGGAAAGGATGATAAAAATGGTAAACACATGTCCTGTAGGTGATAAAGGATGTACTTCCTGAAATCCAATGGTGGAAAACATGATTACCAGCATGTACAAGGATTCCAGCGGTGTATAACCTTCAATGACAATGTATCCGATAAATCCAATGATGAGAATGATCCCTAATCCAATTAAAGGAAAGAGCAGTTTACTCCATATCCATTGATGTTTATTTAAATTCATCGATTGATGTTATTGCATGGTGTTTTGCTTCAGTTGTTTGTTGACAAAAAGGCAAATTTGGAAAAAGAAACGAGCCATAAAAAGAGCTTTGCTCAAGAAAATGATAATTTTGGCGAGTTCTATACAACCTTAATATTAAAAACATAAAATGGACGTATGAATTCAACTGTCATTTTTTTCTTGATTTTTACTGCAAATCTGTCCAATATGTACCACAAATTTATGACATTTTTAGGAAATTCAAGGAAGGAGTGAGTTTTTTTTCAATAAGTGGAGCCGAGCCCTCTTTGTTCAAAAAAAATTATTTGCCAACAGGAAGGAATAAGCATTTTCGCTCCTTTGCCACCATGATTCTTTGTGTGTGAATGGCTGATGGTTGCAAATCGGGATGATTCAAAAAACGCACCATTGGTTTTTTTGTTCAGCATGATGAGTTTTATAGGAGCTGATTTCGATCCGTTTTGGTTTCAAGGCTTTGCTTTTGCGGGAACCGCCATTTGTGCAACGGTGGGTGAATAGTTGGAGGTAGAAGCCAGGGTAAATCGTAGTACAGCCGTATTGCTTGGTTTCGTGGGAACATATTGCACAAGCAGTTGCACCGTTGCAAAGTTGTTCGTCCCAAAGAAAAGATATCCTTTGGCGAGGTTTGTGGAGTCATTGTCCAAAATGGCTGATCCTAAAGCTGAAATGCCGGGGAAAGTGACTTTTGAAACTGTGGTGTCGTTGGATACCCGAAAACTGATCAAAGGATTGTAATAACCTTGCAATGCAAGAGGCAGTAAGAGGGTGTCGCCTACGATCAAGGTATCAACATTCGAAGTCATGGGAACTCCATTGATGGAAGGAGTGGCGGCGTATTGAATCTGAGGAGCAAGGTCTTGATTGGTTGTGTTTTGCACACAAGAATTTAAGCCAATTAACATGGCAATGATGGAAATGAATGTGATGGTTTTCATACGTCTATTTTTATTTTTAACATTAAGATACTATGTCAATTTCCAAATAAAAGCGTTCTTTTTTTTATTAAAAGTTCATATCTTTGCCACGAACAGAAAGAAGGCTTCAGTCGATTCGTCGTACCGATGTCTATCTAGTGAAGCGGGGCTTGACTCCGCTTCTTTTATGTCGTCTCTTCGAGCCGGAACAGAAAGAAGCGCTTAGTTTCCTCGTAACCCGATGTTTATCTTTGGTGCATTCCATAGATAATCGGGGTTAAAAGATTCGTTCTTTCGCCAAAGAACAAAAATGAGCATCAACAGTTTGCGCATACCGGCAACAATGCCTTTGCGCTTAATTGTTGGGTTGCGTTCAACGATTCTTTGATAGAGGGCTTTGATGCTCTCATTGTGATTTGTTGCCGTTAAAGCGGGCAT
>JBMFIQ010000015.1:0-57974 GCA_049976245.1 Microbacter sp. | reverse complement strand
TTCTATTGATAAAGCTGTATTTAACAAAAAAACATGGCATTTTGCCTATATATTAACAGATTATTTACGTATGAAAATGAAAGAAGTACGTGGACAATTGGATGATGCCTATCAGAAAGGTCGAACACATCGACGCCCTGATCATTGTTGAAGGCGAAGTAGTCTACGACGACTTTGTCAACAAGCTCAACCTGCGCATTGATCACTTTGCCAATCAACTGGCACAGCGCAAAGGCAGAAAAACCGACAGCAAGGTCTCCGCTACATCAGCTACTCCGCCTGAAGCATCCTGACACTTCTGCCAATCATCCGGAAACTCCCCTGCTGCCGGATGATTGGCACACATTATTTCCAGAAAAAAAAGCTTTCAGGCCGAACAAGACGCCAGGCAAAGAAACGCACGAACGTAGTTCCGTGTGCAACTGCAATTCAATAAAAAATGGCACTAAAAAAGAGGCTGCTCCAGTGAGAACAACCTCTTTTTTTGGTCAGGCATCTTGACGACACCGTGTTAAGACTCCTCGGCAACAAGCGCCTTGCGGGCTTCGCTGATCTTATCCATTTCGTCAACCGACCCTACAATCAGCTTATCAAATTCACGTTGCCCTGTTCCGGCTGGGATCAAATGACCACAAATAACATTTTCTTTCAAGCCCTCCAGCTTATCCACTTTGCCAGCAATGGCTGCTTCGTTGAGCACTTTGGTTGTTTCTTGGAATGAAGCGGCAGACATGAAACTGTTCGTTTGCAGCGAAGCGCGTGTGATCCCCTGCAACACCTGACTTGAAGTAGCCGGCACAGCATCGCGTGCTTCAACCAACCGAAGGTCTTTCCGTTTCAATGAGCTGTTTTCGTCGCGCAATTTACGTGCGGTAACGATCTGACCGGGTTTGAGCGAAGTGGAATCACCGGCATCAACCACTACTTTTTTGCCCCACAAGCGATCGTTCTCATCGAAAAATTCATTCTTATCCACAATTTGTTGTTCGAGGAAGCGGGTGTCGCCTGGATCTTCCACCAACACTTTACGCATCATTTGTCGAACAATCACTTCAAAGTGTTTGTCGTTGATTTTTACCCCTTGCAGACGATAGACATCCTGAACTTCGTTCACAATGTATTCCTGAACGGCAGTTGGTCCTTTGATGGCCAAAATGTCCGAAGGTGTAATGGCTCCGTCTGAAAGCGGAGTTCCGGCACGTACATAATCGCTTTCCTGAACAAGGATCTGCTTTGAAAGCGGCACAAGGTATTTCTTCACTTCACCCATTTTGGAGGTGATGGTGATCTCGCGGTTACCGCGTTTGATTTTACCAAACGATACTTCCCCGTCAATTTCGGCCACAACGGCAGGGTTCGACGGGTTCCGAGCCTCAAACAACTCCGTCACACGAGGAAGACCACCCGTAATATCACCGGCTTTACCCACTGCACGCGGAATTTTCACCAGCAACTGACCTGCTTTGATCATATCACCTTCTTCGAGCACCAAGTGAGCCCCAACCGGCAAACTGTAATTGCGCAATGGCGTTCCATCCTCACCCATGATGTGCACCGTAGGAATCCGGTTTTTGTCTTTCGACTCAATGATCACTTTCTCACGCAATCCGGTAGCCTCATCCGATTCTACCTTGTAGGTCACGTTTTCAATGATATCTTCAAATTCCAAACGACCTCCTATTTCGGAAATGATGACGGCGTTGAACGGATCCCATTCACAAATCATCTTCCCTTTGCTGACCAAATCACCATGTTTCACGTACAATTTTGCTCCGTACGGAATGTGTTGATTGGTCAATACGATCTTTGTTTTTGGATCGACAATGCGCAATTCGGCCAGTCGTCCAACCACTACCTGATAAGCATTGTTGGTATCATCGGCGGCATCTACCACACGCAGTTCATCCAATTCAACAATTCCGTCGTAACGGGTTGTGATGTTCGATTCAGCTGCAATGTTTGAAGCAATACCCCCAACGTGGAATGTACGGAGTGTCAACTGAGTTCCCGGCTCCCCGATGGATTGTGCAGCAATAACGCCCACCGCTTCGCCTTTATGAACCATCTTGCCGGTAGCCAGGTTTCGTCCGTAACATTTAGCACAAACGCCTTTTTTCGATTCACAAGTCAATACCGAACGAATTTCAACCCGTTCGATGGGTGAATCCTGAATGATTTGAGCTGCCTCTTCGGTAATCTCCTGGCCTGAGCGCACAATGATTTCACCCGTCAGCGGATGCTGAATGTCATGCAACGACACCCGACCCAAAATGCGTTCGTAGAGCGAAGCAATCACCTCTTCGTTGTTCTTCAGTTCCACGGCAGTCAATCCGCGCAACGTTCCGCAATCTTCTTCGGTAATGATCACATCCTGCGACACATCGACCAAACGACGCGTCAAATAACCAGCATCAGCAGTCTTCAAAGCCGTATCGGCCAAACCTTTGCGAGCCCCGTGAGTAGAAATAAAATATTCCAGCACGGACAATCCCTCTTTGAAGTTGGCCAAAATAGGATTTTCAATGATCTGGCCTCCTTCAGCCCCCGATTTTTGAGGCTTGGCCATCAATCCACGCATCCCCGAAAGCTGACGAATCTGTTCTTTCGAACCTCGAGCTCCCGAATCCAACATCATGAACACCGAATTAAAGCCCTGATTGTCGGACGACAATTGTTTCATCAAAATATTGGACAATTTTGAGTTGACATGCGTCCAAGTATCGATAATCTGATTATAACGTTCATTGTAAGTGATGAAGCCCATGTTGTAGTTGTTCATGATCTCTTCTACTTCATCGTATCCTTCCTGAACCAACGCCTCTTTTTCGGCCGGAATGATCACATCGCCCAGGTTGAAGGACAATCCGCCTTTGAATGCCATTTGATAACCCAAATCCTTGATGTCGTCTAAGAATTTAGCTGTTACTGCCACACCGCAAGTATTGATGATTTTACCGATGATGTCACGCAAAGACTTTTTGGACAACAATTCGTTGATAAAACCTACCTCTTTGGGCACGCTTTTATTGAAAATAACACGTCCTACAGTAGTATCAATCAATCGTTCTTCCAATTCGCCTTTCTCGTTCAAATCTTTTTCACGCACCTTAATTTGGGCGTGCAATGCCACACGACCTTCATTGTAGGCAATTTCCACTTCTTCCGTGCCGTAGAAAATCATGCCTTCACCCTTGGCTCCTGGACGTTGTTTTGTGATGTAGTACAACCCCAACACCATGTCCTGCGATGGCACCGTGATGGGAGCTCCATTAGCCGGATTCAAAATATTGTGAGAAGCCAACATCAACATTTGAGCTTCCGCAATGGCTTCGTTTCCCAACGGAAGGTGAACAGCCATTTGGTCGCCGTCAAAGTCGGCATTGAAAGCAGTACAGGCCAACGGGTGAAGCTGAATGGCTTTCCCTTCAATCATCTTGGGCTGGAACGCTTGAATACCGAGACGGTGCAAGGTCGGAGCACGGTTGAGAAGCACAGGATGCCCTTTCATCACATACTCCAAAATATCCCAAACCACCGGATCTTTTCGATCAATGATTTTTTTGGCCGATTTAACGGTCTTGACAATACCACGCTCAATCAATTTACGAATCACAAACGGTTTGTAAAGCTCGGCTGCCATCTCTTTTGGCAAGCCGCATTCGTGCATTTTCAATTCCGGCCCCACCACGATGACCGAACGGGCAGAATAATCAACCCGTTTCCCCAACAAATTCTGACGGAAACGTCCCTGTTTCCCCTTTAAACTGTCGGATAACGATTTCAGCGGACGATTCGAATCGGTTTTGACCGCACTGGCTTTGCGCGAATTGTCAAAGAGTGAATCAACGGCTTCCTGCAACATCCGTTTCTCGTTGCGCAAAATCACTTCAGGGGCTTTGATTTCAATCAATCGTTTCAATCGATTGTTGCGAATGATGACACGACGATACAAATCGTTCAAATCGGAAGTGGCAAAACGGCCTCCATCCAAAGGCACCAATGGGCGCAACTCAGGCGGAATAACCGGCAATACTTTCAAAATCATCCATTCAGGACGATTCTTCTGACGTGAAGCTCTGAACGACTCAATCACCTGCAACCGTTTCAGCGCCTCCGACTTCTTTTGCTGTGAATTGGTGGTACTCCCAATGTGACGCAACTCAAACGACAAAGCATCCAGATCAAGATCCTTCAATAAGTCGTAGATGGCTTCAGCTCCCATTTTAGCAATAAATTTCGTGGGATCGGTGTCAGGTAGAAGCTGATTTTCACGAGGAAGCGTATCAATCAGATCCAAATATTCCTCCTCGGTCAGCAATTCTCCTTTTTCAATATTTTCTTTTCCCTCCAAAATGCCGGGCTGAATGATGACATATTTCTCGTAGTAAATGATTGAATCCAATTTTTTGGTTGACATGCCCAACAGATAACCGATCTTATTGGGTAAAGAACGGAAATACCAAATGTGAGCAATGGGAACCACCAACGAAATATGCCCCATGCGTTCTCTTCGAACTTTCTTTTCAGTCACTTCCACACCACATCGATCGCACACAATCCCTTTGTAGCGAATGCGTTTGTATTTGCCGCAATGACATTCATAATCCCTGACCGGCCCAAAGATGCGTTCGCAGAATAAACCGTCACGTTCAGGTTTGTAAGTACGGTAATTGATGGTTTCCGGTTTCAACACTTCGCCGTGCGACATTTCCAAAATTTCTTCAGGAGATGCCAACCCGATCGATATTTTACTGAAATTGCTCTTTATCTTATTTTCTCTGATAAAAGCCATATAGTCTGTTTTTAAAAATTTCTCATCTTGTCTCTAAAAATCCGGGATTGCTTTGATATGCTTTTTGGTGTATCGTGTTAACCAACGTTCTCTGCCATGCTTTCGTCGGATTGAATACAAGCAACATTGTCACTGTGTCCAAAACCCTGATGAACAATGGCTCGCCATGTTTTCCCTAAAACGACACCACAAAAAGAAGCTCCACCATTATTCCATTTTGATGCTAAGGCCTAAACCTTGCAGTTCATGCAACAACACATTTAATGATTCGGGCAGGCCCGGCGTTGGCATTGGTTCCCCTTTCACAATGGCTTCGTACGAACGGGCACGTCCTACCACATCATCGGATTTCACCGTCAGGATTTCCTGCAAAATATGTGCTGCTCCAAATGCTTCGAGCGCCCATACTTCCATTTCACCAAAACGTTGTCCTCCAAACTGAGCTTTACCTCCTAAAGGCTGTTGTGTGATCAATGAATACGGCCCAATGGAACGAGCATGCATCTTGTCTTCAACCATGTGCCCAAGTTTCAACATATAAATGACACCCACTGTGGCAGGTTGGTCAAATCGTTCTCCGGTGCCTCCGTCATACAAATAGGTCTTCCCATAGGTAGGTAATCCGGCCTTTTCAGTCCATTGATTTAAATCTTCCAAAGTCGCTCCGTCAAAAATAGGCGTGGAGAATTTTACATTCAACTTTTGACCTGCCCATCCCAAGACGGTTTCAAAAATTTGTCCAAGATTCATCCGCGAAGGCACCCCTAAAGGATTCAACACAATGTCCACCGTAGTTCCGTCTTCGAGGAACGGCATGTCTTCTTCACGCACAATACGCGACACAATCCCTTTGTTCCCGTGACGTCCAGCCATTTTGTCCCCAACACGAATTTTCCGTTTCTTTGCAATATATACTTTTGCCAATTGAACAATCCCAGCAGGAAGTTCGTCCCCAATGGTAATGTTAAACTTTTTCCGCTTCAATTGAGCATCCAATTCTTTGTATTTCTTCAAATAATTAACAATCACGGCCTGAATCAATTCATTTCGGTGATTGTCCGTAGTCCATCGACTCACATGAACGGTGGTGTAATCAATTTCGTTCATCGCTTTTTGAGTAAACTTGCTTCCTTTCGGAATCAAATCATTCCCTAAGAAATCTTTTACTCCCTGCGATGTTTTACCCTGAGTAAGCACCACCAATTTCTCAATCAATCGGTTTTTTAGCAGTTGAGCCTCTTTCTCAAATTCTTCTTCTAACTTAGGCAAAACAGCTTTTTCGGCCAATCCCGATTTACGCGATTTCATGGCACGCGAAAAGAGACTTTTCCCGATCACCACACCGCGAAGCGATGGCGAAGCCTTCAAAGAAGCGTCTTTTACATCTCCGGCTTTGTCCCCAAAAATGGCACGCAGCAGTTTTTCTTCCGGCGATGGATCCGATTCTCCTTTAGGTGTTATTTTCCCTATCAAAATATCGCCGGGAACAACCTGAGCTCCAATGCGAATAATGCCGTTTTCATCCAAATTGCGCGTTGCTTCTTCACTAACGTTGGGAATATCCGAGGTGAGCTCTTCCATGCCTCGTTTGGTTTCACGTACTTCTAATGAATACTCAGACACATGTACCGAAGTAAAGAGATCTTCTCTCACAACCCGTTCATTCAACACAATGGCATCCTCAAAATTGTATCCTTTCCAAGGCATAAATGCCACTTTCAAGTTACGTCCCAAGGCCAACTCTCCATTTTCCGACGCATAACCTTCAGTTAAAATCTGGCCTTTGGTGACACGTTCTCCCTTTGAAATGATAGGCCGCAAGTCAATCGTCGTTTCCTGATTGGTGCGTTGAAATTTCGGGATCAAATACTCTTTCACCGAATCTTCAAAGTGAATAAAATCTTCCTCTTCCGATCGATCATATCGAATCACAATTTTTTGCGCATCAACAAATTCCACAACGCCTTCGCCTTCGGCTACAATTTGTGAACGCGAATCGTGAATGATTTGTTCTTCAATACCGGTTCCAACAATGGGAGATTCACACCGCAACAACGGAACAGCCTGACGCATCATGTTCGAACCCATCAATGCACGGTTGGCATCATCGTGCTCCAAAAATGGAATCAAGGAAGCTGCAATGGAGGCAATCTGCGTGGGCGAAACATCCATCAAATTCACCTCTTCAGGTGGTACAACCGGATAATCCGCATCTTTACGAGCTTTCACCTTCGATTTGATAAATCCGCCGTCATCTTTTAACGGAGCATTTCCCTGTGCAATGATTTTACCGTCTTCTTCCTCAGCAGTCAGATAAACAATGTTGTTTGGATCTAAATCTACTTTCCCCTCTTCTACTTTTCGATATGGAGTGACAATAAAGCCAAGATTGTTAATTTTTGCATAAACACACAAGGATGAGATCAACCCGATGTTAGGCCCTTCAGGCGTTTCAATGGGGCACAATCGTCCGTAGTGGGTGTAATGCACATCTCGAACTTCGAAACCGGCTCTTTCCCTTGAAAGTCCGCCGGGACCTAAAGCCGAAAGACGTCTTTTGTGCGTTATTTCTGCCAATGGATTCGTTTGATCCATAAATTGGGACAATGCATTGGTCCCAAAAAAAGTATTGATAACCGATGAAATGGTTTTGGCATTGATCAAATCAGTTGGTGTAAATACTTCGTTGTCACGAACATTCATGCGTTCACGAATGGTACGAGCCATACGCGCAAGAGCCACGCCAAATTGATTGTAAAGTTGCTCACCCACCGTCCGAACCCGACGATTGCTTAAGTGATCAATATCATCTACCTCAGCCTTTGAATTGATCAACTCAATCAAATATTTGATGATTTCAATGATGTCCTCTTTGGTCAACACACGAATATCCATATCCGTATGCAGATTCAACTTACGGTTAATCCGATAACGGCCTACTTCACCCAAATCATATCGCTTGTCGGAAAAAAACAATCCGTTGATTACTTCACGCGCCGAAGCATCATCAGCCGGTTCGGCGCTTCTGAGTTGGCGATAGATATACAAAATGGCATCCCGCTCTGAATTGCTTGAGTCTTTTTGTAACGTATTGTATATAATAGAATAATCACTTTGATTCTGCTCTTCCCTGTGCAACAAAATGGTTTGAGCTCCTGAATCGATGATGGCATCAATGTGCTTATTCTCTAAAATCGTTTCTCGATCAATGATCACCTCGTAACGCTCAATAGACGAAACTTCGCCGGTATCTTCATCAACAAAATCCTCATTCCATGATTTTAAAACACGCGCTGCCAATTTTCTACCAACAACCTTTTTCAGGCTGCTCTTGTTGACTTTAATTTCTTCGGCCAAATCAAAAATTTCAAGAATATCTTTGTCACTCTCGTATCCGATGGCACGTAACAGCGTAGTGACAGGAAGCTTCTTCTTACGATCGATGTATGCATACATGACATTGTTAATATCCGTTGCAAATTCGATCCATGCTCCCTTAAAAGGAATGATACGGGCTGAGTAGAGTTTCGTGCCATTCGTATGCACACTTTGGCCAAAAAATACACCCGGAGAACGATGCAACTGGGAAACCACCACGCGCTCAGCACCGTTGATCACAAAAGTACCTTTATCGGTCATGTAAGGAATGGTTCCTAAATAAACATCTTGAATCACCGTGTCAAAATCTTCATGTTCCGGATCGGTACAGTATAACTTTAATTTTGCTTTCAGAGGGACACTGTACGTTAAGCCTCGATCGATGCATTCCTGTATCGAGTATCTGGGAGGATCAATAAAATAGTCCAAAAATTCGAGTACGAAATTGTTGCGCGTATCCGAAATAGGGAAATTTTCGGCAAAAACACTAAAAAGTCCTTCATTCTTTCTCTTTTCGGGAGGAGCATCTAATTGAAAAAAATCTTGGAAAGATTTTAATTGTACTTCCAGAAAATCAGGATAGTCGAGCGGACTCTTAAATGATGCGAAATTTATTCTTTGGTTAGGCTTATTGGATATCATTAGGAAGGAAAGTTTGGTTGAACTTGAAAAACAATGTTGTCATTTTGGCGAAAAGTATTTTATCACAATGGATAAATCCACTCAAAGAGCAAGAATTTTTAGCAAAAGTATCATGAACATGAACCGAAGTGGACAAAAAAAAATCAAGTGAATAATGATAGCGTTATAAATATTTTGTTAACTCCAATGCTCATTTTGTTGAACACAGCTATGGGTGTCATTCCACAAAATGGATCCTTCAAAAGCGGATCAACATGCATCAGAATTAAGAGGTGATGCGAAATCACATCAAATTGAATCATTCAGAAAAAGTTTTCACTGCAAAACATCTATTTTTGATCCGAAGAAACTTAAAAATTGATGCAGATCAACAATCAAAATCACCATGAAACGAGCCTTAAAAACCTTGTGATCAAAAAAATTGACTCTTTGGCAAGTTCCATACAGCTTTAGCATTAAAAATAGACGTATAAAATAGCCGTTTTGATTCCGAAATCCGATTCAATAAACAAAGACACGTTTAATACACAAAAAGGTTTAGAATCTCATCAATATGAGACTCTAAACCAACATGCTATCTATCAACGAGATATTATTTAACTTCAACTTCTGCGCCGCCTTCGGTCAACTGTTTTTTCAACGCTTCGGCTTCATCTTTCGATACGCCTTCTTTGATTGGGTTCGGAGCACCATCAACTAAATCCTTAGCTTCTTTCAAACCAAGACCTGTCAATTCCTTAACTAATTTAACAATTGCTAATTTGTTAGCGCCGGGAGCTTTCAAAATAACGTCAAATGAAGTTTTTTCTTCCACTACTGCAGCAGGTGCAGCAGGTCCGGCAACAGCTACTGCAGCAGCTGCAGGTTCAATGCCATATTCGTTTTTCAAAATTTCTGCCAACTCGTTTACTTCTTTTACGGTCAAGTTAACCAATTGTTCTGCAAATGCTTTTAAATCTGCCATGATGAGTTATTTTTAATAGTTTCAATGAATTAAATGATATATTTATCTTTCCGAAAGCGTTTTTAATACGCCGTGAATGGTAGTTCCTCCTGATTGGAGTGCGGACACAACGTTCTTAGCAGGCGATTGCAACAAAGCAATAAGGTCTGCAATAAGTTCGTTTTTACTCTTAATGTTGATTAATGCATCCAATTGATCAGCACCCACATAGAAACTTTGTTCAACGTAAGCAGCCTTTAACAAAGGTTTTTCAACTTTGCTGGTCTTGCTGAACTCTTTAATTAATTTTGCCGGTTCATTTCCTACATTGGACAATAAAATGGAGGTTGATCCCTTGAGTGAATTAAATAAAGGGCTGAAATCGGTTTCTGAGGCTTCGAGCGCTTTGAGAAGAAGCTTGTTTTTGACAACCAACATCTTAATCTGTTTGTTGTAACAAGCTCGACGCAATTTACTCGTTTCTTCAGCATTTAATCCTTCGCTGTCAGTCAAATAGAAATGACTGTACGATCCCAATGTTGTCTTGATGGATTCTATTATAACGCTTTTATCTTCCTTTTTCATACTACCACTTTTTTAGTTTTCTTCAACCGATTTAGGGTCAATTTTCACACCAAGACTCATAGTACTGGAAAGATAAATACTTTTGATGTAAGTACCTTTTGCGGTTGCCGGTTTCAATTTGATAAGCGTTTGAATGAATTCTTTTGCATTATCGGCTATTTTATCGGCATCAAAAGAAACTTTCCCGATAGAAGCATGAACAATACCATTTTTGTCAACCTTGAAATCAATTTTCCCTTGTTTGACTTCTTTTACAGCTGTAGCAATGTCGTTGGTAACGGTACCGCTTTTAGGATTGGGCATCAGTCCGCGAGGTCCTAAAATACGTCCCAGTGCACCAATCTTTCCCATGATAGCCGGCTGTGTGATGATTACATCAATATCGGTCCATCCACCTTTAATCTTTTCAATGTACTCGTCTAAACCGACATAATCTGCACCGGCAGCTTTGGCATCAGCCTCTGCTTCGGGTGAACATAACGCAAGAACTCGAATTTGTTTTCCTGTACCGTGAGGCAGTGACACCACTCCGCGAACCATTTGATTGGCCTTACGGGGATCCACTCCTAAACGGACATCAAGATCAACCGAAGCGTCAAACTTGGTAAAAGTAATCTCTTTTATCAATGATGCTGCTTCTTTAAGCGTATAAGTTTTCCCGGCTTCAACTTTGCTACTTGCCAACTTTTGATTTTTCGTTAGTTTACTCATGTTGAATGATTTTAATTAATTCCCGGGTTTTGCCCTTTGATCGTAATCCCCATACTTCTTGCGGTTCCTGCCACCATTTTCATGGCAGCTTCCAATGTGAAACAATTTAAGTCAACCATTTTGTCTTCTGCGATGGTTTTTACCTGATCCCAGGTAATCTCTGCAACTTTCTGACGATTTGGTTCGGCCGAGCCTCCTTTTAGCTTGGCTGCTTCCATCAATTGAATGGCTACCGGTGGAGTCTTTACGACAAAATCGTATGACTTATCGGTATAGTATGTGATGACCACAGGCAAAATTTTTCCTGCTTTTTCTTGAGTTCTGGCATTAAATTGCTTACAAAACTCCATAATATTGATCCCCTTTGAACCTAATGCCGGTCCAACGGGAGGTGATGGGTTTGCAGCACCACCTTTTATCTGCAATTTAATAAGTCCTGCAACTTGTTTTGCCATTTTTGTTATATTTAAATATTAATATTCCAGTAGGGTGTGCGTAACCACATCTACTCTTTTTCCACTTGCAAAAATCCTAATTCCAAAGGAGTTTTTCGCCCAAAAATTTTCACCATAACTTTGAGCTTTTTCTTTTCCACATTCACTTCTTCAACAACGCCGGTGAAACCCGTAAATGGGCCAATGATGACTTTCACGCTATCGCCTACCGAATAAGTCAAATCAATTTCTCCTTCGGCATCGACCAATTCGTCCATAACACCAAGAATTCGATTCACTTCGGAAGGCCTTAACGGCGTAGGGGCATCATTTTTTTCGCCTAAAAAACCGAGAACATTTGGCAACTGTCTCAAACGATGAGCTACATCACCCACTAAATTGGCTTCTACCAGAATGTAACCGGGCAAATAACTCTTTTCTTTGGTGATGCGTTTGCCATTTCGAATTTGCACAACTTTTTCAGTCGGAATGAGTACCTGCGTAACAAAATGTCCAAGATTGGTGTTTTTAATCTCCGCCTCAATGTACTCTTTCACTTTATGCTCTTTCCCACTGATGACACGAATGACATACCACTTTTGTGCAGTTTCTATCATGAAATTAAAACTTAAATAATTTGTTTGTAAATAAACTTCATGATGTTCTCAAATCCTAAATCCATAACCCACACAATCAATGCAATCACGAGGGAAGCTACTAACACAACGATTGCACTGTTTGTAAGTTCTTTGTAGGTAGGCCACGTCACTTTATGAACAAGCTCAGTGTAAGATTCTTTGAAATAATTAATAATTTTATTCATAGTAAGTGGATTCGTTTAGTGCACGGGTCGTAAGATTCGAACTCACGACACTCGGTTTTGGAGACCGATGCTCTACCAGCTGAGCTAGACCCGTAATTAAAACAGTACGCTTATCTAACGTAGATTTACTTCCTGTTTAAGGCTATAAGATCCTGACATGATTTCAGCCAGGATCTTATGTTGTTTAATTTGAATACGATGGAAAAGGTTGACCCTTTCCTATCATAAAATTAGTCAAGTAATTCGGTAATTTGACCTGCTCCAACGGTACGACCGCCTTCACGGATTGCAAAACGCAAACCTAAGTCACAAGCAACCGGATAAATCAGTTCCACGGTGATGGTTAAGTTATCGCCGGGCATAACCATTTCGGTTCCTTCGGGCAAGGTAATTTCACCGGTAACGTCCAATGTACGGATATAGAATTGTGGACGATATTTATTGTGAAATGGAGTGTGACGACCACCTTCTTCTTTTTTCAGAATATAAACCTGAGCTTTGAAACGGGTGTGAGGTTTCACTTTACCCGGATGGCAAATAACCATACCGCGCTTGATTTCATCTTTGTCAATACCGCGAAGCAACAATCCTACGTTATCACCAGCTTGTCCTTCATCCAAAATTTTACGGAACATTTCGACACCGGTTACAACAGATTTCTTACCTTCTGCACCAAGTCCAATGATTTGAACTTCTTCGCCGGTTTTGATGATTCCGGTTTCAATACGCCCTGTCGCAACGGTACCACGACCAGTAATCGAAAAGACATCTTCAACAGGCATCAAGAATGGTTTATCAATTTCACGTGCAGGAAGCGGAATCCAAGTATCAACAGCATCCATTAATTCCATGACTTTTTCTTCCCATTCGGGAACGCCATTCAATGCGCCCAGTGCAGAGCCACGAATAACAGGCGTGTTATCTCCGTCAAATTCGTAAAATGACAACAGTTCCCGCATTTCCATTTCAACAAGGTCGAGCATTTCAGGGTCGTCAACCATATCACATTTGTTCATGAAAACAACTAATTTTGGAACGTTTACCTGACGTGCCAAAAGGATGTGTTCGCGTGTTTGTGGCATAGGACCGTCCGTTGCGGCAACCACGATGATTGCACCGTCCATTTGAGCTGCACCGGTTACCATGTTCTTCACATAGTCGGCGTGACCCGGACAGTCAACGTGTGCATAGTGACGTTTTGCAGTTTCATATTCAACGTGAGCAGTATTAATGGTAATACCACGTTCTTTTTCTTCAGGAGCATTATCGATCGAATCGAACGAACGTACTTCCGAAAGTCCTTTTTTTGCTAATACAGTGGTGATTGCAGCTGTTAATGTCGTTTTGCCGTGATCGACGTGTCCAATGGTACCGATATTAACGTGCGGTTTCGTCCTGTTAAAATGTTCTTTTGCCATAACTCAGAAAATTATTTATTATTAAATAGATGTGGGTTTCATCGTTTTTTTTGAGCTGTTGATGGGACTTGAACCCATGACCTCTTCCTTACCAAGGAAGTGCTCTACCGCTGAGCTACAACAGCAACTTTCGTTTGTTGTTTAAATTGAAAATCTTTTCTCCTCTTTATCAAACACAAGCAAAAAGATTTCGATTAATGGTTGAGCGGGAAACGGGACTCAAACCCGCGACCCTCAGCTTGGAAGGCTGATGCTCTATCGACTGAGCTATTCCCGCAAATGATTCACGTATAAGTGGGCAGTGATGGATTCGAACCACCGAAGGCATCGCCAGCAGATTTACAGTCTGCCCCATTTGGCCACTCTGGTAACTGCCCCTATCTCTTTATTGCTTTATCTTCAACATTCAAATGGCTTACCTTATATCTTTTTCAATCATCATATGAGAAAAGAATTACGCTTAATTCTTTTAATATCACCAATTAAAAGCCGTTTTAACTTTCAATGCTAAAACGGCTTGCAAATGTAGTTGTTTTTTTTGGAAGTACAAAATGTTATTCCTCTTTTCGATAAAAAAAAATGAAACGAGCCATAAAAACAATTTTGCTCAAAAGGATGATTTTTTGACGTGGTCCATACATCCTTTGCGATCAACATAAATTCGACGTGTGAAAATAAAAATCATTCTTTTTTATCGTTGATGTAAAAACACACATTAAATTGAAGAATAACCTGATAATTAATTTTTTATGATTTAATTTTTTCTTTATACTTCATAATCTGCTTTTCGATCGCTTCCACGGCAGTATCGACGGCTTCTTCGAACGAATCGCACACTTTTGATGCAAAAAGTTCCTGCCCCGGCACATTAATGCGTACCGATGCTTCTTTATTGGCAATGGTTTCAGGTTTAACTACTTTCAACGTCACATCAGCCGTAATAATTTCATCGAAGAAATGTTCAAGTTTCGTTACTTTTTTCGTAATATGTTCTTGCAGCTTTTGGGTCGCTTCAAACTTAATGGATTGAATGTTTACTGTCATGACTCCCTCCTTTTTTGCGCCCTTGGATGGGCTTGTTTATAAATGGCTTGTATTTGATCAAAAGTTGTATGTGTATAAATTTCCGTTGCCGAAAGGTTGCTGTGACCTAACAAATCTTTGACGGCATTCAATTCTGCTCCTTTATTTAAAAGGGTAGTGGCAAAACTGTGACGTAAAACATGCGGGCTTTTCTTTGTTAACGTGCTGATACCGCTGAATGAGCGACACACGACGTTGTAAACTAATTTAGGATAGAGAGGCGATCCGTCTTTCAAAGTAAAAAATCGCTCAGCCGGATTTTCGATGGAATGATCCCGCATCTCAAGGTATCTTTTTATTTCGTGGCCCAACGTAGGACCGAAAGGAATAAAACGTTCCTTGTTTCTTTTGCCCAGCACCCGAATGGTACTCCTTGAAAAGTCTATATCGACATCCTTCACTCCGATTAATTCAGATCGTCGCATTCCGGTTTGATAAAGCATTTCGATGATCAATTTATCCCGCGCCTCATTAAAGCTGTTTTCCAACAATTGACTACTTGCAAAATTAATCTCCTTTTCAGTGAAATAGAACGGCAAATCTTTTTTTGTTTTCAGTGCAACAATCTTTTTCGTAGGATTGGATACAACCAGCTGTTTGTGATTTAAGAATAAAAAAAAAGATCTCAAAGCCGTCACTTTTCTGTTGACTGAACGGGGAGATTGACCATTTTTCAGCAGCGTAACAATCCATTGCCTAATTTGAAACGGCGTTACATTCGAAGCATCGAAAGAACCTGTTTCATCGGTAATAAATTGTACAAATTGATTTAAATCAATACGATACGATGTGATAGTATGAGCTGAAAGCCCTTTTTCATATTGTATGTATTGCAAAAAAAGGTCAATCATAGCGCAACGGATTTGCTACAAAGATAACCTAAAAATGCAAAGGAAGAATGACCTTATTCCTGATTTTGCTGCAATTTTTGAACATAAGTAGCATGAATCAGCTCTTCACGGCGTTTTACGGAAGGCTTTGAAAATGCTTGACGCTTTCTAAGCTCTTTGACTACACCCGTTTTTTCAAACTTTCTTTTGAATTTCTTCAAGGCTTTTTCAATGTTCTCGCCTTCTTTAACAGGAACTACGATCATATTAATCAATCAGGTTTTTAAATAGTTATAAAATGCGGCTGCAAAGGTAATAAAAGGTTTTGATTTGAACAACTTCTTAAAAACATTTTTCTTCCTCTTGTAAATCTGTCTGACGATATCAACAGGTACAACACATGGTTTTGATCCGATTGCCAAATGGTTCCTTATCCACTGATTCATTCAAAAACAAAACTTGTTTAAACTGCATGGAACAAAACCATTACAAATTCTCATCTGAAAAAAGCAGCAAGATTTAAGCTATCTTACTTCATTTAATTTGGATTTCCTTTTGAAAACAAACAGCAAAAATCTGCCTGTAAAATAGCTTATGATGGGCAATTGGACTAAAAAAGCAAAACCATGTATCCTAATGCAGATATTTTTATTTACCTTTGCATGATTTTTATTGGACAAAAAATTGTGGGAAAATTTGAAGCATATTCGATACCTTTAAGACTTATAACATCAGGAAGTCAATCTTTTGCATTTCATTTGACGCAAGAATACTTTCAAAAAATTGACAGCCCTGAAGTACAAAAAGGGGATTTGGAAGCCAACATTTTGGTCACCAAAAACAAAAACGGATATGAGCTCTTCTTCGATATCCAAGGAAACATCATTATCCCGTGTGATCGATGTTTGGACGACATGGAACAAAACATTGTCGTCAAGGAAAAATTAATGGTGAAGTTTGGCAAAACTTTTTCCGACAACGGCATTGACGTGGTCATTGTTCCTGAAGACGAAGGAGAAATTAATGTTGCATGGTTTTTATATGAATTTATTGTATTGGCCATTCCATTGAAACATGTGCATCCATTTGGGAAATGCAATAAACAAATGACCAATCAGTTACGAAAACACAGTGCTTCCTCATCCCGTGAAGAAGGAACTGACAACGAAGAAGAAAGTCAAGATGATATGAGCGATTTTTCGTCCGGATCCAAAGCACATGATGCGCGGTGGGATAAACTAAATGAATTAATAGATAATGATTAAAATTTGAACTGACATGGCACATCCAAAAAGAAAACATTCGAAACAACGAACAGCAAAAAGAAGAACTCACGACAAAGCAATAGCTCCAACCTTAGTAGTATGTCCTAATTGTGGAGCCATGCACATTTATCATACCGTTTGTGGTTCTTGTGGTTATTATCGCGGCAAATTAGCCATTGAAAAATTAGCCACGGCTTAATGCCAAATTAAATGCTGACAAATAAGGAAAGCCCTGAGACCCTACTGCTTTTGGGGCTTTTTCAAAATTTAAGCATTGCTCCTGCAATCTATTTTGAATTGAGCCTACACTTGTATTGAAACGTAGCATGCTCCTTATGCATTTACGATTTTCAATGAAGCAGATGAAAAATGTATGAAACGAGCCATATAAAAGCTTATGCTCAGTGAAAGGACTAATTGGGCGGCTCCATACAAGAGCGTTAAAGACAAACAATAGACGGATGAAACTTTTCTGAACAACCTGATTTCAGAACAAAAAGAATATCAAGCCTCGTTTCAACCTTATATTTCACACTGTAGTTGATCCAAAGATAAAAATACATTGTGATGCAACAAAAAATCAACAATCTCTAACCAATAAAGCATGAAACGAATTCCGTTGATGACGGGAAGAATTCCATCTGACCATTAATAAACAAATCATAAACAGATGAATAAAATTTTTGCTAAGATTACAGGAATTGGAATGTATGTTCCTGATTATGTATTGACTAACGATGAACTTTCCCGTATGGTTGATACCTCCGACGAGTGGATCATGACACGCATTGGCATTAAAGAACGCCATATTTTGAAAGAAAAAGGGTTGGGCACCTCGTTCTTGGCAGCGAAGGCGATGGAACAACTTTTAAAAAAGACCCATACCAAACCTGAAGAAATTGATGCAGTGGTTTGCGCTACGGTAACTCCCGATCACAACTTTCCATCAACCGCCATTTTAGCTGCTGAACGAGTTGGCATTAAAAATGCGTATGCTTATGACCTTAGCGCTGCCTGTTCAGGATTTACGTTTGGTCTTGAAAATGCCGCTGCACTGATTGAGTCGGGAAAATATAAAAAAGTGATTCTCATAGGAGCTGACAAACTTTCTGCTTTTGTTGATTACACCGATCGTTCCATTTGTCCTCTTTTTGGCGACGGAGCCGGGGCTGTACTTCTTGAACCAACTGAAGAAGAAATTGGTTTGATTGATGCCAAGCTTTACACGGACGGAGCCGGGTATCCACATCTTCACTTAAAGGCCGGAGGTTCTGTTTTCCCTGCATCGCACGAAACAGTTGATGCTAAACAACATTACATTTATCAAGAAGGACAAGTGGTTTTCAAATATGCCGTAACCCGTATGGCTGATGTCTCCGAAGAAATCATGCAACGCAATAACCTCACCCACGATGACATTGCATGGTTAGTCCCCCACCAGGCTAATTTGCGTATCATTGACGCTGTTGCTAACAGAATGGGACTTGCTAAAGAAAAAGTAATGGTCAACATTGAAAAATTTGGGAATACAACGGCAGCAACACTCCCACTTTGCCTTGCCGAATGGGAACCCAAACTTCGAAAAGGAGATAAAATTATTTTAACTACCTTTGGTGGAGGATTTACATGGGGCTCAGCTTATGTTATATGGGCTTACAACGGCGACGAAGTTGTTGTTCCCTCAAAAAAATAAAAGCACATCAGCCTATAAATAAAAAGGAAACATACCTAAATTAAAAACGAATGAACATTGTCAGAAAAGATACAGATGGCTTGACCGCACAACTTTTTGTGCAAATCGACTCTTCAGATTATTCCGAAAAAGTTGAGAACAAATTAAAAGAATACAAACGAAAAGCCAATGTGCCGGGTTTCAGACCGGGCATGGTACCTGTTGGATTGTTAAAAAAAATGTATGGCAAGTCCATCTTGGTTGAAGAAGTCAATCAAATTGTCAGTGAAGCTATAGACAACTATTTAAAGAACAATGACATTAAATTATTGGGAGAAGTTTTGCCAAATACAACTGATCAAAAACCTGTTCGTTTTGATTTCGACGAAGTCATGGAGTTTGTTTTTGATTTTGCCGAAGCTCCCAAAATCACGTTGGAATTAACGAAAGAAGATGTACTTCCTTACTACGAAATTGCTGTTGACGAAACACTGATTGACAAACAAATACAATCCATTCGCGAACGAATGGCTTCAACCATTGAGGCAGATATTGTTGAAGAAAATGACCTCGTCAAAGGATCATTGGAAGAATTGACTGAAACCGAAACCAAACGAACTTTTACTGACAGTCAGTTAAAGCCCAATTTGTTAAAAAATGAAGTTAAAACTTTGATCATCGGGAAGAAAGTTGGAGAAAATGTTTCATTCAATCCAACTACTGCATTTCATGACGAAAAAGATGCTGCCATGTTTTTAAATGTTCAAGTGGAAGAATTAAAAAAATTTGATGCTGATTTTCAATTCACCATTGAACACATTGACCGTTACCAACCACATCCTCTCGATCAAGAGTTATTTGATTTAGTGTATGGCAAAGATACGGTAACTACCGAAGCCGAAGCGCGCGAAAAAGAAAAAGAAGTTCTTCAGGAAATCATGGTCGAAAACAGTTTTTACCGTTTCCAAAATGACTTTCGCTCGTATATTTTGCAAAAACTATCAGATCTGCCCTTCCCTGAACCATTCTTGAAAAGATGGATCAAAGAATCAAACAAAAAAATAAGCGAAGAAGTCATTGAAAAGGAATTTAATGACTTACTTGATTTGTTGAGATGGCAACTTTTCAGAAATCAATTTGCCGTTACAAATGAAATTAAAGTTGACGCCGCTGATTTAAAATCGTACATAAAACGTAACTTAAAATCACAATATGCACAGTACGGTATCACCAATTTCCCCGATGATCTCTTGGAAGGATATGTTCAGGATATTCTTCAAAAAGATGAAGAAGTTGAAAAATATTTTGAGAGCGTATTGAATGAGAAAGTGACCAACACCGCCAAAGAAAAAGTAACGCTCAACAAAATACCCATTTCATTGGAAGATTTTCAGGCACTGCCACGATAACCACAACCTAAGAAAATCATCAAGCGACATTCTCCAAAGGATGTCGCTTTTTTTTTTAATAAATGCAAGCCAATAAAACAATTCCCCAAAAACCGATAACGATCCAGAAAAAAAGAATCGCATCTTTTGCCGGTATGGAAGCGGGACGAGAAAAGCCTTTTAATGCGCGAATATGATGAGCCAGAGAAGTCATAAAATAGTAAACCAGCGCTCCCGAAAACAAACCAACCACCGTACCACCCAACACATCGAGCGGATAATGCACTCCTATATAAATACGGGAATAACAAGTCACCAAAGCCCAAAAGAAAAAAAGAAAACTCAACAACTTCTGACGAGTCAGCAATGCAACAAACAAAGAAGTGGCCATGGTTATGGAAGCATGCGAAGATACAAATCCATAAAGACCACCTGTGTAATGATGCACTAAATGAACCATTGAGTCAATGGACGGATCATGTGTTGGACGCAATCTTGCCACCATGGGTTTGATAACACCCGAAGCCAATTGATCGGCAATCAAAATGGTTAAGGCTAAAAACAAAATGTAAACCAAGGTTTTCAAACCGTTGTTTTTCCAGAGAAAATAAATCAACAAAACGGATAAAACAACAGGGAATAGTTTGCTTGACATAAGCCAAAAAAAAGCATCTGCCGAAGGAGAGTGCCAGCCGTTGATCGTTAAAAGCCAATGTTTGTCCCAATTAATTAACGCTTGAAAAGATGAGTGAAACATGATTTGTCGGTTTGTAAATTTGGTAAACGAAGAAATACCATGCAAAAAATGGACTGACAAAAGTACAAAAAAATGAGAAGCACAGCTGTCCTTCCCATTTTTCAATCGTTTTAAAAATACAACGTGTTTGCGAGTGATTCGCCATTAACCAATAACCAACAGATCCACTCCTTCAAGAACGGAATCTCCTTTGGCTACTTTAATTTCAATGACTTTGCCGTCACGATCGGCATTGATGACATTTTCCATTTTCATGGCTTCCAAAACGATCACTTTTTGTCCCATTTTAACTTCATCGCCCACATTAACGGTAATGTCAAGGATGACCCCAGGAAGTGGAGATTTAATGGCACCGACAAGATCCGATGAATGAGCATGACCTGCTTTAGAAGCTGAAACGACGGGACGAACAATGGGTTGAGCAGCAGCCTTTACCGATTTTTCCAATTCTACCTGAAACAGTTCTCCGTTTACTTCCACCGAAGCACTCGCTTCATCAACATGCTCAATATTGACTTTGTAGGGCTGCCCATTGATTTTGTATGAATATGCTTTCATTGTTTTTTGTTTTAATAAAGAGTTGAAACTATTAAAAAAAGACCGGCTTTTGAAAATGACTTTATTGAAATTATTAAACTCAAGTCACGTCAGCTTTTTTCAATGATATTTTAATAAAAAAAACGGATCTCCAAATGAAACATTTTGGAGATAACGCATGGTTATTTTTTGTTCACAAAAATAGGTTGACGCATGACTAACGCCTTGGAAGACCATGGTGAATAGCCAAAATTAGCATGCTGAATGGTGAGTACATTGCTTTCCACGTCATGGATTTCTTCTGCCATTTCGTGCAGGGCCATTCCGATCGCAACAACCACTGCAGGATCAATTGCATTTTGTTTCATACGATGATTTTTATTTTAACACTAAGGATTGATGAAAATCGTTAAAGCATTCATTTCCGACCTGAATGATTTCAATGAATTCAAACAACGCATTGAATAACCATTCAGGTTGAAAAGTTAACCATTATAATGGCAGATTGCCGTGTTTTTTTGCAGGGTTGGTTTGCCTTTTGGTAGCCAGTTGCTGCAAGGCACGAATCACACGAAAACGGGTATTTCGAGGTTCAATTACGTCATCGATGTAACCGTAACGAGCGGCACTGTACGGATTGGAGAAGGCATCCCTGTATTCTTGTTCCTTTTGAGCAACAAACGAAGCAGGATCTTCAGCATTAGCAGCTTCTTTGGCATACAACACCTCAATGGCTCCTGAAGCTCCCATAACAGCAATTTCGGCTGTAGGCCAAGCATAATTGATATCACTACGTAAATGCTTAGAACTCATTACAATATATGCTCCTCCATAAGCTTTTCGCAGTGTCACCGTTACTTTGGGGACTGTTGCTTCGCCATATGCATAAAGCAACTTGGCCCCGTGCACAATGACTCCATTATACTCTTGACCGGTGCCCGGCAAAAAGCCCGGAACATCAACCAACGTAACCAACGGAATATTGAACGCATCACAAAAACGAACAAAACGTGCCGCTTTTCTGGATGCATTCGAATCGAGCACACCAGCCAACACCTTGGGTTGATTGGCCACAATTCCAACGGACATTCCGTTGAAACGAGCAAATCCTACAATGATATTTTGAGCATAATCACGGTGAACTTCCAAAAATTCACCATTGTCAATAATACTGCCAATCACTTCGTACATGTCATACGGTTTGTTGGGATTGTCAGGAATCACTTCGTTCAGCGCATCGTCCATTCTGTCAATAGGGTCTTCACAGGGACGGAAAGGTGGTTCTTCCAAGTTATTTTGAGGTAAAAAACTCAGCAAGTGACGAATCAATGCAATGCCATCTTCTTCAGCATCAACGGCAAAATGAGCAACGCCCGATTTTGAAGCATGAACACTGGCTCCACCCAATTGTTCCTGAGTAACGTCTTCGCCGGTGACTGTTTTAACAACTTTTGGACCGGTTAAAAACATGTAACTTGATCCTTTTGCCATAATGGTAAAATCGGTCAAAGCGGGTGAATAAACAGCACCGCCTGCCGAAGGCCCAAAAATAGCCGAAATTTGTGGAATAACGCCCGAAGCTAAAATGTTACGTTGAAAAATTTCGCCGTACCCTGCTAATGCATTTACCCCTTCTTGAATGCGAGCACCACCCGAATCGTTGATGCCAATGACGGGAGCTCCCATTTTCATAGCCTGATCCATTACTTTACAAATCTTCAAAGCCATTGTTTCCGACAATGAACCTCCGAAAACGGTAAAATCCTGTGCAAAAATATACACCAAACGGCCTTCAATGGTGCCACAACCGGTTACAACACCATCGCCAAGATAACTTTCTTTCTCCATCCCAAAATTGGTACAACGATGTTGAAGAAACATATCAAATTCTTCAAAACTACCTTCATCCAACAACATGGCAATGCGTTCACGAGCAGTATATTTCCCCTTTTTGTGCTGTGCATCAATGCGTTTTTGACCTCCACCTAAACGGGCTTTAGCACGTAAATCTATGAGTTCTTGTACTTTATTCTGTTGATTGCTCATAAAAAATAAATTTTTTGATTAGAAATGAGATTCATTTAATTAGATAACGCAAAAAACTGTTATATTATTATCATTGAACTATTTAATTAGGTTTTTCACACAATTCAGTCAAAACGCCCATCGTCGATTTAGGATGTAAAAAAGCAATATTCAATCCTTCAGCACCTTTTCTGGGTGTTTGATCAATCAATTGAATACCATCTTTGGCAAGTTCATTTAAAGAATCCTGCAAGCCCTCAACGGCAAAAGCAATGTGATGAATGCCTTCTCCTTTTTTTTCTATGAATTTTCCCACAGGCCCTTCAGGATCAGTGGACGCCAACAACTCAATTTTCGTTTGCCCGACTTTGAAAAAAGCCGTTTTTACCTTTTGATCAATCACTTCTTCAACAGCATAACATTTGCTGCCTAACAGTTTTTCGTAATAGGCAATAGCAGCATCAAAATCTTTAACCGCTATGCCAATGTGTTCAATGTGTGAAGGGTTCATTTGTTAAGTTTTTAATATTACAAGGAATTCAACGATCATTTTTTCAAAGCATTGTTCTTTTAGTTCAATACAAAACCACCAAAAATATTACCTTATCCGATGAGATACAATTTCTATTGTTATTCAACATGAAGCAATGTTTACATTGAGGCATTTCACAAAAAAAGAACGTACGGATGGAACTAAATGCGTTATTTTTCACCTTCTAAACGCACTTTTTTTGTCCCATTTTAAGGTAACCATTTCACTGAAATATATTTACGGAATATTTTCCTTAATTACTCCTTGTCTGCAAAGTTAAGGTAATAATTATACATTGCCTACATTTTGCCCATTTTTTTTAATGTCCTTACAAATTGAAACCAAATACCATCCTATTTTGAATCATTGAAAGCAGTTGTTGGCAAAAAGCTTCACTCGACATCAATTTCCAACGTCAATTGATTCATTTACCAATTGAAAAGAAAATAATATTATATTAATTATTATTAATTTAGAGACTTTGCTTTAATTCATTGGCGACGACAACACAACCCTTTAGTTAAAGTGAAAAAAATGTGTCCTTAATTAGGAAGGAAATTCTATCTTTGTCCATTCAATCAAAGCTGTTCAAAAGGAAGTTGAAGATTAAAGATCGCAGAAACAGGTTTTTGGAAAGCTAACAAAAAGAAAATCAAATTTTAATTCAAAAAAAATCGAAACACAGATGAAAAAAATGACACTCTTCATTGCCTTGGCGTTATTTTCGTCCGCAATGGTTGCAAAAGAAGCAAAAAAGACACCGGTTGAAGAAGGATTTGTATTTACAACGGTGAAAGCAAATCCAATTACATCCATCAAAAATCAAGCTAATTCGGGCACTTGCTGGGATTATTCAGGATTAGCATTCTTAGAATCCGAGCTGTTACGAATCGGAAAACCGGCTTACGATCTTTCAGAAATGTTTGTTGTAAGTCACGAGTATCAGGAAAAAGCCGTCAAATATGTACGCATGCACGGCAAACTCAATTTTGGTCCCGGCGGTGAATTTTGGGATGTTTTTGACATCATTAAAAAATATGGCATTGTACCTGCCTCCATCATGGAAGGACTCAATTACGGCGACACCATCAACAATCATGGCGAATTGGATGCAACCACTTTAGCTTACGTCAATGCCATCATTGCCGATCCGAACAAACATCTATCAAAGGCATGGCTTAAAGGATTTAAGGGCATATTAAAAGCATATCTGGGTGCCATTCCCGACACATTCACCTATCAAGGCACACAATACACACCCAAAACTTTTGCTGCTTCGTTAGGCTTAAACATGAACGATTACGTATCGATCACTTCATTCACTCATCATCCGTTTTATAAACCTTTTGATATTGAAATTGAAGACAATTGGCGCTGGGCTTCATCTTACAACGTCCCTTTGGACAGCATGATGGCTACCATTGATTATGCCATTCATCACGGATACACCGTAGGATGGGCTGCCGATGTCAGTGAAAAAGGATTTACACGTCAAGGCATTGGCGTAGTACCCGATGTCAATCCCGATGTTCGTCCTGCAGGCACCGACGAAGCAAAATGGATTGGCATGACGCCTAAAGAACGCGAAGCGCTGGTTTATACCATTACCAAACCGGTTCCCGAAAAAAAGATCACCCAGGAAATGCGTCAAGAAGCATTTGACAACTACGAAACCACTGACGATCACGGAATGCAAATCTTTGGAATCGCTAAAGATCAAAACGGAACAAAATATTACATGGTCAAAAATTCATGGGGAACAGAAAACAAATACAAAGGAATTTGGTATGTTTCAGAAGCATACGTTCGCTACAAAACCATTGATATTGCTATCAACAGAAACGCTATTCCTCAACCGATAAGAGAAAAACTCGGTTTATAAATCATCCATTTGCAAAAATATCCCCTTCAATGCGTTCCTATCGATCAAAAGCATTTGAAGGGGATATTAGCCTTTAACCAAAGTCACATTCGGTTTGATGCACATGGTAAATTCCATTCGATCAAGGTTTAACCTAAATCAATAAGAAACGAACGATAAAAAGAGTTTATAGCCAAGAGAATACCGATTTGGTAAGTTCCAAATAACCTTTAAAAATCAATTACTTACACATGAAAAAACTTTATTCATTGATGCTTATTTACGCTGTGGTTAGTGTGATAACAGCTCAGCCGCACCTCGATTTAATTCCGCGTCCGGTTCAAGTGCAAATGGCACAAGGGCAATTTCAACTCACCTCTTCCACGGTGATTGCTGCCAGTCATGCCTATCGGGATTTAGCTGAATATTTGAGTCAAAAACTGCATTCATCCACGGGATTTTCGTTGCACGCTGTCGCCAACCTGAAAGCATCGAATGCCATTGTGCTGGAGGTCAATCCTTCGCTGTCGCTGCCAGAAGAAGGCTACACGCTGACCGTGAATCAACAAGGAGCAATCGTTGTCGGGAAAGATCGCGGTGGCTTGTTCAACGGGATTCAAACTTTATTACAACTCTTGCCGCCACAAGTCTATGCTGATACGTTGGTTCATGGAGTAATCTGGCAAATGCCGGATGTGCAAATCAGTGATTATCCCCGCTTTCGTTATCGCGGGATGATGCTCGATGTATCGCGTACCTTTTTTGGCGTATCAGATGTGGAGAAATACATCGATTGGCTTTCCATGCACAAAATCAATCGGTTTCACTGGCATTTGACCGACGATCAAGGCTGGCGCATTGAGATCAAACATTATCCGCGATTGACATCTGTTGGTGCTTGGCGTGGTCTGCACGAAGCGCTGCCTCCGGCTTACGGTTCGGGCGATAAACGTTACGGGGGATTTTACACCCAAAAAGAGATCAAAGCGGTGGTGCGTTACGCTGCCTTACGCAACGTGGAAATCATTCCCGAAATTGACATGCCGGGCCACAGCCGTGCAGTCGCTGTTGCCTATCCTCAGATTTTATGCAAATTAGACAGCTCAGCATTGCGCAACGCAGCGCTTTCGGCTGAAAACTGGGATTGGCACGATCCCAATGTGTGGTGCGTAGGCAATGAACCCAATTATCAGATGCTCAAAGTCATTTTGAAAGAAATCGCCGGATTGTTTCCCTCCAAATACATTCACATCGGCGGCGACGAAGTGAATCCCTATTTTTGGGATCATTGTTCGCGTTGTCAGGCGTTGATGAAAAAAGAAAACATGAATAGCCCGACGGAGTTGCAACATTATTTTATTCAACGCGTCCAGGCCATTCTGCACGGACTTGGTAAACGCATGGCAGGATGGGAAGAAGTCATGGACGGAGGAAAATTAGACACCACCACGCATGTGTACATCTGGCACACAGCCAAAAAAGCCCTTGAAGCGGTGAAGAATCATTATCCCACCATTCTGGCACTGGGTAATTATTTTTATTTTGATATGGCGCAGTCGGTGAACGATCGGGGCCATGATTGGGCTGGAATCGTTCCGCTCCGGAAAGTTTATTCCTTCAATCTGAACCAATTGGGATTGGATTCTCCCACGGATCTACATTATATTTTAGGGGTGGAAGGCGCTCTTTGGTCGGAGTTGCTCAACACGCCCTACCGCTTCATGGAATATCAATCCTATCCTCGCATTGCCGCATTGGCCGTAGTGGCCTGGACTCCACAGTCGGAACGAAATTGGGATGATTTCTATACCCGATTGACACGCACTCATTTTCAGCGAATGGAGTATATGAATATTGCTTTTCGGGTGCCGCCTCCCAAAGCATGGTATCGCTCTGGATATGTCACGGCGCAATCTCCTTATCGCGATGCCGTGATTCGTTACACCACCGATGGCACTATACCCACAGTGCGCTCTCCCGTTTATCGGGATTCTATTCCGACCAATGCACCTGATTCATTGCGATTCAGAACCTTTTACACTGCTTCTCTGGCAAGCATTGCCATTTCGCCGCTTCGTGTGCCGGTGGGAAACTGGACAATCGGCAATCAGACAACAGAAAGCCTGAAAACTTGGAATCTTTCCCCCGTTTTCAATCAAGCCGGCACCTGGGACATTGCATTCACGCCCGATTCATTGTCGAAAACGTTTTCGGTGGAGAAAGTCGATTTAATGGAAAACAGATATGCCGTAGCTTCGGCTCGTCTACTGAATGTGGCTGACGGCATTTGGCATTACCGACTCTCAGCGCCTGCTTACGATGCAACCAAATCGTACACGCTTCGGGCTGTTTTGAAAGGAGTGCCCTCAACATCGGGATCGGTTCAAATGCAACGGCTTCCTTATTTAACGCCAACAACCGGCGTGATTGTCAACATGCCGCTGAACGGTCATAATGCCCTATCGCTTACCGATTATGATTTCAGCACCACCGTTACATGCAAACCGGATGCTAAAGCCGGCGATAACCTAACCTTTGTCTTTGCCTCGCCGTTGGTGTGCAAATCGATTACTTCGGTGACCGGCATGCCCATGCTAACGATCTTTCCTATTCAGTACGGACATTTGGAAGTCTCTTATGACGGCATTCACTTTGAAAATGGAGCTACCTACCGTAATGGCACTGCAACGATTTTACCAACACATCCTGTCAAAGCCGTTCGCATTGTCATTGATGCTCCCACAACCGACCCAGAAATGGTGATTCAGGATTTACGGATTGAATAAAATTAACTTGATCATTATAAATCACTGATTAAATAAAGTTAATGGAGACTTATCAAGTGTACAAATTCACTTGAAGATTTATTTTACCACCATGACAGATAAAGCCGATTGCGTTTCTTCACAAAATCGACTTTATCTGTTTTTTGCCCAATAAAACAAATATCAAACTGGTTTTCAATGATTTGGCATCATCTAAAAGGCAAAAAAATATGCCATTCATGAACTCTATCTAAATTTCAAAAGCTGATGAACGCTTAGAACTAAAACAAATCATTGCTCAAATCATTAAAAACAAGAACAAAACGAACAAACGTCCTACGCCATTTGCACCAGATCGAACCATTCATTCTAATATTTTCACTACTTTTGTAAATAAAAGATCAGTTGCATACTAAAACAACAAAACATGAACGAGAGAAAATTTATATATACTTGAACATTTACCCCTTTGAACAAATTAATACTGTATGAACATTAACGGAAAACATTACCGAACCATTTGGTTGAATGAAACAAATAACCAATTCATTCAAGCTATTGATCAACGATATTTACCACATAAACTGGTGATTGAAACCTATCAAACTATTGACGACATGATTGTTGCGATTCGTGACATGCACATTCGCGGAGCTGGTTTAATTGGTGCAGCAGCCGGTTACGGAATGTATTTGGCCACACTGCAATTCGCCAACAAAAAAAACTTTGATCAAGAAATACGTCAAGCTGCTAATCGGCTCAAGGCGACGCGTCCAACTGCGGTGAATTTAGCTTGGGCAGTTGACAAACAACTTGAAGCCATTGAAAGCGCAATCGAAATAAAAGACAAAATAGCCATCGCTTTCCAAAACGCCAATGAAATAGCTCAAGCCGATGCCGATGCCTGCCATCAAATCGGAAAACATGGAGTTTCATTGATCGAAGAAATTAGCAAACGAAAAAACGGAGAAACCGTTCATATTCTGACTCATTGCAATGCCGGCTGGTTGGCTTTTGTTGATTGGGGATCTGCTACCGCCCCCATTTACGAAGCTCAGCAACATGGCATTGATCTTCATGTTTGGGTGGATGAAACACGCCCCAGAAATCAGGGTGCCAGCTTGACAGCATGGGAACTTGGAGAACAAAAAGTTCCACATCACATCATTGCCGACAATGTAGGAGGACATTTAATGCAACACGGCATGGTCGATTTAGTCATTGTCGGATCTGACCGTACCACCTACACCGGTGATGTAGCCAATAAAATTGGGACTTATCTTAAGGCGTTGGCCGCATTTGACAACCACGTACCTTTTTATGTTGCTTTGCCTTCATCATCTTTTGACTGGAGCATTGAAGACGGAATCCATCAAATTCCAATTGAAGAACGAAGTGGAGATGAAGTCAAATACATTGAGGGGTTGTGTGATGGAGAAATGAAAAAGGTATTGTTAACCCCTTCAACCAGCGAAGCAATGAATTACGGATTTGATGTAACACCGGCTCGTTTGGTTACCGGGTTAATCACTGAAAGAGGCATCTGCAAGGCAGACAAAGAAAGCATTTTGAGTCTCTTTCCCGAAAAAAGCATTTAAATGGAAGAAGGTTATATAAAATACCATTGCCAATGGAATCAAACGGCTCCTTTTACACACCATACGTTAAAGGAACTGATAGAATGGCGCAATTTTCTTTACCAGCATGGGTTGATCGGCATGTATCCCGATGGAATAGGATTTGGCAATGTAAGCATTCGTTACAAGAATAACTTGTTTTTTATCACCGGATCAGCAACCGGACATATAACACACATCGAACGAGAACACATCTCGTTGGTGCTTCATGCAGATGTTACCAACAATGTCCTCACCTGCGAAGGCCCTGTGAAAGCCTCTTCGGAATCATTGTCCCATGCCGTGATTTACGAATCCGTTGCAGCTGTCAACGCCGTTGTACACATCCATCACAAACCAACATGGGAGCGATGGATTCATCAATTGCCAACTACGGACGTTACCGCATCGTACGGAACGCCCCAAATGGCCGAAGAAATCAAGAAAATTCTTCACAACCCTTCCCAAATGAAAGAACAAATCATCATTATGGGAGGACACGAAGAAGGCATCATAACGTTTGGAAACAATTTGAAAGAAGCCGTTACGGTCCTAATGAAACATATAATTGACAAATAGCGATGACAAATGTCGATTTAAGCCCATCGAACCATGATTCGAAATTTAGAAATGGAGAAAGTGGTTTTTTGCAATCCGTCATTTTGGTTGGGACGGCATTCCCTTATCGCGGCGGATTAGCCTCATTTAACGAAATGCTCATCCGTTCTTTTTCCAAAAAAGGTAAAAAGGCTCACATTGAAACATTTACCGTTCAATATCCATCCTTTCTGTTCCCCGGAAAAACACAATATTCAAACTCTCCCAAACCAACAGATGTTGAAATACATCGGACGGTACACTCAATGAATCCGTTCAACTGGATCAAAATTGGACTTCGACTTGGGAAAGAAAAACCTGATTTGTTGATTGTTCGTTATTGGACACCATTCATGGCTCCCTGTTTAGGAACCATTTGTTATCTGACGCGTAAAAATCGGCATACAAAAATCATCCCATTATTGGATAACATCATTCCACACGAACACCATTTTTTCGATACATGGCTTACCCGCTACTTTTTACGATCCATAGACGCCGCCATCGTGATGTCGCATCAGGTTCAACAGGAATTGGCAATGTTTCAACCTCACTTACCCGTTCTTTTTGCACCACATCCACTCTATGCCAATTACGGAAGCAAGGTTTCGAAAGCTGAAGCATGTCAATTTTTACATCTTCCACTCGATGTACATTATGTTCTCTTTTTCGGCATCGTCCGCGACTACAAAGGACTTGATTTGCTCATCGAAGCATGGAATTTATTAAGAAACAAAGGATTCACAAGCAACAAAAAAGTGATCGTTGCAGGTGAATATTACAACAACAAAGAGAAGTATTTGAGGCAAATAGTAGCACATCGTCTGGAAGGAGAAATGATTGTCCATGACTTTTTTATCAAGGACGAAGAGGTGAAATTTTATTTTTCTTTGGCCGACGTTGTTGTTCAGCCCTACAAACACGCTACACAAAGCGGAGTAACACAAATTGCCTATCAATTTGAAGTCCCAATGATCGTTACCAATGTTGGAGGTTTAGCCGAAATGGTTCCACACGATCAGGTTGGCTATGTAACACAACCCACAGCAACAGCATTGGCTGAGGCTATCGAAAAATTCTTTGAAACCAATGCAAAACAGCGTTTTGAAGATGCCATTCGGGAAGAACGCAAAAAATTCACATGGGAATTTCTGACAACCCAATTTGAAATCTTGTATCAATCGATTCCTCCACAATAAACATCTTACCTTCAATGCTATGCTCATCATCATTCATCCTGAAAATCCACAATCCAAATCCGTTGAAGCAGCTGCGACCATTCTGCGCGAAGGCGGTGTCATCATTTATCCCACCGACACGGTGTATGCTTTAGGATGCGACATTTTTCAAGCACGTGCCATTGAACGCATTTACAAATATCGAGGCATTGAACCGAATAAAGCCAACCTCTCATTTATTTGCTCCAATATGAGTCAATTAAGTGAATTTGCCAAAGTTGATAACAATACGTTTAAATTGATGAAGCGATTATTGCCAGGCCCTTATACTTTCATTTTGAATCGCAGCAATCGACTTCCCAAACTCTTTCGAGAACGAACTACTGTCGGGATTCGAATCCCTGACAACCACATTGCACGAGCCTTAATTGATGCATTGGGCAATCCCATTCTTTCGGCTTCATTGCATTCTACGGAGGAAAACATTGAAGAAGAATACTTTACAGACCCTGAATTAATCAACGAAAAATTTGGCAATCAGGTCGATGCAGTCATTGACGGAGGAATTGGAGGCATCATCCCTTCCACCGTGATTGACTGTACCTCCGACAAACCGGTAGTGATTCGTCAGGGAAAAGAAAAAGTCTTTTTATAAATAACAAAGACACGATCCCATAAGACTTTAAGAAAAAATATTCATAGGCATGAAAAAGTATGGACTCATCGGATATCCATTAGGACATTCCTTTTCAAAACAATATTTCACGCAGAAATTTCAGCATGAACACATTGATGCTTGTTATGAAACGTTTGAGATTGATCGGATCGAAAAAATCAATGACATCATTACCGATCCTGAATTATCAGGCCTCAACGTCACCATTCCATACAAAGAACAAGTCATTCCATTTTTGTCAAAATTAACTCCTCGAGCCCTTGAAATTGGTGCCGTGAATGTCATTCGCATCCAAAGAAAACCTGATCAAATCCAGCTGATAGGCGACAACTCCGACGTAGTTGGATTCATGGAATCCATTCGTCCACTTTTGCAACCCATCCACCAAAAAGCTTTAATTTTGGGAACAGGAGGCGCATCAAAAGCTGTGCGTTACGGGCTCGATCAATTGGGAATTTGTTCTTGGTTTGTTTCAAGAACTCCTCAAAAAGGGGATTTCACCTACGAACAATTAACAAAATCCATCATTCAGGAACATCTTGTCATTGTCAATGCCTCTCCCACAGGCACTTTTCCCCACAATGACGAATCACCTGACATCCCATATCAATGGATCGGGAAGAATCATCTTTTGTTTGATTTGGTTTACAATCCGCCACTCACCCAATTTTTAGCCAAAGGAGCAGCACAAGGAGCAATCATCAAGAATGGTTTAGAAATGCTTGAAAAACAAGCAATTGAAGCATGGAGGATTTGGACGCAGGAACCTTAAATCATTGATACACTTTACAGGGAGCACCGCGTAGCACGTCGAGCCCGTTCATGGCCAGAGCCCACATTTCGTCCTCCCCGGGATAAACATAAAAAGGAGCCAAATAAGAAACGCGCGGTCTTAAATTTTCAATCAATAAATCACTTTTCGCCATTCCACCCGTAATCAAAATCGCATCAACTTTTCCCAATAACACAGTGGACATGGCCCCAATTTCTTTGGCAATAGTGTAAGACAGAGCATTAAACACCAAAACGGCATATTCGTCACCAGCCTGCATGCGTTGCTCCACCTCACGCAAATCACTCGTCCCCAAATGAGCAAGTAAGCCGCCATGCGTACTGATCATTTTGATTACTTCGGGCAACGAATAGTCGCCGCTAAAACAAAGACGGGCAATGTCTGCCGCAGGTAAAACACCCGAACGATTAGCCGAAAAAGGGCCATCACCGTCAATACCGTTATTGACATCCACTACTTTACCATGTCGATGAACGCCCACCGTGACGCCACCACCCAAATGAGCCACAATCAAATCAAGTTCATCATAGTTTTTGCCTACGTTTTTTGCATGCAATCTTCCAATAGCCCTTTGATTAAGGGCATGAAACAATGATTTACGAGGGAAAAGAGGATGGCCTGAAATTTTTGCCACAGGCTGCATTTCGTCCACCACCACGGGATCGGCAATGAAAGCGCGCGGATGTTCAAAACCTTCAACCAACGCTTCGGCCAACAAACCTCCGAGGCTGCTGGCATGTTCGCCCTGAACTCCTCTAACCAAATCGTTATGTAATGCTTTATTCATTTCATAAACTCCTGATTCAATCGGTTTTACCATTCCACCTCTTCCCACTACGGCATCCAACTTACCAATTTCAACCTTCTCTTCGGCTAATATTTTCAATACCACCGATTTTCGAAAATAGAATTGATCTATGATTTTCTTAAAGGGACGCAACTCTTCTTCAGTGTGATCCACGCTTCGTGAAAATATCAATTTTTCATCTTCATACAGTGCAACCTTCGTGGAAGTAGATCCGGGATTTATGGATAAAACAAGAAATGGCATAGGTCAAAGTAATAATTTGAAAGAAAACAATCCAATTTTATTTCATTCAGTATCTTGCTGAAAAAGAACAATGAAGTACAAAGATAATGTTAGTTTTGAAATATTTCATACCTTCGAAAATAATTTTGATACCACTTTACTTTCAATTTAAAAGCAACAAAATTCACTTACATCTGATTACCTGACCGCGTACATTGAAAGGGGAATAAAACAACAAAAGCCATGCGTTGAAAATAAAAAAACCGCCTTGAATTTCTTTTCAAAGCGGTTCAATAATGATTCATAAAGTTTATTTATCCTTGAGAAGCGATGTTGAACTCTCAACCACAGGAACTAATTTTTGTTCTTCCTGATTCAATGTCATACGAACGATCGAACCTGGCAAAATACGTGTTCGCATGATCAAATCAACCATTTCGTCTTCCACGTATTTTTGGATGGCACGTTTCAACGGACGGGCACCAAACTGAACATCGTAACCTTTGTCAGCCACAAAGGCTTTAGCTTCGTCACTCATTTGCAAATGATAACCCAAAGCTTCGACACGTTGATATAATCCATTCAATTCCAAATCGATGATTTTCATGATGGATTCTTTATTTAATTGATTGAACATGATCACATCATCCACCCGATTTAAAAATTCGGGCGAGAAAGTTCGTGTCAAGGCTTTTTGAATGACGCTTCGCGAACGTTCAGGATCGGACATCTCATTTTTATCGAGAACAAACCCGATTCCTTTGCCAAACTCTTTCAATTGACGCGTTCCGGCATTGGAAGTCATGATGATCACCGTGTTCTTAAAATCAATCTTACGTCCAAGTCCGTCTGTCAGATGACCTTCATCAAACACTTGCAACAGGATGTTGAAGATGTCGGGATGCGCTTTTTCAATTTCATCTAACAAAACGATGGAATAAGGTTTACGACGCACTTTCTCGGTTAGCTGACCACCTTCTTCGTAACCTACATATCCCGGAGGAGCTCCAATTAAACGTGAAACCGTATATTTATCCATGTATTCGCTCATATCAACTCGAATGACGGCTTCTTGCGTTCCAAACATAAATTCAGCCAACGACTTGGCCAGATGGGTTTTTCCAACGCCTGTTGGACCTAAAAAAATAAAGGTGCCAATGGGCTTATTGGGATTTTTTAGTCCAACACGATTTCGCTGAATGGCTTTAACCACTTTTTCCACCGCCTCATCCTGCCCGATTACCCGTTCAGAAATTTGCTTTTGCATTTCGATCAACCGTTCATTCTCAACCTGCGCAATCCGATGAACAGGAATTCCTGTCATCATGGCAACGGTTTCTGCCACTTTGTCGGCATCAACCACTTCACGTTGTTCTTTCGTCTCCTCTTCCCACCTCAATTTGGCTTCTTCCAAACGGGCATAACATTTCTTTTCGGCATCGCGAAAATCGGCTGCCCGTTCATAATTCTGCGATTCAACGGCTTTTTGTTTGTTTTGTCTTGCTTCCAACAATTCTTTTTCAAGATCCTCAATTTCTTTCGGGACTACAATGTTGGCTATGTGTACGCGGGCTCCCGCTTCATCCATTGCATCAATGGCCTTGTCGGGGAACGCACGATCCGTAATGTAACGTTCAGAAAGTTTGACACACGCTTCGATGGCTTCAGGCGTGTAAATAACCCGGTGATGATCTTCGTATCGAACTTTGATATTTTTTAATATTTCCAACGTCTCTTCGACCGTGGTTGGTTCCACCACAATTTTTTGAAAACGACGTTCCAAAGCACCATCTTTTTCGATGCTTTGCCTGTACTCATCCAAGGTGGTTGCGCCAATGCATTGAATTTCACCGCGTGACAAAGCCGGCTTCAAAATGTTTGCGGCATCCAACGATCCTGCAGCACCTCCGGCTCCCACAATGGTGTGAATTTCATCAATAAACAAAATCACTTGAGGATTCTTTTTCAACTCGTTCAGGATAGCGATGAGTCGCTCTTCAAATTGTCCACGATATTTTGTCCCGGCCACAACCGAGGCCATATCGAGTGCCACAATGCGTTTGTCGTACAAACTGCGCGGAACTTTCCGTTGGACGATACGCAGTGCCAAACCTTCAACTATGGCCGATTTACCAACACCGGGATCGCCAATTAAAACAGGATTATTCTTTTTGCGACGACTTAAAATTTGAGCTACGCGTTCAATCTCACGTTGACGACCAATGACATTATCCAACGAACCATCCTCAGCCGCTTTGGTTAAGTCAGTACCAAAATTATTCAAAACAGGCGTATCCGACATGGTTTTAACCGCTGCAGCCGATTTGCCGGCTCCTTTTGAAAAAGAAGATTTCAACGATTCATCGTCATCTTCTTCGTTTTGAAAATCAGCACCCATGCTGATGTCATTTTTTTCTTCCAAATAGAGACGAACCAAATCGTAATTAACATTATCCTGATTTAACAAGCGAGCAGGCAAATTGTCCTTTTCTTTAAGAATGGCCAACAGAAGATGCTCTGTATCAGCCACTTCAATATGCAAAGAACGAGCTTCCAGATAGAGAATTTTCAAAATCCGTTCCGTTTCGCGAGGAATGCTCAGATCCTGAGTAATGACGTGATTGTCGGAGCGAATCTCATCTTCGATATGTTGTTTTAATGAAGTCAAATCAGCATTTAACGATTGAAGGAGTTCAATGGCCTTCCCGTCTCCTTCGCGTAGAAGACCGAGCATAAGATGTTCAGGACCAATAAAATTATTGCCCAAACGCTCCGCCTCTTCTCTGCTGTAGCTTAATACTTCTTTTAATTTGTCTGAAAAACGATTTTCCATTTTCAGTTCCTTTCTTTCTTATTTTATTTATTACAAAAATACATGATCATTTCTTTTCTGCTCTTGCATTATGGCAATTTAACATTCAAATGCGTTTATTGGTGGGTTGCACCTGATTATGCCTCATTGACACACAATTTGTTACTTGTTTATCAAACTGTGTGCCATTCATTAAACCATGCTAAATTGGCAGCCATGCAGGGTGAAGCAAAAAAAGTATGCTACTTTTGCACTGCCTGAAACATTGACCCATCAACCACATGACTCAAAAGAAACGACATCTTAGCCTGTTCATCATTTCAGCTTTTTCGCTGGTGCTCATAGTCAGTTTAGTTCATTTTCTAAAACCTATGTTCGAGCCGGTCATGTTTCGGGTTCATACTTGCAAATGCGATTTTTGCCACGATGCAGCAGCTCCAATTGATTCAACCAACAAGCTGAACGACCTCAACGACATTCAATTGGAGCATGCTCAATTGGGAGGATTGAAACATATTTACGAAACCGACAGCGCTTTTCAGGCCGATCTCGACTCACTTACCTCCAACAATGTGTTGATCTTTGTCGAAGATTGCCGCTATTTCAAAGTAGATGTGCTGCACCATTCCCATCCCTACCTTGTTCCAGCAGCAGTGAATCTTTTGAAAGACATTGGCGTCGAATTTCAAAAACGACTCAAAGAGCACGGCATGAAACCATACCGTTTTATGATCACTTCCATGCTGCGCACCGACGAAAGTCAAAGTCAGCTCAAACGCCGCAATCACAATGCAACAAACGAATCGGCTCATTGTTACGGAACCACGTTTGACATCACCTACAAACAATTTTTTTACGGCGATCAACCTGATTTTTCGCCCAAGGTACGAGCTATCTTTACGCAAACCCTCGAAGCCATGCGCGCCCAGTGTCGATTTTTGATCAAAAAAGAGCTTCATCAAAGTTGTTTTCACATGACCGTTGTGGTTTGCAAAGAAGATCTTGAAAAAAACCAAAAACCAGCCAAACACCATTAAGTTACACACAATCTGTTGATTCCATTCTACATTCACAAAAAATTATTTCAAAACAATAGATAAAGTTTTTAAATAAATATCAACGGATAAGGGAAAATCTTGTTTTATGTCGTATGTTTGCGACATAAAACACACAAAGATGATTAAAGCAGAAGTATTTGATGAAGAATTGCAAAATTTGGCCAATTTCGCCAAAGCAATATCACACCCGGCACGATTAGCCATTCTGAAGTATTTGGCCGAAACAAAAAGCTGCATTTCGGGTGATATTTCCGATCAAATTCCATTGAGCCGAACCACTGTTTCTCAACATCTGAAGGAACTGCGTGAAATCGGGTTGATTCATGGCGAAACGGATGGGTTAAAAATCAATTATTGCTTGTGCGGCGACACCATACAACAATTCAAAAACAGTTTTGATCAATTCTTTGAGAAAATGGATGTGTCATGTGAGTTGACACTCCCCAATAAGCCAAACACTTCGCATTAATTCCACTGAGTTACAGACATCAAAAAAAAATCACATTAATCAATAAACACTCATTTTATGAAGATTCTAATCTTATGTACCGGCAATAGTTGCCGAAGCCAAATGGCGCAAGGTTTCTTACAATCGTTTGACAAAAACCTGACGGTACGTTCTGCCGGAACTGAACCTGCTTCAAAAATCAATCCCAAAGCCGTAGTGGTAATGCAGGAAGTCGGTATTGACATCAGCGATCACAAACCCACGCTGGTTGATCAATATCTTGACAATGAATGGGACTACGTCATTACCGTGTGCGACAATGCCAAGGAGACTTGTCCTGCATTTTGGGGCAAAGTCAAAAATCGGCTTCACATTGGTTTTGAGGATCCTTCCGAAGCCAAAGGAACAGACGAATTCATTTGGAGTGAATTTCGCAGAGTGCGCGATGAAATCAAAGAAGCATTTCGTAAATTCTACGACGAAACATTGAAAGGAAACTACTAAACCGCCATAAAAGCATAAACGACAAACCATTGAAAAAATAGGAAACGAGCCATAAAACAGCTTCTACTCTGGAGAATGACTATTTGGCAAGTTTCATACGACCTTTAAAAATCAATTATTTACGTATGAAATCAACATCAACGCATCAAATCGAAACCCGTCAGGCAGGAAGATTATCATTTTTCGACCGCTATCTGACGCTTTGGATTTTTTCAATCATGTTTCTGGGGGTCTTGATCGGATACGTATCGCCCGGCATTTCGGGGTTTTGGAATTCGTTGAGCGCCGGCACCACCAATATTCCCATTGCCATTGGATTGATCCTGATGATGTATCCGCCGTTAGCCAAAGTGAAATATGAAAAAATGCCCTTAGTTTTCAAGAATCTAAAATTACTCAGTCTCTCATTGACTCAAAATTGGATTGTCGGCCCGTTGGTCATGTTTTTTCTGGCCTTGCTATTTCTGCACAATCAACCCGGATTAATGACTGGTGTGATTCTTGTAGGATTGGCACGTTGCATCGCCATGGTACTGGTTTGGAACGATTTGGCTAAAGGCGATGCCGAGTTGGCTGCCGGACTGGTTGCTTTCAATGCGCTGTTTCAAGTGTTACTTTATTCGGTTTACGCTTATGTTTTCATCACGTTATTGCCTCCTTTGTTTGGATTTAACGGAGCCGTTGTGCACGTCTCCATGAAAGCCATCGCCGAATCGGTGCTAATTTATTTGGGCATTCCTTTTGCGGCAGGATTGTTATCCAATTTTATTTTTCGGAAAACAAAAGGAAGCAACTGGTATTTTAACCGCTTTATTCCAAAAATTTCGTGGCTCACGCCCATAGCCTTGTTATTCACTATTTTTGTCATGTTTTCGCTCAAAGGGGAAAAGATCATTCATCTTCCCATCGATGTTTTACGTGTTGCCATTCCCTATTCCATCTATTTTGCATTGATGTTTTTTGTAACTTTTTTCATTGCCAAATGGATGGGTTCAGGCTACGAAAAATCGACCACCTTGGCGTTCACCGCGGGAAGCAACGATTTTGAACTGGCAATCGCCGTAGCAGTGGCCGTTTTCGGCATCAACTCGCAAGCAGCTTTTGCCACCGTGATTGGCCCGTTGATCGAGGTGCCTGTTTTGATTCTTTTAGTCAATGTGGCATTGCGATTCAAAAAAAGTTTTTGACCCGAGAACAAAGTATCTCGCATTTCATTGTAATACCAGTTCTTAACAAATCGGCATCTGTAATAAATCAAGAAAGAAACATAAATAAAAAAGTCGTTCAAGCAATTTGAACATTGTGGCGTTATCTTTGCAAGATTTAACCAACTAACCCCAAAAAATAGTATGAATTCTTTCCATCAGGCAGCTTCAACATGGGATGACCGTCCGGTTCACTGGGAACGGTCCGAAGCCATTGCCAAACTCATCAAAGAAAAAATAATACTGAATCCTCAAATGGTTGGGCTTGAATTTGGTGCCGGAACGGGCATATTGAGTTATCTCTTAAAAGACGAATTCAGCCACATTGTTTTGATGGACAACACACCGGAAATGTTGAGCATGATTGACGAAAAAATTGAGAATCTCGGCATTACTAATTTTGAAACCCTTTTGTTCGATCTCGAAAAAGAGCCATACACGCATCGCTCATTTGATGTGATTTTCACGCAGATGGCCATGCATCATGTAACCAATATTCCTTTGGTGATACAACGATTTGCAGCCATGTTAAAATCAGGAGGCTATCTGGCCATTGCTGATTTGTATCCCGAAGATGGTTCATTTCATGCCGGAGGCATTCCGGCTGTTCACAACGGCATCGACACCACTCAGTTGTGTGATGACATTAAACAGGCCGGTTTCATTCATTGCCATTCCGAATGGTGTTTTACGGTGAAACGTACCCTCGAGGACGGTTCAGTCAGAGAATTTCCGATCTTTTTGACCACAGCTCAAAAACCATAGTTTTTCTTGTAACCTTTCTGTCCATCTCCTTTCGAAGAGCTACATTTTACGAAAACATTGGCCAACAAACGAAATTCATTCAAAGAAGATTAAACATATTGGAAAACAGCATGTTTAATCTTTTTTACGGATAAATAACGGGTGTAAAAAGCCAATAGAAAACCACATTTTTGATAAAAAAGAGTAACTTTGAACTCAAGTTCATCTCTTCTTATCAATGCATTCCACCATGAGTAATAAATACAATTTGCGCGGCGCTTCAGCAACCAAAGAAGAAGTTCATCAAGCCATCAAACATTTAGACAAAGGAATCTTTCCAAAAGCTTTTTGTAAAATTGTTCCCGACGTTTTAGGCGGCGATCCTGCCTATTGCAACATCATGCATGCTGACGGAGCAGGCACCAAATCGTCCTTAGCCTATCTTTATTGGCGTGAAACCGGCGACATCAGCGTGTGGAAAGGCATTGCACAAGATGCCTTGATCATGAACATCGACGATTTGTTGTGTGTGGGAGCCACTAACAACATCTTGGTCTCATCAACCATTGGACGAAATAAGCAACTCATTCCCGGCGAAGTGATTGGTGAAATCATCAATGGGACGGAATCATTTTTGGAAATGTTGCGAGGTTTGGGCATCAATGCATTCTTAACGGGAGGAGAAACCGCCGATGTAGGCGACTTGGTTCGCACCATCATTGTTGACAGCACGGTGGTGGCAAGGATGAAACGCAGTGAAGTCATTTCCAATGATCGCATTCAGGATGGCGACGTCATTGTCGGGCTTTCATCGAGCGGAAAAGCTTCTTACGAAAATGGATACAACAGCGGTATGGGAAGCAACGGTTTAACTTCGGCACGACATGATCTGTTTGCATACTATTTGGCTGAAAAATACCCTGAAAGTTACGACACCAATATTCCTTCCGATTTGGCTTACACTGGCACAAAAAAGCTAACGGACACCATTGCGGAATTAGGCATTGATGCCGGCAAATTGGTTTTGTCGCCCACCCGAACCTATGCTCCCATCATTCGCGAAATTCTTTCAAAATATCGACATTTGATCCACGGAATGGTTCATTGCTCAGGTGGAGGACAAACCAAAGTTTTGCATTTTATCGACCATTTGCACATTATTAAAGATCACCTATTCCCCCTTCCACCGCTTTTCGAAATGATCCAATCCGAATCAAAAACCGACTGGAAAGAGATGTTTCAAGTATTCAACATGGGACATCGTTTGGAGCTGTACGTTTCACCCGAGTGGGCAGAAGAAATTATCATCATCAGCGAAAAGTTCAATGTTGATGCCCAAATCATTGGACGGGTCAAAAGTTCCGATCATGCCCATCTCACCATCCGAAGCGATCAAGGTACATTTGAATACGAAAAACCGGCATAAAGAAAGCATGACAGGTTCAACCTTATATGGGAACAAAAGGTCTATTTTAGGCTTCATTTTTTTGACATGGAAGCAATGAAATTAACTATTTTAGGATGCAATTCTGCACTCCCTGCCATCAACCGATTTCAAACCTCACAAATACTTCATTTCAGGGAAAAGAAATTCATGATCGATTGTGGCGAAGGAGCACAAATTCGTTTGCGACAACAAAACATCAAACCTTCACGGTTGAATCACATCTTCATCTCACATCTTCACGGCGATCATGTGTTTGGACTGATTGGGTTCATCTCTTCTCTTGGCATGTTGGGTCGAACAGCGGATCTTGAAATACATGCTCATCCCGATTTAGAAAAGCTGCTTCAGCCACAAATTGATTATTATTGTTCCGAAATCAATTTTAAGGTGCTCTTTCATCCTCTGAATCCCCGCAAACACGCACTGATTTACGAGGACAAATCGTTGAATGTCTATTCATTGCCTTTGAAACACCGGGTTCCAACATGCGGGTTCCTCTTTGAAGAAAAAGAGAAGCCCCGGCACATGATAAGAGCCATGATTGATCAGTATCACATCCCATTGAACAAAATACCCGACATCAAGCTGGGAGCCAATTTTATCACCCAAGACGGAGAAGAAATTCCAAATGATCAACTGACGCAATCGGCTGAAAAACCAAAAAAATATGCTTATTGTTCCGACACTGCTTTTAGTAAACGATTGATTCCGTGGATTAAGGAAGTCGATGTTTTATATCATGAAGCCACTTTTCTACATGCTGACATCGTACGCGCCAAAGCCACCGGACACTCATCCGCCCTGCAGGCAGCTGAAATTGCGTGTGAAGCCAACGTCGGGCAATTGATCATCGGACACTATTCCGCCCGATACGACAACATTGAGGCCTTGCTGGCAGAAGCACAAACCATTTTTCCGCATACGATTTTAGCGTACGACGGATTAAACTTAAACATTTAAAATAATGGAGAAAAAAACATTTCATTCACAACGCAATCCGCTTTTGCATTCGTCGAACGAACCAAAGCGATTTTATGATCCCAAACCGTCAGAAAAGGAGATGATTTTTGGCATTCGTCCGGTGATCGAAGCATTAGCTGCCGGAAAAGAATTAGATAAAATATTGATCAGAAAAGAGTTACAAAGCGATTTGGCGAACGAACTTTTTGAGGCGCTTCAAGGGAAAAATTTGCCCGTTCAACGCGTTCCCGTCGAAAAACTGAATCGATTGACCCGAAAAAATCATCAAGGCGTCATTGCATTCAAATCGTCTGTTGAATATCAACACATTTCCGATATCATTCCCATGCTTTACGAGCAAGGGAAAACACCGTTTATTGTTGTTTTGGACGGTATTACCGATGTTCGAAATTTTGGTGCCATTGTGCGCACCTGCGAGTGTGCCGGTGTGGATGCCATTGTGGTCCCGTCACGGGGAAGCGCTGCCGCCAATGCAGATGCAGTCAAAACATCAGCCGGAGCATTGCATCACATCCCAATTTGTCGTGAAAATCAACTGCTTGAAGCGGTTCACTTTCTAAAAAATTCAGGATTGACCATTGTCGGCGCAACCGAGAAAGCCGTCCATGAATATCTTGACATTCCATACACTGACCCGGTAGCATTGATCATGGGATCGGAAGATACAGGCATTTCACCTGAAATTGGACTCCTGTGCGACGCAACGGTGTCCATTCCGGTTTTAGGCAAAATTGATTCTTTAAACGTTTCGGTTGCCACAGGAATTTTACTTTACGAAGTGGTCAGACAACGAAAACAGCTTCATTGAAATTGTTTTGCAACGCCTTTGCAATAGCTTTGCAACGCCTTTTAAATCAACATTAAAGCAACCCGATTCCCCGTTTACAAACAATCAAGCGGAAGAATCATCGAATTGAAAATCCCGTAAACATCTGTTAGAGAAAGCTGTTAAGCCATGGAGAGGGAAGAATGTTTGACATCTTTTTTAACCAAAATGCCACGCATAAAAGCATTAATAATGAATCGTTTATTATACTTCATGCGATCACTGAGTTTGTTGCTGACGTATGGTGCTTCGATGCCGCGAAGTGCATAATGAAACAACTGAGCGGACAGTTCGGTGTCGTGCAGGTTGAAATAACCGTTTTGCTTGCCTTCTTCAAAGATTTGTTGCAACATTTGTATGTCTTTCACATCAAAACGACGACGTACGCGTTCCACTTCCTGAATGTCACGAAAAAAATCGGCTTTCAGAGATCCGTTTCGTGTAATTGATTCTTTTACAGCATCTAAACGGGTGAAAATATACTCAGCCAATTTTTGATCGGCAGGCATTTCACGCGACACTACCTTTTGCAGCTTTTCGTCCAAAAGGTGCAATTCCTGCTCAATGACAGCCGAATAAATCTCATCTTTACTTTGAAAATAGGAATAGAGTGTTCGCCGCCCTTTGCTTGAAGCATTGGCTATGTCGTTCATCGTAGTCTTATCCTTTCCCCATTGAGCAAACAACATCCGCGCTACTTCAACCAACATTTCACGGGTACGTTGTCCGGTGATGGAAACAATAGAAGCCATAAATCAAAATTTTATTGCACAAATTTACTCAATCTATGCAATATTGGCCTTTAATAAGATTTAATTATACTGAATAAAACGGAATACATCTTGGTAAGTACCAATTATTTATGCCATTTACAAAACACGTTTCTGATTTCATCCCGAGATGAAATGATTCCCTTTATTGTTCAAAAATGATTATCTTTGCGGTAATAAACGAAAGAGTTGAGCAACAGCCGTTCTCAAATCATGCAACAGTCTCGGCAAGATTTTTTTATTCATGTCGTTATTACATAAACGATGTTCAAAAACCACAAAAAAAGAGGCAACTGCTATCACATCAGCCGGAAGTCGGCAAGACAAACCATTCAATTCAAACCGTTTATGTACTATCAACAAAAGAAGATCTCAAGAAAACTTTGTGCTTTTCCTTGATTTTCATGAAGCTTCCAACTCAATGTAAAAAATCAAAGATTCAACCATCTTTGGTGATCAGTTCAACATGAAATTCTTTCACAACAATTCAGCAACAAACGGGTTTCGCCATTCGAATAATCAAAATGAAGATGTTGATGCAACATTTCAACGCTAACAAAATATAATAAGACGTTTACCTAAGATATTCACAAAAAGAGTTCAAAAATAATTTCAAGTTCAACACCAACACACACCATGAGCACTGAATATGAAGTAAGGCATGCCGTTCATCCCGAGGATTTCAAACATTACCAAACAGAACGTTTACGAAAAGAGTTTTTAATATCAGCACTTTTTACGCCCAATCACGTTAAAATGGTTTATTCCATGAACGATCGATTGATCATTGGCGGTGCAATGCCCACAGAACTTTCCTTGCCTTTGGAAGCCATTGAACCTTTAAAAATGCCCTATTTTTTATCACGTCGTGAAATTGGCATTTTCAATGTAGGAGGAAAAGGAAAGATATCGGTTTCGGGCACAACGTACGAATTGGAATTCAAAGAAGCGCTCTACATTGGAATGGGAGATAAAGAAGTGACCTTCGAAAGTGTCGATTCGTCGCATCCGGCCAAATTTTATTTCAATGCTGCTCCGGCACATCACGCCTATCCTGACAAAAAAATCACGAAAAAAGAAGCCATTGTCGTCGAAATGGGATCCATGGAAGAAGCCAATCATCGAATCATCAACAAAATGATTGTCAATCAAATCCTGCCAACCTGTCAGTTACAAATGGGAATGACCGAATTAAAGCCAGGCAGCGTCTGGAATACCATGCCGGCTCACACCCATTCACGACGTATGGAAGCTTATTTTTATTTTGAAGTGCCGGACAAAAACGCAGTTTGTCATTTTATGGGAGAACCATCGGAAACCAGACATTTGTGGATGAGAAACGAGGAAGCCGTTATTTCACCGGCTTGGTCCATTCATGCCGGAACAGCAACGTCCAACTATACCTTTATTTGGGGCATGGGCGGTGAAAATCTGGATTATGGCGATCAGGATTTCATTCCAACCACCGCATTAAAATAAACAATGAATCTTCACAAAAGAAACATATTATGCTGAACAAATTTAGATTAGACGGCAAAGTAGCCCTCGTCACCGGAGCATCTTACGGCATTGGAATGGCCATTGCCAAAGCCTTATCCTCCGCGGGAGCAACGATTGTTTTCAACGATATCCATGACGAATTGGTCAACAACGGCATGCAGGAATACACGGCAACGGGCATTCAAGCACATGGATATGTATTCGACGTAACCAATGAAAAACAGGTTAAACATGCCATTACCACCATTGAGAACGAAGTCGGCGTGATTGATATCTTGGTCAACAATGCCGGCATTATCAAACGAATCCCCGCCATTGAAATGAAAGCGGAAGAATTTCGTCAGGTCATTGACATTGACTTAACCGGACCTTTCATTATGTCCAAGACAGTGGCTCCAGGCATGATTAAAAAAGGCGGAGGCAAAATCATCAACATATGCTCGATGATGAGTGAGTTGGGACGCGAAACCGTATCAGCATATGCTGCAGCCAAAGGAGGATTAAAAATGCTCACCCGCAACTTGGCCTGCGAATGGGGCATGTACAACATTCAGGTTAACGGCATCGGGCCAGGTTACATCGAAACGCCTCAAACAGCGCCACTTCGTGAAGAAGGCCATCCCTTCAACTCGTTCATCATTGGACGAACTCCTGCCGGACGGTGGGGAACAGTGGAAGATTTGCAAGGACCGGCCATCTTTTTAGCATCCTCTGCCTCCGATTTTGTAAACGGCCATGTGCTTTATGTTGACGGAGGCATCCTGGCTTACATTGGCAAACAACCCAGTTAAATTGTTTAGAAAATAATCACCACTTACGACCGAATACAATTGAAAAATCCATTCAATTGACGTCGTAAAACAAATTAAAAAACAGTGTCGTATGAGAAAAATTGCTTTTTTAGTTCTTCTCACGGTTGTACTCGCATCATGCGAAAAATCCATGAGAATCACCGTCACCAATCCGATCAACATCGATCGAACAAATGAAATTGTTGCGGTTCCATATCAAAACATTTTACAGGAACTGAAATTAACAGGCAATGAATCATTCATCATAGTAAATCAAAAAGGGGAACAGGTTCCTTACCAAATTGAATCCGACAGCGTTCAAGTACTTTTCCCTGCTACCGTGAAAGCAAACGGCACTTCCCATTATTCGGTCAAAATTGGGAAACCCCACGCATTTGCACCAATGACGTTTGGCCGTTTTGTCCCTGAGCGCAAAGATGATTTTGCATGGGAAAATGATCGTATTGCCTTCAGAATGTACGGTCCAGCTCTGGTTGATGAAAATCCAAGCAACGGAGTCGATGTGTGGCTGAAACGCACTGACTCGTTGATTGTCAATAAATTTTACAGAGATGACGCCAACGGCAAACCCTATCACATTGATTACGGACAAGGATTGGACTGCTACAAAGTGGCTCACACTTTGGGAGCAGGAGGCGTCGCCCCATACACGGACACCACCCTTTGGGTTCAAAATCATTATTCAAGCTGGAAGATGATTGAAAATGGTCCTTTGCGCACCAAGTTTACCCTGACATACGATTCAGTGTATGCCAATGGCGCTTATTTAAAAGAGATCTTAACCATTTCGCTGGATGCGGGATCACAATTAAACAAAGGAGTGGTCACCTACGAAGGCACCTTGCCTCCCAACTTTCAAATTGCCGAAGGCATCACCCTTCATGACGGAACTGGCGTCATGTCCGTTGATCAAAAGAACGGATACATTGCCTATGCCGAACAAGCCACATCAGACGACGGCGTACCGGAAGGCACTGATTACATCGGAGTGGTTATTCCATCGCCTGTTTCAGCCGTTAAGATTCAGTTCAATCATCTCTTAGCCATCGAGTCGTATCAACCGCAACAACAATTTACCTATTACTTTGGAGCGGGATGGAGTAAATGGGGCTTCCCGACAGATCAGTCATGGTTTAATTACATGCAGCAGTTTCAACAAAAAATTCAACATCCGCTTGAAGTAAGTTTTTAACAAAAAACAGAAAATTCGGAAGCAATCATTTCTTACTTTTCACTCCAAAAAATAGATCAAGTATTTTTATAACCATCGACATAAAAACTGAATGATGAAACGAGCTATAGAAAGAGCTTATTCTCAAGAAAATGACTATTGGCAAGTTCCAAACATCCTTATTGTTAAATAAATTAAATACACGCATGAAACCAACGGTAAGCATCATCATGGGCAGCACCTCCGATTTGCCTATCATGAAGAAAGCAGCCGATCTTTTGAACGAATTTGAGATTCCTTTTGAGATGCAGGCATTATCGGCACACCGCACGCCCAAAGAAGTAGAAAAATTTGCCACTCAAGCCGAAAGCCGCGGCATCAAAGTCATCATTGCAGCTGCAGGCATGGCAGCGCATCTGCCAGGCGTCATTGCTTCCATGACCATACTGCCCGTCATTGGCGTTCCCATTGACGCTTCACTGAACGGTTTGGATGCTTTGTTGGCCATCGTTCAAATGCCGCCAGGAATTCCCGTTGCTACGGTTGGCATCAATGCGTCAATGAATGCCGCACTGTTAGCCGTCGAAATATTAGCCACAACAGATGAAACATTAAAACAAAAATTAATTGGCTACAAAGAAAAACTGAAGAACAAAATTGTTCAGGCCAATAACGAATTGGAAGAGATTAAATATCCTTTTAAAACAAACTAAATCAGCATTTTAGATTACGCTCATTCATTGCTTGAAATGATTCCAAATCAACGTCGTAAAAACCATTTTAAGCCTTTGTTTTGATGCAATTTGTTACGATGAGAGACGAAAAAAAACAGCTATTTTCACCCACAATCATTTCGTTATGTCCATTCAAGAACAAATAGAACGGCTTCGCAAAGAACTGCATGAACACAACTACCGTTATTATGTTCTGTCGCAACCTGTGATCAGTGATTACGAATACGATCAAAAATTAAAAGCACTTGAGGCTTTGGAAAAAGAACATCCCGAATACGATGATCCCAATTCGCCAACGCATCGTGTGGGAAGTGATTTAACGAAAGAATTTGCCAAAGTAAGGCACGATTACCCGATGCTTTCACTCAGCAACACCTATTCCGAAGGAGAAATTACCGAATTTTTCGATCGTGCGGCGCGTTTGCTCAATGAGCCTTTCGACATTGTGTGTGAACTGAAATTTGACGGTGTCTCCATTTCATTACAATACCTCAACGGCAAATTGATACGGGGAGTTACCCGCGGTGACGGCACCGTGGGAGATGACGTAACGGTCAATGTCAAAACCATTCGTTCCATTCCCCTCCAATTAATCGGTGATGATTATCCACCACAATTTGAAATAAGAGGAGAAATATTGCTCCCGTGGAAAGCGTTTGACGAAATCAATCGCGAGCGGGAAGAAGAGGAAGAATCTCTTTTTGCCAATCCCCGCAATGCTGCCTCAGGAACCATTAAACTTCAAAACCCGAAGGAAGTGGCCAAAAGACAACTGGATGTTTACTTTTACTACCTTTTGGGTGAAACATTGCCTGCTGACGGACATTTTGAAAATCTGATGAAAGCCCGATCGTGGGGATTCAAAATTTCCGATGCTGTCAAAAAATGTCATTCTTTGGACGAAGCATTTCAATTCATTCGCGAATGGGAGCAAAAACGACATACACTGCCTTTTGCGACGGATGGCATTGTTTTAAAGATCAACGATTTAAGGCAACAAGCACGTTTGGGTTCTACGGCAAAAAATCCGCGCTGGGCTGTAGCTTTTAAATATCAAGCCGAACAGGCCGTCACCACGTTAATGGGCATTGATTTCCAAGTTGGTCGAACCGGAGTGGTCACACCGGTTGCTAATTTAGCGCCGGTCCTTTTAGCAGGCACGATAGTAAAACGGGCAACACTGCACAATGCCGATGTGATGGCATCTTTTCATCTTCATGAAGGCGATCAGGTTGTCATAGAAAAAGGAGGTGAAATCATTCCAAAAATTGTCAGCGTGGCACATGCAAACAAAGAGAAACCTGAAATACCTTTCATTGACAAATGTCCTGCCTGCGGCACTCCACTTGTTCGAATGGAAGGCGAAGCCGGATATTATTGTCCTAATGAAGCAACGTGCCCCCCTCAAATCAAAGGGAAAATTGAACATTTCATCCATCGAAAAGCCATGAATATGGATGGCATTGGAAGTGAAACCATTGATTTACTGTATCAAAACAATTTGATTCATTCCATTGCCGACCTGTACACCCTTCAACCGTCACAACTCATTGGACTTGAACGCTTAGGGCCCAAGTCAATCCAAAACATTTTGAATGCTGTCGAGAAATCGAAAAAAGTACCATTTGAACGGCTCTTATTTGCTCTTGGCATTCGCTATGTCGGCGAAAAAGTTGCGAAAGCATTGGCCAATGCATTCAGAAACATCGATGCCCTGGCCGAAGCCACCGAAGCCGAACTGGCTGCCGTCAATGACATTGGTGTAAAAATAGCCCAAAGTGTGTTCCATTATTTTTCAGTGCCTGAAAATCGGGAACTGATCAACCGATTGAAAGCGTACGGATTGCAGTTTTCAATAGAAGAAAAAGTCTATAACGAATCGAAAAGCAACAAATTAAAAGGAAAAGTTGTCGTCATCAGCGGAGTCTTTCATCATCATTCCAGAGAAGAATACAAACAGATGATTGAACAACATGGCGGGAAAGAAGTCAGTTCCGTTTCAGCCCGCACATCCTTCCTGCTGGCCGGAGCAGACCCAGGACCATCAAAAATTGCCAAAGCAAATGAACTCTCCATCCCAATCATTTCCGAAGAGGATTTTCTGGCCATGATCGAGAAGAAATCCCCTGATGCACCGTCACAACAACCAACCTTGTTTGATTAAAAACATCCAAAGAAACCTGGAACCAACATTTAAAAATTTGCATTTGGCAAGTAAAGAGTGTAACTTTGCAAAAAACTTGGTAGTTCAATTAAGCAAACAGCATTCAAAATCAATACCTTATATCCAAGAAAACTGTGTTAAAAAACAAACACAGTGGAGAATCAAAAAAAAGATGCTGTAAACAAATGACAAACAACTTATTTGCAAAAAAATAGATGTATGAAACATGCCATAAAAACAGCTTAAGCTCAAGCGTATAACTATTTTGGCGAGTTCCATACAACTTTAATGTTAAAAATTAAAATAGACGTATGAAAACTTTCAAGCGATTTTCAGCTTTACTTGTTGTCACCTTGTTTTTTTTGCCGATGCAGGCACAAAATACCGAAGCGATTGCCCAAAAGATTGCAACCGCTTTTAATACGCAAAACATTGAATTGCTTTCACAACAATTTTCCAACGACGTGGAATTGACGCTACCCGGAGGCAACAGTTATACCAACAAAAACAACGTAAGAAACATGCTGACACAATTTATCCGACAAAAGCAAATCAACGGGTACGAAGAACTCCATCAGGGCGAAAAAGCCAACCGCATGTTTGTCATTGGCAGTCTCAAAGCGCCTTCCGGCAATTATCGGATCAGTTTGTTTCTGAAAATTGAAGGAAACAATTTCGTGATCAATCAGATAAGAATCGAATAATTCCTCATCTTCCAAAAAAGAAAAAACTTTCGGATGGAAATTTTACCGTTTTCATCCCTCATTTGCACGAATTGAAACAACCCATTCAGTGATACGATAATGGACAAAATGATTGAACAACAGATAAAATCGTGGCTCCAAGAAGACATTGGAGATGGAGATCACACTTCGCTTGCTTGTATACCGGAAAATGCCATCGGAAAATCACGCCTGATAATCAAAGAAAAAGGCGTTTTAGCCGGTGTTGACATGGCACAAAAAATATTTGCCACACACGATCCTTCACTGAAAATGAATATTTTCATCCATGATGGACAGGAAGTCAACATTGGCGACGTTGCTTTTGAAGTCGAAGGCAAAGTATTATCACTTTTGCAAACAGAACGCGTGATGCTCAACATCATGCAACGCATGAGCGGCATTGCCACAACAACTCGCCATTATGTTAAGCAATTGGAAGGACTAAAAACAAAAATTCTCGACACCCGAAAAACCACTCCCGGCCTGCGCCTTTTGGAAAAAGAAGCCGTTCGCATTGGAGGTGGCGTCAATCACCGACTAGGTTTATACGACATGATGCTGATTAAAGACAACCACGTTGATTTTGCTGGCGGCATACGCAATGCCATTGAAATGGCCAAACAATACCTTCAGGCTCATAACAAGAAACTTCGGATTGAAATTGAAGTACGTAACTTTAAGGAAATTGAAGAGGTCCTCAACATTGGCGGCGTGGATCGGATCATGTTTGATAATTTTTCTGTTGAACAAACCCGCAAAGCTGTTTTAATGATTCAAAAAAGATATGAAACCGAATCATCCGGAGGCATCATCTTCGAAACGCTGCGAGCGTACGCCGAATGCGGAGTGGATTACATTTCTGTCGGAGCACTTACCCACTCCGTCAATGGACTGGATATGAGCTTTAAAGCCGTGAAATAAAGAAAGCCGTCACTGTCATTGCGTCTTGGGAAAAACTCATCTGGCACGAATGTTCCAACGTGTACCCAACAGAAAAACCGTGATGACGCTACAAAAATAAAGTACATCTCGGCTGTCGATAACGCCATGACTCATGGCTTTGTAATGAGCGTTCAATCCCAACGACTGCACCAACAACTGTTTTTCTCCCGATAAGATAAGCGAAGCCACCAAATCAAAACCAAAATAAAGCACAAAAGAAATAGAAGCGGCCAGTATGAATGCGGTAATTTGATTATCGGTCAAAGATGAAGCATACACTCCGATGCCGACATAGACCGAAGCCAACAGAAACAGCCCGATGAAAGAACCCCAAAAACCTCCGGTATCCACATTGCCAATAGGTTCAGCCATCAAAGAAACCGAAATAAAGTAAACAATGGTCGGCAAAAGGGAAACCAACACTAAAATCAACCCGGCCAGATATTTGGCAAGCACAATCTGCCATTTTGAAATCGGACGCGTAAAAAGCAACTCCAACGTTCCGCTCCGTTTTTCTTCGGCAAACAGACGCATGGTGATGGCGGGAATCAGGAATAAATAAAGAAACGGTGCCAACGAAAACAACCCGTCAACCTGAGCATAACCCGAATCGATGATGTTGTAATTTCCCGGAAAAACCCACAACAACAAACCCGTGAGGGTCAAGAAAACCCCTACCACAAGATACCCGATTGCCGAACTGAAAAAATTGGCGATCTCCTTTTTTAGCAATGCCATCATAAAATCATTGTTGATTGAGATTGCAAAGATAATGAATTATAAACGGATCAAAAGCGACATGAAGATACAGAAAAAGAGAAGACGCTGAAACAACACCTTCCCACCAAACAAAAAGCTAAATATCATTCATTTATAAAACTGACTTCATCAAAAATCACTTCCATATTAAGTTTTTTCCTCAAAATGATGTAACTTTGCAGTTTGACAATTTTATCTTTATGGCTCGATCATCTACCATTTTTTTGATATTATTCATTTACTTTTCAACTCATTATATTGAGGCACAAAAGACAACCGTCAATTTTTCGCTGTGGGATCCGGCAGCCACCATGCCTATTTCACACAAAGTTCCCGTTTGGTTTTCGTTAGGGCTTCCCGAGTCCAAAACGTATGCATTGAAAGGCCTTTCGGTCAATCTCTTCAATGGAATCGATTACGGCAAAATGAACGGAATTCAAATAGCCGGCATCTATTCCCGCATTGACAGTTTGGGACACGGCATCACGTTTGCAGGATTTTACAATGTGCAACGCAATGCATTTTCAGGCATTGCCTTGAGTGGATTAATGAACATCAATCGATTTCTTTTTCAAGGCATACAGGCCTCAGTCGTCCAAAACATTGAAATAACCGATTTTCAAGGAGTTCAAGCTGCCGGATTTATGAACGTAACCGGAGGCACCATGAAAGGAGTCCAATTGACCGGCGGCATCAACATTGCCCAATCGTTGCAATCATCTTTTCAGCTTGCTGCCTTAGTCAACTTCAGTCTTCATGAATCAACCGGAGCACAAATGGCCGGCTTGCTGAACGTATCAACCGATTTGAAGGGAATGCAGATTGGATTAATCAATTTATCCCATCGATTAAATGGTGTTCAAATTGGGATCTTAAACTATTCAGCCGATACCAATGCCGTCAAAATCGGCCTCATTGACATCAACCCACACACAAAAATCCGTCCAATGGTTTTTTGGAGCAATTATGCCACTTACAATGTTGGCGTCCGATTTATGAATCGACTGACTTACAGCATCATTGGATTCGGAACTCCTTATGATCCTGTTCATTACGCCTCTTCCGGATTGCTCTTTTATCGTTTTGGCTTCTATCATCAACTGCACCGATTAACGCTCAGCAGCGATGTGGGAGCAAGTTATCTATTGTTTTTCAATACATTACACGGAACCAACGGCATTTCTTTCGAAGGCAGAATCAATGCAGAGTTGGCTCTTGCCAAATGGCTCTCACTGTACGCTTCCGCCGGTTATGCCGAAAGAAAATATTATTTCGGGGATCATACCTTTCACGGAAAATCAATGTATGAGTTTGGAGTCATCCTTCCGGGCATTTTAACCCACTAAAGAAAGAACGTATGCGTAGAACTGTATTCATCATCCTTCTTCTTTCAATAAGTTTTGTTGCCACAGCACAACCTCAAGATACGCTTTTGTACCGATTGCCGGCGTACGAAGATTCCATTCAACATACCGTTGAAAAGCTCAAGAAAAAACCTCTTGTTGCGGCAGCCGAAGTGTTTGGACTAAACATGATGATTTGGGGCGTTGATTATTCAGGAGGACAAGATTTTGCCAAAATCAATTGGTCCACCATGCGAAATAACTTACGAACCGGCTTTTTGTGGGACAATGACAACATGTCCACCAACTTGTTTTTACATCCCTATTCCGGCAATTTGGCCTTTACCAGCGCACGAGCCAACGGGATGAATTTCTGGCAATCCATGTTGTTTTCAGGTGGAGGAAGCTTGATGTGGGAGTGTTTCATGGAAAATCAACCGCCTTCCACCAACGATTTTTTAGCCACCACATTTGGAGGGGCCATGGTTGGTGAAATGTTGTATCACATTTCAAACTCCATCTACGACAACAGCAGACGAGGCGCATCACGTGTTTTGACCGAATTGGCAGGATTTGTTTTCACACCAATGGTCGAATTTAACCGATTGATTTCGGGCGAAGCATTCAGGGTAACCCATCATCCATCCAACGAGCTTCCTCAATTGCCGCCGTTGCATTTGGCAATCAACTGGGGAGGTTATTTTATCTCAGAACGAAGCCATCTTTTTCAAGGTACTTATGGCTTGGCTTTTGGCATCAAAGCCGATTACGGGGATCCTTTCGATGAATCAAATTTCAAACCGTACGATTGGTTTTCATTCAATCTTGAACTGAACGTTGGCGGTGACCAACCCGTTCTCAACACGGCCAACGCCAATGCGTTACTCTGGGGAAAACACATCGATTTACCCAAAAATCAAGATGTTGTCATTGGCGTTTATCAAAACTTCAACTATTACGACTCCGATCCCATTGCCGTGAGCGGATCGCAAATCAAGCCTTACGAAGTGGCCGAAACCGTATCTTTTGGGCCGGGTTTACTTTACAAATTAAACACGGAAAACAAGCAATTGCATTTTGTTGTCAAAAGCATCACCGGATTGGTTTTGTTGGGCGCCAGCTACACCGACCATCTGAAACTTCCAGATCGACAATACAATATGGGTCAAGGCATTAGCGTCAATCTCAATGCCGGCATGACAGCCGACAACATTGGTAGCTTGAACATCAACTTGTACAACTTAAACTTGTACACATGGAAAGGATATCCTTTGGGAGTGGACTACATGCATCGCACCGAAGAAGAAAACAATTACCTGAACACCGAAGGAGACAAAGGACATACCAATTTGATCATCATCACACCCACCGCCTCGTTGCAATTGACTAAAGCGCTCAGCCTGATCGTACAGCAACGTCGATTTATTCGATTATCGCATTATGCATACTATCCCAATATCACGTATGCCACTTTCGACTCACGAGTGACTCTTCAATTTAAATTTTAACCATAGCGATCATCTTTCCATCAGGAATTTATGCTATTTTTGCGGTCAGTTCCGACAAACCTGCAAACGTTCCGTTGTCGGAGTCAACGCAAAAAAAATCTTTCCAATGAAGTTTATTATTGTGCTATTTTCCATGTCCCTTGTGCTGCTCGGGAGCTGTTCTTCCAAGTCAAAATCAAAACAGGTAGTCACACCCCAAACGGTGATTTCAGTTCCTCTTTTCAATGCCGATTCAGCCTATTTGTATGTGAAAACGCAGGTAAACTTTGGGCCTCGCGTGCCCAACACCAAAGCACACGACGAATGCGCCGCTTACCTTGTGGAGCAAATGAAACGATTTGGTGCCGATGTCACACAGCAAAAAGCCGATTTGAAAATGTTCAACGGCACGCTGCTCCATTCCGACAACATCATTTCAAGTTTCAATCCTTCCGCCAAAAAACGCATTCTATTATGTGCTCATTGGGACAGTCGCCCATATTGCGATCATGATCCCAATCCGGCCAATTACCATCGTCCGGTTTTGGGAGCAAACGACGGCGCAAGCGGAGTGGGCGTCCTGATGGAAATTGCCCGTCAAATAGGAAAACAAAAACCGTCCGTGGGCGTGGACATCATTTTTTTTGATTCCGAAGATGTGGGAGAACCCGATTTTTCAAATGGACCGCACGACGACAACGCCTGGTGCTTGGGAACCCAATATTGGGCAACTCATCTTATTCCGGCCAATTATCAAGCTGCTTTTGGCATTCTCCTCGATATGGTTGGTGCTCCCAATGCCATTTTCTACAAAGAACAATTTTCCATGGATCATGCACCTCAAATTGTTGATAAAGTTTGGAATCAGGCTAAAGAATATGGATTTTCCAACTATTTTGTTGACCGCACAGGCGGAGCCATCACAGATGACCATCTGTTTGTGAATCGATTAGCCGGCATTCCATGCATTGACATCATTCAGCAAGATTTGAACAGCCCGACAGGATTTGCTCCCTATTGGCACACAACCCACGACACCATGGCCAACATCGATCGAAATACTTTATTGGCTGTGGGACAAACTTTATTGGGCGTTATTTACAACGAAAAACCTTAAGAGATTAAATGTTACTAATTCAACTTTCGCATGTTCATTACAAGGGGCTTCCGCCCCTGTGACCCTGACTTACTTTTTGTCTTAACACAAAAAG
>JBMFIQ010000014.1:0-59459 GCA_049976245.1 Microbacter sp. | reverse complement strand
AACGTTAGGGCGATTACTTTGGTAGTTGCCCTATCTTTTTTATCTTCACATCAAAATTTTTGTCGGTCAGTAGTGATTCTTTTTAATATTAAAAAAATCGAACAAATGTAATGAAAAAAAATCAACTTGACAATAAAATCCTCGATTTTTTCTTTTTCGCTCAGTCCATTCGATCTTTTGTGACCGGAAAAGAAAAGAACAGCAGTCATTTTTAACTAATTTACAGCTTATTTGACTTTTTCGGGAGAAACAACGTCATCATGACCTGGATAAACAATGCCGGTTTGTTGACGAATGACGTCCATGGTGCGCATGAGGCGCATGCTGTCGTCCCAGCTCCATTTTTCACTTTGAGTTCGTTGAGCAAGAATGCAGTTAACCACTTCCTGAGCCTCCAATTCGTACCCACTCTTCTTCACCTCAAAATGATGTGTAGTGGTTCGGCCGTCATGATAGATTACCCTGACATCTCCGGGCAAAAACCAGCGATGATCCAGTACAATTTTCCCTTTCGAACCGTGAATTTCGGCCACAGCAGTCGAATCGGCCATAAAAGAAGAATACATCACCGACAATGCTTTATGGTCATACCCAAAGGTGACACCAAGCGACTGATCCACGCCTTGTTCACTCAATGCGGCAACGGCTGCCATTGATTTTGGCTCACCCAGGACGTACAACGAAAGAAAAAGATTGTAAATCCCAATATCCAACAATGAACCGCCACACAAATCGATGTTAAAATGCCGATGTTGCGGTCCGTTTGGCGAACGAAAAGAGAAAAATACCGTCATCAATTGAATTTCACCAATTTCTCCCTGATCAACAAGCTCTTTGATTTTGATGATATGAGGTAGAAATCGACTCCAAAGCGCTTCCATTAAAAACAAGTTTTTGGCTCGGGCTGTTTCAATCATCCGAGTCGATTCCTTCAAGTTCACTCCCATGGGTTTTTCACACAACACATGTTTGCGATGATTCAATGCCATGATGGTATTTTCTTCGTGCAAATGATGTGGCGTAGCAATGTAAACCACATCGATTTCGGGATCGTTCACCAATGCTTCGTAACTTTCATACGACTTTGGGATATGAAATGTTTCGGCAAAGGTCACGGCTTTGTCCATCGTTCGGGATGCGACAGCCGTTAATTCGGCATTGTGAACTTCCTGCAATGCTTCGGCAAACAAATGAGCAATGCGCCCCGTGCCGATGATTCCCCAGCGAATCTTTTTCGATTCATCATTCAATGCATTCATCTTATTGTTCATATAAATTGATTGTAAATACCTTACGATCGATCCTCATCTTATTCAAAGATACAAATGATTGATCAAAATGACCCTTCCGCCATCTCTTCCAAATGATTTTTTTAATGAAGCATCATCTTTTTCGTTTGCTTTGAAACCGGAAATGTTTCAAGCCATGTTTGAGCGACTCACATCAACCTTTCACCGTCGGAGTCCCCTTTTATTTCGCCCAAATCATTTCTTTGGCGTAAAAATCGACTTTTTTTTTCGAGAGAATCATCATTTTGTTTCTCACAACCCTTTCTTGTTTTCTTCAAAGTGATGTTTGTTCTGCGAAAAGCTTCTTTTGATTTTGGATTGTCAATGTTTTATTGCACGCTGACGAACTTTATTTTGACCAACATCATCTTTCTCACAGGGAAATTCATTCTTTTCTTCCTTGTTTCAATTCTTTTTTATCAAGTATCTCTATTTTTATCCGCTCTTCTTTTGTTTTTTATATTTTTTGTACTCCAGCTTGCCCACAACGTTGCCAAAAAAAATGGTTGGCAACATTGACAAAGAAATCCTTGACGGAAGCGTTACAAAAATGCCACATTATCACGTGCAAAGCGGCATGATTTGTAAATGCCAAAGAAATAATTTTGTATCTTTGCCCAAATTAATCATGATTTACTTATTGATAAGCCTAAATTGTCTCTTATGAATCGTTTTAAACGGATCAATGTCGTTTTGGGATGGATTGTTTTTGCCATTGCTGCTGTGGTATATTCCTTAACCATGGAACCGACAGTCAGCTTTTGGGATTGTCCCGAGTTTATTACCACTGCGTACAAGTTAGAAATTGGCCACCCGCCCGGGTATCCGTTTTTTTCGTTGGTAGGGCATCTTTTTTCGCTTTTTGCTTCCACTCCGGCGCAGGTCAGCACGTGGGTTAATCGCATTTCGGTGCTCAACAGTGCAGGAGCAGTTCTCTTTTTGTTTTGGACCATTTCCATGTTAGCCCGAAACATCTTAATCAAAAAAGAGGATGAATGGACATGGGGCAAAATGCTTACCGTTTGGGGGGCTGCTTTGGTAGGATCTTTGGCTTTTGCTTTTACCGACTCGTTTTGGTTTTCGGCAACCGAAACCGACGTGTTTAGCTTTGCAGCACTTTCCACCGCATTTAGTTTTTGGGCCATGCTTCGCTGGTCGGAAGTAGCAGACGAACCACACTCGGATCGTTGGTTGCTGCTGATTGCCTACACCATTGGAATTTCCATTGGCGTTCACCTGCTTAGCTTGCTTACCATTCCAGCCTTGGTCATGATTTTTTATTTCCGCAAACATCAACATACGAAGAAAAGTGCTTTCTTGGCTTTCATTGTGGCCATCACCATTTTAGCGGCTGTTTTTTACGGAATGATTCCCAGCTTTTTCTGGCTGTCAAGTTACCTCGAACTTTTCTTTGTCAACACTTTAGGACTGCCCTTTAACAGCGGTGTCATTGCTTATGCACTGATTGTGGTAGCCGTTTTTGCCTGGGCTATTTATGCTTCGCAAAAAGGGAAAAACGAAAAACAGGTGCGCATCTCTTTCATTCTTGCCATTGCCTTGTCAGGAATTCCATTCTTAGGCAAAAGTGTTTGGGTAGCCCTCATCGTTCTCTTTACTTTGGGCTATCTGTTGCTGGTCAAACGCGTTTATGTCTCACGCCGCGTTTTCAACATGATTGTTTTGGGCATTGCCATGATTTTAATTGGCTATTCCCAATTTGCCGTTGTGCTGATTCGTTCGTCAGCCCAACCTCCGATGGACGAAGATGCTCCAAGCGACGTTTTTGCTCTGATGAGCTATCAAAGCCGCGAACAATACGGCGACATCCATCCCTTGCTTTACGGTCCAATGTACACCGCCGATTATAAATATCAACCCAGCGGCAACGGCATGTGTGCTCCTGTTCAAAAACAAGGAAGTCCCATCTGGAACAAGAAACCCAAAACCCATCCGGGCGAAAAAGATCAATACATCATCACCGGTTACAAGCAAACTCCGGTGTACGATCCGGTTTTTTACATGTTTTTCCCGCGCATGTTCAGCGATCAGCCCAATCATGTGCAAGCCTATGAAAGTTGGGTTGGGAAACCTGATCTGAACGTTGACTATTCTCCATGCGGTCAGGATGCCGTTGGGAAAATGCCTTCTTTTGGGCAAAATCTTAAGTTCTTTTTTAGCTATCAACTGAATTTTATGTATTTCCGCTATTTCATGTGGAACTTCAGCGGACGTCAAAATGATAAACAATCGTACGGTGAAATTGATCGCGGCAATTGGATTACGGGATTTAACTTCATCGACAAATGGCTCGTGGGCGATCAAAGCACACTACCTCAAAACATGAAAGACAACAAAGGGCGACACACTTACTTTATGTTGCCTTTGATCATGGGCATCATCGGATTTCTCTTTTTGCTCATGTATGCTGGCAAACAGGGAAAACACACCTTCTGGATTGTCTTTACCCTCTTTTTCATGACCGGCGTTGCCATCATCATATATTTGAATCAAACGCCTTTGCAGCCACGTGAACGTGATTATTCCTACACCGGATCGTTTTATGCCTATGCCATTTTCATCGGATTTGGGGTATTGGCCATCGCCAACTATTTACGGCAAAAACTTTCTTCAACACTCAGTGCTATCATCGCTACGTTGATCGGATTAATCGTTCCCGGAATTCTCATTTCGCAAAACTGGGCAAGCAACGACCGATCAGGACGCTACACCGCTCAGGACTTTGGCGCCAATTACTTGAACTCTTTGGCTCCCAATGCCATTATTTTCACCAACGGTGACAACGACACATTCCCGCTTTGGTACAGCATTGAAGTCATGGGGCTTCGTCCCGATGTGCGTGTTTGCAACTTAAGCTATCTACAAACCGATTGGTACATCGACCAAATGAAACGGCAGGCTTACACATCCGCCCCGCTGCCCATTTCATGGACACCTTCCGAATATGCCGAAGGAAATCATGATGTAGCTTATGTGGCCGATCCAAAGGATACCACCAAGATTGATTTATCCCTTGCTTTGCAGTTTGTCCTAAGCAAAAATCCTCAAACCAAAGATCCTTTGGGACACGACATTTTCCCAACGTCTCATTTGGTGATGAAGGTTGACAAACAACAAGTGCTAAAAACACACACCGTCGATTCAACCTTGGCCGATCAAATTGTGCCCACCATGAACATTACACTTCGCAGACAGGTAACCAAAGCAGATATGATGATTCTGGACATGCTTCAAACCAACCAATGGGTTCGTCCGATCTATTTTGCTAATACCGTCGGCAATGATATGTATCTTGGTATGAGTAATTATTTCCAACAAGAAGGAATTGCCCAACGCATCGTTCCCATTTGGAGAGAAGGCGGCACAGTGAACACCAAAGTAATGTACGACAACATGATGCATAAATTCCGCTTTGGCAATGTCAAAGATCCAAAAGTTTATCTGGATGAAAACATCCTGCGCATGTGCACCACTTTCCGAATGCAATTTGTGACACTGGCCGAAGCATTGATTGCCGAAAACAAACGCGACTCCGCTTTGCAGGTTCTCAATTATGCCATGAAAGAATTGCCGCCAAAAACGGTACCAAACGATTATTTCTCTACATTCCTTGCAGGCGCCTACTATGAGTTGGGAAAAATGCCCGAAGGAGATGCCATTCTGAACGATGTAGCCAACAAGAGTTCTCAAGATCTAACCTGGTATGCCTCGCTCACGCCCAAACAAATGAGTACGGTGACAGATCCGATCTCAACCAACCTGGCTACTTTGCGCAATGCGTTGTACTATTTTCATCAGTTCAACCGAAAAACTCTAATGGATAAATACTATCCGAAGTTTGAACAATTTGTAAACATATTTCACGTTCAACCTTAACTAAAAGGGTGTTGCCGGTCTTGTATCGACAACACCCTCATTTTATATGTTCATTGAAAGACCTTTGTTTTTTATGCCGTGGCTGTTTGCCGATTCATGGTGGCGAAAGGATAAAACAGAAAAAGCAGTCTATTTGACATTCGACGATGGCCCTGTTCCTGAGGTAACGCCAAAAGTGTTAGCCATTCTGGAACAATTCAAAGTAAAAGCGACATTCTTTTGTGTAGGCGATAATGTCAGAAAATATCCCGACCTTTATCGTCAGTTGATCGATAAAGGACATCGCGTCGGGAACCACACCTTCAACCATCTTAAAGCATTTTCAACTGACAGTCATCGCTATTTGGACAATGTTGATGCTGCGGCACAATGGATTGACAGCAACCTGATGAGGCCTCCTCACGGCCAAATGACATTCAACATTTATCGTGCTTTGAGCCCGAAATATCAAATTGTCTTTTGGGATCTCATCACCAGAGATTACAATCAATCTTTAACACCGGAAAGTGTTTGGAAAATGGTCAAGAAAAAAGTTCGTAGCGGCTCCATTGTTGTGTTTCATGATTCGTTGAAAGCACAACGAAACATGTTGTACACACTCCCGTTAACGATCGAATATTTGCAACATGAGGGATACAAACTCAAAACATTATAACGTCCATTTAGTCTATTGATAACTGTTTTTTTAAGTCACAAGGAACTCGTTCACAACACATTGTATTGACTGTCGATATTTTCTTTGCGGGCTCGTTTGTTGACTCATAGTTTACATAAATAGCATTAAAAATAAACGTATGAAACGAATAGCATCCATTATTTCCATTGTCTTTAGTCCCTTGTTGGTACCTACGTATGGCGTGTTGCTCTTTTTTTTCACCAAACGCTTTGAAATTGTTCCTTTTTTACCAAAACTGATAGTCGGAATCATTGTTTTTGTCTGTACCGGCCTTTTGCCGGGTATCATTCTCTATTTCTTCATGAAATCTGGCAAGGTGAGCTCAGTGAACCTTCATGTGAAAGAGGAACGTACCATTCCTTACATTTTCACTTTGGTGTTATATCTGTTTTGTGCTTTTTATCTTTGGAAAGTCAACATGCCGTATTGGTTTGTGATGATGGTAGTGGGAGCTGCGGTTGCCAATGCGTTGCTGATGCTGATTAATCTAAAATGGAAAATGAGCGCACATCTCACGGCTTTGGGAGGCGTATTTGCAGGAATATTTGTTGTCTCCGTCCATTACATCATCAATCCCGTAGGAATCATTGTCACCACGTTGTTTATTTCGGCTGCTGTAGCCGCTTCGCGCCTCTTGCTCGGCGTACATACACCCATGCAAACATTGGCGGGATTCTTCAACGGATTTCTGTTGGTATTGTTATTTGGACTGTTGTTTGCATAAAAGGCTCCTTCACGTGCTTCATTTGGCATGGTTACGAAGCATTTCCAAAGTATGACACGCCACAATACCCGCCGTTTCTGTGCGCAATCGGTTGTTTCCGAGCAAGATGGGCACAAAATGATGCGCCAATGCTTTCTCCACTTCTTCCATCGTAAAATCCCCTTCAGGCCCTATCAACACAAGGCTGCTTTCGAACGGTCGATAAACCGAAGAGAGGAAGATGCGCTGCTCATCATAGCAATGCGCAATAAATCTTTGTTTCTCGGTGCTTTTTTGAACAATGTCGTCGAATGAAGCGGGCGACTGAATCAAAGGAAGATAAGCTCGCTGCGATTGCTTAAAGGCAGCAACGGCGATTTTTTGCAATCTGTCCATCGAGATTTGTTTTCGCTCAACATGATGACTAAAAAGTGGCGTAATGATGTCGGCTCCGATTTCGGTTGCTTTTTCAACAAACCACTCAAAACGATCTTTGTTTTTTGTTGTAGCAACAGCAATATGAATCAGATTGTTTTCATTTCGAACCACGTGCTGTTTTTCAACGATCTCCACGACGGTATTTTTGGGATGCGCCTCAATGATTACAGCGAGGAAGCGATTCCCTTTTCCGTCGGCCACCGCAATGACGGTACCACGTTCCAAACGCAACACGCGTGAGCAATGAAGCGATTCGTCTTCGGGAAGCAGTCGGGTTTGTTCAATATCGGGAGCAAAAAATTGATGCATGAGCGAGTGCTAAAGCATGATGGTATTCAACTTCATTTTTCAAAGCCTTACTTCAATGTGGTTGTCACGTAAATACGCTTTCAAATCCGGTAAGGCAATCTCTCCAAAGTGAAAAATTCCAGCAGCCAAAGCCGCATCGGCTTTACCTTCTTTGAAAACTTCCACAAAATGATCAGAAGTGCCGGCACCACCGCTGGCAATCACCGGTACATTGACACTTTCGGACACCTGACGGGTTAACTCAATGGCAAATCCGTTTTTTGTTCCGTCATGATCCATCGACGTCAGTAAAATTTCACCGGCTCCAAGAGCTACCGCCTCTTTTACCCAGTCAAACGTTCGCAACTCCGTTGCAATACGTCCGCCATTGAGAAAAACCAGCCATTCCCCGTTCACGAACTTGGTATCAACAGCCAAAACCACACATTGTGATCCAAACTGAAGCGCCAAGTCCCGAATCAAATTGGGATTACGCACAGCCGCAGAATTTACGGAAATTTTATCGGCTCCGGCCTTCAAAAGATTTCGAACATCATCCACTCCGGTAATGCCACCTCCAACCGTAAACGGAATATTGATATGGTGCGCAATGCGAGTGACCAATTCCGTAAAGGTTTTTCGTCTTTCGTGGGTTGCCGTAATATCCAGAAACACCAATTCATCGGCTCCCATTTGAGCATAACGGCTACCCAACTCAACAGGATCGCCCACGTTGCGAATGTTCAAAAAATTAATTCCTTTTACCGTTTGTCCATCTTTAATGTCCAAACAAGGAATGATGCGTTTAGTCAATGACATAACCTGTATGATTTACTGAGAAACCAAGCATTACCACCACTTCGATAACCCGATTAAAACAAAAATACGGCAAACGAGGATTTCCACACATCGCCTGCCGCATTCTAATTGTAGTGTGTTTGTTTTATTTCCCGGATGATTTGGCTTCAATGCTTAACGTTGCATGAGGAACTGCTCTTAGCCGTTCTTTTGGAATCAATTTGCCTGTTTCACGACAAATTCCGTACGTTTTGTTTTCGATACGAACCAACGCAGCCTGCAAATGTTGTATAAATTTCATTTGACGTTGAGCCAAACGGCCTGCTTCTTCTTTTGACAATGTGGAAGCCCCTTCTTCCAACACTTTGAATGTGGGCGATGTATCGGTGGTATCATTCCCATCCATGTTGGTTAGGCTCAGCTTAAGCAATTCATAATCGCGCTCTGCTTTTTCAAGTTTTTCTAATATCAGCGCCTTGAATTCTTCCAATTCCGCATCCGAATATCTTGTTTTTTCCGGCATAATAAACCTTTTTAATTCGTTATTTGGGACTGCTAAATTAGCTAATCAAACAGACAAAACGTCGTTTTTTGCTATATTTAACATTAATTGTTTTTTAGGCTTTTTTAATTTCCACAATAACCTTATTTTCATCAATTTCGATTTCATCAGCATCTGTCATTGAGGAGACAAAGAGAATTTGATTGGCCAAGGTCTGTCCTTTAATGTAATCGGCAAACTGGTTGACAGCCATCTCAATAGCCTCATCGTGTTGGATGTTGATTTCAATGCGATCGGTGATTTCAAAGCCTTTGGTTTTACGCAGATTCTGAATACGATTCACCAGTTCGCGTGCCAATCCTTCCTGCACGAGCGGATCGGTGAGTGAAATATCCAACGCAACCGTTAATTTCCCATTATTGGCAACAAGCCAGCCCGGAATATCCTCGGAGATGATTTCCACATCGGAAAGGGTCACCACAGCTTCTTGCCCGTCGATCGTAAAAGCAAACGAACCATTTTGTTCAAACAGGGCAATTTCATCTTGCGACATGGAAGTCAATGCATTGGATAGTGATTTCATGATTTTCCCAAATCGTGGACCTAACTGCTTAAAATCAGGTTTGATCTTTTTAATCAATATGCTTGATGTATTGTCCACAAAACGCATCTCTTTCACATTGGTTTCATTCAGGATGAGCGATTGAACCGATTCAATCTGGTCACGCAAGTGAGCATCGCTGATTGGGAGCAAAATGACTGCAAGAGGTTGTCGAACTTTGATATTCACTTTTTTACGCAACGCCAACACCATGGACGAAATGGTTTGAGCCATCTCCATGCGTTCTTCCAATGACTGATCGATGCATGCAGGATTCGATTCGGGAAACTGTTCAAGATGCACTGACACCTGATTGCCTTTCCCGGTGACCGTAACCAAATCCAAATACAACCGATCGGCATAAAAAGGCGCAATGGGCGCCATCAGACGTGCAACGGTTTCCAACGACTGATACAAGGTTTGATAAGCCGAAATTTTATCGGCATCGTATTTGGCGCCCCAAAACCGTTTTCTATTAAGGCGCACATACCAGTTGCTCAAATGATCGTTGACAAATTCAGCAATGGCACGTCCGGCACGTGTAGGCTCATAAGTGTTGTAAAAAAGATTGACTTCAGCCACTAAGGAATTAAGAAGGGAAAGGATCCATCGATCAATTTCAGGACGTTGTTCGAACGTAATTTCGGCTTCTTGATTGGTGAATCCGTCCACATTGGCATATAAGGCAAAGAAAGCATAAGTATTATAGAGTGTTCCGAAAAACTTTCGTTTCACCTCTTCCACCCCATCTATGTCAAATTTCAGGTTGTCCCAAGGCGAAGCATTGGTAATCATGTACCATCGCAACGGATCCGATCCGTATTGTTGAATGGTTGCAAAAGGATCAACGGCATTGCCAAGTCGTTTGGACATCTTGTTGCCGTTTTTGTCAAGCACCAAGCCGTTTGAAACAACCGCTTTAAAAGCAACATTATCAAAAGCCATGGTGGCAATGGCATGAAGGGTAAAAAACCAACCGCGGGTTTGGTCAACCCCTTCGGCAATAAAATCAGCGGGGAAAGCAATCTTATCATCAATGGCCGACAGATTTTCAAACGGATAATGCACTTGAGCATAAGGCATTGCCCCCGAATCAAACCACACATCAATCAAATCGGTTTCTCGTTTCATCGGTTTCCCCGAATCGGAAACAAGCATGATATCGTCTACATAAGGACGATGTAAATCAATTTTTTCGTAATTATCTTTCGAAAAATCGCCCGGAACAAAGCCTTTTTCTTTCAACGGATTTGATTGAGCAATGCCCGCATTAACCGAGCGTTCAATTTCCACATAAAGTTCTTCGAGTGAACCGATGCATTTCTCTTCCGTCCCGTCTTCCGTTCGCCAAATAGGCAACGGAGTTCCCCAGAAGCGGCTTCGCGACAAATTCCAATCTTGAAGGTTTTCAAGCCATTTTCCAAATCGTCCGCTACCGGTAGATTGTGGTTTCCAATTGATCGTTTCGTTCAATTCAATCATTCGTTCCCTACATGCTGTGGTACGAATAAACCAACTGTCGAGCGGATAGTACAAAACCGGTTTGTCGGTTCTCCAGCAATGAGGATAACTGTGCGTATGTTTTTCGATTTTGAACGCCAACCCTTGTTGTTTGAGCATCACCGACAAATCAATGTCCAATGAAGCAGATTCATCGGTCAGCGAGTCATCATAACTGTTTTTTACGTAACGACCAGCATATTCTTTATAAAGAGGCACATTGACATAAGTGGCAATAAAATCGGGATCGAGATCTTCCAAAGCAAAAAACTTTCCAGTCAAATCGACCATCGGACGCTGATTGCCGTTTTTATCAATCATGAGCAACGGGGCAATGCCATGAATTTTGGCTACCCGATCATCGTCAGCCCCAAATGTTGGTGCAATGTGAACAATGCCCGTCCCGTCTTCCGTTGTCACAAAGTCTCCGGAAATCACTCGGAATGCATTGTTCTCCATTTTCACAAAGGGAATCAACTGTTCATATTCCAATCCTACAAGCTCACTTCCACGGTATTCACCAATGACCCGAAAAGGAATTAATTTATCGTTAGGATGATACGCATCCAGGGGCATTGATTCTGCCTTTTGGTTAAAATGAGCATACAAAAGATCCTTTGCCAGCACATAAGTTGTCGGCGCACCGCTATAAGGATTGTAGGATTGCACAGCCACATAAGTAATGGAAGGTCCAACGCACAAAGCCGTGTTGGAAGGCAACGTCCAAGGAGTCGTGGTCCAAGCCAGAAAATAGGCATTCCCCCATTCGTTCCAGCCTTGCATCGGATGTTTAATTTTGAACTGAGCAACACAGGTTGTGTCTTTAACATCGCGATAACATCCGGGTTGATTCAATTCATGCGTGCTTAATCCCGTCCCTGCTGCCGGCGAATATGGTTGTATGGTGTACCCTTTGTAGAGATAGCCTTTGTCATAAAGTTTTTTCAACAAAAACCACAATGTTTCTATGTAATGATTGTCATAAGTGATGTAAGGATGCTTCATGTCAACCCAATAACCCATTTTGCGGGTCAAATCTTCCCATTCTTTGGTATATTGCATCACATCCTTGCGACAGGCTGCATTGTAAGCTTCCACCGAAACTTTTTTACCGATATCTTCTTTGGTAATGCCAAGCCGCTTTTCAACTCCAAGCTCAACAGGCAATCCGTGTGTGTCCCATCCGGCTTTTCGTTCCACATAAAATCCTTTCATTGTTTTATATCGGCAGAAAATATCTTTGATGGTACGCGCCATCACATGATGGATCCCCGGCATCCCATTGGCCGAAGGTGGACCTTCATAAAAAACAAACGTCGGACTTCCCTTCCTGATTTCCAAGCTCCGGTGAAAAACATCTTCTTCATCCCACTTTTTCAAAATATCCTGATTGATTTGAGCTAAATCAAAAGCAGCATGTTCAGCAAATTTTTTACTCATAATCTTTTAATTACATGACAACCAACAAAATGTATTTTTCTTTTGGCTTCAAAAAAATTGCTACAAAGTTACTCATTTTTCATGAGATTCTTTTATTTACCGGTTGACAGATGCCCAATTAGCCATTTATGCGCTTGCGTAAGCTGCATCATAAGAACATTTAAAACTAACAAAATTCGACCAATCATCATGTTGTGTAGAAGAAGTCATCTTCTTGTCGATTTAAAAGATTTACCCAATAATGTTTATTGACAATGAGAAGTAACCTGACATTTGCATTTTAATCAAATATTTTTTCCAAAAATAACAAGCTAATCAAAGAATTCATATCTTTGACAAGCAGTCAAGAGCCACTGTAAAACGTTTCATGAACGAAAAAAGAGCTCAACCATTGAAAAACGTACAACCATTAACTTCTTGATCGAATGAAGATTCACGAATTTCAAGCGAAGGAAATTTTTTCACATTATGCCATTCCGGTCACACGTGAAATGCTCTGTTTTACACCTGATGAAGTCACGGCTGCAACAGAAAAACTGGGATTACCCGTCGTGGTAAAAGCCCAAGTGCTCACCGGCGGACGAGGAAAAGCCGGCGGTGTCAAATTAGCACGAACCATTAACGAAGCCACACAAGCTGCCAATCAAATTCTGGGCATGGAGATCAAAGGCTTCCGTGTGGAAAAAGTTTTAGTTGCTCAAGGGGTGAAGTTTAGTGCTGAATTTTATGTTGGACTGACCATTGACCGCAAAACGAAGTCCGTCATATTTATGGTCAGCAAAGAAGGAGGCGTCGAAATTGAAGAAGTCGCCAAAAACTCTCCTGAAGCCATTCTCAAATTTCCGATCGATGCTGATCTTGGGATGACGCCGTTCATGGCGCGCAAAATTGCATTTGCTCTTTTCGACGATTTCAACGTGGTGAAACAAGCCGTTGATTTGTTTCAAAAACTTTATCGGCTTTTCAATGATACCGATGCTTCACTGGCCGAAATCAATCCGCTTGTCTTGACCGATCAAGGCTCTTTGTTAGCTCTTGACGGGAAAATAAATTTTGACGACAACGCCCTTTATCGTCATCCGGATATCGCCGTACTCAACGAGCCTTCCGAAGACGAACAAAAAGAGTTGGACGCCAAAGAAAAGGGATTAACCTACATCCGATTGGATGGAACCATTGGCTGCATGGTGAATGGAGCCGGACTTGCCATGGCCACCATGGATCTGATTAAATATTACGGAGGTCAACCTGCCAATTTTCTGGACATTGGCGGCAGTTCCAATCCTCAGAAAGTGATTGACGCCATGACTTTACTCCTTGCCGACAAGCATGTGAAAGTTGTCATGATCAATATTTTTGGAGGCATAACACGCTGCGACGACGTGGCTCGCGGTCTCATTACGGCTTTGAACACCATGCAAATTGAGATTCCGATTGTGGTACGTCTGGCAGGTACCAATGCTAAAAAAGGACTTGACATCATTCAACAAGGCACCAATCTGACAGTGGTCGAAAGCATGTCGGAAGCAGCACAAAAAGCCATTGCACTTTGTAAAGATTGTGCCAAAGAAACTCCACCATCATTTCCCGTTTCCAATTAATTCACCATTCAAAAGATTTTCATCATGAGCATTTTAGTAAATAAAAACACAAAATTGATTGTTCAAGGCATTACAGGAAGAGATGGCAGTTTTCATGCTGCCAAAATGAAAGAATACGGCACCCGTGTTGTGGGCGGTGTTTCACCCGGGAAAGGGGGTCAGATGATTGATGACACCCCTGTTTTCAATACCGTTGAGGCAGCAGTAAAGGAAACCGCAGCCAACACTTCCATTATTTTTGTCCCTGCTTCGCTAGCGGCCGACGCCATCCTCGAAGCAGCCGAAGCGGGCATTGAATTGATCATTGCCATTTCCGAGGGAATTCCTACGCTCGACATGGTCAAGGTGATGCCTTATTTACACAAAAAAGGCACAAAACTGATTGGTCCCAATTGTCCTGGATTGATTTCTCCCGATGAAGCCTTGGTAGGGATTCTGCCGGGCAACATCTTTCAAAAAGGGCCAATTGGCTTGATGAGTCGTAGTGGAACATTAACCTACGAAATGGTTTATCAACTTACCAACCAAGGACTTGGACAAAGCACCTGTGTTGGTATCGGAGGTGATCCTGTGGTGGGATTGTATTTTCAGGAAATGCTTCGACTGTTTCAGGACGACCCTGAGACCAAAGGCATTGTCCTTATTGGCGAAATCGGTGGTGATGCCGAAGAAAAAGCTGCACAATACATTCATGATCACGTAACAAAACCTGTGGTGGCTTTTATTGCGGGGCAAACAGCTCCCGAAGGGAAACGCATGGGACATGCAGGCGCCATTATTTCGAGTGGGAACGGCACGGCCGAAGAAAAGATTGCTGCATTCCAATCTGTTGGAGTGCCTGTGGCACGACGTCCCGACGAAATTCCTTCCTTGTTAAAAAAATTGCTTTTCAACTAACCCCATTAAACATCCAAATCACCATTCATGAAAAAACTAAGGGTAGAAAACCGGCCATTTGAACCGTTGTTTTCTGCCTTTTTTAGTTCATTGGATGATTTATTCCTTTGTTCAATTTTAAATGGTCTTCATTTAATCAAGCAAATCGTTCTTTCTTCAACTCAAGCAAAACCTTTTAATCTTCTTCCGGCTCGATAGATGAAGGATAAACAATGCGATGATGATACATGTTGCGAAGTTTCTCCTTGAAGACACTTTTCACCGTTTCAATGTCTTTGAACGTGATTGGAGCATCCTGAAAAGCACCTTCAACCATCTGATCCCTGATGATGTTGTCAACCAATATCCCGATGCTTTCGTCCGTATATTCCGACAGCGTTCTGGAAGAGGCTTCCACGGCATCGGCCATCATCAAAACAGCCATTTCTTTGGAGCTGGGTGTCGGACCCGGATAGGTAAAAATGCGCTCATCAACCGTTGAATTGGGATTGCATTTAAGACAACGCATATAGAAATATTTTACTTTACTTCGGCCATGGTGAGTTCGGATAAATTGAATGATCTGCCAAGGCAATTTGTATTTTCTGGCAATACGAACACCGTCAGTGACATGATTGATGATGATTTGGGCTGCTTCTTCATCTGAAAGTTCATTCAACGGATTCATGCCGTTGGTTTGATTTTCAATAAAGTACATTGGATTGGCCATTTTCCCGATGTCGTGATACAATGCTCCCGTACGCACCAACAAACTATTGGCATTGATTTTTTGAGCTGCCTCCGTGGCTAAATTCGAAACTTGTAAGGAATGTTGAAAAGTGCCGGGTGCCTGTTCGGAAAATTGCACCAGCAGCGGACTGTTGACATTGGACAGTTCAATGAGCGTCACGTTGGACAAAAACCCGAACGATTTCTCGATAAGGTAAATAAAAGCATATGCAAAAAGCAGCAACAGTGTATTCAACCCAAAATAAAGAAAATTGATCCATTGAATTTTTCCAAAGGATTGATCCTGAATCAACGTAATGGCCACATAGACCACTGAATAAGTAACAAAAATCAACGCAGCGGTTTTCACCAATTGCGATCGTTGCGTCATGTCCTGTAAACTTGAAACCACCGTCATTCCGGCCGTAATTTGCAAAATGATGAATACAAACGGCGAAGAAGGGACAACAAACGAAATGAGCAATACGGTGATGATGTGTGCATACAATGCTGATCGGGCATCAAAAAACGTGTTGATAATAATCGGCAGCAATGCAAAAGGAATGATGTAAATGGAGAGGGAGGTCAACGAAACAATCAGGAAAGTTAACGTAACCATAAACACAATCATCAAAATGATGAAGAGCACATTTTTAAATCGGGAAAAGATTTCACGACGTCTAAACAAATAGATGTACAAGAAAAGCAACGACATTAACAACGTAACCAACAAAGCCTCCCCTCCAACCATTAGCCATGACTGACGGCTTGTTTCATGCATGTTGCTGTTGGCCAGTTGAAGTGAATTAAGCACACGATAGGCCGAATCGGTCACAATGTCTCCTCTGTCAATGATGCGTTCGCCTGCCTGAACCAATCCGGATGTTTCCGACACAGATCTTAACAGATTTAGTCGCGTTTGATTGGAAACCAACGAATCATATCGAAGGTTAGGAACAATGTACTGATTGATGTTCAGCGAAATGAAGTCATCTTTCTTGAAACCATCAGGCAAATGATTGACAATAAACTCATAGGCAGAAGTTACCGTAAAAAGATCTTTGAAAAATACTTTGACGGCTACTTTTGATTTGATGATATGAACAAACCCATATTGTGACTTAAACTTGTCGTAATCGTCACTCTTCATGATGCCTTTGTTATAAACATCTATTAAAGCCTGTTCCAGATAATGTTTGTAGCCGGCCACATCGGGAAGATGTCCAAAATCGTTGTTTCGCAACGACTTAAGCTCGGCATGAACCAACGTGTCATTCATCTCAAAATAAGGAGCATAAGCACGCAGCACACTGTCGCGTTCACGTTGCAATTGAAGCGGATCTTTCTGCACCGGTAAATCAAACGAAGCGGTCACAAGCCCGTAGTGCCAAGGCTTCCCAACGGCATAATGATAATTAAAATGATTCCCGCGCGGGAAAAGCGCCACCATCACCACAATAGCCAATACAAAGAGGACTATCTTGGACACCATGTCGCGTTTGACTGTCAGAAGAGATTTCTTCATTGCATTTTAATCATTCAAGTATCAGGACAAAGATACGGCAAAACCAAAGATAATGATTCCCATCATGATGCAGATCTTATAAGAAAAACAATCAGGGCTGTATCAATTTATCTTTGTTTTTCGACACATAATCTTTCCAATCGGAAATGGGTTTTTCACTTTTGGGGCTTTTTGATTGATAGAAATGACACAAAGCAGCAGCCAATCCATCCGTTGCGTCAAGTCGGCTTAGCATTTGGTCAGGAGGGATTTGTAAAATTCGTCGCAGCATGTCGGCTACCTGTTCCTTGGATGCATTCCCATTGCCGGTAATGGCCATTTTGATTTTCAACGGAGCATATTCCATAATGGATAAATTTCGGTACAAAGCAGCAGCCATGGCCACTCCCTGCCCTCTTCCAAGCTTCAACATCGACTGTACGTTTTTTCCGTAAAATGGAGCTTCAATGGCCATCTGATCGGGATGAAATTCATCAATGAGCGACAAGGTTCGTTCAAAAATACGTTGCAATTTGGCATAATGATTCGAGATTTTTTTTAAATCAACGACGCCCATGCCCAACATCACCGGTTCATTACGAACAATTTGCAACAATCCGTAACCCATCACCGTTGTTCCCGGGTCAACGCCTAAAATGATCGATCCTCTCTCCGCAATATCCATACATATTCATTTGTCGAAGTTTCATCCCTGTTGATCTCTATTTTGTTGACTCCTTGAAGGCCAACTTTCCAAAACAGTTGAAAAACAAAGCGCTTGTTCTCCAAAATGTTCTTTCAACGACGATTGCATCATGGCGTTTATTTTATTTTCCCAAAGCTCAAGGTCATGCTCTGACATTACTGAAAACTGAACAGCAAAAGAAACGCTTCCTTCATCATCTCCTTGAGGTTGAATGCGATAAATCATCGGATTCATAAAAACTTGCGTTCCGGCCATCAAAGGGAAATAAAAGGCCACAATCCATGCATGCCATTCATCGATCAAATGTTGATCAACATAAAACGTAGTATTGAGCAGTATCATTGTTTTTTTTCACAAAAATAAGCATTTTATTTCGGACAAAATATATATCTTTGTCCTGCAAAATCGCCTCGGGGTATTAGCTCATCCGGCTAGAGCGCGACACTGGCAGTGTCGAGGTGAGCGGTTCGAGTCCGCTATACTCCACTTTTTTAAAGGAACATCAAAAATTTCAATAAGACGAAACATCAGCCGAAAGGCTTTTGGTTCGTCTTTCTTTTTTTTAAAATCGCTTAGCATTTTCTCCTCAAAACAAATTCATTAAAACTTGCGTTTGATAACCATCGTAATGATGAGGTACACAAAAAAACTGCTTTTGATCTTTTGAAGACCAAAAGCAGCTTCATAAAAGCAAAGAAAAATTCAGTTTATTTGGTTGACTTTAATTTTTTACGATTAGCTCTCCAAATCTGCATATCGTAAGCGATAGAAGAGGCCACCAAAATAGATGAATATGTTCCGGTTACAACTCCGATGAGCAATGCAAACACAAAACCACGAATCACGTCACCGCCAAAAATAAAGATAGCCAAAAGTACCAGAATGACGCTTAACGATGTGTTGATGGTTCGACGCAATGTATGATTCATTGCTTCATTCATCAGCGAGCTGACTTCTCGTTTGGGATAAAGGGTTCGATATTCACGAATTCTGTCGAAAATCACCACCGTATCGTTGATAGAATAGCCAAGAATGGTTAAGATAGCCGCTATGAACGACTGGTCAATTTCCAAAGAAAATGGCATGATGCTGTAGAGCAACGAATAGAGCCCAATGACCAACAACGTATCATGTACCAACGAAGCCAAAGCACCAACGGAGAACGTGTAGCTCGGGAAACGCAGCAAAATATAAAGCGTGATGCCTATCACCGCCAGTAAAACAGCCCAAATTGCTGACACTTTAATGTCTTCGGCAACAGCAGGACCCACTTTCTGGGAACTGACAATATCTTGTTTCACAAACTGATCACGTGACATGCCCGCACTCAACAACGGTTTCAAATGAGTGTAAATCATCGTTTCGATCTCATTATCAATGTTGGGTGAATTATCGGCTATTTTATAGTTGGTCGAAATTCTAACCTGATGATGATCCGTTCCGATGGAAATCACTGACACATTTTGATCAAAAGCACCTTTTAATAAGTTTCGTACCTCATCGGTATTGACAGGTTGATCAAATTTGATTTGGTAGTTACGCCCACCGCTGAAGTCAATGCCCATGCTTAAGCCTCGAGTTGCCAAGGAGACAACGCTGGTCAAAAGAATGATACCGGAAACAATATACCATTTTCTGCGGTTACCGATAAAGTTTACGTTGGGATGCAACAACCATTTCCGTGTGATGCGGGTTGTGAACGGAAGATCTTTCATATTGTCCTTTTGTGACAGAATATCGTAAACAACATGTGAAAGGAATACTGCCGTAAAGAACGAAGTCAGAATACCAATGATAAATGTCGTAGCAAATCCCTTGATAGGACCGGTTCCAAATACAAAAAGAATAATCCCGGTCAATAACGAAGTTGCATTGGAGTCGAAAATAGCGGAGAAGGCATTTTTAAAACCTTCAGAAATGGCCTTTCGCTGATTTTTACCGGCTTCTTTCTCTTCACGAATCCGTTCGTAAATCAACACGTTGGCATCCACCGCCATGCCTAAAGTAAGCACAATACCGGCAATACCCGGCAATGTGAGCACGGCACGGAATGATGCCAAAATTCCCATAATAAAGATGACGTTCACCAGCAATGCACCATCGGCAATCAATCCGGGGATCCATCCATAGTAGAAAATCATGAATATTAAGACCAACGCAAAAGCAATCACGAACGATATCAATCCATCCTGAATTGATTGTTCACCAAGCGAGGGGCCTACCGTGTCGGCTTGAACAATGCGGGCAGGAGCCGGCATGCGGCCTGATTTCAATACGTTGGCAAGGTCTTTGGCTTCTTCCACCGTAAAATGTCCTGAAATTTGACTGTTACCGCCAGTAATTTCCTGATTAACCACAGGATAAGAATATACATAGTTGTCCAAAACAATGGCAATGCATTTCCCGATGTTTTGTTTTGTCAATATAGCCCATGTATTGGCTCCCGATGAATTCATCTTCATGTCAACAACGGCATTCGATCCATACTGGCTGTAATCAGCGTTGGCATCCGTAACAACATTACCCTGAAGAGCAGGTCCATCTTTGGTGGTGCTTTTGCAAGCAATTAGTTCGAAATATTGTCCTTTGGGATCAATGGCTTTAACGCCCCATTTCAACGACAAATCAGCAGGAAATAATGCCCTGATTTGAGGCATTGCCAAATAGCGGTCAATGGTTGATGTATCAGCCGCCAAAGCTATTCCCACTCTCGGCCCGTTGCCTTGAGGATTGACATCGAGCAAAATGCCAAAAAACGGATTCTTTTTCTTAAAGGCAGCCAAGTTTTGTTGATCAGGAGAAGTCGTTTTAGAACCTTTTTCTTTGATCAGAGCAGCCAACGAATCTTCTTTGGTCATGTGTACGGCCGGTTTGGCTTCGGCAGCAGGTTTTTGGCCAATTGCTTTCGTTGTGTCGCTCGAAGCGGACGATAAAACATCTGCCAGTGTAGTATTGGCAGTGGCTAAAGCCGGATAAATTTCCTGAATGTTGTACGTTTCCCAAAATTCGAGGTTTGCAGTTCCTTGAAGCAGACGACGAACGCGCTCGGGATCTTTCACGCCCGGCAATTCAATTAAAATACGTCCTGTGTTTTCAAGTTTCTGAATGTTTGGCTGAACAACTCCAAAACGGTCAATCCGCGATCGCAAAACATTAAATGAGTTATCAATGGCACTTTCAATATCTTTTCTCAGTACCGCCATCACTTGTGCATTGGTTGCACTGAGCGGAATTTGATCCTTCTTGTCGTAAGTACTGAACAGCGTTGACAATTTTGCATTGGGATCCAATTGCAAATAAGCCTGTTCAAACAACGTTAAGAAATCAGTTTGGCTTGTAGCTTGGCGCTGTTGTGCCATGGCTAAGGCCTTATTGAAATTGGCCGGAGGATTGGGCACTGCCAATGAACGCAAAATGTCAGCCTGTGACACTTCAAGCACGACATTCATCCCTCCTTTAAGGTCAAGGCCTAAATTGAGCTCCTTGTCCAAACACTCTTTATACGTATATCCAAACCATACTTTTTTGGGAGAAATGGAATCGATATACCGGTTGTAAAGCGCACTGTCCACTTGATTAGTCCCGGGTTTCTCGGCATAAGCAATGGCTAACTTATTGTAATGGTTAGTAACAAAGCTAAACGACAAATAGAAAAATGAGACCAAAAGGAGCAGAACGGCTAATACCTGTACAAATCCTTTGTTTTGCATGAGTAACTAATTTAATGTAAGATATAAATGAATCAAGAATTTTATGGTTTTATTTGAGTTTGCAAATATAGCGTTTTTTTAATAATCGCGAAATGAGTTCGTAAAGATTTTTCAGGCATCCGGGTATGAAGGGGTGCGCGTTCCTTCATAAAATTATTTCCGTATCTTTGTGTGGCCACAATGGCTCCTTTTTTTCAACTACCATTATGTCTGTTGAATTCTTGTACGATATTTTCAGCAAATGTTCTGAAGTAACGATTGATAGTCGTAATTGTCCAAAAGACGCCCTGTTTTTTGCCATCAAAGGCGACCGTTTTGACGGGAATCAATTTGCCGTGGATGCATTGCAAAACGGCTGTCGCTATGCCGTTATTGACAATCCAGCTTTTGCTTTGGATCATCGATTTATATTGGTTCAGGATACGCTTAGCTCCTTACAACAGTTAGCCAATTACCATCGAAGCGTACTGAACATTCCCGTGATAGCAATCACCGGCACCAACGGCAAAACAACGACCAAAGAATTATTGGCGGCCGTTTTGAGTAAATCCTTTAACACTCTTTATACGCAAGGAAATCTGAATAATCACATTGGAGTACCGCTCACGCTATTAAAATTAACGATCAACCATCAAATTGCCATTATTGAAATGGGAGCCAATCATCCCGGAGAGATTCAAGCTCTGGCAGAAATAGCAGCTCCTGATTACGGCATCATTACCAACATTGGCAAAGCGCATTTGGAAGGATTTGGCTCATTTGAGGGAGTCATTCATGCCAAAGGTGAGTTGTACGATTACATTCGGAAACACAACGGATCGCTTTTTTTGCATGTTGACAATCCAATTTTGAAACAGATTGCCGGCGATGCCCACATCATTGGATATTCCACACAAGGCTCTTCTGCAGCATTGATTCAGGTTGAATCAACAGGTGACATTCCGTTCCTTTCCGTTACGTGGAGAAAATCAGACGCAGAAGTCATTCATCACATCAACACGCATCTTGTGGGAAATTACAACCTCGAGAATGTGGCGGCTGCTGTCTGTGTTGGCACATTTTTGGGTATTCAGGCTTCAACCATTGACGCTGCCATTGAGGCCTACGTACCATCCAACATGCGTTCCCAATGGCAGGACACCACTCATAACCACCTGATTATTGACACTTACAACGCCAATCCGAGCAGCATGAAAGCCGCCATTGAAAACCTCGTTTCCATGGACAATTTTCCTAAAGGCGTCATTCTTGCCGATATGCTGGAATTAGGACAATTTGCCGTGGACGAACATGCATCCATTGTAGAAACTTTGAAAAACAGCCATTTAGATCAGGTTTTGTTGGTTGGTCCTCAATTTGCACAAACAAAACCGCCTTTCACCACGTTTGCATCAACGGACGATTTAAATGCTTACCTGCAACAACATCCATTAAAAGGATTTACTTTGCTTGTGAAAGGTTCGCATGGCATGCATTTGGAAAAATGTCTTCCTTTTCTTTAACCGGAGGTTCAATACAAACATACATGGACGATCTGGAACATTACATTTTACAACATCTTGACCGTGAAGACGAACTCCTTAACCGACTCTATCGCGAGACGCACCTTACTCAGGTAAATCCCCGCATGGCAGCCGGACATCTTCAGGGATCCGTGTTGACCATGTTTTGCAAAATGATCCGTCCAAAACGCATTCTTGAAATAGGAACTTTTACCGGTTATGCCACTTTATGTATGGCGGCTGCACTGCCTGCCGAAGGTGAAATTCACACCATTGAATTGGACGACGAACTCGAACCTGTCATTCAACGCTACCTGTCCCAATCGCCACACCGTCATAAAATTCATTTACACATTGGCAACTCGTTAACTGTCATTCCGTCATTAACGCCTTCCTTTGATTTAGCTTATTTAGATGGTGACAAACGACAGCTTATTGACGACTATGAAGCCCTGTTGCCACTTGTTCCCTGCGGAGGATTTATCATAGCAGACAATACACTTTGGGGTGGAAAAGTGATTCGAAAGACGGCGCCAAATGACAAACAAACCATTGGTGTTCAACAATTCAATGATCACATTGCCCACGACGGACGTATTGAAAAAGCCATCATCCCCATGCGGGACGGAATGACCCTGATAATGAAAAAATAATGCACAAATCAAGAACTTTTTTATTGTTTTTTCTCCTTTCTCTTTTAAGCATTGTCCTTACGCTGAGCGACATTGCATGGGGAAGTGTTTCCATCCCTTTTGATTCCGTCATCAATGCGCTAATTCATCCACATCATCAAGATCTTTACACGGACATCATCATTCAGTTCCGTATTCCGAAAGCCATCACGGCCATTTTAACCGGTGCAGCATTATCGGTGGCAGGCTTGTTGATGCAAACATTTTTTCGAAATCCCTTGGCAGGCCCCGATGTTTTGGGGGTTACTTCGGGAGCCAGCATGGGCGTGGCACTTTACGTGATGGCCACATCGTGGTTTGCTGCTTCGTTTGTTGAAAGTCGCTGGGGTTTGATCCTTTCTGCCATTGTCGGTGCATTCATTGTGCTGATCCTTATTTTAAGCGTGGCTTCACGAATGAAACAATCGGTGACATTGCTCATTGTCGGACTGATGTTTTCGGGGATTGTCGGTGCTGTTGTAAGTATTTTACAAAATCTGAGCAATCCTGATGCCGTCAAATTATTTGTAGTTTGGACTTTTGGCAGCCTGAATGCTGTCACTTGGTATCAACTGCAGATCCTCATTCCGTTGATTATCTTGGGACTATTTCTCACTTTCTTACTTCAAAAAAAACTCAATGCCTTGCTTTTAGGCGAACATTATGCACAGGGATTAGGCATTTCAGTTCGCTCAACAAGGTTAATCATGATTTCGCTCACCGGCATTTTAGCCGGTGCAACAACAGCCTTTACAGGCCCGATTGCATTCATTGGAGTGGCGGTTCCTCATTTGGCAAGAGCGCTTTTTCAAACATCAAACCATCGAATCATTACTCCCGGGACCCTTCTTTGTGGAGTTGTCCTGCTTTTGCTTTGCGACATCCTCTCACAACAAACCACCTACCCTCTTCCACTCAATGCCGTAAGCGCTCTTTTTGGCGCACCTTTGATCATCTGGGTGGTACTGAAACAACAAACTTAATTTTTGTACCATGTCATCATCATTCGAGTTGGATCCCTCTATAGAACTCTATACCGAAAACCTCAGCATCGGTTATCTTCAAAAACCGGCTCCTTTCGTCGTACAAAAAGCGTTGAATTTACAACTACGCAAAGGAGAAATGGTTTGTGTAACAGGACCTAACGGGGTGGGAAAATCAACGTTACTTCACACATTGGCCGGTTTGCAAAACCCATTGGCCGGCAATGTCATGCTGCATGGACAAAATCTTGCATCATATTCCACGACTGAAAAAGCATTTTTATTGTCATTAACATTAACCGATCGCATTCAGGTTGACAAGATGACGGTTTGGGAATTGGTGGCGATGGGTCGCTATCCTCATACAAATCATTTCGGGAAATTGCAACCATCGGACATTGAAGCTGTTGAACGTTCGATTACTCAAGTTCATTTGGGAGATAAAAAGAAATGGCTTCTTGATAACCTTTCCGACGGCGAACGACAACGCGCCATGATTGCCAAAGTATTAGCTCAAGCCACTCCAATCCTGTTATTTGATGAGCCCACCGCTCATCTCGATCTCACCAATCGGGTTTCAACCATGTTGTTGCTGAAAAATGTAGCCAAATCTTGTCAAGTTGCCGTGTTATTGACCACACACGAATTGGAAATGGCATTACAATTGGCCGATCGCATCTGGCTAATGCATCAAGACGGAGTTGACACGGGGACTCCGGACGAGTTGATTGCCAAAGGAAGTTTCCAACATATTTTTCAGAGTGACCTCTTTTCATTTGATCCGATCTCACGAAGATTTATCATTCATCCCTTACCGGAACCAAATGCGCCTTTTTCGGAAACTAAAAAATAATCGTACTTTTGCATTGTTCGACTTTAGCCAAACATTTCTTTGAACGGCATCGCACCAAATTATGTACATACAACATGTTCTTTATCTGATCATTGTGACATGGTTCTTCACAATCGGGTCATTCGCACAAACGAACGTGGATCAAAAACATCTTCGTGTGATGAGTTACAACGTGGAGAACTTTTTCTCATTTCATCGCGATACCATCAATGCTTCATCAAACGATCCAAACGGATACCTTCGATCCGGATATGCCCGATATCGCGACAAACGAAACCGCATTGCCCAGGTGATTGCCGGCGTTGGTGAATGGTCGCCTCCCATGCTGGTAGCTTTGTGTGAAGTGGAAAATCAGGAAATCCTTGAAGATTTAACCCTTCATTCTCCGTTACGCCCTTTACATTATCGAATCATTCATTATGAATCGCCTGATCCGAGGGGCATTGACGTTGCCCTACTCTATCGCCCTACCGTTTTTCACCCATTGCATCAAGAAGCCATCGGCATTCATTTTCCCGACAATCCCAAGTCCAAAACCCGTGACATTTTATATGTTACAGGAACCATTCAACAGGACACTTTGCATCTTTTTGTCGCACATTTTCCCTCAAGATTTGCCGGCGAATTGGAGTCGGAGTCCAAAAGAATGTACGTAGCCTCCGTCCTTCGTCATCAAGTCGATTCCATCTTCCAAACCAATGCAAATGCCAATATTGTCATTATGGGCGATTTCAATGATTATCCTGACAATCAGAGCATTCAATCAACTTTACACGCTTTACCCGACACCGGCAGAGTGCGTCCAAAAGCATTGTATAACCTCTTTTATTCAATCCATCAATCCAAAAAGATCGGATCATACAAACATGGAACCGAATGGGGCATGTTAGACCAAATCATGGTTTCATCCCATTTGTTGACTGACACCACACGATTGCACACCTCTTTCAATTCGGGGAAAGTGTATGCACCTGATTATTTGCTGGAAGATGATGTAAAAGGATTTGGGAAAAAGCCTTTTCGCACCTTCATCGGAATGAAATATCACAACGGATTTAGTGACCATTTGCCTGTTTATGTTGATTTTACAATACCTTTGCAATCGAATTGAAACACAAAAAGAGAAAGACACATCAAACAAGGAAAACACAATGGGACGATCGTCAAAAATGACAGATAAAAGCGCAACAAAAGGGAATGACTTCATTTCGTGCTCCACTCATCTGATTATTCAATAAAACCACAAACGTATGAAACGAGCCATAAAATAGCTTATGTTCAAGCATATGACTATTTTGGCGAGTTCCACACATCCTTAATGTTAAAAAATAAAATAGACGTATGAAACAGATAAAAATGACAAGATTGCTTTTTGCGATGTTGATTGGATGCCAGAGTGTTGCTTTTGCTCAAACCAACACATCAAGCCCAGACACATTGAGCAATGCACATGGGTTCAAAGTCAAAATTGGAGATATGGCTCCTGCATTTATCATGACACTGACTGACGGCCAAACGGTTCCGCTTTGGTCCCTTCGCGGAAAAGTTGTCATGCTACAATTTACCGCAAGCTGGTGTGGCGTTTGCAGAGAAGAAATGCCCATGATTGAAAAAAAGATTTGGCAGAAATACAAAAACAATCCACACTTTGCTCTTTTTGCAATCGATCGTGACGAGCCTTTGCAAGTGGCAAAATATTTCATCCTTTCCACTGGCATTACCTATCCCATGTCGTTGGATCAGGGAGCTGAACATTTTCAACTCTATGCACAAAAAGATGCCGGCGTCACGCGCAACGTGCTGATCGATCCAAATGGTCAAATTGTTTTCCTGACAAGGCTCTACAATCCACATCAATTCCAAGCACTGGTCAATAAAATTGACGAATTGATGCAGGAAATTTCACGAAAAGACAAATAATTGGGAAGGAAGATTTCGATCAAGTGTATAGAGTTCAACGTCGCGTCCCACGACTATGCCTTTTTGCTCAAATGATTCACTGACAGTACAGTAGGCAAGATCTGGCAAATTATTGAAATGGCTCAAGTGACAGAGGAAAACCGATTTTAGCTTTTCCGGAAAATGATTGGACAAAAAATGAGCCGTATCGGCATTGCTCATATGACCGGTTTTGCTTCGAATGCGATTTTTCAAATAGTCGGGATAAGCGCTTTGCTCCAACATTTGTTCATCATAGTTTGCTTCAATCACGAGGTAGTCAGCCATGGCAATATGACGGGCTGCCCGTTCGCAAATAAAGCCTAAATCGGTGAGCAACGTGAATGTCTGCTGACGATACTGAATGGTATAACCCACGTTGTCGGTGCCGTCGTGGGAAACTTCAAAGGCGGTGATTTCCCAATCATGCAAATGCACCGGGACCTCTTTTTCAAGAATGCATTGCGGAGCAATAGCGCCCTGACTCAACCGTTGATAGACAGGCAAAGTAGCATACATGGGCACATGAAATTTTTCGGTTAATGGCGCCACCGCTTTGATGTGATCAAAATGATCGTGCGTTACAAAAACACCCAAAATATTAGCAAAATCCAATCCAATATTCTTCAATCCTTTACGAATGCTTCGAATGCCAATGCCAGCATCAATCAAAATGCCTTCAAAACCGTTCCCTATAAAAAAACAATTTCCGGTACTTCCACTGGCAAAACTGATAAAACGAAGCTTTTCCATCATTCGATTTAAAAAATTGTTCGACAAAGGTAAACAAAATAGCGAGATTCAACACACCCCAACATCCATGAATAAGAACTTTGCCATTCGTTCTTAAAAATAAATTACAGATGTGTCAAAATGCAAAAATATGTCGTATATTTGTTATAAAATAAATAGAAAATTACTTTGCTTATTGACAGCAAATTGACACATCACGGACGTTTCATTCTTCTCAAGATTGTATTTTCTAATCGTCCTTTCATCAAAAAAAACAATCCATCATGGCCATTTCCATTTCCACTTATACTCAACAACTCATCCCAATCTATGAAGAAAAGGAAGCCAATGCCATCGTCATTCAATTAATTCAACACATCACCAAATGGTCGAAAGCCAAAATATTGGCCGATGCAGAATTGATGCTTTCCACTAAGCAACTTGACGACATGGAAATAGGATTGCAAAGGCTCCTAAATCATGAGCCGATCCAGTACGTCATTGGCGATGTTGATTTTTACGGTGTCTCACTCAAAGTGGATCCACGCGTTTTAATTCCGCGTCCCGAAACAGAAGAGCTGGTAGAATGGGTTCTGCAGGACGACTTGTGCAAGCAGTGCATCATTCTCGACTGTTGCACAGGAAGCGGGTGCATCGCGGTAGCTTTGGCCAAACAACTTCCAAATTCCACGCTTTTTGCATGCGACATTTCACAAGATGCCTTGTCGTTGGCTAAAGAAAATGCACGCCGCAACGGAGTCCGAGTTAATTATTTTCAAGCCGATGTTCTTTCTCCCTCTTTCATTGAGAAAGTCAAACCGGCCGATATCATCGTGAGCAATCCACCTTACGTTTTGAGGCAGGAAGCAACTGAAATGCATGACAACGTCCTAAAACATGAACCACATCAGGCGCTTTTTGTCCCAAGCAACGATCCGTTGATTTTTTATCGATCCATTACACAAACAGCGCTTCACCGTCTCTCGCCAAAAGGGAAACTCTACTTTGAAATCAATGCCGATTTCGGGCGGGAAGTTGTCCGCATCCTGACATTAGCAGGATTCTCACGCATTCAACTGAAACAGGACATATCGGGCAAAACACGAATGGTGTGTGCCCAACGATAATCTCCTTAAATATTAACCGCCAAAAAAATATATGGATCCATTCACAAACTTGATGCTGAAAAAAGCAGCAGCATTTGCTTCCCGACGAGAAACAACCCGCTGGGAAATAACCGTAAAGCTGAAAACATGGGGCGGTTCTGCCGAACAAATTGACACAATCGCCTCCTATCTTGAAAAAGAAAATTATATCAACGAGGAACGCTTTTGCAAGAGCTTCATCAATGACAAATTGCGTTTCGATAAATGGGGGCGTATCAAAATTGCCAAAGCTCTTCAAATAAAACATATTCCATCGGCCACCTTTCAACCTTTGCTGGATCTGATTGACAAAAATGAATATGCCCAATTGTTAACAGAACTATTGGACAAGAAAGCGCCACACATAAAAGCAAGAAACAAAATCGAAAAGCAAGGAAAATTGATTAATTTTGCCATTCAAAGAGGATTTGAATTTGAAATCATTGAACCCATTATTTCATCTAAAAATTATGAATGAATTTTTGCCCCTCGAAGAAAACATCGTAAAAATGTTACGAACTGTCTTCGATCCCGAAATACCTGTCAATGTTTACGATTTAGGATTAATCTACAAAGTTGATATTGCCGACGATGGTGTGGTAACCATCGACATGACCTTAACTGCCGCAGGCTGTCCTGCTTCCGATTTCATACTGGAAGATGTTCGAATGAAAGTGGAATCGGTGGAAGGCGTCAAAGAAGTAATCATCAACCTGGTTTTTGAACCTGCATGGAATCAGGATATGATGAGCGATGAAGCCAAATTGGAATTGGGAATCCTTTAATAAACAACCCTTTTCTGCGTCTCGGGAACAGGTGAAAAAGGTCATCACATTGCCACAAAACTTCTGCTCAAAACAGTTAAAACCAAAGTGCCGCCAACGCATTTCAATACAAAAAATTCTGTCAGCAAGCTCCAAAAAATTGGTGTTTTTAAATGGTTTGACGCATGAGACAAGGTCAATAAACCTTTTTAATCTAAAGTCATTTTTGTATGAAACGAGCCCTAATAATAGTTTATACTCAAACGTATGACTATTTGACAAGTTCAATACATCCTCATCTTTAAAAATTAAAATAGACCTATGAAACCTTTTCTTGTTGCCGGATTTACTCTGTTATTTTCTGTCATGTTGACAAGTTGTGTTGTCACGGTGAACCCGGGAGACACACAAGATCAGGGAATTTATGGATATGCTTATTATTACTTCCCTGAATATAATGTTTATTATAGCCCCGATCTGAATCGATTTTGGTGGTATCAATGGGGATCGTGGCAATATGGGCCTCAGTTGCCGCCTTGGTATGTCATTGATCCTGATACATACTACCTGACGATCACATCACAGAGCTTAAATCCAACGCGTTACAGCAGTTACTATCAATCACGTTATCAACGGGGTTATTATCGGAACCGCTTGCAACAAATACGTCAAGCACCTGAAGGAAGATTCCCGTTTTACAACCCATCGAACCGGCAACCCGGACAAGAACCTCCCCGAAACCAACCAAATCCGAATTACAATAACAATGGAGAACGAAAAGCAATTCCTTCACGATCACCCGAAATGATTCCTTCACAACCATCGGGGCATCAACAAAATCCCTACAACGAAGGGAGCCGACGTGAAGAAAACAGGAACGTTACTCCAACCAATCAACATCCAACGGAGAATCGACCATCTTTTCAGCCCAATCAAAATCAACAGGAGAGAAGAGCAAATCCCGTTCCTGAACAAAGAAACACAACACAACCCAATGAACAAAAGGCACCTCTACGCCCAATCAGACAAAATGAAAACATGCGACGAGAAATGAAAGCCGCAAAACAACAAGATGAACAAATTCGACGTGAAAAAGTTCAAGAAAAACGCGAACCGCAACGAACTGAAAAGGAAAATCAACAGCGATAAATCCCCAATCGTCCTATTCCTTTCGACCAAACTGCGAGGTTCACAAGCATGAAAAAATGGGAAAAATATACTTTGTTTCCGACGCTCATTTTGGTTCTTTGTTGATTCAAAATCCCCGTGAACAAGAAAAGAAAATGGTTCGCTGGCTTGATTTCATCAGCAACGATGCAGTCGAACTTTTCCTGTTGGGTGATATTTTCGATTTTTGGTACGAATATCACAAAGTGGTTCCGAAGGGCTTTGTGCGGGTGCTTGGAAAATTGGCCGAACTCTCAGACCGCGGGCTCAAGATTCATTTCTTTACGGGCAATCATGATATGTGGACTTTTGGCTATTTGGAGCAGGAAATCGGGTGCATCGTTCATCGATCTCCCGAACTCATTGAACGAAACGGGAAACAACTCTTTCTGGCTCACGGCGACCGATTAGGCGATCATTCCATCGGTGTCAAACTAATTCAATCTATTTTTCACAATAGAACGTGTCAACAGCTGTTTGGGTGGTTGCCTCCACGATTGGGATTAAGTTTCGGATTGCGATGGTCGCGCTCCAACCGACTGAAACCCACCCGCAAAGGGTATGCTTCTTTTTTAGGAGAAGAGCGTGAAACATTGATTCAATACGCAAAAAAGAAGTCGGAACAAATCAAACCCGATTATTTTGTTTTTGGCCATCGACATATCCCGCTTGATCTGAAAATCAACGACAAAAGCCGTGTCATCATTTTAGGCGACTGGATCACACACTTCACATACGGTGTTTTTGACGGAGAAAATCTGACCGTAGCATTTTTCGAACCACAACACAAACATTGAATGAACAAAAGTCATGGAATTGATATTTGCTTCCAACAACAAACATAAAGTAGAAGAAGTTCGCTCCTTAATCAATGGGGTGCATAACATCATCAGTTTAAAAGATCTGGGCATCACGGAGGAAATTCCCGAAACAGCTTCCACCCTCGAAGGCAATGCGCTTATCAAAGCACGTTATGTATATCGGCTGACCGGCAAAAATTGTTTTTCGGACGACACCGGTCTTGAAGTCGAAGCCATCAACAACGAACCGGGTGTTTTATCGGCCCGCTATGCCGGAGAAGGAAAAGACATGCATGCCAATCGGGCTAAACTGTTGTCCAAGATGGAAGGCATCACCCATCGAAATGCCCGTTTCAGGACTGTGGTAGCATTGATTTACGAAGGCAAAGAATATTTGTTTGAAGGGAGTGTCACGGGCATCATCACCGAAAGCGAACGCGGCAACGACGGATTTGGTTACGATCCAATCTTTCAGCCAACAGGATTCAACAAAACATTTGCCGAGCTTGATTTAAATACCAAAAATCAAATCAGTCACCGGGGACAAGCATTTGCAAAACTGCTGCAATTCCTATCGCAAAACAGCAAAGCTTAATCTTGAATCAAAACAACTTGCAAAATATTATCTTCCAATATTTTAATTCAATATATTCCTCAAAATAAAGTTGATAGATCATGTTTTGGGGAACCTTTTGATCATCTATTGTGGCGCATATCATGGCGACGCTACACGACAATTAGACTTTGAAATGCTATTTTGTGGATAAATGAACCATTATTTGAAGAATATAGCTAATTTTGTGTTGTAAAACATCAAAATATGGCACCAAAGCAAACGTTAGAATTGCCTGAACTCAATCAACTCAACGGCATTTGGGAAACATTGACAGAAGAACAGCAGCAACTTCTTACCATCAATTCAAAAGTTCAACGTTACAGGCGAAATGAAAAAATTTACAGCGAAGGCGACATTGCAACACATCTGTTATGCCTTGTCAAAGGGAAAGTGAAAATATACAAAAATGGTGTGGGTGGGCGAAGCCAGATTGTACGCATGATTAAACCCATTGATTATTTTGGGTATCGTGCATTTTTTGCCGAAGAACCTTATGTGACAGCAGCTTGTGCCATGGAACAAACAGTTGTCATTCAAATACCTTCGGACAAAATCACTGAGCTGATCACACAAAACAATCGCTTGGCACTCTTTTTTATCCGCGCAATGGCTAAAGATTTAGGGTTAGCAGACGTTCGCACCGTTAATCTAACTCAAAAACACATTCGTGGACGTCTCGCCGAATCGTTGCTTTTTTTACGTGACAAATATGGACTGGAAGAAGATGGAGCAACCATTAACATCTATCTTTCGCGTGAGGATTTGGCAAGTTTATCGAACATGACCACCTCCAATGCCATCCGAACCTTGTCGAATTTTGTCACAGAAAAAATCATTTCCATTGACGGCCGAAAAATCAAAATCATTGATGAAGAACATTTACGCAAGATAAGTAAAATAGGCTAACCCCAACTCAACATCCTATCTAAAACTTTTATGAAACGAGCTATAAAACAAGCTTATGATCAAGTGTATAACTATTTGGCGAGTTCCATACATTCTTAATGTTAAAAAATAAAATAGACGTATGAAAAGGCATTCCTTTTGGGGCGTTATGATGTTTGTCGCGCTGCAGGTCATGATTTCGTGTACATCATCGCCGTCATACGAAAAACCAATTTGGGCTTACGAACAAGCCATGCATGCCGATTTTCCGTTTCAATTCTATCCGGACACATTCATCACCGTTGGTGAAATCACTGCGACCGACAGCCTTCAACTGCTGCATCAGGCCATCAACAATCACCCTATTGATTCCTTGATCCATCAAAACGAAGCAGCGCTTCAAAATCTTTCCGACTTATTGGATCTCGATTTGAAATATGACGTGGAATCACAACGCGAAGCGGTTTCAGAACAAATGAAGCAACTGCAACAAATTAACGCGTGGCTTCATGCCATGCAGCGGCAAGAAGCTACTTTGCAAAAAATGCCTCCCCAAAAGCCGTTGGTAAGCATTGTGGAATGTCAATTCTCATTCACCAACCCGATAACCGGCATCAAACAATCCGAGGACAAACTCTATTACATTCACCTGCGCGATCGTCAAGTCATTGAAGCAAAAAATAAACATCAGACTGACACCGATATCAGCGAACAACTTCATTGAATCAAATAAAATTACACCGTCATGCAAACGAAAGAAATCGAAACCCGTACCGGGATCATTGAATCGCTGATTCTCACCCATCAATTAAAATCAGCAATCGATCTGCTTCGTCATTGGGTGATTCAGGAACAAAACATTCCGGTCATTGACTCCATCAACGATTTAGAATTCAACTACCGACTGCTCATTCAATATGTTGAAGAAGGGGTGGACGATCCTCAACGGGGAATGATATATTTCTCCATGATCCGACAGGCTTTTCAATTGCTCGATACCATCAAGGAAGAATCACTCGTCTTTGCCGGCAGCGGTTACCAATATCAACAAATCAGGTACTATCGGTTGCATCCCGAATTGCAGAAAGATTACTTCTCGGAACTGGAGGCTCTTGCATCGGGATATCTGCTCATCTCCCTGTTAGAAAAAGGGAACAACACCGAAATGAGTTCAATGGAAAAAGCCGTGAAACACGAGCAGTTGCGCCTTGCTGCTTTTGAACAAATCTTGGTTTCGCAAGCCGACTCCACGGAACATCTTTCAAAAATGTTATCGTCCGAGTTTATTTCATCCATTGATAAAGCATTTTTTATCACATCTTTAACATTCTATTTATTGAGACATTTCAATGAAGAGCGCATGCTTATGTTGATGGATGCCGCCATGCACGAAGATGAACTGATTCGTCAGCGAGCGTTGACAGGACTTTGGGCTGTAGGAGTCAAATATTCGGAACGATTCCCTTACCATCCGCTCATTGAACAACGGTTGGAGATGCTGCTTGATCAGCCCGGATTGCTGCAATCCATGAAAACCATCATCATCCAATTTATCAGATCAGCGGACACCGAACGCATTTCCAAAAAAATTCAGGAAGAAATTCTGCCTGAAATGATGAAGATTGCACCTCACCTGAAAGATAAATTAGACATGGAAAGTTGGGCTTCTCCCGAAGAATGGGAAGATAAAAATCCCGACTGGCAGGAAATGATCGAAAAAAGCGGTGTGGCAGATAAACTAATGGAGATGAGTGAATTGCAAATTCAAGGAGCTGATGTTTACATGAATACTTTTGCACAACTCAAGCAATATCCCTTCTTTGGTCAAGCCATGAATTGGCTGCTTCCTTTTGATCAAAATTATTCGGAAATCGCCTCCCTGTTTGAATCAAAAAATGCCATGATTCAATTGTTGGTCAACAACAGTTTTCTGTGCAACTCCGACAAATATTCCTTAGCCTTTAGCCTCAAATCCATGCCCGAATCACAACGCAACATGATGATGCAGGCCATCAAAATGGAAAACGAACAAATGATGGAAGCAGCAAAAAACGAACAACAAATGCCTATTGAGAAAAAACGAGAACAAATTTCCAATCAATACATTCAGGATTTGTATCGATTCTTTAAGCTAAATCCTTATCGACAAGATTTTTATCCATTGTTTGATCATGCGTTGATGCTCCATAAGACATGGCTGTTTGAACACCTTCATTTCTCCGTGGATCAGCAAATGAGCATAGCCGACTATTATTTCTATCATGAACATTATCAGGAAGCCTTTGAGCTCTATCTACGACTTATTGATCAAAGCGACAATGGGGACTTGTATCAAAAAATAGGATTTTGCGCTCAACAACAACGAAATTTTGAACAGGCGCTTGATTATTATTTGAAAGCCGAAGCGCTTTTGAGCAATCAAAAATGGCTCACTCGTAAAATTGCCTTTTGCTATAAAATGACGGGCAACTTGGACGAAGCGTTAGCTTATTACCGACTTGCCGATTCGCTTGAAAAAGGGGAAGATCTTTCCATTCAAATGCAAATTGGACATCTCTTGGTGCAAAAACAAAACTATCAGGATGCACTCAATGCCTATTTCAAAGTGGAATTAACCAAATCGGATCCTAAAGTGTGGCGCGCCATTGCCTGGAGTTCATTTTTAAGCGGCAAGATTGAACAAGCCGAAAAATATGCCCTTAAAATTATGGAAACCACTCCGACGAAACATGACTGGCTCAATGCAGGCCACATCGCATGGGTGATGAAAAACAGAAAAGAAGCCATCAACCGGTACATTCAAAGCATCCACCTCTTCAGAAAGGAACATTCCGACTTCTTTTTATCCTTTAATCAGGATATTCCTTTTTTGGAAAAGGCGGGTATCGACCGGATGGAAATGGCTTTTTTGCTCGAACAGCTACGTTACAAAACCGATCAGGAATCAATTTAATGTGCTTCAAGCCAATTGGCGCCAATGCCTGTTTCCACCTTCAAGGGAACAAGCAAGGGGACAACATGTTCCATTTCTTCCACGATCCATTGTTGCACCACTGACAATTCATCGGGATACACGTTGAAATCCAATTCATCATGAACCTGCAAAATCATGGAAGAACGGACTGCCGCTTCCGAAAATCGATGCTGAATACGAATCATAGCCAATTTGATGATGTCGGCCGCCGTTCCCTGAATGGGAGCATTGATGGCATTCCGTTCGGCGAAACCACGCACATTGGCATTCTGGGAATTAATATCGGGTAAAAATCGTTTCCTTTTGAACAGCGTTTCCACCCATCCATTTTTTCTTGCTTCTTCAATGCAGTGATCCATATACTGCTTTACTCCGGGATAGGTGGCAAAATATTGATCAATGAGCTCTTTTGCTTCCGAACGAGGCACGTTGAGCCGTTCAGAAAGACCAAACACGGAAATGCCGTAAATGATGCCAAAATTAGCTGTTTTTGCTTTTCGGCGCATCTCATTCGTAACCTGTTCAAGCGGCACCTTAAAAATCTTTGCAGCCGTAGCTGCATGAATGTCCTCGCCGGAAAGAAATGCCTCAATCATCGTCCGATCTTGACTTAAATGCGCCATTATTCGCAATTCAATTTGCGAATAATCTGCCGCAAGAAACAAACAGCCCGGTTCCGGAATAAACGCTTTTCGAATTTCCTTTCCCTGGGCATCACGAACAGGAATGTTTTGCAAATTGGGATTGCTTGAACTTAACCTACCTGTAGCCGTAACCGTCTGATTAAAAGAGGTATGAATCTTTCCCGTTTTGCGGTTTATCAACGTCGGCAAAGCATCAATGTAGGTATTGAGCAACTTTTTTAATCCTCTGTATTCAAGTATTTTGTCAACCACCGGATGCTTCCCTTTCAATGCCTCCAACACCTCTTCTCCTGTAGAATATTGACCGGTTTTTGTCTTTTTAGGTTTATCAATAATTTGAAGCCTTTCAAACAGCACTTCTCCAACTTGTTTGGACGAACTGATGTTGAACCGGAAATTAGCCAATTGATAAATTTCCTGTTCCAAATGGACAAGATCGGCCGTCAAGATTTCCGAACTTTGTTTTAGGGCAAAATCATCGATCAACACACCATTTCTCTCCATAATGGTTAACACCTTCATCAAAGGCATTTCCATGTTGTAAAACAACTCTTCCATGTGTGCCTCATTGATTTTTGGGGCCAAAATTTGTTTCAACTGAAACGTGATGTCGGCATCCTCAGAAGCATACTCGGTGATGACCGCAAGCTCAACGGATCGCATCGATCGCTGCTGTGGGCTACGCTTACCGATCAACTCATCAATATGAATCGTTTTGTAGGAAAGAAAAATTTCAGCCAGATAATCCATGTTATGACGCAATTCGGGCTGAAGCAGATAATGCGCTATCATGGTATCGAACAAAGGCCCTTTCACCTCCACTCCGTAGTTGGAAAGTACCAGCAAATCGAACTTCATGTTCTGTCCAATTTTCTCAATCTGATCATCGTTGAAAAAGGGCAAAAACCGTTGAACGATCTTTTGTGCTTCATGTTGATCTTCAGGAATCGGCAAATAATAGGCTTCATGAGCTTTCCAGCTAAAAGACAACCCAACCAACCGCGCTGAAACGGCTTCCAAAGAATCAGTCTCCGTGTCAAAACAAACGCTACGTTGCTCCAGAAGTTGATCCAACAACCAACTTCGTTGCTCATCGGTTTGAATGGCTTCATAACGATGGGGCACCGTTTGGGCTGTTTGGAGATGTCCCGATCCTGAAAGTTGCAACACTTCGGGAGCATGAGCTCCCAATGTTTCAAACAAATCAGCCTGATGTACAGCCAACGAAAGCGTTTCTTCCGATTTAAAGGCACCCGACGGATGTGCCTCATTCAGTTTGGACAATAAAGTCCGAAATTCCAATTCGGAAAAAATTGCCGCTAATCGCTCTTTATCAAGCTCTTCGCGGATCAACTGCTGTTCATTCCATTCCAAAGGAACATCCGTTTTGATGGTGGCCAGAAAACGTGAAAAAAGAATTTGTTCCTTATGCTCTTCAATAGTTTGTTTCAAACTGCCTTTCAATTGATGCGTGTTCTCAAGAAGGCGATCAATCGAATCGAATTCTTTTAACAGCAGGCTTGCTTTTTTCGGTCCAATGTTGGGGCATCCGGGAATATTATCGGCCTGATCGCCGGTCAAAGCCAGCCAGTCAATGACCTGAGACGGCGACTGAATATCAAACTTTTTGATGACTTCATCAATTCCCAGAATTTCAAAATCGTTACCCGCAAATTTTGGCTTGTAAATAAACCTTCGTTCATTCACTAATTGCCCGTAATCTTTGTCGGGCGTCATCATAAACACGTCAAACCCCTTTTCGGAAGCCAACAACGCCAACGTCCCAATCACATCGTCGGCCTCAAAACCTTCCACTTGAATCACCGGTATGCGATAGGAATCAACAATTTCTTTAATGATGGGAACTGATGTTCGAATATCTTCAGGAGAAGCTTCCCGATTGGCTTTATACTCTGCAAACGCTTCATGCCTGAATGTTGGTCCGGACGGATCAAAAACAACGGCAATATGAGAAGGCTGTTCCCGCCTCAAAACTTCCTCCAGCGTATTGACAAATCCCAACACTGCGGATGTATTGACACCTTTTGAATTGTAACGCGGATTTTTCAAAAACGCATAATATGCTCGGTAAATGAGCGCATAAGCATCCAAAAGAAAAAGCCTTTTTTGTTGAACTCCATTCGTTCCCATTTGGAAATAATATTAGGGTTTATATCCCGACTCTTCGAGCATTTGCTGATAATGATGATCTGCCATCAATTGAGGCAAAGTAACGTTTGAATGATGATCCATGTACTGAGTCACAATTTGCCATCCTAACCACACACCGACACGACCGGGAGAATCCTGCGACACATACGAAGTAAAAGGCGCATCATTGAGATAGGCGGTGGCAATCATCGGATCGATACTGTACAACTGTTTGTTGTCAAGCAAATTAAGCCAAATGGCTTTTTCGTTTTTTTTGCACCATTCCATTTGTTGAGGCGTATATCCCATTAAAACAGCTCTCTTTTCATTAGGCATCAACGCAGCCAAGATATACATCATTTTGCCCCGATAAAGCATATTATCCAGAAAACGATCGGACGAAGGCATAGGAAACGCTGTCAACAAATAGGCCAATACAAAGTCGGAAGCCACTTTGTCGCGTTTCATGTTGTAGCGAAGATATTCATAAACCACTTTTTTGTACCAATAATAATTGGCCCCCAAATAATTATCGGCGCTCAACGAAACAATGGTGTCGTTGGTGACCAAAGATTGATTGAACATGGAAACATGAAAATAGAGTTTCGGTATGCGATACTGAGGGAAAAAGTAGTGAAATCGTTTGAAAGCATCCGTCACTTTAGCCACAATGTCCGAATCGTTGGCATACTGCCGAATGGTTTCCCGAAAAATACTTCTAACGGCTGTATCTTCCAAGAAAGCGCGCACCTGATCGTTCACTGCCGGATTGCCCAACGTATCAAATTGCATGATGTCGCTTAAATAAAGATTTAGATATTCACCATATTTGCGATGCAATTGAGCCAACCCTTCAGCTACATGCAACGTGTCAATAGAAAAGAAATCCTGTTCGAACGGATAAACGGAAACATTCAACGAAATGGCTTTCGTATCAACATCAAATCTCTTTTTGGATGAACATCCACTCAAAGCGATGAGCGCAACCAAAGCAACAATCACATGAAAACGCGCAATGAACGAAGCATTCTTTTTGAGTATCATAAGCGTAAATCAACTTGGAATAAATATCTAAAGAGTCATTTTGGCAATGATGGGATAATGATCCGAATGATGCACTTTCATCACATGAAATGAGACAGGATGAAAAGTGGGATCGCACATGATGTAATCAATTCGGAAAGGGAAATACTTGCTGCTGTAGGTATTCCCGTAGCCTGATCCCACTGCGGCAAAAGTGTCAATCAATTTCCCCCTAATCCTCGTATAGGTATATGAAACCGGGACGTCATTGAAGTCGCCGCAAACAATAACCGGATAAGGAGATCGGTTAATAATGGCAGCTACGGTATCGGCTTGGCGAGCGCGCAATTCATATGCCTGATTCATCTTGGTCGAAAAAGTCAATGCCACATTATGAAATTGCTCGGCTGAAAAATCACTCACTAAATCAGCATAATGTTTTCGATCATTCAACGAAAATTTATACGACTCCATGTGGTGATTAAATACCCGAATAATCTTCCCATTCACGTCAATGTCTGCATAAATGGTGGAGTAATATCCTTTAGAAAAACGGCTTGCTCCATGATCCAAAATCGGATAACGCGAAAAAATGGCCAAACCTTCATTGGACGACTCAGCTTTCATGGAGTAATTGATAAAATGATAGGGGAAATTAGACAACAAACGAAGGATGTTTTCTTCACTCACCTTCTTCTTGTGCGATTTATACACATAAAATTCCTGCAAACAAGCCACATCAACATGTTGACTGTTGATAAACGATAGCAGTCCGCCTCCAATGCGATCTTCAGGAACAGGTTGATATTGCCCGAACGCATCAATGTTGTAACTCATGACGGTAAGTTGAGGGATCGTATCATTTACCTCGCGATGATGAAAATGAAGCGGGAAGGTATTTTGAATGTTGTTGATGCAAATCAGGGCTGCAATGAGAGATATAAAACTCCAACGCCAACGACGAATGACGATCCAAAAAACGAAAAACAGCAGATTAAACAACAAAAAAAACGGGAACATCAATCCGCAATAGGCAAAAACAGAATAATGAAGCGGCGCTATCAACGTGGAACCCTTTCCCATCAACAAGCCTGCGGCAAACAGAACATTCAAGGAAACAAGCGTTATTTTGATAATCTTTTTCAAAGTTAAGTTGATTTATGACTTCGATCAAAAAGCGTTTTCTTTTCATCGGACGACAAGCTGTCATAGCCTGATCGTTTAATTTTTTCCAGGATTCGATCAATCTCCTTTTCCTGATCAAAGCTCTTCTTGTTGTAATAAGCATCCGGTTTTGGCTTGCCGTATGAGACCTTAAACTTTTTCGGTTTTGGTTTGAACAATGTAATGAGCCAATCAATAAAGCGATTGAGCCATTTTGTGATGTCCTTCCCGGCATGGAAGCGAAGTGCAAAAAGAAATCCGGCCAATGCGCCTCCCAAATGAGAGAATTCGCCTCCAGCATTATTGGACGATACACCCAACACACTCAACGTAACGGCAAAGAGAGCAATGTATTTGAGTTTAATCCTCCCAATCAACCACAAAGGGACTTCGAAATTCGGAACATGAGTAGCTAAAGCCACAATGATCGCCATGATGGATGCTGAAGCACCCAACAAAAAACTGTTGTACTTCACCAACTCAAAATAGGGGAAAAGATTGTAAGCCCCAATGTAAAATAAAGCACCGACCCATCCTCCGATGAGATAAAGACTAAACAAATGTTTTTGAGAAAAATAGAGTAAAAAAAGTTGACCAAACCAATACAAATAGAGCATATTGAATAAAAGATGCCAGAAATCAACATGCAAAAACATGTAAGAAATCAACGTCCAAGGCTCTTGCCACAAGATGCCCACATTGGAAGGCAACTCCAAATAGCGCAGGAAAAAATCAACATCCACATTGAACAAACGCAAAGTTAACATCACCACCTGAATGATAACAAATACCCCAATGTTGAAGTAAAGTAAATTCCTCAACATCGGGTCTTGTTGAAATCGATGACGATGTCCGTCAAATAAAGGCATAATGAGATGAATTAATTATATTTAGGATGTTTCTTCCAAATCAGAATCAAAATTAAACCAAACAAAGCGCCCCCCAAATGCGCAAAATGTGCCACATTATCGCCCGAAAACTGAGCAACACCCAGAAAAAGTTCTACCAACGCATACATTGGGACAAAGTAACGCGCTTTAATGGGAATGGGCAAAAAGAAAAGCATCAATTTTGCATCGGGAAAAATCATGGCAAAGGCAAGCAAAATGCCGAATATAGCACCCGAAGCGCCAATCGTAATATGCTCAATGCCTCCCTGAAAAATAATGTGCATGGCAGGCGAACCAATGTACGGCAAAAGCTGATAAGTCCAAAAAAGCTCCTGAACAATCCCCGCACCGACTCCCGTGAACAAATAAAAGAACAAAAAGCGTTTAGCACCCCAAACCTGCTCCAACACAGGGCCAAACATAAAAAGTCCAAACATGTTGAAGAAAATATGATCAAACGAACCATGCATAAACATGTAACTGATGAATTGCAACGGATTAAAAGCAGCCGAATGCCAATAATGAAGACCGATCAGCTCCGCCAGATCTATGCCTGAGGTTCGGATCAAGACAATGCTTGATAACCAAACAAGAAAATTGATGATCAATAAATTGAGAACAACCGGAGTAAGAAACGAAAAATGGGAACGTTGTTGACCTAACATATCATGATTTTTGAAACAAAAATAGAGAAAATAGTGCTGTTTTTATGCTGAGAAACATATTTTATGATTAAATCGATCGTTTTTTGTAAAAAAAAAAGGCAAAAAGTTGCTTTATTAAGAGAATCGTGTATCTTTGCATGCTGTATTCTGCTATTTTATCTATTTCTAAACAATTAAAAAATTTATTTTATGAACAAAGGAGAATTAGTTAGCGCTATTGCAGCTGAAGCCGGGTTAACAAAAAATGATGCTAAAAAAGCATTGGATGCAACCATTAATGCCATTACGGAAGCATTAAAAAAAGGTGACAAAGTAAGCTTGGTAGGATTCGGAACATTTTCTGTCGTACAAAAAGAAGCCCGTAACGGAATCAATCCTGCAACAAAAAAACCCATTACCATTGAAGCTAAAAAAGTAGCTAAATTTAAATCAGGTGCCGAATTGGCAGAAGCCGTGAAATGAATTCTACATGTATGCTTGACAAAGCTGTTGATTTTTTTTTACGAATCAACAGCTTTTTTGTTATGATGGAGTCGAAAATAATTTGGACAAATCAGGAATGGAAGAAATCATACAAAAAATGATGACATGATCGTCGGGCTGAATCATGGTACTTCCGTTCACTATCATTCCTACTCCACCACGAATCAAACCACCAATATTCACATGATCCGGCAGATTAAGATTCTTTACCTGTGTTTGTGTAAAGTACGAACCCTCTTTCACAATAAACTCAATGACAACAGCCTCCACATTGGTCAAACACTTGACATTGGATACTTTTGCATTGATGGTATATTGATAAATGGTGCTCGCTGAAAGCAGCTTCTTGTTCAAAATAGCACCGACGTCCAAACTTTCTGCCATGGGGATGTATTCCATATTTTCTACTTCGGCGATCGTCTTCAAAATGCCAAAGCGTTTGGCCACAGAACAGGCCAAAATATTCGCTTCGGAATTGTCCGTCAACGCAACAAAGGCGTTCATTTCTTCAATGTCCTCTTCTTTGAGGAAATCGACATCGCGTCCATCACCCGTAACGACCAACACATTATTGAGTTTTTCTCCCAAACGATGTGCCTTTTCTTTGTCAATTTCAATCAATTTTACCCTCATGGCATCAGGGATGCATTCGGCAATGCGCTCGGCAATGCGGCTTCCTCCCATAATCATGATGTTATTGACTTCGTACAATTTTTTACCCGTTTCCTGACGAACAAAATCCAAGTGTTCGGGAGTGGTAATAAAATAAACCAAGTCGCCGCTCAAAATGACGTCGCTCCCTTTGGGAATAATGGTTTCATTATTCCGCTTAATGGCAACAATACGGAAACGGGAATGATCAAAATAACCCGAGTTGAAAGGTTTGTTCAATACATTGGCATGATCGCGAATTTTAATGCCACCAAGCACCATTTTGTTTTCCTCAAAGCTCATGTATTCACGTAACCAGGTTGCTTTCAAGGCATGAACCACTTCTTGAGCTGCCAGCATTTCGGGATAAATCAAGGATGTGATACCCATTTCAGCAAACATTTGCTTGTAGTCATTGGCTAAATATTCGCTATTGTCAATGCGTGCAATCGTTTTCTTAGCTCCTAATTTTGCCGCCAAAAAACATGCCGTCATATTTTCTGTTTCTGAAGGCGTGACGGCAACAAACAAATCAGCATCTTGCACACCTGCTTCTTTCAATGAATGAATGGCTGTTGGCGCTCCAAGTACAAAATCAATATGAAGAGAGTTTCTCAGCTTGATCAATTTGAAATTGTCATTATCCAAAAGAGTGATTTGCTGCCCTTCTTTTGAAAGCATTTTCGATAGGTGAGTTCCTGTCTCACCAGCTCCGGCTATAACAATTTTCATACGTCTATTTTAATTTTTAAGATTAAGGATGTATGGAACTCGCCAAATAGTCATACACTTGAGTATAAGCTGTTTTTATGGCTGTTTTACACCTAAATAATTGATTTTATGAAACTTAAAAAATTACCCCATTATTGGGGAGTCATCATTCTTGTATGTGAAACCATTCTTGTTCGAAGTAAAAATTCACTTTCAAAGATTTAAATTTCCACCCCACATCTTTCGAACTTTATTTGTGTTGATTCAATTACTCTGCTTCATCAGGACGCTGAATGATGATGAAAACAGCCTTCACTTGAATGGGATGAACCATCACGCAGCACATAAATCAATGCTCAAAGTTATAGCATTTTGGACTACTTTATCATTCCCAAAAACAAATATCTTGCGGCTGTTGATAGTTTGTTTTAAAAGTCAGACGAAACTCGCAGATAAACATCACCTTGTTGGTCAAAGTTTATTTTGTTATGCTCGTTTCATCCGTCTATTTTTATTTTATTTTTAACATCAAGGATGTATTGAACACGTCAAATAGTCATTCTTTTAAGAATAAGCTCTTTTTATAGCTCGTTTCATTACACAATTTCACCGGTCAAAATGAAATCACCACAAAACAGAGCAGAAGTCTATTGTTTATCCGCAAGAAAACAGGGTTATCAATATTTCCCCGTTCACAAAATAATGCACTTACCAAAAAAAAGACTCAATGTGATTGAGCCTATTACACCATGAACCGCTTTCCATCTGACCTTTTAAAAAATTGAAAACAGATGGAACCATGAGCCTCTCAAGGGAATCGAACCCTCGACCTGCTCATTACGAGTGAGCTGCTCTACCGCTGAGCTAAAGAGGCAATTTTTGTGGCACAAAAGTAATTCAAAAAAAATTAATCGCCAAATCTTTTCCTCCCGATCAAACTTTTGTTGCCTGATTGCTCAAAATGAAATTTAATTGATCAGATGTTGAACAACCCGATCAACGAACAAACAAATGATCATGAGCAGCCAAAGGAAGCGATACACAAAGAAAGCCCAAAGCCCAATTAAGATCTCAATGATTTAATTTAAGTCAATAACTATTTGCAAACCCCTTCACAAATAGATGTCATCCAAACGAAGATGCTGTTTTTCTATCTGTTTTATTGACCGTTATGCAGCAAGACCATCTCTCATAAAGGGGAATTAAGTTGCATTCCTGTAAATGCAATTTTACATAATGATAATCTTTATAATTTTTTATAGTTATATTTATGCAGATTTCAATCATTTTTCCCCGATTTTGTGATACAATGTAAGCACGATCATGTATCTTTGTCAAAAAAAATTGAGTTATGAAACGAGCCATAAAAAAACTTATGCTCAAGAGAATGACAATTTTGGCCAGTTCCACACATCCTTGATGTTAAAATAAAAATAAACGTATGAATTTGAACGTAAAAAATGAAACTTCGCCTCTAAAAGCAGTTGTTTTGGGACAGCCAGGCTCAATGGGCCCTGCACCGCGACTTGACCAGACATTTGATGCCAAATCGTACGAATCGGTGCTAAAAGGAATCTATCCGACCGAAGAAGCGGTTTACAAAGAAATGAACGCATTTGAAAAGGTGTTATTGAAGTACAACGTTCAAGTGTTTCGCCCTTGGATTCTTGAAAATTGCAATCAGGTTTTTGCCCGCGACGTAGCCATTGTTATTGACGATAAAATCATCAACTCCAACATTATCCCCGATCGTGAAGATGAAAAGGAAGCCTATGAAATCATTTACGATCAAATAGCATACAACAAAATCTATAACTTGCCGGAGAAAGCACATCTGGAAGGAGGCGATGTTATTCTTTACAACGACATTGTCTTTGTCGGGCTATACACCAAACCGGATTATCCAAAACTTAAAACAGCCCGAACCAACCTCTATGCGTTTCATTTTCTGAAGGAACTTTTTCCGCAAAAAACATTCATCCCGTTAGAGCTCAAAAAACATGACACTGACCCCAGAAAGGGAATTTTGCATTTAGACTGTACCTTTATGCCGGTGGACGATAACAAAGCATTGATTTACAAGAAAGGATTTACCCATGCAAAAGATTACCATTTGCTGTTGGATATTTTTGGAAAAGACAATGTGTTTGAAATCAATCAGGAAGAACTGTATTACATGACTACCAATATTTTCTCCATTTCACCCAAAGTGGTGGTATCCGAAAAGAATTTTCATCGGTTAAACCAACATTTGGAACAAAATTGGGGCATGACGGTTGAACGTATTCCATACTATGAAATTTCGAAAATGGGAGGACTGTTACGTTGCTCCACCATGCCGCTGATTCGGCAGGATTAACTTCAAAACATTTCATGCCTATGTCACTTCAAACCGCTTCTTCATTTTTAATGATTGAACCCGTTGCTTTTGGATACAATACCGAAACATCGGTCAACAACTATTTTCAACATGCCGATCATGGTACCTCCAAAAATGCCGTTCAAGAGAAAGCGCTTGCGGAGTTTCGCACCATGGTGGAAACATTGAAACAAAATAACGTACACATCGTGGTGATCAAAGATACACTCGAACCACATACGCCCGACTCCATTTTTCCCAACAACTGGATTTCCTTTCACGAATGCGGAACTGCCATCATCTACCCCATGTTTGCGCCAAACAGACGATTGGAAAAACGGAAGGATATCCTGAAAAGAATTGAACAAGAAGGATTTCACATTGCCAACATAAAAGATTATTCCGAATATGAGGCGACAAACCGCTTTTTGGAAGGCACAGGCAGCATGGTGTTGGATCGTGACAACAAAACGGCTTTTGCTGCGTTGTCTGAACGTACCGACAAAGCTCTTTTTTTGCAATTTTGCCAAGACTTTCACTACACACCGATTTTTTTTCACGCTTTTCAAACCGTACAGAAGCAACGAGCCCCTATTTATCACACCAATGTCATGATGTCCATTGGAACTGATTATGCCATTCTGTGTGAAGAGGCCATCGACGACGAAAAAGAAAGAAATGCCGTCATCAACCAACTCAAAAAAACGGGGAAAAACATCGTTTCCATAACTGAATCACAAATGCACCATTTTGCGGGGAATATGCTTCAAATTAAAAACAAGGAAGGAAAAGCATTTTTAGTCATGTCCAAAACAGCACACGATTCACTTTCAGAAAACCAACAACAACGGCTGCACGCATACAACGATTTTTTAATCATGGACATTCCAACCATTGAATATATTGGAGGCGGAGGCGTACGATGCATGATGGCCGAAATATTCTGAGACAATTGACCACCTTCCTAAAAGAGGCTTTTATAAGCAACCTAACACACCAACATTTGCTCGTCACAATTTACCCAACATTTTAACCAATCCCAAATTTACGGGATCATCTCATACTCACATTCAATTATTTAAAAAACACCTTATGGAACATTCAAAACTTACCGCAACCGAATTAATGGCCCTTGAAGATCAGTTTGGCGCACACAATTATCATCCGCTGCCGGTGGTATTGGAACGTGGCGAAGGGGTCTATGTGTGGGATGTAAACGGGAAACAATATTTTGATTTTCTCTCTGCTTATTCAGCAGTCAATCAAGGACATTGTCACCCGAAAATCATTCATGCTCTAACGGAACAAGCCAAAATTCTGACACTAACATCCCGTGCATTCTACAACAATCAGTTAGGACAATACGAAGCATTCATCACCCGATATTTTGGCTACGACAAAGTACTGCCTATGAACTCCGGCGCCGAAGCTGTTGAAACTGCCATTAAACTTTGTCGGAAGTGGGGTTACGAAAAAAAGAACATTCACGACGGGAATGCTCAAATTGTTGTGTGTGAAAATAATTTTCACGGACGCACCACAACCATCGTCTCATTTTCCGTCGATCCCGATGCATACGAACATTACGGTCCTTACACGCCCGGATTCATCATCATTCCCTACAACGATGCAAAAGCCTTGGAAAAGGTATTGCACGAAAACAAAAACATTGCAGGATTTCTGGTAGAGCCCATTCAAGGCGAGGCTGGAGCATTTGTCCCTGACGACGGATATCTCAAAACATGCTATGAGCTTTGCCAAAAAGAGAATGTCTTGTTTATTGCCGATGAAGTTCAGACCGGCATTGGACGCACCGGCAAATTATTAGCCTGCGATTATGAAGCGGTACATCCTGATATCTTAATCCTGGGCAAAGCGCTTTCAGGAGGCACTTATCCCATTTCGGCCGTCCTCTCCTCCAACTCCGTCATGGAAGTATTTAAACCCGGACAACACGGTTCAACTTTTGGAGGGAATCCGCTTGCTTCAGCCATTGCCATAGCAGCCTTAGAGGTGATTCGAGATGAAAATTTAGCCGAAAATGCCATGAGGCTCGGCGAAATATTCCGTCATGAACTTTCCGAAATGTGTAAAACTTCACATGTCGCATCTTTTGTGAGAGGCAAAGGGCTACTTAACGCATTGGTCATCGACGACAGAAACCGTGAAAATTTAGCTTGGAACATTTGTATGAAACTTGCCGAAAATGGACTTTTGGCTAAACCTACTCACAACAACATCATCCGGTTTGCACCACCGTTGGTGATCACCGAAGATCAACTTCGAGAATCCATTCAAATCATTCGCAAGACTGTGTCAACATTTTAACAATCGCACAAATCATTCGCTTGCCCAGAATCAAAATAGCCCAAAGTGAACTGACCAAGTCTGCTTCCTAATTTGGAGAGCCTTTTGACAATGACGGATGCATGAGCACACACATCCGTCATATCATTTTTAAAACCGATAAATCAGAAACGAACAAAAGAGGCGTCAATGCATCGAAAAATCAAATAAAGGATCTTCAACAAGCAATGAAACGAACCATAAAACAGGCTTATGATCAAGAGAATGACCACTTAGCGAGTTCCATACATCTTAGTGTTAAAAATAGAAATAGCTGTTTGAAACAAAAATTGAAAAAAGAGTGGTATTTTTGCAAGAAGATCAGATGATATGACTTCACATCATTTGATCATCAAATGACAAATCACCATTAAAAAGCGCATTGCCTCAGATCAAAAATGAACACAAAACGACTTCCCGCTGAATGGGAACCGCAAAGCGGCGTGCAACTCACCTGGCCTCACGAAGAAACAGACTGGAAAGAAATGCTTGACGAGGTGCTGCCCTGTTTTGCGGCAATCGCCTCTGAAATTGCAAAACAGGAACAACTGATTATCGTTTGCAAAGACCGAAACGTTGTCCATCAACATCTTAAAATCTTTGAACCCAACAACATGGTATTGTATGAAATCCCATCCAACGATACTTGGGCTCGCGATCACGCTCCCATTTCGATCGTTGAAAACGGCAAACCGGTTATCCTCGATTTTACGTTCAATGGCTGGGGATTGCAATATGCTGCAAATTTTGACAATCAAATAAACCGTCACTTATATCAAAAAAGAGCATTTGCCGATGAGGTTGCGTATCGCAATAAAATGGATTTTGTGTTGGAAGGCGGAAGCATTGAAACAGATGGACATGGGACTTTGCTCACCACGTCGCGCTGTTTGCTTTCTCCAAATCGGAACGATGCAAAAACCATTCATGACATTGAACTTTACTTAAAAGATGCCTTTGGAATTCAACGCTTTTTATGGCTGCATCACGGCTATTTGGCCGGGGACGACACCGGAAGTCACATTGACACTTTAGCTCGATTTTGCGACAAGGATACCATCGCCTACGTGCATTGTGACGACCTCAATGATGAACATTTCACGGAACTCACCTTGATGGAACAGGAAATAAAGCAGTTTACTCGGGAAGATGGAACTCCTTATCGCCTCATCCCATTGCCAATGGCCGATGCAGTGTATCACAACGACGAACGACTGCCGGCCACGTATGCTAATTTCCTCATCATCAATCATGCGGTTTTGATGCCAACATATCAGTCACCAAAAGATCAAATCGCCATGGATCAGCTAAAAAAAGCATTCCCCGACCGTCAAATCATCGGGATCAACTGCCTGCCACTCATAAAACAACACGGCTCGCTGCACTGCGTCACCATGCAATATCCCGCACAATTTTTACGGCATTGACACTCTATTTGTGAAGTCAACACAGACCTCAACTTTTTTTTAACAACCATTTAACCCAACAGGATGAAAACAGCCCTTATTCAAATAACCCATTCTGCCGATCGGAGAAGTAATCTTGAAAAATTGCAACACCACATTGAATCGGCAGCAGCACAAGGAGCAAAACTTGTTGTTCTTTCAGAATTGCACAACAGCCTCTATTTTTGTCAGACCGAAAATCCGGATCATTTTGATTTAGCGGAATCGATTCCGGGTCCTTCCACCACTTTTTTTGGAGAACTCGCAAAACGATACGGGATTGTTTTGGTAATTTCGTTGTTTGAAAAACGCGCTGCGGGACTTTATCACAACACCGCCGTGGTAATTGAACAAAACGGATCCATAGCCGGGAAATATCGTAAAATGCACATCCCCGATGATCCGGGATATTATGAGAAATTCTATTTTACGCCCGGCGATTTAGGATTTGCACCCGTCAAAACGAGCGTCGGCATTTTAGGTATTTTGGTTTGTTGGGATCAATGGTATCCTGAAGCAGCTCGTCTGACTGCTCTGGCCGGCGCCGACATATTGATTTATCCCACGGCAATAGGATGGGAATCGTCGGATCCGGATGATGAAAAAACAAGACAATTGGAAGCATGGCAAACCATCCAAAGAGCTCACGCCATTGCCAACGGAATTCCTGTCGTAGTCGCGAATCGCGTTGGTCATGAGCAAGATCCTTCAGGAGTTACCAACGGCATTACCTTCTGGGGGCATAGTTTTGTCGTCGGTCCCCAGGGAGAATGGCTTGTAAAAGCATCTTCGGAAGAGACATTCCTTGTAGTGGACATTGACTTGAACAGAAGCGAATCAGTGCGCCGGATGTGGCCATTTTTACGCGATCGACGCATTGATGAATACAAAAACATCACCAAACGCTATATTGATTGATCATCAACGAACAAATGCCCACTTCGGCACATTCTTTTTTAAGACGAATGCCAAATCTCCGCCGATTCATCCAAACAGAAACAGTTAATTCAATAAATATAAATCAATTACAAATGAAAAAAATCGTAACCGTTATTTTTTTACTGTTTTCCGTGGGTGTTTTTGCCCAATTAGAACATGTGGAGCCGGCTTTTTGGTGGATCGGCTTCAAAAACCCGCATCTACAATTATTGATCAATGGCCCTGACATTTCAAAAGCAGATGTATCCCTTCATTATCCAGGAGTTAAATTAACCGCAGTGCATAAAGTCACCAGCCCCAATTATCTTTTTCTTGATCTGCTCATCGACTCCAATATAGCCAAACCGGGAAAATTTGTCATCACCTTTTCAAAAAACGGGAAAACGGTTGACAGTTACACCTACGAATTAAAGACAAGAGCCAAAGGATCGGCCGACCGTGAAGGTTTTTCAAGCGCCGATGTCATTTATCTGCTCATGCCCGACCGTTTTGCCAACGGGACAACCAAAAATGACAACGTCCCTTCCATGATTGAAAAAGTAAATATGAACAACATAAACGGGCGTCACGGAGGTGATCTGCTTGGCATGCAGGAACATATTAATTATTTGAAAGACTTGGGAGTAACAGCAATCTGGAGCACACCGTTACTGGAAGATAACAACGACAATACCACGTATCACGGCTACGCCATTACCAATTATTACAAAATTGATCCCCGCTTCGGGACAAACGAAGATTACGTTCAGTACGTAAAAGAATGTCATCAGCAGGGAATAAAAGTCATCATGGATATGGTTTTCAATCATTGCGGCATCAACCATTGGTGGATGAAAGATTTACCAATGCCTGATTGGATTCATCAATTCCCCACTTACACTCAATCAAACTATCAGATGAGTACCATTCAGGATCCTCACGCATCAGCCATTGACAAAAAAATCTTTTTAGACGGCTGGTTTGACCGAACTATGCCGGATTTGAATCAGGACAATCCTTATTTGATGACTTACCTCATTCAAAATTCAATTTGGTGGATCGAATATTCAGGCATAAACGGCATTCGCATGGATACTTATCCCTATTGCGATAAAGAACCGATGGCTAAATGGGCTAAAGAAGTCATGACCGAATATCCGCATTTCAACATAATGGGTGAGACTTGGTTAAACAATCCCGTCTCAGTGGCTTATTGGCAAAAAGATGCTTTGAATCGTGATCATTTTAATTCGAACCTGCCTACAGTGATGGATTTCCCGTTGCTCGATGCATTAGAAGCCTGCTTCAATGAAAGCGAAGGCTGGGATACCGGCATGAAAAGGGTTTATAACTCACTTTCCTACGATTATCTTTTCCCAAAAACCAATGACATTTTGGTCTTTGCCGAAAATCATGATACACAACGTTTTAATCACATTGTAAACAACAACGTAGATAAATATAAATTAGCAATGGCTTTTTTAATGACCACACGCGGAATACCAGAAATTTACTACGGAACAGAAATTGGGATGACCGGCAACAAAGCAAAAGGCGATGGCGATATTCGCCGTGATTTCCCCGGCGGTTGGCCCAACGATACCGCGAATGCCTTTTCAGCTTCAGGGAGAACCCCGTTGCAAAACGAATATTTCAACTACCTGTCCAAATTGTTGCATTGGCGTCAGCACGAGGATGTGGTCCACACAGGAAAACTGATCCATTACATTCCTCAAAACAATGTCTATGTTTATTTCCGTTTCAATGATAAAAAAACTGTTATGGTTCTCATTAATGACAACGAATCGGCACAAACCGTTCAAACCGATCGTTTTTCTCAATGCATCAAAAACTTCACACAAGGCACCGATGTTGAAACAGGGAAAGTCATTCAATTACTTCCGTCGATCACCATTTCAAAAGAAACTGCCTACATTTTGGAGTTGAAATAGAAGCATCAATATGACTCACTCAAGAAGAAATACCGTCACAGCAACGAAGAAATCAAAGCATTTCCCCATTCAAATATTCATCGGCTTCCTCCTAGTGACGGCATTTCTTCCATTCAGCCTTGCACCCATGATTTTGGGAGAAAAACATAACGAACAAGAAGCATCTCGGCTTTACAATCAAGGCAATTTTATTGCGTTAAAACTGCTTCAGCAACGCATTCATGAAGCACATGAAAATTCGCACGAAATCGATTCATTGGTTGAAATAGCCCATCGCATCGAACATGATTTCAATCTCAGCGAGTCGAAAGTGGACACTCTTCTACTTCAGCATGGGATTCATTGCACGCAGGCCGAAAAAACAAAATGGGAAGCACAAGGATGGTTGGAATGCAAAATGATCAATGGGCAAAAACATTATTTCTCACGCTCGGTTAGCAATTTAAAACTCAGACTGCAGCAAGTCTCTGACAGCATCACTCATTCCAAAGCTCCTTTGGATCATCTGACGCGGTTTCGATTGGGACATACGGCAAAAGTCATAGCCGATACCCAACAAAACGGCAAATTGGTCGATCCGGTTCATTTCACCGTCACCTATACCATTTACGTTCACCCTGATGCCGTTGCACCCGACGATACCATTCGTTGTTGGATGCCATTTCCGAAAGAGAATCATCCCCGACAATCGGAAGTTCATCTGCTTCAAGCATCGCCAGCGCAGTTTGTTCTTGCGCCCGATTCGGTAGGGCAACGCGCTATTTATTTTGAACAAACGGCTAAAAAAGGAGAACCAACTATTTTTCAAATCCGTTTTTCCTATCGTGAGTCTGCACAATCTTTTGACTTGTCAAAAATTCATGCAGAACCTTATGATACAGCGTCATACATTTACAAAACATGTACTCGGGAACAACCGCCGCACATTGTTTTTTCCAAAGAGATCAAACAACTGGCTGACTCCATCACCAAAGGAGCTTCAAATCCCGTTGACGTTATAACAAAATTATACCGTTGGATCAATCATCACATCATCTGGTCAGGGGCATTGGAATATTCAACCATGTCCAATATTCCTCACTATGTTTTACAAAATCGCAAAGGAGATTGCGGCATGCAAACCATGTTATTCATGAGCATGGCGCGTTACAAAGGCATTCCCGTCAGATGGCAAAGCGGCTGGATGATGCACCCCAAGGAAGTCAATTTACACGACTGGTGCGAAGTGTATTATCAAGGCATAGGTTGGGTGCCGGTGGATGTTTCATTTGGATTGCAACCTTCCACAAAGAAACGAATCAGAAATTTTTATATGTCGGGAATTGATTCGTACCGTTTGATTGTCAATGATGCGATCGGTTCACCTTTTATCCCGGGGAAAAAATTCATGCGAAGTGAACCGTTCGATTTTCAACGGGGCGAAGTAGAAACCTCGAAAGGAAATTTATACTTTGATCAATGGGATTATTCCATGCAGGTCGAGTACGATTCAAAACCATAAAGCATGCACAAGAGTCATTGAACTCAATTGTTGCCAAATAAGGAAAAGCACATTCCTCGCTCAATTTTTTTCTGGAAAAAAGAAAAATTCTATTTTCTCAATGATTTTTCTTTAGGCCAGTAAGCATTCTTTCCGAGCCCCATCCATGCGGACCCAATGTAACCGTGAATTTTGAGCTTGTTTTCGTCAACAAATTTCATGATACAATGATATGTGTCACCACTTGCAGGATTGTAAAGCGATCCGTCAACCCATTCATCTTTTTTGGGATTGTAAACAAATCCGTTCAGCAGCGGAAGCCCCATCATGGGACGATCACGCAACTCTTTGTTCGGATTTTTATTGTCAACTAAAGGACGACCGTTTTCATAAGGGAATTGAAGCCAAACAATTTTACCATAATATTTATTGTCTGTTCCTTTATAGATTTCCACCTGAGATTGTGCCCCTGTTTTGGGGTCAACAGCTAAATAATAACCAACAATCCGATCAGGATTTTTTTCATTCTGTGCCGAAACGGGCAACGAAAAAATTAAAGCAAACAACAACGGCAACCATTTTTTCATACGTCTTTTCATGTTAAATTGAAAACTTTCCTATATTTCCATCGAAGACAAAAAAAACAAAATTGAATATCGTGTCTCGAAAGATTATTGGATGCAAAGGTAACAGAAAATTGCAAAAAACATGTACCTTTGCAATGAGAACAAAAATTTAACCTCCAATGATTGCGACCATTAAAAAACTGAAAGCAGAAATTGAAAACCTTTCGGCCGTTAATGCGGATGAAGTCGAAGCCCTGCGCATCAAATACCTCAGCAAAAAAGGAGAAATTTCCCAACTTTTCAACATGTTTCGTGACGTAGCGCCCGAAGAAAAAAAAGAAGTTGGAAAATTGCTCAACGAACTTAAAGAGGTGGCGCAAACCAAAATTGATTCCTTAAAAAATTCGATGAATGCATCGAATCAACCACGACAAGAAACCGATTTGACCCGCCCTGGCGATCCTATCCTTTTGGGGACAAGGCATCCCATTTCAATTGTTCGAAACAAGATCATCTCCATTTTTTCTCATTTGGGATTTACCATTGCCGAAGGTCCTGAAATTGAAGATGACTGGCACGTTTTTGGCTCTCTAAACTTTCCGCCGGAACATCCCGCTAGAGATATGCAGGACACTTTTTTCATTGAAAAAAATCCCGATGTGCTTCTTCGTACACATACCTCATCGGTGCAAACACGCGTGATGAGCACCACTCAACCTCCCATTCGTGTGATTTGCCCGGGACGTGTTTACCGTAACGAAGCCATTTCTTATCGTGCTCATTGTTTTTTCCATCAGGTAGAAGGCCTTTACGTGGACAAAAATGTCTCCTTTGCCGATCTTAAACAGGTGCTTCTTTACTTTGCCAAAGAGATGTTTGGTGAAAATACCCGAATCCGATTACGCCCTTCCTATTTCCCTTTTACCGAACCGTCAGCCGAAATGGACATCTCCTGCAACTTGTGCGGCGGCGAAGGGTGTGCTTTTTGTAAACATACCGGCTGGGTAGAAATTTTAGGCTGTGGCATGGTTGACCCCAACGTTTTGGAGGCCTGCGGCATCGACAGCAACATCTACTCAGGCTATGCTTTCGGAATGGGCATCGAAAGAATCACCAACCTAAAATATCAAGTGAAAGATCTCCGAATGTTTTCAGAAAACGATGTTCGCTTCCTGAGCCAATTTGAAGCAGCATTTTAATATTTAATAAGAGAAATAATTCATTATTTATCCGACTTCTTTGATTTTATTATTATCTTTGTCCATCATCAAAAATCATTCTGCTTATGCCAAGAGAAATAAAATTCAGCTTAGTCTATCGCGATATGTGGCAATCTTCAGGAAAGTATGTGCCACGCGTTGACCAATTAAAACAAATTGCTCCGGTGATCATTGACATGGGCTGTTTTGCCCGTGTTGAAACCAATGGCGGTGCTTTTGAACAAGTAAATCTTTTGTTTGGTGAAAATCCCAACAAAGCCGTTCGAGAATGGACTAAACCTTTTAACAAAGCAGGCATTCAGACACACATGCTGGAAAGAGGTCTAAACGGATTACGCATGTACCCGGTTCCTGCTGATGTTCGTCAACTTTTTTTCAAAGTTAAAAAAGCTCAGGGAACGGATATTTCCCGTTCATTTTGCGGCCTAAACGACACAAGAAATCTTGAACTCTCCGTAAAATACGCCAAAGAGGCCAACATGATCTCCCAAGTGGCACTTTGCATCACCAATTCACCCATTCACACAGTGGATTACTACATGAATGTGGTGGAGAAGGTTGTCGATTTCGGATGCGATGAAATTTGCCTGAAAGACATGGCCGGCATTGGACGTCCTGCTTTTTTGGGAAACTTGGTTTCTGCCATCAAAAAACGTCATCCTAACATGTTGGTTCAATATCACGGTCATACCGGACCCGGATTCTCCGTAGCTTCAATGCTTGAAGTGGCACGTGCCGGTGCCGATATTCTCGACGTTGCCATGGAACCGCTTTCATGGGGGATGGTTCATCCTGATGTCATTACCATTCAAGCCATGTTGAAAGATGCAGGATTTCTTGTTCCTGACATCAACATGAAAGCTTACATGGAAGCCCGTTCAATGACACAATCGTTTATTGATGATTTTTTAGGCTATTTTATTGACCCTGGAAACAAAACGATGACTTCTCTTTTGGTTGGTTGTGGATTGCCCGGTGGCATGATGGGCTCCATGATGGCCGACTTAAAAGGCATGCACAACGCCATTAACATGTCATTGAGAGCACAAAAGAAAAACGAAGTAACCCTCAACGAATTGGTGGTGTTGCTTTTCCAAGAAGTTGAATACATTTGGCCAATGCTTGGATATCCTCCTTTGGTAACGCCATTTAGCCAATATGTAAAAAACATTGCCTTGATGAACGTCATGCATTTGTTGAAAGGTGAACCTCGCTGGAGCACCATCGACAAGAACGCATGGGATATGATTTTAGGCAAAACAGGTAAATTGCCGGGCGAATTGGCTCCCGAAGTCAAAGAACTGGTGAAGAAAAACGGATTTGAATTCTACACCGGCAATCCTCAGGATGCTTTCCCGAACGAGTTGGACAAATACCGCAAAGAGATGCAGGAAAACGGGTGGGATGTTGGCGAAGACGAAGAAGAACTTTTTGAATTAGCCATGCACGATCGCCAATATCGTGACTATCGAAACGGCTCTGCCAAGAAACGTTTTGAACAGGAATTGGAAGCTGAAAAAGCAAAAGCAGGTGCTCCTATCCAGGTAACACGTCCTGTGGTAGAAATACCCAAAATCGACATCAAAACCGTATTGGAAAATCATCCGAATGCCAAGCCGATTCAAGCTCCAGTCAAAGGCCAGGTAATATGGCAATATGACGTAGAAGACACCTCTTCAGCTCCTCACATTGGCGAAGTGGTGAAAGAAAATGACACGTTATGTTTCATTCAGGCTTTTTATGGCCCGGAACCTGTAAGAACTTCCTTTAGCGGCAAAATCATCGCTACTTATCCAAAACAAGGTGAATTGGTTCAAAAAGACGAAATCATTGCCTTCGTTGAATAACAATCCTCCCTAAATCATTTATAAAAAGCCTGATCTTTATTAGATTGGGCTTTTATTTTGCGCCAAAAAGCATTTTGTCATCTCACGATCAAAATTTATTCAACATCTCATCATGATCGGGTCTGATCAAAGAGCAACCATGTCGAATGATGAGAAAAGAAAATTTGAAAAACATCCAATTACCCAAAACAAAATCAACTTTGACAGGCTCACAGAACATGAATGGCTTTAAAATTTGTATATTTGCATAAAACAGAATTTTGCCAATACAAATATTCAGCCATTCAATCACATAACCTATGTCATATTTCATTGAACACGATCAGCAAAGGCAATGCTTTTCAACCACAGTTGATAATCAAAAAGCCATTCTTGAATATTTTCTAAACGGATCCATCATGACCATCACGCATACCTTTGTTCCGCACGCACTTGAGGGGAAAGGCATTGCATCGGCATTAACAAAGGAAGCTCTCCTTTTTGCAAGTTCAAACGATTTGAAAGTACATCCTGTATGTTCCTTTTCCAAAACCTATTTTGAGAGACATTCTGAATGGAAATCACTCAAAATTAGCTAATATGATTCAACTTTCGCATGTTCATTACAAGGGGCTTCCGCCCCTGTGACCCAGACTTACTTTTTGTCCCCGCAAGCGGGA
>JBMFIQ010000013.1:0-62818 GCA_049976245.1 Microbacter sp. | reverse complement strand
GCGCAACCTGTTGTGTTGACCATGGGTCGATTGACCAACTCCTCCAAATCCATGTCTTTTCACTACACCTTGAAATCCTTTTCCTTTGGATGTTCCAATGACATCTACCCACGTAGCGTCCGAAAAAAGATCTACCGTTAAGGCGTCACCTAATTTGAAGTCTCCTTCAAAACCTTTGAACTCAACCAAGTGTCGCTTGTTTGTTACTCCTGCTTTCTTAAAATGACCTTGTTCGGGTTTTGTCGTATGTTTGTCTTTTTTATCTTCAAACCCAAGTTGCAAAGCATTGTACCCATCGCTTTCGATGGTTTTAATTTGAGTAACAACACAAGGACCAGCTTCGATAACAGTGCATGGAACGTTTTTCCCATCGGCACTGAAAACGGATGTCATTCCGATTTTTTTTCCTATTAATCCTGGCATTTCAAATAAAATTTATGTTCACACTTTAATTTCTACTTCCACTCCGCTTGGCAACTCCAACTTCATCAACGCATCCACCGTTTTGGCTGTAGAGCTGTAAATGTCGATGAGGCGTTTGTAGGTAGCCAACTCAAACTGTTCTCTTGCTTTTTTATTTACAAAAGGAGAGCGCAACACGGTGAATACTCTTTTGTGTGTAGGAAGTGGAATGGGACCACTAACCACAGCGCCGGTTGCACGTACGGTTTTTACAATTTTTTCGGCAGACTTGTCCACCAAATTGTGGTCGTACGATTTTAATTTAATTCTAATTTTTTGACTCATTGCTTTTTATATAATTAATTAGTTTTGGAAGCGGAACGATCTCGTTAAGAGTCATTTGCTAACATCAATCATCCACTTCGTTCAATATTTCCTATTTATAATAATTCCACTCTTCCTTTTGCTTCGGCAACCACAGTTTTTGCAATGGCGTTGGAAACTTCGGCATAATGAGAAAATTCCATAGAAGAAGTTGCACGACCGGAGCTGATGGTACGTAACGTTGTCACATAACCAAACATTTCGGCCAATGGAACTTTTGCTTTCACAATGCGTGCACCGGTACGGCTTGACTCCATGCCTTCCACTTGTCCGCGACGTTTGTTTAAGTCGCCGATGACATCGCCCATGTTTTCTTCAGGGGTGACCACTTCGATTTTCATAATCGGCTCGAGCAGCACCGGTTTCGCTTTGGCACAGGCATTTTTATAGGCAATTTGAGCACATATTTCGAATGACAACTGATCAGAATCCACGGGGTGGAACGAACCGTCAACCACGACTACTTTTAATGAATCAAGCGGATAACCTGCCAAGACACCATTTTTCATGGCCGTTGCAAATCCTTTTTGTATAGCCGGGATGTACTCTTTCGGAATGTTACCGCCCTTCACTTCGTCCACAAATTGCAAAGTTCCTTCAAATCCGGGATCAACTGGACCAACTTTCACAATGATGTCGGCAAATTTACCGCGACCACCTGATTGTTTCTTATACACTTCGCGCAACTCGACGGTTTTGGTAATAGCTTCTTTGTATGAAACTTGAGGACGACCCTGATTGCATTCAACTTTAAATTCTCGTTTCAAGCGATCAATGATAATTTCCAAATGGAGCTCGCCCATTCCTTCAATGACCGTTTGACCGGTTTCTTCGTTGGTTTTAACCCTAAATGTCGGGTCTTCTTCAGCCAATTTTGACAATCCCATTCCCAATTTATCGCTGTCTTTTTGCGTTTTAGGCTCAATGGCAATACCAATAACCGGTTCGGGGAAGTCCATCGATTCGAGGATGATGGGATGACGTTCGTCGCAAAGCGTATCGCCTGTGCGAATATCTTTGAATCCGACCCCGGCGCCAATATCTCCCGCTGCAATAAAATCGCGTGGATTTTGTTTGTTGGAGTGCATTTGGAAAAGGCGCGAGATGCGTTCTTTTTTGTCGGAACGTGAATTGTAAACATAAGAACCCGCATCCAAGCGACCGGCATAAACTCTGAAAAAGCAGAGACGTCCCACATACGGATCGGTAGCAATTTTGAAAGCTAAAGCTGTCAAAGGTTCATCTTCGTCCGGTTTGCGACGAATCTTTTTCTCGGGATCTCTTGGATCCGATCCTTCAATGAATTCAGTATCAAGCGGACTTGGAAGATAAGCACACACGGCATCGAGCAAAGGTTGAACGCCTTTGTTCTTAAAAGAAGAACCACAAATCATCGGATTGATCTTCATTTCGATGGTGCCTTTTCGAATGGCATGTTTGATCTCCTCTTCAGTAATCGAGGCAGGATCGTCAAAATATTTTTGCATGACCACGTCATCGCATTCGGCCACCTTTTCGATCATCTTATCGTGCCAAATTTCCGCTTCTGCTTTCAATTCATCCGGAATGGGTTCAAGGGTATAATCGGCACCCATGGACTCATCATGCCAATAAATGGCTTTCATTTGGATGAGGTCAATACATCCTTTGAATTTTTCCTCGGCGCCAATTGGAATTTGAATTGGGCATGGATTTGCACCCAACACCTCTTTCACTTGACGAACCACTTCAAAGAAATCGGCTCCCGAACGGTCCATTTTGTTGACATAACCGATTCGAGGAACGTTGTATTTGTCGGCTTGTCTCCAAACCGTTTCAGATTGAGGTTCGACACCACCAACGGCACAGAAGGTTGCAACAGCCCCATCTAAAATTCTCAAGGAGCGTTCAACCTCAACGGTGAAATCGACGTGCCCCGGAGTGTCAATCAAATTAATTTTATAGTTGTCATTCTGATAATTCCAAAACGTAGTTGTAGCTGCTGAAGTAATGGTAATGCCGCGTTCCTGTTCCTGTTCCATCCAGTCCATGGTAGCAGCCCCGTCATGCACTTCACCGATTTTGTGAGTCAAACCGGTGTAATACAAAATACGTTCTGAAGTTGTCGTTTTACCGGCATCGATGTGAGCCATGATGCCAATATTGCGTGTGAATTTTAAATCTTGCTTAGCCATTAGTTGTTTTATTACTTAAAAAATACATCACTTTGAGGTGTATTTTCATTGTATCGTATTAGAGGTTAAAACCTGAAATGCGCAAATGCACGGTTGGCTTCGGCCATTCTATGCATGTCTTCTTTCCGCTTGAAAGCGCCTCCTTGATTATTGAATGCATCAACAATCTCGGCAGCCAATTTTTCAGCCATGGATTTTCCACCACGCTTGCGGGAATATAAAATAAGATTTTTCATTGAGATAGACTCTTTTCGCTCAGGACGAATTTCGGTAGGAACTTGGAACGTGGCACCACCAACACGACGTGATTTTACTTCAACTTGCGGGGTGATATTGTCCAAAGCTTTTTTCCATATATCAAGCGGAGCCTTTTCTTCGTTGGGAAGTTTTGCTTTTACAAGCTCTAATGAGGTGTAAAAAATATCAAATGCGGTACTTTTCTTGCCATCATACATCAGATGATTGACAAATTTTGTAACCATTGGTTCTGTAAAAACGGGATCAGGCAATATAATCCGTTTTTTTGGTTTCGCTTTTCTCATTTGTAAGTCAGTTTTTATTTGTTTGGTTGCATTTTATTAACGCTTCAACAATCCCTTCGGATTATTTACTCAACCGATGCTGAAGATCAATAAATAACGTTTTAATCTTCAATAATTTGTTTCAATTTTATTTCTTTTTTCCACCTTTAGCCGGAGCCCCTTTGGCAGCTGCTTGTCCCGGTTTCGGACGTTTGGCGCCATATTTGGAACGTCGTTGCAAACGACCATTTACACCGGCTGCATCCAAGGTACCACGCACAATGTGATAACGAACTCCCGGAAGATCTTTCACACGACCACCACGAACTAAGACAATGCTGTGTTCCTGCAAATTATGGCCTTCGCCGGGAATGTACGCATTGACTTCTTTTTGATTCGTCAATCGCACGCGAGCTACTTTACGCATAGCTGAATTTGGTTTCTTTGGAGTTGTTGTGTAAACACGTACACAAACGCCACGCCGTTGAGGACACGAATCCAAGGCTGGCGCCTTGCTCTTGTCTCCCAGCACAGCTCTTCCTTTTCTCACTAATTGCTGAATTGTTGGCATTTTAACTTAATATTTAAATACTTAAAAGTTGAATTAATCGCATTTCAATTAGGCTGCAAAGTTATAACTAATTTTTTAGACTACAATGTGATGTTTCATGTTTTTGCAAAATTCTTTCACTCGGGTGTTTTTGACATGATTGAACCGCTAAAATGAACCCACTTTGTAAGAAAATGCTCCTTCAAATGGAGATTGAGCATTTATATCAGAAACAGTTCTCCCAAACAAAACATAAAAAAAGAACGTACCACCATAACCTCCCACGAAAGAGAGCATGTTGTACGATCTTTAACAATATCAAACGATTGCTGCAAGCATTGAACGGCTCACGGCAACTCGATTGTTGTCTTATTTTAAGAGCAACAAGGCTTTTTTAATTCGATGCATTGCTTCGATCAACAGATCGTCCGATGCGGCATAAGACAACCGAATGCAGGTTGGTGCACCAAAAGCATTGCCCCCGACACAAGCAACATGAGCTTCGTCCAATAGATAAAACGCCAGATCGGCGCCGGTTTGAATGACCTTTCCCTGATGTGTTTTCCCCAAATAGGCGCTTACGTCGGGAAATAAATAAAATGCTCCTTGAGGAACGGTCACTTTTATATCGGGAATTTCACGTGCCATTTCCACCATTAAATTGCGACGTCGTTCGAAGGCAGCCCTCATTTCGGAAACACAACTTTGATCGCCGTTGTAAGCTGCTTCAGCTGCTTTTTGTGCAATGGAATTGGGCGCAGAAGTATATTGTCCCTGCAATTTGTTGCAGGCAGCCACCACCCATTGAGGCCCGGCAATCCAGCCAATTCGCCAGCCGGTCATAGCATACGCTTTTGAAACACCGTTGACAACAACAACCCGATCTTGGATTTTTTCGAATTGAGCAATACTTTCATGCTTGCCAATGTAATTGATGTGTTCGTAAATTTCGTCCGAGAGAACCATCACGTTCGGATGCCTTGCAAGAACATCAGCTAAAGCGGCCAATTCATCTTTTGAATAAACGCTTCCTGAAGGATTGGATGGAGAACACAAGATCAAACCCCTTGTACGCGGCGTAACGGCAGCTTCCAATTGCTGTGGAGTTATTTTAAAATCTTGTTCAATGGTGGTATCAATTACCACATTTTTCCCTTCGGCCAATTTCACCATTTCCACATAACTCACCCAATAAGGCGCCGGCACAATCACCTCATCTCCACGATTTATGACACTTAAAAGGACATTGCAAAGCGCCTGCTTTGCTCCGGTAGAACAAATAATTTGTTCCGGTTTATATTGTAAATGATTTTCGCGCTCCAACTTTGAAGCAATGGCTTTGCGCAGATCAAGAAATCCGGGGACGGGCGAATAAAACGAAAAATTGTGATCAATGGCTTCTTTTGCAGCCAACTTGATGTGATCGGGCGTATTAAAATCGGGTTCGCCAACACTTAAGTTGATCACATCGATGCCTTTGGCCTTTAATTCGGCGCTGCGTTGTGACATGGCCAATGTTTCTGACGGCGACAAAGTCTCCAGACGTTCTGATACTTGATTCATAACCAAAAAAATGAAGAATTTACGGGAAAAATAAATATTTCAATCACTTGCTTTTCAAACAACAAATATAGACATTTTAATCAAGTACACCTACAAACCCTTTCCGAAAAATCCAAATCATCCGAAAAGTCGCATCCCGAAACAGGCTTTTTTTGCCCTAAACAACTATCTCTTCATTCATTTGCAACGGCTTTTAAAAAGCATTTAAACGTCGTTGCAAAACGAAAAAACTGATTCAAACCCGCTTTTTTATCATTTCGGAATGGAGCCAATGCAATCCGATCAAACTGTTTTTGCTCGCCGTCTATTTTTGCTGCAACGGATTCTTCTTCTGATTTCCGAAAATCATCTTTTGTTCGCCCAAATCAATCTTTGATGAACTGTTTTCTCATTTGATTTTCCTGCAAGCATCTCTTATTACACAAGATACGGCCTTTTTTCTTCGAAATGCTATTCTTTTTTTGCCAATTTCTCTATTTGTCAAACGTGAACCTTGTCTTTGTATCATACTTACAAATTTCTCCGTCGAATTTTCTGTTTTCAATATGCTTTTGACAAAGTTTGATGACTCTCCGATGACTTTTTTTCTCTTTGAGCATACTTTCGTTCAGTGATTGTTCGATTTTTCCCTCGCAATCATTCTTTTCGCGGCATTTTGTGGCAAGTCCATCAGTCTCATTCTTGCAATTGTTTTCACTTTTTGGGTTTTTCAGTGTAAGACTTACCATTTTCGGCGTTAGTGCTTTCCTCAACACAAAGGACACAAAAAAATTGCAAAGTTCGTAGCAATTGTTTTCTTAAAAAAAGTTCTACTCTTCTTCCAATGCTTTAATTTTGAAAAACATACATCCGAAAAAATTGCATCGAAAGCATTTATTGGGATGTTTCATGAAACTTTTAACCAAATTCCGCTCCTATTGAATAGTCAGTGTAATGATGGATTTAGCAGGAACTAAAAGGGTTACATTGTTATGAATCAACTTAACGTCATTAAACGGCTTCGTTTGAATATTGAAAGGAGATTCAAATGTATTAATGTCGTTAAGATTTTTTGAAGTTAATATTGTACCGTGAAGCGTTGAAAACGATCCGCCTTGAAGTTCGCAGGTAAGATTAACCGCTGTTTCCGGATCAATATTGACAATAGATAAAGTGATCACTCCATCTTTCATTGAAGCCGTTGTGTTCAGCATAGGCGTTTTTTCATGGCCGAGATTTACGGAATCACATTGTAAAACCGAGTGAAGAAACTGACCGTCCATGTGTCCTTTATACATTTCAAAGGCATAATAGGTTGGAGTTAAAATCATTTTGTCTCCTTTTGTCAAAATAATGGACTGCAACACATTGATCATCTGTGCAATATTTGCCATTTGTACACGATCGGCATGTTGGTTAAAAATATTGAAGTTCAGCGCAGCAATGATGGCGTCGCGCAACGAGTTTTGTTGAAACAGGAAGCCGGGGTTAGTGCCGGGTTCAACATTGGTCCAAATGCCCCATTCGTCCACAATCAAACCAATCTTTTTTTGTGGATCGTATTGATCCATAATAGCAGCATGACGGCGAATCAAGGTATTCATATACAACGTCTTTTCAACGGACGTAAGGTATTCTCGAGTATCAAAATCGGTTGCTGATCCTTTGTCAGCCCACGTACGGGGAATGGTATAATAATGTAATGAAATGCCATCCATTCTTTGACCTACATTTTTCATCAAGACGGTAGTCCAGTTATAGTCATCGGTATTGGCGCCGGATGCAATTTTGTACAACTTATTGCTATTGAAATCATGAAGGAAAGTAGCATAACGGCGATACAAATCGGAATAATATTCAGGCGTCATGTTTCCGCCGCAGCCCCAACTTTCATTTCCGATGCCAAAGAATTTCACCCGCCAAGGTTTGTCTCTTCCGTTGGCACGTCGCATATCAGCCATTGGACTCCTTCCGTCAAAAGTCATGTATTCAATCCAATCAGCCATTTCCTGAGGAGTTCCGCTTCCCAGATTACCTGTGATATAAGGTTCTGCACCTACCAACTCACAGAAATTGAGAAATTCATTGGTGCCAAAACTGTTATCCTCCACCACTCCACCCCAATTGGAATTGACCATGTGTTTTCGTTTATTTTGAGGCCCAACGCCATCCATCCAATGATATTGATCGGCAAAACATCCACCCGGCCATCGTATCACGGGAACACCCAATTGTCTGACAGCTTTCACCACATCCTGACGATATCCATCAATATTAGGAATCTTGGAATCTTTTCCCACCCAGATGCCGCCGTAAATACCGGCACCCAAATCTTCGGCAAATTGGCCATAAATCTCTTTATGAATTTTAAATTGAGGACGATCAGCATCAATCACAAGCAGCGCTTTGGAAGATTGAGCTACACCAACTCCTGCCACAAAAAACAAACTAAGAAAAAACAGCGTTAATTTTTTCATAAACATAATGAGTAATAAAATGGGTACAAATTCATTGAGAAAATGCTTCCCGGTTAATTGGCCTATCTTTTACTGGAAAGTTAAAGGAGACTTGCAAACAAACAATACCTCGATTGTCAACATATTTTTTTGTCAGGCTCGTTTCATCGCGTCAAATGAACTCACTTTATTGTTTGCTCAAAGAACGAATGCGTCTAAAATCATTTTGAATCAATTTATTGAGTTCGTGCACCGGACGTTCAATATCGTAAGGAATCGGCATCCGGCTGAATTGTTGAAAATAGAGCAGACAGGCGTCTTTCCAAACTTGAGCATTCACACATTGTTGACGAAGTTTGCGTTGAACGGAAAAAAATCGTTCCGAATCAATGTAAGGCTGAATGCGATCCCAAATTTTTTGGAATGCACGCACCTGATCCAATCCATCCTGGTAATGACAGCACATAGCCTCCCACAAAGAACGCCCACTTTGCATTCGGTAAGTCCATGGAAGATGATGAAACCACAAGAGATAGATCTCAGGACAAGTTTTGACATCATTAAAAAGAGAGCATAGCGGTTCATGATATTGACTCACGGCATCGCTGCCGTTTTCTGTTCGATTAAAGCCAATGCCTGCACTATCGGCCTGATGATAATATGGTGGCGTCCAATCTTTTCGTACACCTTTAGGTGCCCACCAAGGTCCGGGACCGTAATGTTCATCAGCCGAAAAAATATGATGCAATCCTAAAGGCATCATGTAATTCACAGCCGCCTCCCGACTCTCAAGCATCATTTGTTTCACCGGTTTTAGAAAATTTATTTCCCACACAACAGGAAGAACGGTTGATTGAGTTTTATCTACCGATGAAGTTGGCAGAAAAGTGAGTTTCAACCATTCGTCGGCAATCTGATTGCTTGACAATTGGTTGTTCCATGCCAGCCGGCCAAATGCATACCAATTTGCCTGAGCAAAAGGATGACCGCACCAATTGGTATCCAACCCAATATTTGACACTCCGGCAATAGCGGTATATTTTTGAGGGAAAATAGTTCCATCGGTACAGCGGGCAACAGTACTGCCTCTTCCTGCTTGATAAGTATCACTTTTGAGAAGTTCCTCCCACATTGGAGCTAAAAATACAAGATGGGTGGCCTGTCCAAGATACTCCTGAGTGATTTCCACTTCGGGCATCACTGAAGTCTTTTTCATGGCACCAAACAATGGGCTGAAAGGTTCACGAGGTTGAAAATCAATGGGACCGTTCTTTACCTGAATAATCACATTATCGCGAAATTTACCGTCAAGCGGCATAAACTCCGAATAGGCCTGTTTTGCTCTGTCATCACCGGATGGACTATAAACAAAAGCACGCCACATCACAATGCCGCCATAAGGACGTAAAGCATCCGCCAACATATTTGCTCCATCGGCATGAGTACGACCGTACTCCTGTGGACCCGGTTGTCCTTCACTGCTCGCTTTTACTAAGAATCCGCCAAAATCGGGGATCAGGCCATAAATTTCCTTCACTTGATCTTTCCACCATTTTTGCACTTCAACATTGAAAGGATCGGCGGTTGGTAATCCTCCAATTAAAGCGGGTGATGCAAAGTTGACCGAAAGATAAATGGTGATACCGTAAGGACGAAGCACATCGGCAATAGCTTTAACCCTATTAAGATATTCAGAAGTCAAGATCAAAGGAGAAGCATTGACGTTATTAAGCACAGCCCCATTGATGCCAATTGAAGCATTCGCACGGGCATATTCCTGCCATAATTTTTTATCGTTCTCAGTTACACGCAAGGAATCCTTTCCATTATGCCAAAATATGGAACGTCCTGCATATCCGCGTTCAATGCTTCCGTCAAAGTTATCCCAATGATCTAAGATGCGCCGCTCGTAAGACGGATTGCTGACAATGGCTTCACGAATTGACTTGCCCATTTGTTGATGACGCAAAAAAGCAAAAACACCGTACAAAATTCCCAAATCGGTTTGAGCCTGCACCCCATCAGCAGTCAACAAATAACCATCCCCTTGAATCAATTTGTTGTGTTGAATGGAAAGAACGATCGTTGCATTAGCTTCCCCTTGCCACTCATGGTGCAATTCTTGTTTTGCAATGTCAATGGTAGCTGAATTTTTGGCACAAACCACATTGACCGGCGCACTGCTTTGAGCACGAAGCCAAAGATTATGCCCATTTTCAGCATCAAGCAAAGAGATCGCTCCAAGTACAAAGAACAAGGTTATGAAAAGATTTTTCATACATCTGTTTTAATGCTTATCAATAAAGATGTTAATTTCAATTGAACAAAACAATGACATCACTCATCATGAAATCTGATTGATATGACAGTTCATGGCGTTTCAAAAAAAGGAAAACACAAGTTATCAGACTTTTCGAAAGCAAAAAAGAGAAAAACAATTAATTTTTCACCACCAGGACCATTGAACCAGAAACGCCATTGATCGTAGCTGTAATGGTTGCAACACCGGGCCCAACGGCCTTGACTTCGCCTGCATCACTCACCGTAGCAACTTTTGGATGATTCGTTTGATAATGAACTTTTACCTTTGATAAATCCACAAATGAACCGTCATTATTGACCGCTTCGAGCATACGGTCAGCTACGGCATGCCGTTCCTCGCGTGCTGGAGTTACATCGCTCTCAATCCATTTGTTCTTATTTTTCAAATAAAATTTTTCTCCGACTTGATAAATCAATTTTTCAGGCAATAACGTGACATGGACAATTTTTGGCGTGAGTTCGCCTTCCACTTTTATCGTTTTACTTTCGGCAACATCACTCGAGTTATAGGCAATCTGTATTTGATAATTCCCATTGTAAACCACACTTTTCAATGAATCTTCATCCCAACGGGCCAAATCCTGCAAGTTGATTTTCAGGGTAATGTGTTCCTTGTCCCCTGGTGAAAGCAAGCTCGTTTTGGCAAATCCGTTCAACGCTTTCACAGGCAAAACCACTCCTTTCAATTTTGGGTAAGCAACATACAATTGCGCTACGGTTTCACCCGAAGTTTTTCCCATATTTGTCACGTCAAAACTGACCATGACACTGTCGTTGGGCGTTACTTCCGTTTTTGAAAGCGTTGTATTTGAAATACGAAAAGAGGTATAACTCAAACCATAGCCAAAAGGATAAAGCGGCTCTTTGGTAAAATACATATAAGTTCTTCCTAACCCAATGGTGCCCATTGCCCCCATCGGCGCCAAATAATAATCGGATTTATCAGGCAACTGGCCGGCATCTTTATACCAAGTAAAATTGAGATGTCCACTGGGATTTTTTTGTCCCAACAGCACATGAGCCAAAGCCGTTCCTTGACTTTCTCCGTTATAGCTGCTAAATAGTATGGATGGAAAATAATGTTGTGTGTAATTGATATTCACAGGTCCAATGGACTGAATCACCATCACCATGTTGGGATTACCGAGCGCCGCTACCTGATCAATCATTGAATTATAATTTCCAGGCATCTCCAAGTCGGGACGATCAAATCCTTCGTGGGCCACGGCTTCGTCAGTGCCCGTGAAAACAATGACGACATCGGCACTTTTGATGTCAGCTTTTGTTTTTTCATCGATAAGAGCCGGTTTGAACGACGTGGTGGAGGTCGATGTCTCATCAAAAATGACATCACAATCGGGATTAAGGGCTTTGACGGCAGAAGTGATTCCTTCAACCGCATTGACTTTCAAATCAGGATTTCCGGAATAGCCTCCCAGCGTGACGGTTTTGGCTAAATCGCCTACAATGACCATCTTCTTTAATTTTTTAACATCTAAGGGCAAGAGCGTTTTTCCGCTTGCATTGATGGTATCGTTCTTGAGCAATACCAAAGTGTTTTCAGCAACTTCTTCAGCCAGTTTTTGGTGTGCAGGACTCTGAATCACCTCTTTTGTAATTTGAGTATAAGCAACTTGACTTCTCGGATCAAATTCACCTGTTTTCATTCGAATGGTAAATACATTTGTCAAATCTAAATCCAGCACTCCTTTGCTCAAAATGCCCGCTTTGATGGCCTCTTCAATATTAGGAAGCGTATTTTCATATCCCGTACAGTTCAAATCAGTCCCGGCCCTTAAGGCAAAAGCCAATCCTGCTGAAATTCCCGAAACGGTAGCGCCGGTTTTTGTGTTCGTCCAAACGGCATGATAACCCTTATGATTGGACAACCATCCCGGTGCTGCCCAATCGTGTCCGTTTGGGAATAGATTATAGGTTGTGCCAATGGCACCGCAATCGGAAGTGATGTACCCGTCAAATCCAAATGTACGTTTGGCAAGTACGCTGACCGTGTAGGTGTTGGCAACCGCAGGCGTCCCGTTGATGGCATTGTATGATGTCATTAATCCTGCCACATGTGCCTTTTCAATGAGATATCGGAATGTTGCCAAATAATAATCACGCAAAGGCTCATCACTGATGTTGGACGAAATGCCCGTTCTATTGTTTTCAATGTTATTCAAAGCAAAATGTTTAGCGGTAGCAGCCACTTTCAAATAACCGGTTTCTGAATGTCCTTCCATTGTTTGTCCCTGAAACCCGTTTACATAAGCAGCAGCCATGTGGGATGCAAGATAAGGATCTTCGCCGAAGGCTTCATCCGTTCTTCCCCAACGAGGATCGCGATCAATGTTCACTGTGGGCGCCCAATAAATCAAATTGCCATAGTTATTTTGTGAATCACCCAGATTGTTTTGCCCAACACCAAACAAGGATTTGTCAACAAAACCACGTGCCTCATCCGAAATGGCTTGTGCTTCACGGTAAATCAATGCAGGATCCCAACTCATGGCAGTGGCAAAATTCACCGGAAAACTCGTAGCACGGGGACTTCCGTATGCTTCCTCTTTATGCGAACTTCCATGATTTAAATTTCCAAACATGGCATTCACTCCATGTTGTCCTTCGCTCCAATAAAAATATTGACTTACTCCCAATCGTGGAATGGCCGGGGCAAAATTGGTATGCGATTGTAATACTTCCTCTTCCAAAGTCATGCGTGAAACCAAATCGGCAGCTCGTTCGCGAAACGAATACGCCGGATTCAAATAGATCAGTATCCCATTGTCTTGCTTTTCAACAGGCTCTGGCTTTGCTTTTATTGTTTTCTTTTGTGCATATCCACCGACAAATGAAACTACCGTTACACAAAGAAGCAGAATGAAAAAACGTTTGTAAGTCATGTTATTATATTTTTAAATATCTATATTTCAATGTTTTATTTCAACATAAAAAAGACACAAGATTCAAACATTTGGCATTTGAACAGAATGGATCAATGGATTTTTTGTTGGATTCCCGGTGTAAAAATTACATTTCCACGAAAATAAAGCGTGTTATGCTCCATCTATGAAATGATCAAAAGTTCTCCATTTTATCATACATCGTTGAATTTTTCAAACTCATCTCACTGAATTACAACTTTCTGTGACACAGCATGATGTTGTTCAATAGCCAATGGTTCAGGTTGACATCCTCCAATACTAACAATCATTTCACCCGGCAATACTGCTTTTTGACATGTTGGGGTCAGTTGATAGAGTTGAACATTGGGAATCATCACCGTTACGTGCTTGGTCTCTCCGGCTTTCAAAGGGATGCGTTCAAAACCCACCAATGCTCTAATGGGCATCAACGGACTGTTGAGGTGCGTAATGTAAACTTCAACTACTTCATCGCCGTCCATTTTTCCGTTGTTGGTAACATCCACAGAAACCGGCAATGAATCGTTGACTGAAATGATTTGAGGTGTAACCATGTTGGAATAGGTAAAATTGGAGTAGCTAAGGCCGTAGCCAAACGGATACAATGGATTGCCTTTGAAATATTTATACGTTCTTCCTTTCATGCTGTAATCGATAAATGGCGGAATGTCTTTGCTGCTTCGGTAAAAAGTCACCGGCAAACGACCAGAAGGGTTGTAATCGCCAAAAAGCACATCAGCAATGGCCGTTCCTCCTGCCTGTCCGGGATACCATGCTTCGAGAATGGCCGGTAAATGATCTTGTTCCCAATTGCATGCAACCGCACCTCCGTTCATCATCACCATCACCGAAGGCTTGTGCAATTGTTCTATCTTCTGCATCAATGCCGTTTGCGGCTCCGGCAATGCCAATGCGGTTCGATCGCCACCTGAAAACCCGGGAATCGAGACATTCATTTCTTCACCTTCAACCATAGGACTTAATCCCATGGCATAAATCACAATATCAGCTTTTTTGGCTGCATCAATTGCTTCCTGTTCAAGATTCGGATTGGGACGTTCCCACAACAATCGTACATTGGCATACTCGGTGTTGTCCTGTACATATTCCAACTTGATACGATACGGCTTGCCACCTTGTAAATCAACATAATGATACTCGCGCAACGATTCATGCACATCACGTCGAGCAATCAGCAATGAATCATTCAAATAGAGTTTCATTCCTGAAAAGGCTTCCCCGCCAAGCGCATATTTTCCGGTAACTGGAGGCACAAAAACACCAGTCCATCGTGCTGAAAAATGAGCAGCATTCAAATCGGTATAAGGTGCAGATGCCCACCAAACAAAATCAACTTGTGGGTCAATATGTTGATGTATCGGATTCCCTTTTAAACTGCTATTATTAAAATATTCCACTTTAAGTCCTTTCACTTTCATCGTTTTGTCGGTAAAAAACACCGAAGCAGGCATGGGTTGCAATAACGGTAAACCCTCGGCAATGTGACATCCCGGCGCATAAATGATCCGTGCATTGGGCAATTTTTCTTTGATGCCTTCCAACAGTGTCACCGGAGCTGATGGATATCCATGATAATTACCCAAAAGTACCTCTTTATCATTGGCGTTGGGACCAATCACGGCAACCACTTTCACGTTTTTGTCGAATGGCAACGTGTGATTTTCGTTCTTCAACAACACCATGGACTCATGAGCGGCTTTCAAAGCCAAAGCCTGATGAGCTTTTGAATTAACCACACTGTAAGGAATGTGTTCAAAGGGAACAGCACCTTCAGGGGCAAACATGCCTAAACGCAAACGTGCTTCCATCAAACGTGTTACCGATGTGTCAACTTGTTGCTCGGAAACCAATCCTAATTTTACGGCAGTCACCAGCGATGGATATGAATCACCGCAATTCAAGTCTGTTCCGGCTTTTAAGGCCATAGCAGCCGCTTGTTCAACATTTGAAACGACTGCATGCGCATTTTTTTCGTAGAAATCCTTAATAGCCCAACAATCGGATACAATGTAACCCTTAAACCCCCAGTCATTGCGAAGCAAATCACTTAACTGCCGATTACCGCAACAAGGCAGGTGATCAAAACTGTTGTAGGCACACATCACCGAATAGACATGAGCATCTTTCACTGCCATTTCAAACTGAGGCGTATAGGTTTCAACAAAATCACGTTTCGAAGGGAGCGCATCAAAACGGTGACGATCAGCTTCCGGCCCGCTATGAACCACAAAATGTTTGGCAGTAGCCACCAACTTCAAATACTTTGGATCATTTCCCTGCAAACCTTTAATGAATTGCACGGCCAATGTGCCTGTCAGAAAAGGATCTTCGCCATACGTTTCTTGTCCTCTTCCCCAGCGGGGATCGCGGAAAATGTTGATGTTCGGTGTCCAAAATGTCAATCCTTCATAAATGCCCCGTTTCCCTTCGGATACATATTTCTGATGTTTGGCTCTGGCCTCATCCGAAATGGCCGTAGCAATTTGATACATCAATGGAGCATTCCACATGGCAGCCATGCCAATGGCTTGTGGAAAAACAGTGGCAATACCGCTTCGGGCAACACCATGCAAACACTCGTTCCACCAATTATAAGCAGGAATACCCAAACGAGGAATGGCAGCAGCTTGATAGGTCATTTGCGAAACTTTCTCTTCCAACGTCATTTTTGACACCAAATCTTTTGCCCGACGGTAAAACGATAAATTCGGATTTTTATAATCATCGCCCGATTGTGCAAAACTTAACGATGAAAACAAAACAAAGGTGATAAAAATTAATCTCTTCATATTATGTTCATATTTAATATATTATCAATATTTAACAACAAATCTTTCTCCATTTTAATACCTTTCTGCCCAATCATCTGTTCTGAAAGGTGAAGCAGGCAATCCTTCCCGATTGTACAAATTGGCACCGGCAGGATTATCAGCCCACGCATACCGCACAGCAACGGGATGTTTGACCTCATCGTTCCAAACAATGACTTTGTTATTGCGAATAACGGCATGAGCCCATATAAATTTTCTATCGGTTCCGGCAATGGCAAAAGCATGAAGTGAACGACTCCCTTTGGAAGTCAATCCTGAGCCGACATGATCGAAGGATAAAATAATTTTATTCCCTTCAATCTTCATTGACTGATAAATAGGACCTGAATAGACCACACGATGATTGCCGTAAGCAACTCTTTCGGCAGCCAGTAAGAGTCTTTGCCCCACATCTTTTTTATCCAACGGATGAATGTCATTCCATTCGCCAAGATCAATGGTGACTACCAAAGCTGTGTTTGGAACCGACAATGTTTTAAGTTGTGATTCTCGGAGCAAAGCCCAATTGCTTTCTGAAGGCTCCGACTTGGCAGGCATAAAATTTGGCAATTGAACAATCAAGAAAGGAAAATTTCCTTCGTCCCATTTTTGACGCCAATCCTGAATCAATGCCGGCAAAAGTTTGGCATATTCCAAAGGCCTGTCGGTATTCGATTCTCCCTGATACCAAATCACTCCTTTGATCCGATAGTTCAACAACGGAGCAATCATCGCATTGTAAAGTCCTTCCGGTTTCCACCGAATAAATGTTTGACTTGCCAACGGACTCATCGTCGCTCCAGGACGATATTGCCAATCGCCTTTCAAATTGATACTGTCGGGTCCGCTGACGAGAGCATACTCTTTGTCAGGGACAAAACCACCTTCTCCTGCATTGCTCATAACCCGCACCACAATCACATTTGTACCTTTTTTTAACAACGAAGCCGATATTTGATACCTTCGCGGTGGATATTGATAAGAAGTAGTGCCCACACATTGGCCGTTGACAAAAACTGAATCGGCATCCACAATGCGCCCTAAAATCAGCAAAGCAGGTTTTCCTGCCATCGAAGCAGGAATTTGCACTTCTTTTCTGAACCATACAACGCCGTTCATCAATCCCAACGATGTTTCACGATCCCAATATCCGGGAATTTTCATTGTCTTCCAATCCGACGTATTCAATGACGGTTCGTACCAATAAGGCTGTTGTTGATAACCAGCATCTTCCCTCCTCAACGTTTCATACCAATTCCGAATTCTTGTTGCATCTTCGTGATCAATTTTTTTAATCAACGCATTGTCCTTAAATTTTTGTGCTTCGTGCAAATAAAGAGGAAATTGATTTAGGGCATCTTCGCTAAGCCATGCTTCAAGAGGTGATCCACCCAGACTTGAATTGATCAAACCAACGGGAACTTTGTAAAGATCATAAAGCGCTCTGCCAAAGAAATAAGCCACAGCAGAAAAATCAAGAACGCTCGTAGGATTGGCGCTCACCCAACTGCCCGATTTCAAGTCTGATTGGGGTGCTTGAAAATCGTAAGTTTGCGGAACCATAAACTGCCGAATGAATTTGTTCTTGGAGGATGCTATCTCATTGGGATATTTCCAACTTACCCGCCGCACGGGAAGTTCCATGTTGGATTGTCCAGAGCAAAGCCAAACATCCCCAATCAAAATGTTGGACAGTTGAATGGTGTTTGATCCTTGAATGGTCATCGAAAAGGGACCTCCGGCTTTCAGTTGCGGCAACATCACTGACCAGTTTCCATGTTGATCGGTCGTTGATGAATACGTTTTTCCTAAAAATTTAACCGTTACCAACTCGCTGGGATCAGCCCAACCCCAAACTTTCACATGGACATCACGTTGCAACACCATGCCGTTACTGACTAATTTCGGAAGTCGAACCAAAGCCAAGACCGGAGTCATTAATGACAAAAGAAACACTCCTGTCATGATTCTTTTTGTTAACTTCATGTTCATAGGATTATTTTTTTTACATTTTGAAACGTTCGTTCTTTAAACACGTTTTACAATTTGTTTGAACCTAAAATTTCTTTTAACGTCGGATTGTCCGGATCATCTTTGTATTTATCGATAAATTCAGAAGGCTTCATCCCAAAGAAATCGTGAAAACTATTTGAAAAATAGGAATGACTGGCAAATCCGACCTTATAAGCCACCTCAGAAATGTTAATTTCATTGTTGATCATCAAATAGGCCGCTTGTTTTAACCGAATGGATCGAATCATGTCGCTGGGAGAAATTTGAATCAACTCTTTCATTTTCCTGTTCAGATGAACACGGCTCAAACCGACTTCGATGCTCAGTTTCTCTACGCTAAAATCGGGATCTTCCATGTGAGCGTAAATGGTTTTTATGGTTTTTTCCAACAACCGTTTATCGGCAGAATTCACTTTCAGCAAATTGTAATCAACATCCAAAGGCAAAGTAAATTTTTTCCGAATGGTTTCCCTGCTGGCAATGACCTGATGAATATGTCGTTTCAGAATGTCAATATTAAAAGGTTTAGTCAGATAAACATCCGCACCACAATCCAATCCGGAAATAATATCTTCATCTTTGGTCATCGACGAAAGCAAGATGACCGGAATATGATTCGTGTTAGGATTCGTTTTAATCTTAGAACACAACTCATTCCCGTCCATTTCCGGCATCACAATGTCACTGATCACCACATCGGGAATTTCACTGGCTATGGCATTCCAAGCTTCTTTACTGTGCTCAAAAGTACTGATGCGAAACAACGTCCCCAATTCAAATCGCAAATACGACAGCATGTCTTTATCGTCATCGACCACCACAACCTTTGGCAAACTTTTGACAGCGCCGCGAGAGGAAGCCGAATCGGCACCTAATTCGTGATTTGTGACTTCGATATCGGGTTCTGACGAATAAATGCCCTGATGTTGCAGACTTGGCTCCAATTCCTCCTTGGTCAGATGAGCCGATGAAAGTGGAATGCGAATAAAGAAAGTACACCCAACTTCATTGTTGACCACAAAAACGGTACCGTGATGCAACTCCACCAATTGTTTGGTCAAATGGAGACCGACGCCCGATCCCAAATGTTCGTTTTTACCCGATCCCTGAACGAAACGATCGAAAATTTGATCAATTTTCAAAGGATCAATACCTGGACCAGAATCCGAAATGCCAATTTCAACATAATTGGCCAACGGCGTCGCATTGCTTTCATCCTGCCCAACGGAAAGGCTTAATGTGATAGATCCGTTTTCGGGAGTAAACTTAAACGCATTGGACAGGATGTTGAACAAGATTTTGTCAAAATTGAATGGATCAATCCATACATTCAATGCCTGCATTTTACTTTGAAACTGAAAGTCGATCTTTTTATTCTTTGCCAAAAAATCAAATGACATCATGACGTCTTTAATCAGAAATACCAAATCCGTTTCCTGAAAATGAAGTTTCATTTGTTTGTTATCAATCTTTCGCATGTCCATCAATTGATTGATTAAACGCAAGATACGAAGCGCATTGCGATACATCAACTGATAGAGTGCTTTCCTCTTGGCGTCCGTTTCCATCGATTGAAGCTGCTTCAAAGGACTAATAATCAATGTTATAGGAGTTCGTATTTCGTGCGAAATATTGGTAAAAAACTGTAATTTAGCTTCTTTGATTTCCTCTTCATGCCGCTGTTGCAATTGCCATTGCTTGGCACGAAATTGCTGTTTAACGCGTCGGTAAAAATAAAATCCCACGGCCACTATCAAGAGCATATAAATCAATTTAGCCCACCAAGTGAGCCACCATGGAGGCAACACAATAATGGTCAAACTTTTCATGCTTTCAGAACCTTCCATGTCGGCATTGGCCGCTTTTACTTTAAAAATATATTTTCCGGCTGACAGATTGGTATAAGTGACCGTTCGATTGTAAGCGTCGGTTATTTTCCAATCTTTGTCAAATCCTTCCATTTTATATTGATACGTGATGCTTTGCGGATGAGTATATTCCAATGCGTCAAACTGAATGGAAAACACGTTGTCGGAGTGACTTAACGTTATTTTGTCGGCAAACTCAATAGCAGAGTCCAGCTTCACCCCAAATTGATTAGGACGGCCAACATTTACCGACTTGTTAAAAACCAAAAAATCGGTAATGTACACATCGGGCACCCGACGAGAATGGTTGATGTCTTTAGGATTGAACGAGTTAATGCCGTTAATGCCTCCAAAATACAATTTCCCGTCAGCAGCCACGAAAACGGCACCTCGACGAAATTCATCACTTTGCAGTCCGTCGTAAACATAAAACGAAACAATACGCCCTGTTTCCAACGAAAATTTGGCTAACCCGTGATTGGTGCTAATCCATAAGTTATGATCACTATCTTCTCTGATCGCATTGATCACATTGTTGGGCAAACCGTCGGCCATCGTGTAGAGACGGGTTTTGCCGTCTTTACGGTCAAAAGCAATCAAGCCGCTGTTGGTCCCGATCCAGAGCATTCCGCGATGATCTTCGCACAAAGCATAAATTTTCGTGTTGTCGGGCAAGCCTTTCACGTGATTGTAATAGGTGACGGCACCCGTTTTCAAATCAATGGAATTCAATCCTTTGAATGTTCCAACAATGAGATGTCCTTCATGATCAAACAACAACGTATTGATCCAATTGTTGCTGATAATGGAAGGCGTTCCCTGAATGTTTTTAAAATAGACTATTTGACCGGTTTGCTTATCAATGTAATTTATGCCGCCTCCATAAGTTCCAACCCATATTTTTCCTGACGAATCACCCTGAATACAGGTAATCTTCTGACTTGAAAGCGCTTTCTTTCCAATAAATGGCACAATGCGACGATGAGAAGCATCCATGGTAAACAATCCGTCCAATGTAGTCCCAACCCAAATCGAGCCCTGATCATCTTCCCAAAGTGAAGTAACGGAATTGGACGTTAATCCTGAATTTGTTTTGGTGAAATTTATTGAAGATGAAGTCCCTTTTGCTTGATAAAACAATCCGCTCCCATCGGTTCCAACCCATAATCCGCCTTGACGATCAACCAGAATAGCCATAACACAACTGGTATTCTGACCTGACGCAACGGAACTAAAAGCTTTATAATCAAATTTATTTGTAAAATTTGGGATGAGATAAATGCCCTTCTCGTACAACGCCGCCCAAATGTTTCCCTGAGTGTCTTCCATGATGGAATAGACGTGCCAAAAGCGATTCGTTGGATTTTGATTGACAGTATCGGATAAATAAATAGTCTCCTCATTAGCATTGAACAATACCAAACCCTGATCGTTTGTCCCGATCCAGAAACGCCCACGTGAATCATGAAACATGGATTTGACCGAACATTTCTGTGCCGCAGGTGATTTGGAAGGTCGCAACAATCCGCTTTTTTTGTCGAAAACAAAAATGCCTTTATTCATGCTTCCAATGAATACTTTTTGATCGGGCGCATCATCAATAACCGAAGTAATTTGTTGTCCTTCAAGATAATGACCAACAAAAACAAACGCATTCTCATTGTCAATAGACAACTTATTGTCCCGACGAAACAGAAAAATACCGTCATTTTCCGTACCAACCCATAAATTACCTTCAGAATCCTTCAAAAGGGTTTGTACAAAAGAATTTGCAGGATACAACCGATTGGTATGGCTCGAAATATAACGCATTGTCAATGCATTGATGATGTAAAATCCGTAACCCGAAGTCCCCACCAACACGTGAGAAGAATCAAATGGAACAATGGATGAAATAAAGGGTTTTAGAAGGACCTTATCATCACCGCTAATCAAAAAGTTACAAAAACGGTTTTGATAACGATCGTAATATTGAAGACCGCTGGCAGTACCAATCCAAAAATGATGCGATGAATCTTCATACAAAGATTGTACATAATTGGACAATAAGGATGTCGTGTCATTGGCTTGGTGCATGAACGAAGTAAATTTCATCCCATCAAAACAACTCAGCCCATCTTCGGTGGCAATCCAAACAAATCCGATCCGATCCTGATAAATTTGATTGATCTGACTATTTAACAAACCTGAATTGGTTGAAGTGTAGAAACGTGAAATCTGCCCATGCGTTTGTTGAATGCCAAAAAACAACATCAGAAAAACAAAAACAATAATGTTTACGAAATGTTTCATGTATGTACAGTCGTTTTTTAAGGTCACATGCAACTTGTCCCGTCGTAAGGGATTCGTTTCATCGTATCATTGATTAACAAATAAAGTGATAAAATTACTCAATTATTTGAACATAACTGAACTTTCTTATTCAACGCATGATACAGAATACCGACATTTTTCAAACAAAACTCCGTTTCAGGTTTCTACAATTGACTGTTAATGACAGCATAAAATGCAGGTTTTGGCCTAAAATTTGAATCAAACAAAAGCGGATAGTTTTTTCGACCTTCAACAGGATAATGATCCAGCCAAGTATAATTGTCGGCAACTCCCCAAAAAGTTACTCCGGTAATAGCTTTTGGGAACTCGTTGAAAACGCGGAAAAACATGGCATAACGTGCCGCCTGTACTTTAGCAATGGAATCATTCCAAACAATCTGCTCCCCAGCTCGCATGGGACGTTCGTTCTTTTCCCAATGATAAAGAGAGACATCCATTTCGGTGATTTGAATTTGAATGCCCAAAGAAGCAAACAGCCGAAGTGTTTCTCTCAAATCATGCTCCGATGGTTCATACATTGACCAATGACCCTGAATGCCAATACCCTGAACAGGAACTCCTTGTTTCAATAATTCTTTCAGCATGGTATAAATCTTCATGCGTTTTTCAGGCATAAATACATTGTAATCATTATAGAACAACACTGCTTTTGGATCAGCCTGATGAGCATAACGAAAAGCCTGAGCAATGTAATCTTTTCCGGCAATTTGATACCAGGGAGATTCAGTACGATATATCGATTTACCGGTATCCGAAACAGCTTCATTCACCACATCCCACGCATAAACTTTTCCTTTGTAACGACCAACTTCAGCAAAAATATGTTCCTTCATATGTGCATAAAGCACTTGTTTGGATGCTTTTTTGCCGTGATCCAAAAAGAACCATTGTGGAGTTTGCTGATGCCAAACCAAGCAATGCCCCCGAACCCTCATGTGATGTTCCTGTGCAAAATGGACGATTGCATCAGCTCCTTGCCAATGAAACACCCCTTCTTGCGGTTCAGTCACTTCCGGCTTCATATCATTTTCAGGAGTCAAACTGTTAAATTGACGAATCAACAACGAATCAACCTCTGGACTTTTTAACATCATCAGATTGACAGCAGCCCCAATAGGATATTTTTTTGCAAATACTTTATAAAGCGATTGGGCCGACAATGAAAATGAAAAAGAGTAAACCAAAGGAACGACAAATAAGCAGAAAACTACAAATTTCTTCATAAGTAATGGTTAATATTATAGATATTATAAAACGAGCTATAAAAAGCGTTTATGCTCAAGAAAATGATTATTGGGCGAGTTTCATACATCCATAGTGTAAAAAAACATATGAAACGCCTCTCGTTAACAACAGAATTGGATTCTTGCAAAAACTACAAAATAAACGAAAAAGATGAAGACTCTTCCTGTTTTAAGAAAGAAAGAGCCTTCATGTCAACTACATACCCATTCTGCAACAACTTAACCTTGAATCAATGAAATATCATGATTTGATTCTTTTCAACGTTCGACATACGACTCCAAATACATTAATATCCCGGATTCTGATAAGCAGCTTTATCGGCAGCACTCATGTCCATTCCGTCAATCTGACCTTGTGGAATAGGACGCAAATAGAGATTTGCAGGGATGGTACGCGTAACCGTTGTAGGAGTATGGGCTCCGTAAGCGGTACCACAAATGGTATATGAACCGGCAAGCTGTGCCCATGTTTGCGTACGAACCAAATCAAACCAACGATATCCTTCTCCGTAATATTCACGAGAACGTTCTGCCAAAATGTAATTAATGGTGATCGTGGCGGGAGTAGCTGCTACCATGGCAGCGCTGTTGTCGGCAACAACAACTTGATGTTGGGCATTGCTGTATTTCCATTTTCCGGCACGGGCGCGAATCACATTAATCAATCCTCTGGCGGTTCCGTCATTGGCATAAGTCCCTGTGACAGCCTGAGTTGTTGCCCCTTTCACGGCTGCTTCGGCGGCAATGAAAAACAATTCGGAGAATTTTGCAATATTGAACGGACGCGTACTGGCTGCATTAGGCTGACCCAATCCCGTTCCGTTATCCGTGCGGTATGGTCCAAGTTTCCAAAGTCCGGGATAAACCACTCTACTGATGCCGCTCGGAGCAATGACATAATCGGCTCTGCCCGGCATAGTTCCTGCACCAATGTTGCTAATACCTTGTCCACTTGGATATGAAATGTTGGATGCTAACGAATCACTGGTTAAGAAGGTAAGAATAGGATCGCCTGGGACAACCGACATTCCATTTGCATTGATTAATGATGGAGTGGAATTCCCGCCTAAATTCCAATTGCCACGATATACCGTAGTGAAAGTACCGTCATAACGCGAATCATTCGATTTATCGGCAAATGTATTTTTAATGACTTCTATGGTTGGACACATACGCGTCCAAGGCCGTCCTAAATCCTGAGTAGCTGCACGCTGTACCGAACTTACGCCTGAGCTTCGAATAACGGTATAATTCCAGGTCATCATCCAACCGGCAAAATTATCCGGTGCTCCCCCACTCCCATAAGTAAGACTACTTCCGTTATAAAATTCACTCGACTGAGTATGATCAGCATACAAAAGAATTTCATTGTTACGGTCATTTGCACCATTATTCACATCATAAAAAGTGGGTTGCAATCCAAAAGGTCCGGGATTTTGAATGGCAGTTACAGCCACATTGTAGGCTTGTTGAAAATACCATGCGGCATCGTGCCCATCGGGATCAGTTCGATTACAAGCCGGATAAGTAGGAATATTATTCGGATTTTGCAACCACCAGCCATAAGTCAAATAGGCTTTGGCAAGATACAGTCGCGCAACAGTTTTAGTGACACCTCCCGTCACTCTGCCAACGGTAGGCAAGTTGTTTACCGCAGCAATGAGGTCAGGAAAAATACATTTTGTATAAACATCAGGTACAGTATTTCTAACGGAAACACGAATTGGATTTGTGTTAAATTTCAAGATTCCGGCTCCAAGATCCAATGGAACGCCGCCAAATGTTTGGACTAACAAGAAATAATCAAAAGCCCTAAAAAAGCGCGCTTCTGCAATCAATGAACTTGGAATTGTGTCGGGAGTACCGGCTTTACTGCTGTTCACCATGGAAGCATTTTGAATAATGCCATTGGCAGTATTGATATTGGGAAATACATTATTCCACAACACATCACTTCGGCTTCCTGTTGGAGTTACTGACCCTACACCCGAATTATCCATGTCTTTGAAATTTTGATCGGCGCTTTGTGCCCAAGTTGCTTCGTCCGTTCCGGTTTCGCACGTATTGTAATAATAGGCTTGCCCATATAAGTTGCGCAAATTGGCATACAATGATGTGATACCTCCTTGAACACCGGCAGCGGTTTGGAAATAACCCGGCGTAAAAATACTACGTGGCTGTTCAGTCAAAAGATTAGAGCACCCCACTAAGAAAAAGGCTAATAAAGAGATGCCTGCAAAAGTTTTTATAGTTATGCGTTTCATCGTGATCAATGTTTAGTATGTAATGTTAATACCCATAATGAAATTGTGAGTTGATGGTGTGTTGTAACCAACAGTTAACAACCGACTCAAGTTCGAAGAATAAGCCACGGCGATATTGCCACTATTGTTGGCATACGAGTTTGTTTCAGGATCCAAGCCGGTTTGATTGTGGTATGGCGAGAACAAAACAAAAGGATTTTGAGCAGTAAAATAAACTCTTAATCTTGAAATGCCGGCCTTTTTCAACCACGATTGATTGAAATTATAGCCAAGAGTCATTGCCTGTACTTTAAGATAGGATGCATCAAAATAACCTAATGTGCTGCCATACTTTGGATTATCACCACTCATGATGCCTCCGGGTTTCGGATAACGAGCATTCGTGTTGGTAGGAGTCCAATAATCCACATTGATATTGCCTCTTCGACCGCTCAAGAGGTTAAGATAGCCTGATGATCCGTAAATAGTACTGTTGAGAATGCCTCCATTTTGAAATATTCCGACAATGACAAGATCAAACCCTTTATAAGCCACACGGGTGTTAAAACCACCCAAAAAATTGGGATCACAATTAAGCACTTGTTGATCAGCGGGACCAATCGCGCGTGTAGGCGATCCATCGGCATTGTAGGTTCCGGTATAGAGTACTTTTATCATCCCTGCATTACCGCCCGGTTCCAAAATTTGTAAATATTTATAATCCGGATCTGTTTGATTCCATAACCCGATGCGTTTGTAATCATAAATAACATTTAAAGGATGACCTACAAACCACCAATTTGTCAGATCTTGATTTTGTCCTGAAGCAAGTGAAACGATACGGTTTTGATTTCCATAAATGTTGACACCGGCTTCCCACGTCCATCCATTGACATTATTCAAAATAATGCCGTTCAAAGAAACTTCCCATCCTTTGTTTTGAGTATTTCCCACATTGGCTGTGTAACTGCTGACACCGGATGTTGGCGGCAAATTGACGCTCATCAACAGATCTTTGGTATTTGTGACATAATATTCAATGGTTCCGGATAAACGGCTTCTGAAAAATGAAAAATCCACACCGAAATTAGTAGTATTGGAATATTCCCATCCTAAATTTGGATTTGGCAATTTCGAAACATTGTATCCTGTTGCATAAGTGGTTGGACCAAAATTATAAGGAACAGTACTTAAAAGTCCCAACGTGGCATAAGGTGCAACAGCCTGATTTGAAGTTTGACCGTAACCGCCTCTTAATTTAAGTTCATCAATCCAGGAAATATTTTTCATGAATGATTCCTTGTTGATGTTCCAACCGGCAGAAACAGCAGGATAATTGTGCCATTTGTGTCCGGGAGCTAAACGTGACGAAGCATCCGAACGGAATGTAGCGCTCAACATGTAACGATCATCATAAGAATACATGACACGTCCCATCCATGATTCGAGTCCACTGACTTGATAACTTTGGTTATTGGGATCGATCGTAATGTTTGGAGCATCCCCCATATTGTAGTACTGTAGCGCATTGTTGGGAATGCCTGTTCCTGAAATGTTGGAACTGTTGTAAAAAGTTTGTTCAGCCGAATACAAAGCAACAACATTCAAACGGTTTTTCTGCGCAAAAACACGATCGTAAGTCAAAAGATTTTCAATAGCCCAATCTGTAGTCAACGAATTGGTAATGGTAGCCGTTGATACATTGTCGGGAGTGCTGCTGAAAACACCCGATCCCGTGTAATTGCCGTAGTTGCTCGTTCGATAATTCAAACCGAGATTGGCACGATACTTTAATCCTTCAACCCCGGGGATCTTTACTTCACCGTACACTGAATTGTATGAGCCGAAAGCCTTGGTCTGATCTTTATAGGCATCTCCTAAATTTTCGATGGTACTGCGGGTATATACCCACGAATTGTCCAATGGCATTTGAACTGTCCGTTTGATCGTTCCGTCTGCATTATAAGGGTTTGAAATGGGCGATAAGCTTAACACACCATACATTCCAAGATTGGCTGCATTGGTTACATTATAGTTGTTGTTGGTCGTAAATCCAATATGGAAAATAGATCCAATTTGTTGATCGACGGTTGCTCGGATGGAATAACGGGTATAACCCTGATCAGGGATGGGCGATTCATCTTGATAAAAACCAATGCCAACCATATAATTCCCGTTTTCGGTTCCACCCGATACATTTAAATCATGATTGGTAACACGACCTGTTCTGTAAAACAAACTTTGCCAATTGGTATTTACATTATCCGATTCGTCCGGGCCATTGGAATAAATGCCGGCAGCTTTACGCAAAGCAACAAATTGAGGACCGTTCATCATAGGATACTGAATGGCATTCTTTACTCCATAATAACCGTCATAGGTAATTTGTGCTTTTTGACCCTTCATTCCGCTTTTGGTGGTGATCAAAATAACGCCGTTGGCGCCACGTGATCCATAAATAGCTGTGGCTGAAGCATCTTTCAAAATATCAATGCTCTTGATATCATCGGGACTGATATCGGCAATGGTTCCAGCAAAAGGGATTCCGTCAAGCACAATCAACGGATCATTGCTGGCAGTTAACGAACGCGTCCCACGAATACGTATTTGCATGGTTGCACCTGGTTGTGTCGAAGTTTGAACTAAATTGACCCCTGCAAGTCGTCCCTGCAAAGCATCTGACACATTGGAAGCAGGAAGTTCACGTAAAGCGTTTCCGTTCACGGAAGCAACCGAACCTGTAATGGCTTCTTTGCGTTGATTACCGTAACCAATCACCACCACTTCATTCAATTTCTGTTCTTCTTCATGTAAAACCACATTTAACAATGACTGATGATTTACGGGAATGGTCATCGTATTAAACCCAACGTAAGAAAACATCAGTTTCCCTTCTGCCGGCGCTTCAATCGTAAATCTACCCGAGGCATCGGTTATAGTCCCCGTATTGCTCCCAACTACACGAATACTGACGCCGGGCAATGACATCCCGGAACCATCTTTGACCACTCCTTTCACCGTTATGAGTTGCCCCATAACCGAAAATGAAGAAACACAGAGCATCAGGATGATCATTCCCAAAACCCTTTTTTTGAAACTACTTGTATGTTTCATAGTTTGATGATTAAATGATTAATAATTAAAAACTGCATTCGATTAAAGTAACATTCATTGTTTAAGATTTTTATAAAAAGACCGGTTCAAAACATCTTGTTTATTTTACAGTAATTGTCACAAAAATAGAAATTCCTTACATCGTGGCTGCTTTATTCTGAAACAAGAACTAAAAAAGGCGACACATCCTTTTCAAAATAGATACGATTCCTTTAGATTTTGATTCAAAATAAGGAATCGGCCTTTTTTATCCTTTCCAGGTTCAAATTTTAACATCTTAATTTACAAAATTATTTACCACCAACAGAGGAAGAATGAAAACTTTCGGGAGGAAATAAAAAACTGGATCTCAACCCGCCGGTATTGAGTACAATTTTTTGCAACACTACAATTGGATCAATCATGTAAACACGTATCGTATGGTAACCTTCAGTCTCATTTATAAACTCAACCTGACAATCGCGAATGTTGTTAATGACTGATTTTGCCCATGAAACATCATCATTTTGTCCATCAATGCTGATTTTGGGAATGGAGATCACCTGTTCAGGCCGATCGTCAAAAGCAACGGCAAAACGCAGTCCTGCATCAGGAAGAGAATTGATGGTTGGTGCAATTAAAAAATGAGCATCAATGGTTCCTTTGGTAAAAAGATAGAATCGATACTCCAAAAAAGGAGTTTCCGATGAAGGTAAAAAACTTTTGGCCGTAACAGGAAAAGGCATCATGGATGAAAATTCTCGACCATACCAGGGAACGTTTCGCCATCCAACTCCATCCACATCATGACGTTCAGAGTAATGAACAGCATTCATGGAAAGATAACCGTCAGATTCAACAAAACCTTGCAAGGAATCGCGTGCAGGGAATCGGGGGTGAAAAACGGAAACCAAAATAGAAATACGTTTACCATTGCCTTCAACGTTTATTTGTCCTTGAATATGTTTTCCAAAAGGCACTTTTGCCCAATCGACGGCAACGTCTACTCGTTGTTGGAGTGTCACGGTTCCTTTTTGAATTGAGGGTAATATCCAATCTCGATCGGACGATATGGTAAATGAAAAGGGGATGGTTCCTCGATTGAAGAGATCAAAATAATGCGTTGATCGGGAATAACCATCAAAAAGCGGCAATGCAGATTGATGAACACCGTCAGAAACCAGCGAATCTCCTTCAACAGCAATACCCATTTCGGCCAATTGAGGGTTTATCACCAATGAATCCACTTTTGGCATGATGTTGTTCACAGGATCACGCCATGAAGTGTATCCAAAATGAGGTTGACCTATCACGCCATTCCACCGACCTCCGGCAATCTGATGATGATAGATGGTAGTCAATCGGGCATCGTTAGCAAAAAGCATTTTAACAGAATCGGCATAAAGATTGGCAATGGCTCTTCCTTGAGATGCATAAAAACGGTTTTTTGCAACATCAACATACAATTCGTTCAAATTGGCACATGCATCAATAGGATATTGAACCAACTCATAAAAAGCATCATGTTGCCAGGAAGGCAAAACAGAAGCCAATGAATCAGCCTGACGAGCAAGCATCCTCCAATCATAAACCACTCGATCTGCCTCGTTGTAATGTAACAAACTGAACGTTTTGGGCGAAATCAATTCGGGTTTTATCCGCCCGTTGAAAGCGGAATATTTCATTAAAAGATGGGCAATAACCCAATCGTGTTCGTTACCAAACAATTGATCCGCCCACAAACGGGTATAATCAAACAAATTATTTCTGTTCCATCGTTCAGGATTCCAAGCCAAATCCATAAAAAAGGAAATTGGATATTCCAACAGTTTAATATCACCCACGTTGAGAACCCAAACCCGATCGGCGCCATATTCGTATGCTTTATTCATCTGTTCCCAAATTTTTGTAACGGGAACCGTATTGAGCCATTTGTAACAACGAGGAGCGCCAACATAATCAACATGATAATAAATGCCCGCTCCTCCTGCCCGCTTACGTTCATCAAATGAAGGCAACCTTCTGATATTACCCCAATTGTCGTCGCACCACAACAAAGTGACATAGTCAGGAACTTTCATGCCATGATCGTAATAATCCTGCACTTCCTTATAAAGAGCCCATAATTGAGGAACCTTAGCGACATCAGGATTAAGAAAACGGGCAATAATTTTTTCCTGCGTTGCTACAATTTTTTGCATCAAAGCAATGTTATGATCAATGCTTTCATCATTCAACGGTTTGTCTCCATCGCCACGCATCCCAATGGTAATGATGTCTTCGTTATTTTTATTCCGTTCAATGCCTTGCTCCCAGAAATGAATCAATTCATTTCGATTTGTCTCGAAATTCCATGGCCCATGTCCAAACAATTCCCATTCTTTTTGCGCTCTCATCATCGGTTCGTGATGAGAAGTTCCCATCACAATGCCACATTGATTAGCCAACATGGGATTTTCAGGATCATCAATGGCAAATGCCTTTCCCCACATGGCCGGCCATAAATAATTGCCTTTTAATCTAAGAATCAATTCAAAAACATGTTCGTAGAAATAATGATTAAACACGCCTCCATAGAAATTTTTCACCCAATCTGCCAAACATGGAGCTTCATCATTGATAAAAATACTACGATATTTAACCATTGGTCGATCTGTTTTTACAAAATGACTTTTAACAGCTAAAACTGACTGTTGTAAGGGTTTCACGTCGTCCCACCAATACCAGGGCGAAACCCCAATTTGCTCCGACAAATCATAAATTCCATATATGGTTCCTCGCTGATCGCTTCCTGCGATGACCAATGCCTGATAAATTCCGGGAAACGGATTTTCAACAACCTGTATGGTAAATGCCTCCCATTTCCCTGCCACGGAATCAACATTTAACAGATGCTTAGCCACTAAACGATCAATCCATCGATTTTTTCCGATGGTTCCAATAAGCATAAGTTGTTTGTACTGATTGGATGTTTCTTTCAACATGGAAGGCAGCTGTCCGGTTACCCGTTGAAAATCGTTTCTTAAATCGTTGGCAGCACGTAGGACGCCCCAATAATCGGCCGTATCAACAACAATAGGTGTTGTTTTTTGATGATTGATCAACACAAAATCACCCTTTCGAAAGTTATGCAAAATGTATGCTTCTCCTCCTATTGCCCTACAATGCCAAGGATGAATCATCAAAATAAAAAGCACCACAAAAGAGAATAAATGATTTGGCGTCACCTTCCATTTCCATAAATTTTTGACTTGAAAAGGATGATCGCTCTTCATATTGATTTGTAAAAAAATTCGCTTATTCATCAGGAAACAACGTTTTTTGAATTCCTATTTCAAGACCACGCAGTTCAGCCAATCCTTTCATTCGTCCCAAAAGGGAATAGCCATGCAAAAACTGCTTGTTGTCAAAATCACCAAAAAGTTGATGCCCATGATCAGGTCGCATAGGCAAACGAATGCCTCGTTGATGCATCATCTCTACAAATGAACGCACTAACGCAAACATATCGATATCACTTTCCAAATGATTGGCTTCATAAAATTGATACGACGACAGTCGTCGGGTGCCCCGCAAATGGACAAAATGAATGCGGTCGGCAAAGCGCTGACTCATTCGAACCAGATCATTCGCAGGATGAATACTCAATGAGCCGGCACAAAAACAGATGCCATTGGCAGTGGAAGGTACGGCTTCGGCCAAAAGGGCAAAATCCGTTTCAGACGATACGATGCGCGGAAGTCCTAAAACTGCAAAAGGCGGATCGTCGGGATGAAGCGCCATCTTAATGCCCACTTCTTCAGCCACCGGTATAATCTCTTTCAAAAACAAAATCAAATTTTCTCGCAACACATTGGCATTAATATTCTTATAACCAGCTGATTGATCTTTTACATATTCCGGCGTGAACCCTTTTCCTTCTCCCGGAATGCCGGACAAAATAATGCCCAAAATGCGTTGCTTTTCATCTTCCGTCATGGATTGAAAGCGAGCTTCGGTTTGTTGGTATTCGTCATCTGTCAACGCGGCTCGGGCACCTTCCCGTTTCAACACAAACAACTCGAATGCCCAAAAATCAAAATGATCAAAAAACATAGCCTTCGAACCATCAGCAAGCGAGTAGGTCAGATCCGTCCTTACCCAATCCAACACTGGCATGAAATTGTACGTTACAATGTCAATACCGCATTTTGCTAAATTTCGCAACGTAGTTTTATAGTTTTCAATGTATTGTTCAAAATTACCGGTGCGTCGTTTAATATCCTCATGCACATTCACACTTTCCACCACATGCCATGATAATCCGGCTTGTTCAATATTTCGTTTATAGGTTTCAATCTCTTGTACGCTCCAAACTTCACCAGTCGGGATATGATGCAATGACGACACGACTGCCGTTGCGCCGGTTTGCCGGATATCCTGCAATGTGGCCGGATCTTTTGGCCCAAACCATCTCAAAGACTGCTCAAAATGACTGTTCATCTGTTTTTATGATGTTGAAAATTAATAATTTACACACCGGAATATGCATCAAAACCACCATCGACGATAATGGTTTGTCCGGTTACAAATCGCGAAGCATCGCTGCAAAGCCAAAGCATGGCGCCATGCAATTCCTTCGGTTCGCCCAACCTTCCAAACGGAGTGGCTGCAAGAATTTTTTTGGTGCGTTCCGTCCACGTGCCATCACGATTGGTCAAAAGTGAACGATTTTGTTCCGTAAGAAAGAAACCGGGCGAAATAGCATTTACCCGCATCTGATCGCCATATTTTTGAGCAAACTCAACCGCTAACCATTGTGTGAAATTTTGGATGGCGCTTTTAGCGGCCGAGTATCCTACCACACGTGTCATGGGACGATTCACGGTGGCTGATGTAATGTTGATGATGACGCCTTTTCTATTTTGAACCATTGACCGAGCAAACACTGAAACAGGATATATTGTCCCATACAAATTAAGATCAATGACTTGACGTAATTCATTCATATCCAAATCAAAAAATGATTGTTCAGGCATGATGATAGCTCCCGAACGATTTCCGCCGGCTCCATTGATCAATACATCAATCACGCCATATCGATTCAATATCTTCTCATGATTTTGTTGCAGCCTTGAAATGTCCAACACATCCGTTTGAAGAAACAAAGCCTCATCGCCATGCCTCAAAATGTGATCCTCCAAATCTTTACCTCGCTGCTCGTCACGTCCCAAAATCACAACCCGAGCGCCTTTCGACGCAAGAAAAATGCTGATGGAGCTGCCTAAAACACCGGTTCCTCCGGTAATAACCATTACTTTGCCTTGAATATTGAATTCATTTTCCATTTGTTAATATAAAAATCGAACTTGTTGCTTTAAAGATCTTCTAATATCACTTTTCAAATAACCCTGCCGCATGAATGTTTCTTGGCAAGAAACCCAAACGACCGATTTTGACTAAACAAAAGTAGGGTTTCAGGACAAATAACTCCAATTGCAGCGATACATTAAGTTTCGGCATCGAAACAAACCTATTAAAATGGAAACAGAAAGTTGAAATATTAAAACGCCACCTTCACAAATCGCTTCAACAGCTTAAAAGAATTTACTTCCCACCAAAATCTTGTCTGATAAGGCATCCAAATCCAACAAAAATAAAAAAAACGGATCACTAACCGGAAGTAGAAATTTGACAAAACAGAAAAAGGCTTTCGATCGATGAATCAGGCGTTGATGAGAAATATCTTATTTTTTACGTACCTTTGTGAGCCCTAAGATGATGGTATGCGCCTATTAAAACGAATTGACTACTATACACTTACCCAGTTTGCCAAGCTGTTTTTAGCTACATTCTTTGTATCGCTGTTTGTTTTCCTGATGCAATTTTTGTGGAAATATGTTGACGACATGGTTGGCAAGGGATTGGGATTAAACGTACTGGCCGAATTTTTCTTCTACGCTGCCGTCTCCTTAGTTCCGTTGGCGCTTCCCATGTCTATAATGTTAGCCTCGTTGATGACCTTTGGGAACATGGGTGAACAGTTGGAACTCTTAGCCATGAAATCGGCCGGCATTTCATTGTTTCGCATCATGCGGGCCTTGATGATTGTGATCGCTGTTGCTGTCATTGGCGCATTCTTCTTTTCGAACGATATTTTGCCCAAAAGCCAAACTAAAATGTGGGCATTGCTCATCTCCATGAAACAAAAATCACCCGAACTGGAAATTCCGGCCGGAGAATTTTATAAAGGAATCAGCGGATATTCCATCTATGTAGGAGCAAAAAACGACAAAACACAAATTTTGAAACGCGTCATGGTTTATGATTTTACGGGTGGCTTCAGCAACGCCTCCGTCATGTTAGCCGATTCAGCGCGTCTCGACGTAAGCCCCGATAAAAAATTTTTGATTTTCACGCTCTACAATGGTGAATCATTTGAAAATCTTCAGCAACAGACAACTTATGCAACCGCCTCAAAAATACCATATCGACGGGAAACTTTCAAATTCAAACAAATCATCATCGATTTTGACACCAATTTCAATCAATTTAGCACCTCATTGCTGAAAAACGAAAACGTCAGCAAAAATGTAAGCGAACTTAAAGCCACCATTGATTCATTAAACAAACAACTGAAAGTCATGCGTCAAGGGACGCAAAACATGTACCAACCGCTTCGATTTTACGGAAATCTGGCTCAGATCCACTCCATTCCAAAACAGACAAAAACTTATCAATTAAGCCATTATTCAACCGACAGCTTGTTTGATCAATTGCCGGAAGCTCAAAAAAAGATGGCCGTTTCTGCCGCTTTGTCCTCCTTGTCGCAAATCAAAGGGGAAATGATGTTTAACAACATTCAGATCAAGGAGACAGAAGATGTCATTCGACGCCATGCCATTGATTTGCACCGTAAATTTGCATTGTCATTTGCCTGCCTTGTCTTTTTCTTTATCGGAGCACCTTTAGGGGCGATCATTCGCAAAGGAGGATTTGGCACCCCGGTGGTTTTGTCCATCTTGATGTTTATTGTCTATTATATTGTGGACAACACCGGCACAAAAATGGCTCGCGAAGGAATATGGCCCGTTTGGGAAGGCATGTGGCTAAGCTCGGCCGTCCTTTTGCCTATTGGACTGTTTTTGACCTATAAAGCCGTGAAAGACTCTACTTTAATGAATTCTGAGTCCTATTCCGATATATTTAAAAAAATACGAAAACAGATGACCCGTTGGATTAAAAAAAACGGAGAAAAATTGATTTCAACTCTAATCAAACTCAAAAAATGATCCTGAAACATGATCTTTCATGATCTTTAAAAAATTAAACAACTATGGATACTTTTAGCTTAAACACCATCGAAGAAGCTGTCGATGAAATCAAACAAGGTAAATTTGTGATTGTCGTCGACGACGAAGATCGTGAAAACGAAGGCGATTTTATCACGGCTGCATCGTTGATCACACCCGAAAAAGTCAACTTCATGATCACCCACGGACGTGGATTGGTATGTGTGCCCATTACCGAAGAACGTTGTGAAGAACTTGATCTTCATATGCAAACCGACAACAACACCTCCATGCACGAAACCCCATTCACCGTTTCAGTCGATTTATTGGGACACAACTGCACCACCGGCATTTCCGCTTTCGATCGGGCAGCAACCATCAAAGCACTGTGTGATCCCGAAACGAAACCTTCCGATCTTGGACGACCAGGACACATCTTTCCGCTTCGAGCCCGCTCAAGAGGCGTGTTGCGCAGAGCCGGCCACACGGAAGCAGCTGTCGATCTGGCTCAGTTGGCAGGCCTGTATCCTGCTGGCGTACTGGTCGAAATCATGAACGAAGACGGCAGCATGGCCCGATTGCCGGATCTGATCGAAATTGCAAAAAAATTCAACCTGAAAATCGTTTCGGTAAAAGATCTGATCGCATACCGATTACGCAGTGAATCTTTGGTCGAAAAAGGAGTGGAAGTTTCCATGCCGACGGCTTACGGAAATTTCAGACTAATTCCTTTTCGACAAAAATCCAACGGATTAGAACATGTTGCGCTCATAAAAGGCTCGTGGGAACCTGACGAACCGGTTTTGGTAAGAGTACATTCATCGTGTGTCACAGGCGATATTTTCGGATCCATGCGGTGTGACTGTGGAGATCAATTGCATAAATCCATGCAAATGATTGAAAAAGAAGGAAAAGGCGCTTTGGTGTACATGAATCAGGAAGGACGAGGCATTGGACTAATGAACAAAATTAAAGCCTACCACTTACAAGAAAACGGATTAGACACGGTAGAAGCCAACTTACACCTTGGTTTTGAAGCCGATGAACGCGATTACGGCGTAGGTGCTCAAATCCTGCGAGAAATTAGCGTCACCAACATGCGTCTGATGACCAACAACCCCGTGAAACGCATTGGACTCGAATCGTATGGTTTGAAAATTGTCGAAATTGTACCCATTGAAATTCAACCCAATCCTTACAACGAGTTTTACCTGAAAACAAAAAAAGAACGCATGGGACACATGCTGAAAAACATAAAATAATTTTTCATGCCATTTTAGGTTTCTTTTTGATAGCAATCCGAATCGTATCGTGTGATTAATCAAAAATAAGCGTTAATTTTGCAACGTTTCATAAGCATCCTGTTTCGAATTGTTTGATCGCATGGCATCAACAGCCAAAACCACACAAAGCACAACATCACCATGCCTCAAAAAAAATTCAGGACAACCTACATTCGAGAGGTTTCAGCAGATGATGGAACATAATGCAAATTGATTCGATTGAAAAGAATCTAAACAAACCCCTAAAAATGATTACAATAAAATAAATTCTGAACAATGAACGCAAACGAAAAAAGTCCTTTACAGATTGAACGCGCACTGTATCAACCAAAACTTCCGGAAGCCTTAAAAGGACCAGTAACGTTAAAAGAAGGTGAGGCTACCACCTCCGTTGCCGATCAGGAAATTATCCGGAAGCTTTTTCCAAACACCTACGGACAACGGCTTATTACGTTTGAACCTGTTGACAAACAACCGGAAACGCCTATTGTCAGTGTTGGTGTTATCCTTTCAGGTGGTCAAGCTCCCGGAGGTCACAACGTAATTGCCGGATTGTTTGACGGATTGAAAAAAATGCACCCTGAAAACAAACTGTATGGATTTTTAGGCGGTCCGAGCGGACTGGTTGAACACAAATACATCGAGTTGACCAAAGAAATCATTGATGAATATCGGAACACCGGTGGATTTGACATCATCGGATCGGGTCGTACAAAATTAGAAGAGCCCGAACAATTTGACAAAGGTGCTGTCATTTGCCACAAACTCAACATCAATGCCATTGTCATCATTGGAGGCGATGACTCAAACACCAATGCCTGTATTTTAGCCGAATATTACGCACAAAAAAAGGAAGGAATTCAGGTCATTGGCTGTCCAAAAACCATTGACGGCGATTTAAAAAACGAAATGATCGAAACTTCTTTTGGGTTTGACACAGCATGTAAAGTCTATTCCGAGTTAATTGGAAACATTCAGCGGGATGCCAACTCATCCAAAAAATATTACCATTTCATTCGATTGATGGGACGATCGGCTTCGCACATTGCGCTGGAATGTGCCCTGCAAACGCATCCCAATTTGTGCATCATCTCCGAAGAAGTGGAAGCAAAGAAAATGACCTTACGCGACATCGTGAATCAAATAGCCAAGTTAATTGCCGCTCGTGCTAAAGAAGGATACAATTTTGGTTCTATTTTAGTGCCTGAAGGTTTGATTGAATTTATTCCCGAAGTCAAAACGTTAATCAACGAGCTGAACGACTTGCTTGCTCACAATGGAGTTTTCAATGCCATTCCCAACGATGACGGGCGTCGTCAATATGTCCTGCAGCATCTTTCTCCCGAAAGTGCCGTCGTTTTTGAAAGTTTACCTTTATCCATCGGCAAACAATTAATGCTCGACCGCGATCCTCACGGAAACGTACAGGTGTCACTCATTGAAACCGAAAAACTGCTGATCGAAATGACCAAATACCGTTTGGCCGAAATGAAAGCCAGAGGCGAATACAAAGGCAAATTTCAAGCCGTCAATCATTTTTTCGGCTACGAAGGTCGCTGTGCCACACCATCTAACTTTGACGCTGACTATTGTTACTCATTGGGCAATGTAGCTTCTTCGTTGATAGCCCACGGCAAAACAGGATATCTAACCACCGTTCGCAATCTGGTTAAACCGGCTTCAGAATGGATTGCCGGAGGCGTTCCAATCACCATGATGATGAACATCGAACGTCGTCACGGAAAAGAAAAACCGGTGATTAAAAAAGCATTGGTCGATTTAAACGGCGCTCCATTTAAGTTTTTTGCACAACACCGCGACGAATGGGCAAAAGGAAACAAACACTACATTTTCCCCGGTCCAATCCAATACGGCGGTTCTGCAGGCGTTTGCGACCAGCCGACAAAAACGTTGCTTTTGGAACACGAAGAACAAGCATAAATCTTAACAATTGACCTTCCTATCTGACATGCAGCCAAGAAATAATGGAACAATGGACCATTATTTCTTGGCTCATTTTCAAATTGATCCTGAAAATAAACCATTGAGCAGCACCATCCCATCCTTGTTCGTTTTATCGATCAAATTTTATCAAAAACCAACCTTTTCACATGCCTGTTTGTTACATTGGAATTGGATCAAATCTTGAAGATCGCAATACATGGATGAATTTTGCTGAAAATCAATTACAAAAATATGGATCAATCAGCCGTCAATCTTCACGCTATGTTTCGAAGCCTTGGGGTTTTCAAAGCCAACATCTCTTCCTGAACGAAGTCGTGGCTTTGGTCACTCCCCTTTCGCCAATCAATTTATTAAAAGCTGCGAAAGAAATAGAAAAACTTTCGAGAAGAACCGTTTCAAAATCATCATCCTATCAGGATCGCCCTCTCGATATCGATCTGTTATTTTATGACGATCTCATTCTTGAATCGCCAACTTTGAACATTCCGCATGCCAAGATACAATTTCGCCGATTTGTCCTCGTGCCCCTGCACGAAATTGCTCCTCAATTCATTCACCCAGTCTTGCAACAATCGGTCAGCCAACTGCTGCTCAATTGCCCCGACACTTCCGATATCTATCCGGACAATACAGAACCTCCTGAATTTTTAAATTACTTTATCATTTGAAAACGCTCAAATTCATAGTTCTTCATAAATACTTAAACAAAAAGCAGTAACTTTGTCCTCCGTTTTTGCAATATCAATAATATGGCTAAACCAAACAAAGAAACTCCAGTATTAAAAGGAATTGATGCAATTAATTTCATCAATGAGATGAAAGAAGCTGATGTCAACAAAGCATCTTCTGCTGAAAAAGAACGTACCTTTCAACATTTTGCTACGTTAACGGCCATCGCTAACTTCAAATGATCATGGATTTTTCTACACTTAAACTGAACCGACTTTCAGAAGAAATGCCGCTGAAACCATTCGATTGCGGACGAGCAGATGTTAATGCCTACCTGATGGAAAGCGCCAAATCGTATGACAAGCAATTTCTTTCAGTCACTTACCTACTTGAAAGTCCGGTTCAAACCATTGCATTCATTGCACTTACCAACGATCGGATAACCATTGAATCAACACCTATTACCGGACGTTGGAAAAAATATTTTTATGAATATCTGCCCATTGGAAAAAAATACATCAGTTATCCTGCCGTCAAAATCGTTCAATTAGGGGTTGACAAAACATTTCAACACCAAAATATTGGTACGGCATTAATTGATTTTGTGAAAAAATGGCTGATCAACAACCGATACACCGGATGCCGCTTTTTGACCGTAGAAGGAATCAAAGAATCACTCCCTTTTTACGAAAAAAACGGATTTTATTACATGACCAATGACGACGTCGATTCAGCCACACGAATCATGTATTATGACTTGAGACGGCTTGAAGATTGACAAAATTACAACCAAACAAAAAAACCACATCCTGTTTTACATTTGATGTGGTTTTTTTGTTTAAAAAATTTATTTCAACCAAATCAGTTGCGCCTTCCTCCCATAAAAATCATGATGTAATAAAAAAGCGTAGCCAACGAACTAAATGCAGCAATCACATAAGTATAAGCTGCAGTTTTCAAAGCATCTTTGGCAGCATCGTAAGTGGAAACAGTAGTAATGCCGGCGTGATCCAACCAAGCCAAGGCCCTCATGCTGGCATTGATTTCGACAGGTAAGGTAATCAAACTAAAGAGCGTCGTCAACCCAAAAAGAATGATGCCAAAAAGCAACAAGGCCGGAAAGACATTGACCAGAAAAATTCCGGCTAACAAAACCCACATGATCCAATTGGAAGTGTAACTGACAATGGGCACTAAGGCAGAACGCATCTTCAATGGAGCATAAGCCGTAGCATGTTGCACGGCATGTCCGCACTCGTGAGCTGCAATGGCTGCTGCTGCAACACTATTGCTTGAGTAAACACCTTCACTCAAATTCACAGTTTTATCCACCGGATTGTAATGGTCTGTCAATTGCCCTTCTACCGAAATGACTGAAACGTCGTAAATGCCGTTTTCATGCAACATTTTCAAAGCAACATCACGTCCGGTCATTCCGTTAGCTAAAGGAATTTGAGAGTACTTTTTAAATTTAACCTGCAAACTGTGTTGGACTAACCAACTTAACAGAGCAAACACACCAAAAATAAGATAAATCATCATAACATGTATCTTTTTAGATTTATAACAAAGATAACAAAACGCATGCCAGTTGAAAAATTGACAGCGTTAATAATTTAAAACAAACAAATCAAATTACTGTTTGTCAATCAACTGACGTTCTTCAAGAAGCTGTTGCATCATCTTTTGGATCTGTTGAGCCTCATGACGAGCTGCATCACGAAAATCGGCACCTGACGAAGCATACAAAATTTGTCTCGATGAGTTGACCAACAAACCGCACTGATCGTTCAACCCAACTTTGGCAATACTTCTTAAATCACCACCTTGTGCTCCAACTCCGGGAACCAATAAGAAATACGATGGGACATGCTGACGTACCACCGAAAAATAGTCGGCTTGAGTAGCCCCCACCACAAACATCATTTGATCAGAATTGCCCCATCTTTTGGCATGCTCCAGCACTTTCTCAAACAGTATTTCACCCGATGCCTCACGAATCATCTGAAAATCAACAGATCCCGGATTGGAAGTTAAAGCCAACACAATAGCCCATTTTTCGGGCATTGTTAAAAAAGGGGTAACCGAATCTTCGCCCATATAAGGCGCTACGGTAACCGCATCAAAATCGTATTGCTCAAAAAAAGTTTTAGCATACATCCGAGAGGTGTTTCCTATATCACCTCGTTTTGCATCGGCAATCAAAAAATGATTCGGATAATGATGGCGAAGATACGCGACGGTTTCCGAAAGCGCTTCCCATCCTTTAATACCTAACCGTTCATAAAAAGCAATGTTCGGCTTGTAGGCCACACAAAGATCGGCTGTGGCATCAATAATGGCTTTGTTGAATTCAAAAATCTGATTTTGCAAAGCCTGCAATGGCGAAGGAATTTTTTCACTGTCAGTATCAAGCCCCACACATAAAAATGATTTCTTTTGCTTGATTTGCTCAAATAATTGATTTGCGGTCATTTCATTCTTTTTGGAATTTCAAGTGCAAAGGTACATCATTTCTCCAACACGAAAATCACACGAAAAGATCGTTTGAAGCACTTGAAAAAATGGCTACTTTTGTAGTTCATTAAAAATCATCCTATGACGATCCTTTATGAAGACAATCACCTCATTATAGTGAATAAAACCATTTCCGAAATTGTGCAAGGCGACAAGACGGGAGATCAACCGCTTTCGGAAACCGTCAAAAACTATTTGAAACAAAAATACAACAAGCCGGGGAATGTCTTTGTTGGCGTCATCCATCGATTAGACAGACCTGTAAGCGGAATCGTGGTTTTTGCCAAAACAAGCAAAGCATTAGCTCGAATGAATGAGCTGTTTAAGGGGCATGACGTCAAAAAAACATATTGGGCTATTGTGAAAAATGAAAACATTGAGCCAAAAGCCACACTGCAACATTTTTTAGTGCGGAACGAACAGTTGAACAAAACATTTGCTTATGATCGGGAACAGAAAAACAGTCAGCAGGCAATTCTTCATTACGAATTGAAAGCCACATCCGATCGTTATGCTCTATTGGAAATCGATTTGGAAACAGGACGGCATCATCAAATTCGCAGTCAACTTGCAAAAATAGGCGCTCCTATTAAAGGTGATTTGAAATACGGTTATCCCCGCTCGAACGATGATGGAGGGATTTCACTACATGCACGCAGCATTGCGTTCATTCACCCCGTTTCCAAAATGCTTCTTTTTGTTGAAGCACCTGTGCCTTCCGAAAAACTGTGGTTATACTTTGAACAGCAATTGAGCACGAAACCACGCTCAGTTTAAATTGGGATTTTGGGGAAAATCAGCCCAATGGCGATATTTTCCGCCTAAACTTTTTAAACTTCGGTTCCACATGGTTTCCATTTTTTCCTCCATCAGGATCGACTCATCGGCAAGCGGGCCAACAATCCACGACTGATGTTTGATTTCATGCGCAAGTTGTTCTTTTTCCCATCCTGAATAACCCAGAAAAAACCGTACAAATTTGCCTTGCCCCAATCCTTGATTGATCAGCTCAAGAAGTTTTTCAAAATCACCACCCAAATAAATTTGATCTGTAATTTGAAAATTATGAGGCAGATCAGGTAAATTATGAAGATAAAATAGCGATTTCGGGCCTACCGGGCCACCGCAGTACAACCTGATTGACTGCTGAATCTCCATTCCTTCCACCACTTCGTGCAAATAAATGTCTAAAGGTTTGTTCAATACCAATCCCATCGTTCCTTCTTCATCCGAGTGCTGTGTCAACAAAACCACCGAACGTCCAAAATATGGCTCGTTCATAAAAGGTTCTGCCAACAACAAATGACCTTTGGCAGGTTGTGCATTTCTGTCGATCGAAAAAAAAGAGTTGTCGAACACCATATTTACCCATAAATTTGAACAAATATAGCATGGAAGAGATCAAATTATTCTTTCTTTGTGCTTTTTTTCTTCTTGTTTAGCGAAGGAGCCGATTTTTCGTCACTCTTGATTAGCTCCATACAAGCCTCATAAGTCAATGTTTGTGGATCAATGGATTTGGCAATTTTATAATTTTTTTTCTGATATGAAATATAGGGGCCAAACCGTCCGTTCAGGATCATCAAATCGGGATCTTGTTCAAAAACCTTGATCTGTCGATTTTTATCCGCTTCTTCTTTTTCCCGGATCACTTCCAACGCTCTCTCCATGGTGATGGACATAGGATCTTCCGTTTTAGGCAAGGAATAAAAAGTTTTATCGCATCGAACGTAAGGTCCGAAACGTCCAATGCCAACGATCAGTTCTTTCCCGTTCCACTCGCCTAACGATCGAGGCAACTTAAACAAATCAAGCGCTTCTTCCAAAGTGATGGTTTCCAGTAATTGACCTTTTTTCAGTGAAGCATACTGCAACTCGTCGCCGGTTTCTTTGCTTCCAAGCTGCACCATCGGACCAAAGCGTCCAATACGTACTGAAATTTGTTTTCCTGTTTTTGGATCAATGCCCAAAATCCGTTCGCCGGAACGTCGTTCCGATTTTTCCATGGTTTCCACCACCATTGGATGAAATTTGTCATAAAATCGCCGCAAGGCCTCCTGCCAGTCCAATTGTCCTTCCGCAATGTCGTCAAACTCTTTTTCAACGTCGGCCGTAAAATGATAATCCAAAATATTTGGAAAATAATCCATCAAAAAGTCATTCACCACCATCCCGATGTCCGTCGGCACCAATTTGCCTTTATCGACACCATAACGTTCGGTTTTTTGTTCTTCCTTAATCTGGTTGTTTTTCAAAACAAAAACAACAAATGGCCTAATTTCTCCTTCGAAATGCGATTTCTCAACATAATTTCGTTTTTGAATGGTCGAAATGGTGGGCGCATACGTTGAGGGACGTCCAATGCCCAATTCCTCCAATTTTCTGACCAGTGAAGCTTCCGAATACCGAGAAGGCCGCTGCGTGAAACGTTCTGAAGCAATCATTCGATTTAAATCAAGGTGTTGCTTGACTTTCAACGGCGGCAACAATGTTTCTGTTTCCTGATCAACCTCTTCGTCAGTTGATTCCATGTACACTTTCAAAAAACCGTCGAACTTGATCACTTCACCAACAGCCAAAAACTTCTCCTTCGAATGGGACATTCCAATGGTGATCGTTGTTTTTTCAAGTTCAGCATCACTCATTTGTGAGGCAATGGTTCGCTTCCAGATCAGGGCATAAAGGTTTTTTTCCTGAGCCGTTCCGCTTATTTCAGGCTGATCCAAGTAGGTAGGACGAATGGCTTCGTGAGCTTCTTGAGCGCCTTTTGTTTTAGTTTGAAACCGACGCATCTGCCAGTATCGTTCTCCACCCATTGAAATGATTTCATTTTTTGCATGTTCAATGGCAAAGTCTGACAGATTGACCGAATCGGTTCGCATGTAGGTAATTTTCCCGGCTTCGTACAATTTTTGAGCAATCATCATGGTTTGAGATACCGAATAACCCAATTTTCGCGCCGCTTCCTGTTGCAAGGTCGAGGTGGTAAACGGTGGCGAAGGAGATCGTTTAGCCGGTTTTTTGACAATATTTTCAATAACAAAATCGGCCGATTTACACGATTCAAGAAAAGCTTTGGCTTCCTCCTTGGTCTCAAACCGATGTTGCAATTCGGCTTTTAATTCAACGAAATTATTTTGAGCGTCGAGCACATGGAACAGTGCAACGACTTTAAAGAACGATTCCGGCACAAAAGCCTGAATTTCCCGCTCTCTTTCTACAATTAATCGTACGGCAACGGATTGAACGCGCCCTGCTGAAAGGGAGGATTTGACTTTTTTCCACAAGATGGGCGACAATTCGTATCCCACAATGCGATCGAGAATCCTGCGGGCCTGTTGTGCATTCACCAAGTCAAGGTCAATGTCACGAGGCTGTTCAATCGCTTTCAAAATAGCCGATTTGGTGATTTCGTGAAAAACGATTCGTTTTGTTTTTTCATGTTTCAAGTTCAACGCTTCTGCCAAATGCCAAGCAATGGCTTCTCCTTCACGATCTTCATCAGAAGCAAGCCAAACCATATCCGATGCATCCGATGCCTTCTTCAGCTCCGACACCAATTTCTTTTTGTCTGCCGAAATTTCGTAAATCGGCTTGAACCCGTTTTTAAGATCCACTCCAAATGCATGCTCGCTCAAATCCCGAATGTGCCCGAAACTTGAGAGCACAGTATATTCATTTCCTAAAAATTTCTCAATGGTTTTGGCTTTTGCCGGTGATTCTACTATCACTAAATTTTTCGACATATTTGATCTTTTTGTGGCATTTTCATCATGCAGACAAAATGCTATTTTATCTCAAACAACATTAGATCAATAAATTAAATGATTTATTGAATCATCTGTCTCGTATCCGCGAATTGCTTGCAAAGTAACAAAATCAATTCCTTAACTACCAATTTTTGAGGATTTTTTTGAAAATGAAGTTTTTAAGAAGAAAACCAAATTTCTTCTTTACGAGATATACGTCTAAATATCAACATAATAACAGCTTTTTAAAAAGAATGGGAAAAATGAAGAATGACCTTTTTATGCTTGGCAATGTTGAATATCAAGGTGAAAAAATTAATTTTTCGGCTTTCTTTTTTCGGAATTGTTTTTTGAAGAATGCCTAAACGAGGCTCGTTTTGATGAAACATGCGATGAATGCTGTTTCTTCTGAATGTTCCAGACGGGAGCTTCACCAAACTGCTCAGGCAAAAGCATGCGTTCAATGACCGATTCAATCAATCGCTCAATCTGATCTAACTTCCGCTGTTCTTTCTCATTCACCAGCGTCAACGCTTCGCCTTCGCTTTGAGCTCTTGCAGTACGGCCAATACGGTGAACATAATCTTCGGCATCGTGAGGCACATCGAAATTGATCACCATGTTAATGTCTTTAATATCAATGCCTCGACTAATAATGTCAGTAGCCACAAGAATTCGAATTTGTTTGGAACGGAACGCACGAAAAACCTCCTCACGACGTTCCTGATCCAAATCGGAAGAAATACCCCGCACGCTGTAGCCCAATTTTTTCAATGACGAAACAATTTCGTTGACTTTGTGCTTTGCCGAAGTAAAAATTAGAATGGCATCATAATCAGGTCGTTGTTGAAGCAAATAGTCCAACAACGGAATTTTTTGATAATCGTAAACCAAACAGATGCGTTGAACCACATGATCGGCCGGTTTTGACAATGCCAACGAAATCTCAAACGGATTTTTCAAGATTTTTCTTGCCAGCTTTCTGATTTTGTCAGGCATGGTAGCGCTGAACATTAAGGTTTGACGATCAACAGGCAAATGAGAAATGATGCGTTCAATGTCATCCATAAAACCCATGTCGAGCATTTTATCCGCCTCATCCAAAATCAAATACTTCAAATTGGAAAAATCGCCGTGTCCCATGGCCAAATGAGAAATCAACCTTCCGGGTGTCGCCGTCACAATGTCCACGCCATTTTTTAGCGCTTCGGTTTGCTGCGTAAATTCACCACCGTCACCACCGCCGTAAATGGCCACAGATCCAATGGACGCAAAATAAGCAAACCCTTGAATTTCCTGATTGATCTGAATAGCCAGTTCCCGGGTCGGAACAATAATCAAACAACCGGTGTGCTGTGTAGGATGATGAATCAGTTCATGCAGAATAGGCAGAACAAAGGCAGCCGTTTTTCCGGTACCGGTTTGAGCGCAGGCAAGCAAATCCTTATGCTCCAAAATGGCAGGAATTGCCATGGATTGGATGGGAGTGGCGGTTTCAAAACCCATATACGAAATCGCTTCAATTAAACGATTGTCAATGTTAAGATCAGAAAATTGCATGATTCGATGTTGTTTAAAATTGAATTCGTTTGATACAAAACGATTCAATGATGAATGGATGTTTTGGTTTACATCAAGAAACATTCGACGTTTGAAAAATCGTACGCAAAAAGCATCATGATTCAACCAAAATGAGCAGCATGTTGATAATAAAGTTCAAAATTACAATAAAAAGCTGATATCCAAAAATCATCACTCTCTTTCCCAATGAAGCTAACGGCAGGCCTTTGACGATTCAACGTTCGTTTATTCAATTACTTTCCGTAAATTTGCGATTCAACATCGGAACCGACTACATCACGGTGCCGTACATCGAAGAAAATCATATTTCACACACAAACAAGTTATTATGGAGTATAATTTTAAGAGAATTGATCACAAGTGGCAATCATTTTGGAAAGAACACAACATATTTCATGTCGAACCGGATCCCAACCGGCCTAAATTTTATGTTTTGGACATGTTTCCTTACCCTTCAGGAGCAGGCCTGCATGTAGGACATCCGCTCGGATACATTGCATCCGACATTTATAGCCGCTTCAAAAGACTTCAAGGTTACAACGTTTTGCATCCCATGGGATACGACGCCTTTGGTCTGCCGGCCGAACAATATGCCATCCAAACCGGTCAACATCCCGCTATCACAACCGAAAAAAACATTGCCCGCTATCGGGAACAATTGGATAAGATAGGCTTTTCATACGACTGGGATCGAGAAATCCGAACTTGTGATCCGGAATATTACAAGTGGACTCAATGGGCTTTTCTGCAAATGTTTCGTCACTATTATGACAAAACCTCGCAAAAGGCGGAGCCCATTGAAAAGCTTATCAACGCTTTTCAGACCAACGGAACCCGTCAAATTGACGCTGCTTGCACGGAAGAACTCCATTTCACTGCAAGCGAATGGAATCAAAAGACGACCGAAGAACAACAAACCATTTTGATGAATTATCGCATTGCTTACAAAGCAAATACGATGGTAAACTGGTGTCCGGCATTGGGCACGGTGTTAGCCAATGATGAAGTGAGCGAAGGCGTTTCAATCCGTGGCGGACATCCAGTGGAACAACGTCAAATGAGTCAATGGATCTTGCGTGTATCGGCCTATGCACAACGCTTGTTAGACGGACTTTCCGACATTGAGTGGAGCGAATCGCTCAAAGAAACGCAAAAAAACTGGATTGGACGAAGTGAAGGAGCCGAAATTCTTTTTCCCATCGCTCATACAGACGAAAAAATAACCATCTTCACCACCCGTCCCGACACCCTTTTTGGGGTAACATTTATGGTTTTAGCTCCTGAAAGTGAATGGGTTAAAAAATTAACCTCCACGGAACAAAAGAAAGAAGTAGAAGCTTACCTGTTGGCAACCAAAAAGAAAACTGAACGCGAACGTATTGCTGAAAAACGTGTCTCCGGTGTCTTTTCAGGATCGTACGCCGTGAACCCTGTCAATCAACAGATCATTCCAATTTGGATTAGCGACTACGTACTTTCGGGGTATGGCACAGGAGCTATCATGGCTGTTCCTGCACACGACGCCCGCGATTATGCTTTTGCCCGACATTTTAACCTTCCCATAGTACCGGTTATTAAAGGATGCGATGTGTCCACCGAAAGTTTTGATGCCAAAGAAGGCATTCTCACCAACTCCGGATTTTTAGACGGATTGTATGTAAAAGAAGCCATTCAAAAAGCCAAAGATTATGTTGTTCAACATCAGATAGGACGGGTTAAAGTGAATTTCCGATTACGCGACGCCATCTTTAGCCGACAGCGGTATTGGGGTGAACCGTTTCCCATTTACTACAAAAACGGCATTCCATATCCATTGGATGAATCGGAATTGCCATTGGTGCTGCCCGACATTGATCGCTACTTGCCGACTGAAGAAGGAGAACCTCCATTAGGACGTGCTCAGAACTGGAAAACAGCTCAAGGCTATCCGTATGAGCTAAACACCATGCCGGGATTTGCCGGCTCATCAGCCTACTACCTTCGTTACATGGATCCTCACAATGACAACGCCTTGGTAAGCCCCGAAATCAATGCTTATTGGAGAAATGTCGATTTATACATCGGCGGAACCGAACATGCCACAGGGCACCTCATTTACAGCCGCTTCTGGAACAAATTCCTGTTCGATTTGGGACTAATCTGTGAAGAAGAACCATTCAGGAAACTGATCAATCAAGGAATGATCCAGGGACGCAGCAATTTTGTCTATCGCATCAAAAACAGCAATACGTTTGTCTCCTATAACTTAAAAGATCAATTCGAAACAACCGCTATTCATGTGGATGTCAACATGGTACACAATGACATACTCGATATTGAAGCCTTTAAAAATTGGAATCCTGAATACAAAACCGCCGAATTTGTTTTAGAACAAGGAAAATATGTTTGCGGTTGGGCTGTCGAAAAAATGTCAAAATCAATGTTCAACGTGGTCAATCCGGACGACATTGTAGAACATTACGGCGCTGACACACTTCGATTGTATGAAATGTTTTTAGGACCATTGGAACAATCGAAACCGTGGGACACCAACGGCATTGACGGAGTTCACCGCTTTTTGAAAAAACTTTGGAATCTTTTTTGGAATGGAGATGATTTCTCCGTTTCGAACGAAGAACCAACTCCCGACGAATGGAAAAGCCTTCACAAACTGCTCAAAAAAGTTAAAAACGACATTGAGAACTTCTCTTTCAACACATCCGTAAGTGCCTTTATGATTTGTGTCAATGAGTTAACTTCATTAAAATGCAATAAACAAGCCATACTGGAGCCGCTGTTAATTGCCCTGAATCCATTTGCCCCACACATTACGGAAGAATTATGGCATCAATTGGGGCATCACACTTCCATTTGCAACGCACAGTGGGTTGAAGCTGAAGAGCAATATTTGACCGAAAGCCATGTCACTTATGCCGTATCGTTCAACGGTAAAGTACGTTATCAATTGACATTACCCGCCGACATGCCTTCTACTGAAGTGGAAGCAGCCGTCTTGTCCAATCCGCAAAGCCAAAAGTGGCTTGAAAACAAGAACCCTAAAAAAATCATTGTGATCCCAAAGAAAATCATCAACATCGTCGTGTAAATCATTCAATATAAAAGCCTCATCGTTGTGATGAGGCTTTTTTTTCAGAATCAGTTATGAATGAGTTTCTATTTTTTCTCTTAAGTCAATCTCATTTCCTTCTCGGTCAAGAAATACATATTGCAGTAAACCAAAGTCTTGAATGGGAATGATTTTGAATCCCAAACCATATTTTAACCTCCATTTCCACATCAAGGAAGGGAATCCTGAACGAATGTAGGCTTCGACAAAGGGATGAATCTTCATCACAAATTGTTTGACTTGTAGTTGATTCACCAAATACTCAATTTTACGTTCCAACGTATCGGTGAACAAAATGGAAGATTTAATTTTCCCGGTTCCAAAACAGGTGGGACACGTTTCCTGAGTGTCCACAAACATGGCAGGTCTAACGCGTTGACGGGTGATCTGCATCACACCAAATTTGCTCAGCGGCAAAACATGATGCTTGGCGCGATCATTTTCCATCAATTTCTCCACATGTTCAAAAAGTTGTTGTCGGTGTTCACTTTTGACCATATCGATGAAATCAATCACAATGATTCCGCCTAAATCGCGCAGCCTTAATTGGCGCACAATTTCCTCGGCGGCAGCCAAATTGACTTCCAAGGCATTTTCCTCCTGATTGCTGTTTGCTCGTGCCCGATTGCCGCTATTGACGTCAATCACATGCATGGCTTCCGTTTGCTCAATGATCAGGTAGGCACCACGCTTAAAAGTAACCGTTTTGCCAAACAATGACTTAATCTGTTTGGTAACGCCAAAGTTATCGAAAATAGGCAATTTCCCATTATACAATTTGATGATGCCCTTCTTTTCGGGAGCTATCAATTCAACATAATCACGAACTTCATTGAAAACCGGTTCGTCATTGATATGAATGCTCTCAAAATCGGGATTAAAGATATCCCGAATGATGCCGATCGTGCGCCCTATTTCTTCCAATACGGCCGTTACTCCTTTGGATTTTTGCGTTTTGGCAATGGCTTCATCCCACCGTTTTACCAAGATTTTTAATTCGTTATCCAATTCAGCAACACGTTTGCCTTCGGCCACCGTACGAATGATGACCCCACAGCGTCGCGGCTTAATGCTTTGAATCAACTGTTTTAAGCGAACACGCTCCTCGTTGGATTTAATTTTTTGAGAAACCGACACCTTGTCGGAAAAAGGGATGAGCACTAAATAGCGGCCGGCAATGGATAACTCAGCCGATAAGCGCGGACCTTTCGTGGATATGGGCTCTTTCGCAATTTGAACCCAAATCTCCTGGCCTACTTTCAGCACATCGTTGATCGATCCCTCTTTGGCAATGTCTGGATATATTTTTGATTTCAGCATGGACGGAACATGCTTCCGATCAGCCAGTGTTTGTTTGAGAAATTCTGTTTGAGAAAGAAATTGAGGACCTAAATCCTGATAGTGAAGAAACGCTTCTTTTTCATAACCAACATCGACAAATGCAGCGTTCAATCCCGGCATTAATTTCTTAACGCGCCCAAGATAGATATCGCCTACCATAAACGACAACGAACGCCCTTCCTTGTTTAATTCAACCAGGTTTTTGTCTTCCAAAAGGGCGATGGTTATCTCCGATTGTTGTACATCAACGATTAATTCACTATTCACACGTTTATGTTTTTTTATCTTTACTTATAAACAAAGAACAAACCTACTGCCGTGACTGGCTGACGGTTTGCTCTTTAAAATTTTCTTGAGATGAGTTACGACTACTTCTTTTTATGCCGATTCTTTCTTAATCTTTTCTTACGCTTGTGAGTAGCCATCTTATGTCTTTTTCTTTTTTTCCCGCTTGGCATGTTCTTATTATTTTACTGATTTGACTGATTCAAAAAATGTTTTGGCCGGTTTAAATGCCGGAATATTGTGTTCCGGAATTACGATAGTAGTGTTCTTTGAAATGTTACGCGCTGTTTTTTGAGCTCTCTTTTTTACAATGAAACTACCAAATCCTCTCAAGTAAACATTATCACCCTTTGATAATGAACCTTTTACATTTTCCATGAATGATTCCACGGTTTTCAAGATAGAAACCTTATCAATACCGGTTTCTTTCGCAATTTCGTTTACAATTTCTGCTTTTGTCATCGTTGAAAATTTTTAATTGATTATACATTAATGCGTAAAAATTAGTTGTCTATGGGTTTGCAAAGATATTGCATTAATTTTCAATGACAAAATCTTTTTTCGTTTTTTTTTATCTGTCGAACTTTTTTTTCTTCAACCTCGTATCTTTGCCAAAAAATTCGATGTTTTCTGCTCCTTAATTAGTAGATCCAAGGAGAGAAAAACAACAAACCTTCATTGACAAACTCCACTTTTTTGATTTCTTTAAACTATCAACATGCATCAAACATCACATGATAAAAATGACAAGAACACCATTCAGCCGATTGTCTCCACATCCATAGAGCACTTAGACCAAATTCCCCTTGCCGAAACATTACTTGCCTGGTACGATCAACACAAACGCGATTTACCATGGAGAAATACAACCGATCCATATACGATTTGGATTTCGGAAATCATTTTGCAACAAACACGGGTTGAGCAAGGACTGGGCTATTTTGTGCGTTTTATGGAACGATTTCCTGACATTCAATCGGTTGCTGTTGCTTCCGAACAAGAAATTCTAAACTATTGGAAAGGATTGGGATATTACGGTCGAGCACGGAATATTCATCACGCCGCCCGTCTTGTCATGGAGCAATTTGAGGGAAAATTTCCAACGCAATACGATGAGATCCGATCACTGCCGGGCATTGGTCCATACACCGCCGCGGCCATCGCTTCCTTTGCTTTCCATCTTCCCTATCCGGTTATTGACGGAAATGTAATGCGATTTTTGACCCGATACTTCGGCATTTTCAATACCATTGACGAAGCAGAAACCAAAAAAACAATCAACCAATTGGCTATGGATTTGATGGACAAACAACATCCCGATCTTTACAATCAGGCCATTATGGAATTTGGAGCACTTCAATGCGTTCCTCACTCACCTTCTTGTGCACAATGTCCGTTTCAAGGTTCATGCTTTGCCGCAGCCAACCAAATGGTCAACCAATTTCCCATTAAAAAAAAGAAATTGCAGCCAAGAGATCGTTATTTTTACTACTTTTGTATGGTGCATGAACAAACCGTCTTACTTCAAAAACGCATCAACAAAGATATTTGGCAACACCTTTACGAATTTCCATTGCTGGAAACACCAGAACCGCTCGCTGTCGAAAAAGTACTTGCATCCCCATTTCTTCAGTCATATGTTCCCTTTCAAGTTGAGTACATTTCATCACCAGTAAAACATCTGTTAACACATCAAAAGATTTATGCCATTTTTTTTATTATCAGAACAGACCGTCAACTGCCATCCGATCAACACCATCCGGCAGTAAGAGTCGATCAATTAATTCATTATCCAATTCCTAAATTAATCATAAGTTTTATTAATAGTGTGCTTTTGAAACAATCATATTGAAACAAACATTATCTTTGTGTCAATTTAACTTTAAAATGTATTCATATGTCAGTCAACAAAGTCATTTTAATTGGAAACGTCGGCAAAGATCCCGAAGTTAAATATTTAGATCGAAACATGGCAGTAGCTAATTTCACATTAGCCACCACTGAACGCGGTTACAAAACAGCCAACGGGACAGAAGTCCCTGACAGAACGGAATGGCACAACATTGTGATGTGGAATAAATTGGCCGAAACCGCCGAAAAATATGTAAAAAAAGGAAGTCAGCTCTACATTGAAGGAAAGATCAGAACCCGTCAATGGGAAGATCAAAACGGTGTGAAACGCTACACCACCGAAATTTATGCTGACACCATGCAATTTTTAGGAAAAAAATCGGACAATGCCGCCTCTTCCGAATCAACAACGCAGCACTATGCATCCAATTCGATCGAATCAACAGCTTCCGAACCCGTACCACCCATCGACTCACCGGACGACGATCTGCCTTTCTGATAAAATCATTCCCTATCAATCAACAAAATAGCATTCTAATTTTTTTTGATTACTTTTGCAAGGACAGAACAACCTGTCCTTGCTTTTTTATTGCCATTCATCATCATGTACTTTTTATCGACCTTTTTGTTTTCATTCAACCCGAACGCCTGGACACTATCATCCTGGATTGACATTTTCATTACCCTCATTCTCATCCTTGCCTCAGCGGTCATATCTGCCTTTGAAACAGCTTTTTTTTCGCTCAAACCAATCGACATAGAAGAGATTAAAAAACAGGAAACGCTTGCCGATAAGCGATTGACTCACTTAAAACAGGTTCCCGAAAAAACACTTGCCACGTTGTTGGTAAGCAATACCACCATCAACATTGCCATTGTTATCTTGTCAAGCATTCTAATTTCTTCTTTTTTTGATTTCAGCGATCTTTCTTGGCTTAATTTTCTTGTACAAACCATCTTCATCACCTTCTTATTGCTTCTTTTCTGCGAAATCATTCCCAAAATCTATGCACGCCGTTACGCATTAACCATTTCACGCCGTATATCTGGACTTATCCAAACCCTTTTCACCCTCCTTTCGCCTGTCACTTGGTTTTTGCTCATCATTGGTCGTGTGATCGATCGAAAAGTGCACGGTTTTTCCAACAATCATTTATCCATGGACGATCTTTCTCTTGCTCTGGAGCTTAGCACTTCACAACAAAAAGAAAACGACAAAGAGATTTTGGAAGGCATCATCCGCTTTGGAAGCAAAAGAACGGACGAAGTGATGACTGCCCGCCCTGACATTGCAGCTATCAACATCAAATCAACCTTCAATGAAGTGAAAAATCAAATCGTTGAACTGGGTTATTCACGCATACCCGTCTATCAGGAAAACATTGACCACATCAAAGGAATCCTGTATAACAAAGATTTATTGCCTCATTTAGACAAAGGAGATGGTTTTAAATGGCAAACCTTGTTAAGACCGGCCTATTTTGTACCCGAAACAAAGAAGATTGATGACCTGCTTCGCGAATTTCAGACAAGCAAAAATCACATTGCCATTGTGGTCGATGAATACGGCGGCACCTCTGGCATTGTCACACTCGAAGACATACTGGAAGAAGTGGTAGGCGAAATTGATGACGAATATGATGAACAAAAACCGCTTTACCATCAGTTGGACAAAAACTCCTACGACTTTGACGCTAAAATCTCATTGTCGGACTTCTTCAAAATTACGGGCATCGACACATCATCATTTGAAGAAATCACCGCCGAGGTAGAAAGTTTAGCAGGATTGGTTCTTGAATTGAAAGGCGATTTCCCAAAAATGAACGAAAAAATTGTCTTTGGCCGTTTTATTTTCGAAATCCTCGAAATGACCAAAAGACGAATCATTAAAGTTCGATTTTCCATACAACCCAATCAACCCGTCAACATAACGAATTAAAACATTTTCATTCAAACATTCCGTTGACATCATTCAAATGGCAATCATTTCAAAAAAACAAACTTTTTTATGCGTCAGCTCTTTTGGATTTTTATGTTGTTTGCGGTAGGGTTAACATCCTGCCATCAGGAATCACCCAAACCGTACGGATATTTTAGAATTGATTTGCCAAACCACGCCTATCAATCCTTCAATAAATCCTATCCATATGCGTTCGACTTCTCGGCTTATGCGCGTGACAGTGTGGTTCATGCCAAAGGAGAAGCATATTGGATCAACATTTATTATCCGAAATTAAACGGATGCATTTACATCAGCTACAAACCCATTCACAACAACCTCAGAGCCATCTCGGAAGATTGTCGAATGTTCGTATATAAACATACCATCAAAGCCGAAGCCATTGTTGAACACCGATTTGTCAATCGCGACGCCAACGTGTACGGCATTTTGTACGACATCAAAGGAGATGCCGCATCTCCTCTTCAATTTATGCTCACCGACAGTCTCCATCACGTGGTGCGAGGAGCCTTGTATTTTAACGATGTCCCCAACAAAGATTCCATAGCTCCGGTTTTGCAATACGTTCGGCAGGATGTCATGAAAATGATTGAAACCATGCATTGGACGGGACAAAACGGAAAATGATAAACCACCATGCTGATTCAACGAAAAAAGTTATCAAATAACTCACTCATAGGCATTTGGCAAATAAGCGAAACAGAAGAACAACTTTTAAAGTTGCTCAACGATCCGGCTCAAGCGTTGAATCTATTAAACCCCATTTCGAATGCTCTCAAAAGATGTGAAAAACTTGCAGTGAGAGCATTGCTCAAAGCATTGCTTGGCGAGGAAAAAACCATTGTTTACAACGAATCGGGGAAACCTTTTATCGAAGACAACAGTTTTAAGATCAGCATTTCCCACACCGACGGATTCGCAACCGTCATGATTCATCCATCCCAAGAAGTAGGCATTGACATTGAAATCGTTTCCGGGCGTGCAGCACAACTCCAAAAACGATTTTTAAACACTTCAGAACTCCTTTTAATACACCAAAAAGATGATTTTGTTGTACCTTTGTTGTTGTGGACGGCAAAAGAAGCATTGTATAAATGGACTTCAAACCCCAACATCGATTTTGTGAAACAAATCAGTATCATTGACATAGACCAAAAAAAACATCAAATGTGGGGAATGGTGCAAGGCGTGACAAAACCGGTTATCCTATCATTTGAAATCAACGAAAATTATGTTTTGACCTATGTCATCGCAGTTGAATGATGATTTCCATAATGCATTGACCATCATCAAACCAATGAAACGCAAATTCATTGCTGACACGTTTCCAAAAAACAAAAAAGTTGTCGTCCCATTCAACTATAAAAGCTGCAAAAAAAGAATTGGCAGCTACAAATGAAAAAACAACAAGCATTAAAACAAACTGTTATGGCAGACAACAAACAAGAGATCAATCAATTGACCGATAAAGAATACAAATATGGTTTTGTGACCGATATTGAATCGGACTCCATACCAAAAGGATTAAACGAAGAAATCATACGAACCATTTCTTCAAAAAAAGGAGAACCGGAATGGTTATTAAAATTTCGACTGGATGCATTTCGCCATTGGCAAACGTTGACGATGCCAAATTGGGCACATCTGAAAATTGGAGAATTTGACTATCAAGATATTATATACTTTTCGGCACCCAAAAAGAATACACTGAAATCACTTGACGAAGTGGACCCTGAATTGTTAAAAACATTTGACAAACTGGGCATTCCGCTTCAGGAACAAAAACAACTCACCGGAGTGGCTGTAGATGCTGTGATGGACAGCATTTCAGTCAAAACCACTTACCGTGAAAGTTTGGCAGAATTGGGCATCATTTTTTGCTCCATCAGCGAAGCCGTGAAAGATTATCCCGACTTGGTAAAAAAATATTTAGGTTCGGTGGTATCCTATCGCGACAACTTTTTTGCCTCACTCAATTCAGCCGTTTTTAGCGACGGCTCGTTTGTGTACATTCCCAAAGGAGTACGTTGTCCCATGGAATTATCCACTTACTTTCGAATCAATGCAGCCAACACAGGCCAATTTGAACGCACTTTAATCGTGGCCGACAATGACAGTTATGTTTCTTATTTGGAAGGATGTACGGCGCCCATGCGCGATGAAAACCAACTACATGCTGCCATTGTTGAAATTTACATTCACGATCGGGCCGAAGTGAAATATTCTACGGTTCAAAATTGGTATCCCGGCGATAAAGACGGAAAAGGAGGAATTTACAATTTTGTCACCAAACGAGGATTGTGCAAAGGAGAATCGTCCAAACTTTCATGGACACAAGTAGAAACAGGCTCGGCCATCACGTGGAAATATCCAAGCTGCATTTTGGCGGGCGATAACTCATCGGGCGAATTTTACTCGGTAGCCGTTACCAACAATTTCCAACAAGCTGACACCGGGACAAAAATGATTCATATTGGTAAAAACACCCGAAGTCACATTATCTCCAAAGGCATTTCGGCCGGACACAGTCAAAACAGTTACCGAGGGTTAGTTAAAGTCTCACAACGCGCAACCAATGCACGTAACTACTCTCAATGCGACAGTCTTTTGCTGAGCAGCACCTGCGGAGCACACACATTCCCATATCAGGAAGTAAACAACGACACGGCACAAGTGGAACATGAAGCCACCACTTCAAAAATTGGGGAAGATCAAATTTTTTACTGCAATCAACGCGGCATTTCGACCGAAGACGCCATCGGGTTGATTGTAAATGGTTACGCCAAAGATGTGCTCAATAAACTTCCCATGGAATTTGCCATCGAAGCGCAAAAACTGTTACAAATTTCGTTGGAAGGATCGGTTGGATAATTCATTGACCCATCATCGCCATGCTAAAGTTAAACAAAAATTGCCGTCGGCGGGGAACAAAACCAAACGAAGGAGCATCCTTTTCTTCGATTATTAGTTTTTACTCCTCACGGATAAGCCAATACACGATTGCAGCTCTTTACATAAAATGAACGATGTAAGACATCTTTGACAATAGAAACAATCACACCAAGAGAATGCCAGGCATTTTATATCTCATTCCTGTCCCTTTGGGGGAGAGTGAATCAACAAAACTTTTTCCGCCTTACAATGAAACATTGATCAAAACGCTTTCGCATTTCATTGTCGAAGATGTCCGATCTGCACGTCGTTTTCTCAAAAGAATGGACGCAAAGATCAACATTAACGAATTAACTTTCTTGACATTGAACGAACAAACGCGCGCCCAAGAAATTCCTGCCCTGATTCAACCATTGCTTCAAGGCATTTCAGTGGGATTGCTCTCAGAAGCGGGCTGTCCGGCAGTTGCCGATCCCGGATCAGCGGCAGTTGACTTAGCTCAAAAAGCAGGCATTCAAGTCGTTCCTCTCATTGGTCCCTCTTCCATTCTGCTTTCTTTGATGGCATCGGGACTCAATGGACAAAATTTTGCTTTTGTGGGCTATTTGCCCATTGAAAACGCAGCCCGAATCAAAATGTTAAAAGCATTGGAAAAACGATCGAGTGTTGAAAACCAAACTCAAATATTTATCGAAACACCTTATCGGAACGACAAAATGATGAATGAACTCTTGCAACATCTGTCGCCCAATACACGCCTTTGCGTTGCATCGGAGGTTTCGTTGCCCAACGAATCCATTCAAACCAAAACCATTGCCGAGTGGAAAAGAGAAATACCAAATCTCAACAAAAAACCGGTTGTTTTTTTAATTTCAGGAGCAACTCATTAACAAATTAACAAGAATCTAAAAACGATATGTTTCCCTTAAATGTTTTTCATCGATAAACCACATTTCACATGGATTGTAGCCTGTAGAAATGGATGTTGAAAAGCTAAAAAAAGGATACACATTGCTTGAGGGTCAATTTTTTTGGGTCGTGATAGTTTCATTATAATGAACTACATATCAGCATAAACTAAAAAATCTCGTCATGAGAATTGGATTATACATCTCACTTTTTCTTGTTGTGTCGATTCTTTCAGCCGGTTGTTCGCAAACCAACTTGCTAAGTTCTTCCAAAAATCAGCTTTCATTTTCAACGGATACCCTTACTTTTGATACCGTTTTTGCTACCATTGGATCAACGACGGGTAATTTTAAGGTGTACAATCGAACCGACAACCCTGTTTTGATTCAAAACATTCAATTGGTTAACGGAAGCATAACCGGATTTCATATCAATGTGGACGGCACCAACCCGACCAACAATGAAGTACAGCAGGTTGAGATCAAAGCGCATGACAGTATTTTTGTTTTTGTTTCCGTCACGGTAAATCCTTTACAGCAAAACAATCCGGTGCTGATTGAAGATTCCGTTCTTTTTGTTACTTCCACCAACAAATATGCAGTCAAGTTAATTGCTTATGGACAGAATGTTACCATTTTTCGAAACCAAACCATTCATCACGACACGACGCTAACGGCCGAAAAGCCATATTTAGTTTTCGGATACCTTGCGCTCGACAGCAACAAAACCCTCACCATACAACCCGGCGCCAAAATCTATTTTCATCAAAATGCATCCCTTCTGCTCAAAGGAAATTTAATAGCTCAAGGAGGTGAAAGTGCTGATCAACATATCATCTTACAAGGCGATCGGCTCGATTGGCTTTTTCCCGATGTTCCATATTCCTATCTCTCGGGGCAATGGTATGGTGTGCAATGTTTAGGAAGTGAAAGCACTTATCAACTCAATCACGTAATCATAAAAAACGGACGAGTCGGCATTTCCGTCGGAGTTGGTAGTTCGTCAGTCCCACAACCAAGCATCACCATTGCCAATTCGCAGATTCAAAATTTCGACTCCTGCGGCATTGAGGCAACCAATGTCAATCTGTTCATGTACAACACCGAAGTCTCCAATTGCAAATCATACTGCTTGAATTTTCAAGGAGGCGTTTATCAATTGACGCACAACACCATCGCCAATTTTTATAATGACATTTACACTGGAAAACAACGGGATGGCAATCCGTCGGTGATCTTTTCGAACAAAATCCATCAACAAAGCGTTCCATTAAAAGTAACCATGAACAATTGCGTCATCAGTGGTTCGCAATCGAAAGAGTTGGCGGTTGCGGACACCATTGTATCCAATGACAACCAGTTTCATTTTGATCATTGCTACATCATGGCACCACCATTTTTCACTTCGGTGATGAACGGAACCATTTGGGGAAAGCTATCCGATCATCTTTTTGTGAGTACATCCATCTCTCCGTCATATTACAATTTCAAACCCGATTCATTGTCGATTTTAAGAGGTGCAGCCGATCCAATTGTCAGCAAAACACCTCCTTATCAATACGATATGAACGGCATTGACAGATTTTGGCAAAATAAACCTGATGTAGGAGCATACGAATGGATCCCAAAAAACGGAATCCCATCATCGTAAATGGAACCACAATCCAATTTTATTTCCGACCAAAATCAGCAGGAATCTCACCCCACTGTTTGGTTTCCCATTTCATTACCGGTATCGAAACAGCATGTTCGGATAACCACTTTTCAGCTGCTTCAATCCGTTCAAACAATGCATCATTGCGCTCCGTTCGCTGCAATTTGGTACGGCACTTCTTTTCGCGAACCCATTGAATGGCAATAGCACTGTCGGAATAAACCACTGAAATCGATGGTTGATTCATCACATAGCGAAGTCCATCCACAATAGCCAGAAATTCACCAATGTTATTGGTCCCTTCCTCAAAAGGTCCTTGATGAAACACCTCGTTACGCGTGGCCACCAATACTCCCCGATATTCCAATTTGCCGGGATTGCCACTACAGGCGGCGTCCACAGCAAGGCTATCACTGATAATGGAAAGCGAAATTTCCTGCTCTGCTGACTTGGCTGAATTCGTTTTTGTTTTGATAACATTCCAATAAGATTGCCTTAAAGCAACTTCAGCCTCTGCTTTAGAGGCAAATGATTTATACTGAGCGCCGTCAAAATGATCAATCTGTGCCTTGCATTCGTCCCACGAATCAAAAATACCCACTTTTCGGCCTTTCCAAACCGCATAAAATTTTTGTTTTGCTTTCCCCATTGGAATTATTTTAGATAAAAAACGAATTTATTTTAATACTAGTCAATTAAAAAATAAGTATAAACGTCCCCTCAAAAATGAACGAACTTCCGGTAAATCGACAAAAATGAAACGAAATTGAACAAAGAAAAACAACGAGACGGCATTTCAAATAAAAATTTCAACTTTCGCATGTTCATTACAAGGGGCTTCCGCCCCTGTGACCCTGACTTACTTTTTGTCCCCGCAAGCGGGAT
>JBMFIQ010000012.1:23565-66125 GCA_049976245.1 Microbacter sp. | reverse complement strand
GTAAGCAAGTTTTTTGCCATTCATTATTATTGAATCAGGCATTTCAGATCCATACAATTCAAAATCAACATTGCGTTTTTCTATCATTCCCGGGAATGATCCAATTCGTGGGAATATAGTTATTCTCAGTATGCCATCATTCCCCCTTTCTGATTGTATCGTTGTAAAGGAGTAAGCATTTTTTTGATAATCGTCATTATTCCCTTCATCCTCATAAAGTTTTGTTGTAAAATTGCCGCCTGGAAAAACTTTCACGATCAAATCGTTGCTATTTTTTTGCAGATTCTTGATCTGATCATCATACATTGGAATAATGGCGCCTGCTTGCACATACACCGGATATTCATTGATCAAAAACTTTCGTTCGATGGTTTGTCCTCCTTTGAAAAGCATGCCTGTACTCCATTCATACCAATCGCTTCCTTCAGGAAGCCATACCTTAACAGTTGATAGATCATGAGCGGCTGGCGCTGTAATGGGCATAATGAGCATGTTGTCACCAAACATGTATTCGTTTTTGTTCGTGTATGCCTCGTCATCTTTGGGGTAATCGTAATACATCGGACGACATAAGGATATCCCCGTATCGTATGCTTTTCGGGCCATTGTATAAATGTAGGGATCCAAAGAGTAACGCAGATGAATGGCATCGTAAAGTGCTTGAAAATAATCTCCGGTAAAATTCCAAATCTCTTTGTTTATTCGTGGATCTTTTGTAGAATGTGTTCGAAAAATGGGACTAAAAACGCCATACTGCATCCAACGAGTGTACATTTCGGGATCAATTTTTTTCTGATTGTCAAGGACATTGCCAAACATGTGACCACCCAAATCATGACTCCAATATCCATACAATACATTCGAAGCTGTTGAGGTAAAATAAGGCTGAAAGTCAAGCGATTTCCATGAAATAATGACATCTCCTGAAAAGCCTATTTGATAGCGATGATTTCCCAATCCACCCCAACGATGATAAAGCAAAGGCCGTTGTTTGCCTTGTTGTTCCATGTGCGAAAAGAAACAATAATTGAGCCACCAAGTATTGCTTAACCCTGCAATCTTCTTTGAAAAAGGCCATTGCTGCCAATCGAGCCACCAGAAAGAAACACCTTCTTTTTGCAAAGGATCCAACACGATGTTGAAGAGATTGGTCATAAACTTTTTGTCTGCAGCTTCAAATGGAATGTTTTTGTGATCGATTGTATCAAAATTCATAGCTTTAGCAAATGCTGGATATGTCTCTTCTGTGGGTGCTATACCGGAAGCAGGATGCAAATTAAGCGTTACTTTCAGATGCTGTTCTTTCAGCCAGGATAAAAATTTATCGGGATCGGGGAAAAGTGATTTATTCCATGTATAACCTGTCCATCCAATGGGTTGCCCAAATTCATCTACATGTTTCGTTCTGAAAGTCAATTCGTTTTTGTCATCTCTGAAAGTTAGTCCTTGGGTATTATGCCAATCCATATCAATCACTAATACATCCAACGGAATGTTATATTGTTCAAATCGTTTCACCAAAGTTCGCAGTTCATCATCTGAATAATTCCAATATCGCGACCACCAATATCCAAAAGCATAACGCGGCGGCAAAGGGATTTTCCCTGCTATAAGAGTAAAATCATGAAGAATGGATTTATAGTCAGTCCCATATCCCATAAAATACCAATCAATCTCAGGATTGTTCCTTTCTTTGACCCATTCCCATGCACTATCATCAAATAAGAAATCATTGGAATCGTCTAATAAATACCAACCATTACGTGAAATAAGTCCATTTTCAAAAGGAGTTTGTGTCGTTGCTCCCTCATGCGTGTCACCATTCATGCCGTCAAGAGTACGAAAAGTTCCTTTTAGGTTCTCATTGTTAAGCATGCCCGGTGTCCACACAATAGGATGCATAGTTCCTTGATTATACGTAATCTGAAGATTCTGTGCATTAAATTTTCCTGAGCCTGTTTTGTATTTAAGCTCCATTTGAGGAGTCTTGATGATCAACCAACGCCCCGATACTTTTTTGCTGTACGGAATGGATGGATTATCACGATTGATGACTACCAGGGAAGGATCATTCACAAATCTTCCAGTTGAGTCATATTCCATTCGAATAATATGGGGAGTGAGAAGGGAAAATCGGGCATTTCCTTCAACAATCACTGATGTTGAATTCTTTGAGGTAACTTCAACGGTTGATTGAGCCTTCATTGATATGATTGATATCAGTGCAGAAATAAAAAGAAGCATTGTTTTCATTGAATGATATTTTTTTGATAAACATTTTCTAACACGGCCTAACGAATTAATTTTCCTTATCGCCAGGTTTAACTAAAACTTCAAATCATAAACGTAATACTAAAAGAAGATGCACTTTTTCGTAACCTTATAAAAGTTATGTTTTATGTTCGTGTAAATTGTTTTCTTTTTATTGATTTACCTAGAAACAGAATAGGTATTTTTGTTGATACCAACTCCAGTAATTGTTAATTTCTTCCAGAAAGGAGGAAGCACTGACTTCACCTGAACAATCCCTTTTGAAGTGATCTCTAAACCACCAAACCCCATGAGGACACTTTGTAACACACCTCCGGCTCCGGTTGCAAAATAAGGATTAGTGCCACCTTTTGTTTCGGCAATAACCCTGAATGGAGGATCAAGATTTGGTTCGTAGGACTCTTTAAACCAACGATATGCTTCGCTTGAATTGCCTAATCTGGCATACAACAAAGCAAAAATAGCCTGCGTCATAGCTGGAGTTCCTTGATCCGGAACACGTTGACTGTAATAGATTAGATCCTTTTCGATTTGTTGTTGATCTGTAATTTCATACAAGGGATAAGCCAACAGATTGACATCCGCTTGTTTAATATTTTCTCCATGATAGGTTGCAAATTCTTTGGTGATTCCATCAGCCATTTTTAATATAGGAATATTGTTTGCAACGACCATCCAATAAGGATCCGGTTGTATATTTAAAATCTTTGCTGCTTTTGTTGCACATTGCAAAACTTTTTTGGCAACTGCATTGGTGAAAGCATCATTGTCAACATTTTCAGCCCACTCGTCAGCAGCCACCACATTGTTAATATCATAATGTCCCGCAGAATTTCTTTCCACCCTGCTTTGCCAAAAATCTGCTGTCTCTTTTAAGATTGGCCAACCCTTTTCTTTTAACCAGCTTGTATCCTGTGTTACACAAAAATAATTCCATGCAGCAAAACCTACATCTCCCGAAATATGTTGCTCAAAGGGACCACTTAATGCCCAAACAGGTGTTTCCTCATCGCCTGAATCTGCGCTTTCCCATGGAAACATAGCCCCTTTGTAACCATGTAAAAATGCATTTTTTCTTGCAGCCTCTAACCTGTTAAATCGATATTCAATCATGCTCTGAGCTAATTCAGGATGCAACACTAACAGAACAGGAAACATCCAAATATCAGCATCCCAAAACACATGACCATTGTAACCTAAACCGGAAAGTCCCATTGGAGAGAGACTCAAAGCTGACCCTGATCTAACAAATGAATACAAATGATACAACATGCTATGCACATCCTGCTGCGCTTGTTCATCTCCATCAATTTTAATATCACTTTGCCATAAATCATCCCAAGTGTGATCATGCTTTGCAATCAATCGATCGATCCCTTCTAATTTTGCATAGATTGTCGTACGCTGTACTTCGTTCATTGGATCATTCGTTTGAGCAGAAGTAATGGAGGATCCTGCAATAGCAAAACGATATGTCTCTCCGGCTTTCAATTTTTTTGAAAACTTCATAAAATGCATATTGCTATCCCACATCTCATGAACGATGGTTGGCTCATGTCCCGGTATCTCATTGAATAAAAAAGTGTTGGATGCACACATCAATAACCTCCCTGTTGGACTTTTCGCCGAAGAAATCAAGAGTGGAAATACCTCTTTGTTCGTTTCAATTTCGTTGTAATAGTTTTGAACATCTTTGAGCGCATCTGGTGCTTCCATCACACTTGCCGCTGTTATTTGTATGTCCTTTTTAGCTAAAATGGAAACATTCATCAAGACAGTAAAAGGTAATTGCCTTAAAGCATAATAAGTATATGAAACAGACGCTTTGTCACCATAGTCAAATGACGTTGTAAAGTTGGCATGATGCATGTCGAGTACTTGCCTAAAATTTGAAACATTGTTTGGGGCAATTCTGTTCCCGTCAATTTCCAAATAAGCATTCAGTAAGTTAAAACTATGTAGAAAATTACTTACCATTCCTCTTCCATACAGATCATAAGTTCCAGCCAATACAACATCTTTCACTTCAAATGGATTGGGAGAAGATACAATGCCAATCATACCATTTGCCACGGTAACTCCATAATAATGATTGGCGTCAATATGATCTGCTTGAATTTTCCATGGATCAATGCTTTGAGAAAAAATAAGCGGAGAAATAAAAAAAACGACGAAATATAAAAGAGAAATTTTCATGTGTTTTAATTGTTCTTTATAGGTCACGTAGAACTCACATCTTAACATTGACTTGTATGTCAAAGTTTATCTTGTCTTACTTGTTATATGATAAAGAAATTCAAGTTACTAATTGACAAAAAATATTGGCATCAAAAAGTTAAAATTCAAAAGGAAAGCTTGTCAGGCTTCACAACCTGACAAGCTCAAAAATAGCATAGAGTGCTAACAATTAATATCCGGGATTTTGATGTAATGCTCCATTTGAACCATCAATGGCTGATTGAGGAATAGGATAAACGTAATCATTGGTATTGGTGGTTCCCGGGAAATCGGTTCTTGGATTTAAGAAGGTTCCAAAACGTATCCGATCGTCACGACGAAGACCTTCCCAATACAACTCAAGGCCACGTTCAATATAAATCTTGTTCAAAACATCAGCTTGAGATGTTGCTGATACTAAAGGAGCATTCCTTTTTGCTCTGATTTGATTTACTAAAGCCATTGCACCCTGCAAATCTTGTTGCGTAGTGCTGCGTGCCAAACACTCAGCTTTCATTAATAAAACATCAGCATATCGCCAAATGATCCAACTGTTATTAATACGATAAGGAATAACGCCTGTTAAACGAGGATAATATTTCAAAACTCGCACCCCAAAATTTTCTGGAGAAGATGTCAGTGAAATGGTATCGGTATAATTAAGAGGAGCTCCACCTCGAGTCCTGATAATGTTTCCTTGTCCATCGTGTTGAATTCCATTATTAAATCCGATGTAAACACCTGTCGTTGAATAGAAACGATTATCTTTCCAACGCACATCCTTAGCCGTATCAGTTCCGGCATACCAAGTATTTCTCAAATAAAATGGTGTAGCAGCACCTCCATTCCAATTAGAAGGATAATTTCCGTTGAAAGTTTGATTATAGTGAAAACATGGCTGAACCCAAACATTATTCCAATCAAAACCATGGTTTCTGGTATCATCGTTTACTCCTACTAAAATTGCTTCATCGTCAGCTGCTTTATATCGACTGGCATTATTCGGCAAAAACATAGCAAAATAGTCATTAGCTAATGCGTAATGTCCGGTTGCTATGATTTGATTGACATAATATAAGCACGAATCATAATTTGCAGTACCAGTATAGACACCTTTGTTGAGATACAATTTAGCCAACAACATCAAAGCCGCATCTTTGTTTGGTTCCCCATAGGGAGCATCATCACGGGAAATCATTTCACCATAAGCCTTTTTTGCATTTGACACCAAAAAATTAAATCCTGCGGTTCCGGTGTAATAGGTCGGTGCAACTGAAAAATCCGAGTTTTTCGGATCGCGATAGGGAAAAATTCTCCATAAATCATACATAACATATTCATAGTATGTACGCATAAAATCAACCATCCCTGTGTATCGTTGAAGCAATGCCGGTGATGTTTTTGCTGTTAATAAAGCTCCACTTGCGGTATTGCAATACGTCAACGCATTGCTCATGTGATTCCATGCATTGTTTACCTGAACATGTTGAGGATTTGTTGAAAGCGTATAAATCTGTTGCCAAGCCCCACCATCATACCAATCTGTTCCACGTGTAGGCCACATCGCTTCATCCGTACACATCTCCTGCAAACCCCACATGTCAAACCATTCGCCCATGATAGGTAATTGAGATACCGGAGTATAAACAATATTTTGCAGTAATGTAGAATCCGCTTGCACGGAAGTAGCTGTCACAGTATCCAAAATTTGTTCTTTCAGACTGCACGAAGCCATCAAAAAAAACATGCTTACAAACAGCGCTATTTTTAGAAATATCTTATTTATTGTTTTCATAATTATAAATTTTATCGATTAAAAGGTAGCATTGATTCCGAGCATAAAAGTACGAGGCTTCGGATAATTACCATTATCTATACCAAAAGAATTTACCCCATTTCCGCCAAAAGGTACTGAAGTTGTCACGTCAGGATCAAAACCTTTATAACTCGTAATTACTAACAAATTGGAACCATTGAGATAAACTCTAAGATTCTTAATGTAAGTAGTGTTTTTTAAATGGAATGTATATCCTAATGTTACATTCGTCAAACGAGCATATGTTCCATTCATCATATAACGACTGGAAACAGTCGGCGTATAAGTGGCAGTGGCAACATTATCATAAGCGAAATAAGATAATGTATTATGAGAGGTATTGATGTTTGTTTTATCCAATAAAACAGCGGTATTATTAAAAATTCTGTTACCGCTTACACCATTGATAAAGATATTCAAATCCCAATTTTTATATCTAAAAGTATTAGTCAAACTCCATATAAAGTTCGGAGATGGATTCCCTAAATAGGTTAAGCTGTCAATCCCCGATTTTGTTTGCAAATAATGAACAACGCCCTGTGAATCTATATTTGTAATCTTCTTCCCATACAGCACATCAATAGGTTGATTGCTTGTAATAATTTCACAGTATGCATTTGAAAGACCTTGACCTACGGCAGCTCCTGTTTGATACATTTGAACCGGTAAATTTTTTACAATATTCTTGGGTAAAGTCATATTTCCGGAAATTTCCCATGAAAAATCTTTTGTTTGAATGGCTTTCCCTGTTAAACTTAGCTCAACCCCATAATTATCAATCTTTGCCCCCGGAATATTGCTTACCACAAATGAAGTTGGAGAAACTGCTTGTGAAGGAATGGCCAACAATAAATTGGTAGTCTGCTTGTAAAAATAATCAAAGTCACCCATTAATCGACCTCCCAGAATAGCAAATTCCAAACCTGCATCCGTTGATTGAGTTTTTTCCCAAGTGATATTTGGATTTGGAGTTTTACTAATAATCAAACCTGTAATTGTTTGACCTCCAATAACAGCACTGGCCACAGGAGTTGGGTTATATAATGTTTGTGAGTTGTGGGTCCCAATCTCAGAGTTACCGGTTTCGCCCCAACCAAAACGCAGTTTCAAGTTATCAAAGAAATTGAGTTTTTTAATAAATGGCTCTTCACTTAACCTCCAACCACCTGCAAAAGACGGGAAAACGCCATACTGATGGTTAACCCCAAATTTAGATGAGCCATCCGCACGCACAGTAGCCGTCAAAAGGTATCGGTCTTTCAAACTATAATTTACACGACCAAAATAAGATTGCAATTGATATGAATCGGCATCGGAACTAATGGATGTCATTGTTGGATCTCCTGATCCAATATTGTTGGTATAAAGCAAAGCATCAGTTATGTATCCTTGTCCGGTCATATAAGCATCCCGAATTTGAAAATTTTGATAAGAATAACCACCCAAAACAGTCAAGTGATTAACCCCAAAAGTTTTATCAAAATTCAAAGTATGTTCAATCAAATAATTATACATCTCACGGCTGTTTCTTTGTCCTGCACCCCCATTGGAAACCTCATAATCTAACTTTTGGTCCTGATTGATCATTCGATTCGAATTCATATAATCAAGCGCTAAGTTCACTTTGTAACTTAAATAATTTGTAAAAGCAACATTAGCCGAAATGTCTCCCAAAACATCGGTTTCACGAGTTAAATCGTTCGTATAATAGATCATAGCAAGCGGACTCAAATTATTGGCAGATCCAATTTGGAAAGGAGTTCCATTGGCATTGTATGCAGGCCACGTCGGATTTGCCTGTAAAGCGTTGATCAAAGCATCGCCTTGGTATCCTGTGGTACCCAAAGGCAATCTGTTTTGAACAATTTCAGATGCATTCAAAACCGCATTAAAGGTAACTTTATTATTGAGTGCTTTTTGCGTTAAGTTTAAGCTCCCAATGTATTTCTTCATATCTGATTTAATCATAATACCTTGATCATCAGTATAGTTTAAAGAAGCCCTATACTGAGTTGTTTCAGTTCCACCGGTAAAGGTTAAATTATGATCTTGCGAGAAGGCTGTTCTGAATACTTCATTTTGCCAATCAGTATTTGCATGATAATCATTGGGATCTAAATTATTGGTAGTGTTATATCCAAGAACCGCATCTCTTTGTTGGCGCCATTGATCTGCACTCAAAACAGATAATTTTTTTCTAACACTCCCTATACTCAAAGAAGTTGAATAAGTCACTTCACTTACGCCTTTTTTCCCCTTTTTGGTAGTGATAATAACCACTCCATTGGCACCTCTTGATCCATAAATAGCTGCAGCCGAAGCATCTTTCAAAATATCAATGGATGCAATGTCGTTTGGATTGATAAATGACAATGGATCTGTAGGTGTAGAATTATATGTATTTCCACCTGTTGGCGATGTATTTCCTTCGTCTAATGGCACTCCATCAACCACATAAAGAGGTTGCGAACCTGCTCTAATGGAACTCATACCTCGAATAGTGATTTGAGAACCTGCCCCTGGTTCACCACTGTTTGAAATAATTTGTACTCCCGCAATTTTTCCTTGAATCATTTCAGATGGAGTAGCAGAAGCCATTTTATTGAAATCTTTTGCGGAAACAGACGAAACAGCTCCGGTTACATCACTTTTTTTCTGAATTCCATAACCGACAACTACCACCTCACTTAAATTTTTAGCAGCCTCTGCCAATTTAACATTGATATGCGTTTGCTGCCCTACTTTAATTTGTTGGCTGGCATAACCCATAAATGAAAAGGTCAAAATGGAATTTTCGGATGGAACTTCAATGTTGTAAACTCCATTTACATCTGTAATGGTACCACGTGTAGTTCCCTCAACAATTACACTTACTCCTGGTAAGGATTCGCCACTGACTAAATCAGTTACTTTTCCTGTAACTTTAATCGGATTGGTGGCAGCATAAGAAATTTGGCTAAAAGCCGCAAAAAAGAACGTTATTAGCAGAATGAATAACGCTTTCTTTTGGCACAACAAAGAGTGAAAACTCTTATTCATGACATTGTTCTTCATAATGTGTTTTTTTTAATAATTAGACTTGTGTAAATAATAAAACTTTAATCAGAAAATACCTGTAACTCTTTTAATCAGAGTTGTAACATAATAATTTAAGATGAATTCATAGTGTATTTGATTTTGAATGGTTAAAATAAATATTTTAAATCTCATATTGACCTGTAATTATGCTTTTATTAATATTAAATCAATGATAAATGATTTATTGATAGTCTTTTGTTTGTGATAAAGAATTTATGAAACGAGCCATAACAAAAGCTTATGCTTAAGCAAATGACTATTTGGCGAATTCCATACAACCTTAATGTTAAAAATTAAAGTAGGCGTATGAAATAAAATATTTTGAAAATAGAGGAACAGTTTCTTGCATTATCTCGATATTCATTCTGCAAATAACATAATTGTTTTCTCAAAATGCTATAAATTCTGATTCAAAAACAAACAAATTTGTTTCATGCGTCTATTTGAATTTTTAACGAAAAGGATGGCTTGAAGTTACCAAAATATGCATATTCATGAGTTTAAGCTCTTTTTATGACTCTTTCTTATATCAAAAAACAAGCGTAAGTTTTGGATTTAGACACGTTACATCAGAAATATTTTATAAAACAATTTCTCCAAATATAATAAAATATATCGAGCATATTTGTTAAATTATTTTCCCCATCAAAGATATTTTGTGCAATCGTTTGAAAAGATTATTTAAATAAAAAGGGAGATGTTAAATATCTATATACCAACTATTTAAATTCTAAATGATTTTTATTTCTTCAATTTCATACTCCGGGTTTGCTCCTTTACGGGTTGCAACGTAAGCTCCGAGTCGGCAAGCATTTGAAAGTAGCTCATAAGGGGCATCCTCTTGAAAGATACCATGAATGAAAGAAGCCAGAAAGGCATCGCCTGATCCGATGGTGTCTTCCACCTTTACATGAAAGCCCGGATGTTCGGTAAACAAATTGTTATGCAACATGGCTGCGCCATGTTCTGCACGGGTGACGCATAGCGTACCACAACCAAATTGTTTGCTTAACCACCGCATTTGATCTTCGAGTGTAAGCGCATGTTGTCCGTACCACGATGCAATGACGGCAATCTCTTCATGATTGAGTTTGATAATGTCGGCTACCAACATCATATCTTCAAGCAGTTCTTTGGAATAATATGGAGCGCGAAGATTGACATCAAAAATTTTGATTGCTTTACTTTTGAATAAATAGAACAGGGTGTTTCGCGAAATATCGTTACGTGAAGCCAAACTGCCAAAAACAATGGCATCCACGGACTCCATTTTTTTCATCAACGGCTCATCTAATTGGATAAAATCCCATGCCGAAGGGAAAACAATGTCGTACGTAGCATTCTGTTTCTCGTCTAATACGACATTCACAACACCTGTTGGCACAGTGGCGTCGCGTTGAATATAGTCAAGTGAAAGACCTGAAGGACGAATGAAATCCAATAAATCGCATCCGTCGCTATCGTTACCGACACGGCTTACCAAGCAGACATCGTGGCCATGTTTTAGCAAATGCAGCGCTACATTCATCGGAGCGCCGCCCGGTTGTTTGTTCGTTGGCGAAATCTTATCCCATAGCATTTCACCAAAGCAGAGAACGGATTTTTTATCCATAAAATCAATGATTGAATGATTAAACAATAAATTACAACTTAAACAAATTAATGACGCACGATCTCTTTTTCAATTTCTTCCAGCGTTTTACCTTTTGTTTCAGGAATAAATACCCATACAAACACAAGGGCTAACAGACTAAACAAGCCGAAAACTCCAAAAAGGACACCACCGCCAAAGTGATTCAATATCCAAGGTGAAAATTGTACTGTTAAGAAGGTGCAACCCCAACTAATGGCAGTGGAGAAGGAGAGGGCATGACTGCGTACGCGGTTGGGGTACATTTCAGAAGTGACGACCCACATCACCGGTGCAAACGATGCAGCGAAGAAGGCAATGTAAGCCAGTAATGAAATAAGGATGCCGACAGGACTCCATCCAAAAGCAAAGGATGCTGCCAAATAAGCTAAAGACAACGTCATGCCGCCTGCTCCCCACAAAAGCAGCACTTTGCGGCCACGACTGTCAACCAACCACAACGCCACAATGGTGAACAAGAAATTGATGAAACCGACCAACACCGATTGAAGCAATGCTTGATGTCCGCCAACGCCTGTTTTGGCAAAAATAACGGGAGCATAATTCACCACGGCATTAATACCGGTGATTTGTTGAAAGGCTGCTAATAAAGTCCCAAAAAGCACTATCTTGCCAATCTTACCTTGAAAAATTTCTCTGAATTGAACCTTTTCACTGCTTGTTTCAGCCGCCAGCGACATCTTAATGTCGTTCACAGTATGAGCTCCTTCTTCCTTCCCAAGCACTTTTGTCAAAACAACCTTCCCATCTTCTTCTTTATTATGAGCAATCAACCAGCGCGGACTTTCGGGAAACTTTGCCAGCAACAATAAAAACAAAATGCTAAAGACAAATGGCACTCCCAGCATATAACGCCACGATCCGGGGATGTCAAGCAAGAGAAAATCAATGACATAAGCCAGCAAAATGCCGATTACAATGGCAAACTGATTGAACGAAACTAACCTGCCACGTTGGTTAGCAGGAGAAATCTCAGAAATATACATTGGCCCCACTACAGATATTGCGCCTACGCCAATACCGGCAATGACGCGAAATAGCACTAACAGAATGCTTGATTGTGACAAGGCACATCCTAACGAAGAAAGGGCAAAAAGCAGTGCAATGAAAATAAAGACTTTTTTTCGTCCCAACTGATTGGCGATGGTTCCGGTGAATAATGCTCCGACCAAACAGCCAAGGGTTAATGAACTTACGACGATGCCAATGCCATTGTCGCTTAATTTAAAGAAATCCTGGATGGAATGCACGGCGCCTGAAATGCCTGCCATGTTTAATCCGAAAAGAAAGCCACCGATGATGGCAACAAAAATAACGCGGTACAAATAATGTTTGGACATGTAAGAAAGAGATGAAGGGTTACACATAAAAATTGATGATGCAAAGATCATCTGATCATCCCTAAATCCCTTTCATTTTTGTTTCAAATGCAAGCAATCTTGTTTCAGACTCAAAAAAGATGTAGCAATTAAGTTATTGAGATCAAGATTTAACGTTAATATGAAAACTACATGACTGTTAAAGCGGGAACCAAAGAAGATGAAAAGCACAGTACCATGCTGGATAAAGCAATTAAAAAGGTACAACTATGGACAACGAAACGATTGAATTTGAACAGGTCGTAGCCAAAGGTTGCGGGCTTGATGTGCACAAAGAGACTGTAGTAGCAACATGTCTAGTCCTGAAATAGGTTTACAGAAGAAGTAAACAAAAATCAGGATTATGAAGAGAAAAGTAAACAAGATTACGGACGATTTACAATTACACACAGTACAAGAGTATTTAAGCACGTCGATAACGATAGAAGAGTTAAAAAAGAAGTATCATTTCAACGGGACACAAAGTATCTACAATTGGATGCGTAAATTGGGGCTTTCAAAACCGAGTGAAGGACAAATCAAGATGCAACAAGCTATGTAAAAAAGAGATATATTGGTTGCATAAGTATCCAAACCTGATTAAAGCGTTTGTTCCTATGAAAGCAAATCAATTGTGAGTAAGTGATATTACGTATGAATATGCACATAATCAAACAAGAAAGTTCAGAAAAAATTGGACCCCGTATTATAATCAACCGGTGAAGCAATTCGAAAAGAAAATGAATAACTTTGGAACCCTCAACAAAGTGATGGCGAAACTTTGGACCATGACAAAGAAAACGGAATGTGACATCGAACCCCATCCCGTTTTACCCAACAAAGTTCCGGCTCACATTACCCATTACATAGTAAAAAAATTCATTCAATAACAAGCGGATTAACAACAAAAACTGTAAACAATTTTCAGGACGAGACATTAACATATCATATTGGATCATTTGCTCTAATCTTTTTGTTAAAAGGCGTTTTGGATATCATTTATAGTCATCCGATAATTCGCTACAATGTCCTAAATTTGCCGGATACGATTCAGTTCGGGATCGGACGACAAATCATCAACAGCTACGATGCCGCCGGGCATAAGCTGACAACGCAGTATTACACGCCGATCGGTACGGTGATCGTAACGCAGGGAAACATACATGGTGGATATACCACAGACGATTTCGTTTGGTGTGATTGTCCTATTTGAACCATTCAGAGGGCTCTTCGGTTTCAAAAAATGTTGTAACTTTGTGCTTTCTCACGTTGATATGACGTTTGTATTGTTAAAAACCCCATTTATTTTGAAGATATGGCACTCCACGAAGATGTTTTTAAGAAATTAATTGCGCATTGCAAAGAGTATGGTTTTGTATTTCCTTCGAGTGAAATTTATGACGGGTTGGGGGCTGTGTACGATTATGGACAAAATGGGGTTGAGCTAAAAAACAACATCAAACGATATTGGTGGGATAGCATGGTGTTGTTGCACGAGAATGTGGTTGGTATCGACGCAGCCATTTTTATGCATCCAACCACTTGGAAAGCTTCCGGGCACGTGGATGCGTTCAATGATCCTTTGATTGATAACAAAGATTCCAAAAAAAGATACCGAGCCGACGTGCTTATTGAGGAATTGTTGTCGAGATATGATGAAAAGATTGAGAAAGAGGTTGAAAAAGCAGCCAAGCGGTTTGGGGCCTCGTTTGACGACGCACTGTTTCGTCAAACCAATACGCGGGTGCTTGAGCATCAGGCGAAAAGGGATGAGATTCATCGTCGGTTTGTGAAAGCGCTGAACGAAAACGATTTAAACGAGTTAAGACAAATTATTTTGGATTACGACGTGGTGTGTCCCATTAGTGGAACGAAGAATTGGACAGAGGTACGACAATTCAATTTGATGTTTTCGACCGAAATGGGATCGACAGCCGATGGGGCGATGAAGGTTTATTTAAGGCCTGAGACGGCACAGGGTATTTTTGTCAATTATTTGAATGTTCAAAAAACCGGAAGGATGAAGATTCCTTTTGGGATTGCACAAATTGGGAAAGCATTTCGGAATGAGATTGTTGCCAGACAGTTTATTTTCAGAATGCGTGAATTTGAGCAAATGGAGATGCAGTTCTTTGTGCGTCCAGGTAGTGAGTTGGAGTGGTTTAAGAAATGGAAAGAGACACGCCTCAAATGGCATAAAGCGTTGGGGCTTGGTGATCAGAAATACAGGTTTCACGATCACGACAAGTTGGCGCATTATGCCAACGCTGCCACCGACATTGAATTTGAAATGCCTTTTGGGTTCAAAGAGGTGGAAGGAATTCACTCGCGTACCGATTTTGATTTGAGCAGTCACGAAAAATATTCGGGTAAAAGCATCAAATATTTTGATCCCGAACTAAACGAGTCGTACACACCTTATGTCATAGAAACGTCCATCGGAGTCGATCGGATGTTTCTCTCCATCATGGCAGCAGCCTACGAAGAAGAAGCGTTGGAAGGAGGTGAAACACGCGTAGTACTGAAACTACCCGCAGCTTTGGCGCCTGTCAAACTGGCCATTCTTCCACTGGTGAAAAAGGACGGTTTGCCCGAAAAAGCTCGAGCCATTATGGATGTTTTGAAATTTGAATTCAAATGTCAGTATGATGAGAAGGATTCGATCGGCAAGCGATATCGACGTCAAGATGCCATTGGGACGCCTTATTGTGTCACTGTCGATCATCAAACGTTGGAAGATCAAACCGTGACGTTGCGTTATCGGGATACAATGTTGCAGGAGCGGATTCCGGTGGATCAATTGATCAATATCGTGACGGAAAAAGTGTCCATGAAGACATTGCTCAAAAAGATTGCTTCGGACAATGAATAAATCTTCGTTCGGCGCAATCCGGACAATTTGACGGCTTATTCACCTGAAGCCAGTTCAGAGAGTTCGAGCCAGCGGGTGCTTTTGTCGTCAATGATCCGCATTACTTCTGCCAGACGTTCGGTGAGGGCAATGAGTTGACGGGTGTCTGTTTGGTTTTCGGAAAGGGATGCTTCCAGCAGTTGTTTTTCTTTTTCTAACTCCTCGATCTCTTGTTCGAGCTGTTCAAATTCTTTTTGTTCCTTAAAACTTAATCGTTTTTTCGATGAGGTGCGCTGTGGTTTGGGCGTCTTTGATTCGTTGTTTTGGATGACTTTTGGGGTTGTTGTCCGTTTTGCTTTCCATTCACGAAAGTCGGAATAGTTGCCCGGAAAGTGTTGAATCAGGCCATTCCCTTCAAAAATAAAGAGGTGATCGACCACTTTGTCCATAAAGAACCGATCGTGCGAAACGACAATCAAGCATCCTTGAAATTCCTGCAAATAAGACTCTAACACGTTGAGGGTGACAATGTCCAAGTCGTTGGTTGGTTCGTCAAGGATCAGGAAATTGGGATTTTGAATCAAAACGGTGCAAAGGTAAAGCCGACGTTTTTCGCCACCGCTCAATTTATACACAAAATCATATTGTCTTTCGGGTTCAAACAGAAAATGTTGGAGGAATTGCGAAGCGCTCCATTTTCCCTGTTTGCCCAGATCGATCACTTCGGCGATGTTTTTGACCACATCGATGACTTTCATTTGTTCGTCAAAAGCGATCCCTTCCTGGCTGTAGTAGCCGAATTTTACCGTTTCGCCGATTTCGAAAACGCCGTTGTCGGGAAGCACTTCGCCCAGAAGCATTTTTAGGAATGTACTTTTTCCCGTCCCGTTGTTCCCCACAATGCCCAATTTTTCGTATTTTGTAAAGACGTAGTTAAAATCGTTGAGGATGGTCAATGCATCGTAACGTTTGGAAACATGTATGGCTTCGAAAATTTTGTTTCCGATGTAGGAGGCTTGGGTTTTCAGGGTCAATGTTTTTTCTTTGCGTTGTTGGCCTGCTTTGTTTTGAAGTTCATAAAAGGCATCGATGCGCGATTTTGCTTTGGTGGCTCTGGCCTGCGGTTGACGTCGCATCCAGTCGAGTTCTTTTCGCAACAAATTGTTTGCTCGTTCAATTTCGACGGTTTGGGCATTGATGCGTTCTTCGCGTTTTTGAAGATAGTAGCTGAAGTTTCCTTTGTAGCTATACATTTGACGTTGATCCAATTCAAGAATGCGGTTGCAAACCCGATCCAGAAAATAGCGATCATGAGTCACCATCAACAAACTGAGTTTGGAGCGATGGAGATATGCTTCCAGCCATTCGGTCATGTCGGTGTCCAAGTGATTGGTAGGTTCGTCGAGGATGAGTAGTTCGGGCTCTGCAATTAAGACGTTGGCCAATGCCAAGCGTTTCAGTTGACCTCCCGAAAGGGTTGCCACGGGTTGATCGAAGGTTGTAATGTGGAGTTCGGACAAGATTTGTTTGATGCGTTGTTCGTAATCCCAAGCCTGTAAGTGATCCATCATGGGGATGAGTTCGTCCATTTTGGCATGATCGTCGGATGTAACGGCTTTTTCGTAGGCGGCAATGAGCGTCACCAAGTCGTTGTTTGACGCAAAACATGCTTGCATGACAGTTATTTCCGGCGGGAATGCCGGATTTTGTGGTAAATATCCGATTCGCAATCCTTTTTGAAAAGTGACGGAGCCTTTGTCAGCCGGTTCTTCGCCCGTCAGGATGGCCAGTAAGGTTGATTTGCCCGATCCGTTTGGAGCAATTAATCCTACTTTTTCTCCTTCGCTGATGGAGAACGACACAGCGTCCAGCAACCATAAATCGCCAAAGCGTTTAGAGAGTTGATCCACTTGAAGAAACGGACTCATGGCAAAGGGAGAAAAGGGTGGCAGATGATGGGAATACGGTTGACGATCATGCTGAAGGAATTGAGCGAATGGTTATTCATGAATGGTGACCTGAATGATTTTGATGTCGACAAGGGGACGATCGTGTGCATTGGTTTTGGCATCGGCAATGCGATCGATGATGTCCAAGCCTTCGGTTACTTCACCAAAAACAGTGTAATTGCCGTCCAAGAAAGAAGCTCCACCGACGGTTTTGTATGCTTCCCGTTGTTCGGGAGTGAAACGAAACGGATCCATGGTGTCAACCCGTTTTTTTGTTTCGTCGTAAATCTTGTCGCGTAAAGCGTTCAATCCTTCCGTGTCATTGGCTTTTTGAAGTGCAACGATTTGAGAGCGGTATGTTTCGGCAATTTGTTGAAAAATCTCTTTTTCTTTGGCATAGCGTGCCGACTGTTCGATTTGATCCAGTTCCCGATCGGTCATCGGTTGTCCTTGAACGATGTAGAATTGAGAGCCGGAAGAGGCTTTTTGAGGATTGACTTCATCGCTTTGTCGGGCTGCTGCCAAAGCGCCTTTTTTGTGGAAAAAGGTTGGAAACAGAATTTCGGCAGGCAACGTGTATCCGGGTCCGCCTGAACCTAAATGTTTTTGTTGATTTGCATTTTTTGATTCGGGGTCGCCGGTTTGAATCATAAAGTTTTTGATGACACGATGGAATAAAAGGTCGTTGTAGAAGCCGCTTTGGGCTAATTTGACAAAGTTGTCGCGATGTATTGGGGTTTCATCGTACAACGTTACACTCATTGTGCCTGCTGTGGTTTCAATGGTTGCTTTCATACGTCTATTTTATTTTTTAACATTAAGTTTGTATGGAACTCGCCAAAATAGTCATACACTTGAGCATAAGCTGTTTTATGGCTCGTTTCATACGTCTATTTTTATTTTTTAACGCTAAAGATGTGTGTAACTCGCACATACACATCATTCTATGTGTCAAAGTGTGTTTTTGGTATGATCGTTTTAATGGTTTGTAAGCTGTTTTTTTAACTTCATCATTAAGTGTATGAATGATTCGTGGCATGATGGGATGGTTATTGCATGCATCAAAAAATAAAAAAACGTGCTAATCGGGTTTGATTGTTTTGATCTCTTCTTATTTTCAAGTAAATTTGCTGTTGCTTAGCACGGCGACGCTTTCATGAGTTGCCGAATGATTGATTTCATTCGGATAAAATTAAATCAGCTTTTGAGTGTTCCGTGCATGTTGCATCAGCCTGGATGAATATGAAGTTCAAAAGTAAACAAAAATCTCGAAAGCATGCGTTGATCTACGTAGAGGTCATCGTCTTTTTTTTTATCTTCGGGTATATTCTTTTGAATACCATCTTTGTTCAAAACGTGATACGGCGGCAGGTTGTTTTGGAGCTACGACAAAAGCTGAATACCCGTTTTGATATTGCATCCCTATCGTTCAGCCCATTTTCCAATTTTGTGTTGAAAGGGGTTTATTTGGAAGATCAACAACGCGACACCTTGTTTTATGCGAGGGAAATTCAGCTCAAGGTTAATTTGTGGAAGTTGTTGACTCGCCATGTTTTCATCACCGAAGCGTCTTTGAACGGTATTGATTTTCATTTGCGTGAAGATTCGACGGGACATTCCGATTTTGATTTTGTGTTGAAAGCGTTTGCTTCCAAAGACACGGTGCATCATCCTCTCACTTTGTCGTTTCATGTGACCCGTTTTGCAGTGAATCGGGGTCGGTTTCAATTGACCAAAGCATCGTCGCATCCAAAGCAGGCGCCCACCTTGAATATGTCCGACTTGAATGTCAATGACATTCATTTCGATGTTGCCGTGCAAAAATTTGATGCCGATACCTTGTCGTTTGCCGTTCGATCGTTTCATTTGAAAGAAAAATCGGGGTTGACCGTTGATCAATTTCAAACCACGGTGTTGGCCAACCGACACTTACTTTTTCTGCCGTCGTTGCGTTTGCGTCTGTCTAAAAGCGATTTGAGGATGGACAGCATTTCGTTTCGATATGACAGCCTCGCCAATTTGAGTCATTTTGTGAAAAACGTGAAGATTCGATGTCGTTTGTTGCCTTCCTATATCTATTTGTCCGATTTTAGCGCTTTTATTCCCGGATTCAAAGGCTATGACGATGCTTATCGGGTGTCAACCCAACTGGAAGGTCCGATTTCCGATTTCAAATGTCATCAACTTAAGATTGAAAATCGGCATAATTTTAAGTTTGACGGAAATTTTGAAATTAACGGGCTTCCCAATTTAAGCGATGCTTTTGTTTATGCCAATGTCAAGCAGATGCATCTCAGCATGTCGCATCTGCAGGATGTGATAGCTGACGTCAGCAACAGACCGTTTGTTTTGCCGGCTCCTGCTTTGCGGCTCGGAACGCTTTACTTTACGGGATCGTTGACCGGATTTTTGAGCGAAATGGTGGCATACGGAAACTTTTCGACACGGCTGGGCAATTTCAGAACCGACTTGAAGTTAAGCCTGACGGATCAGCTGCAAACATTCAGCTATTCCGGATCGTTGAAAATGAACAACTTTCAGTTGGGTGCCATGTTGAACAATCCCGATTTGGGCAATGTCACCCTTCGTGCGGAGGTCAAAGGGCAAAATGCGCATGACAAGTCAATGACGCTGACCACCAATGCAACGATTGCTTCCATCACGTTCAAACAATATCTGTATCAAAACATTCTACTGGATGGTTCTCTCAAAAATAAACAGTTTGACGGCACGGCCTCCATTCATGACCCCAACATCAATTTTGACATTGCCGGTCTGATTAATTGGAATTCGGCTGATCCTGTGTACCAATTTACAGCATCGTTGGATCATTTCAGACCTCATGCGCTGCACTTGACCCAGAAATGGCCGGATTTAGCCGTCTCTATGTTGATAAAAGCCAATTTGCAGGGGAACATCCTAAATCAGGCCAATGGAACATTTGAAATCAATCCGTTGCAATTGGACAATCAGGAAGATCATTTTATGCTGCCTTTGTTGAAAATTGAAGCAAAACCGATGAATGACACACAGCAAAAGATCATCATCTCATCCGATTTAATTCATGGAACGGTTTCGGGGAAATTTAACCTGGCAAAAGTGGGTGATGATTTTAATTACTTGGTTTCTTTGTACATGCCCTCCTTGTTTGCCAAGTCTCCTAAGCTGAATTTTTTCAACGATGTAGTCTGGAACTTATCCATCGATTCCACCAAAGCCGACCGACTTGGCGCCATTCTTGACTTGCCTATTCAGCTTCACCGAGGGGGCGGCTTGCAAGGTTATTTGGACAGCAAAAACAATGCTTTTCAATGTTCCGTTGATTTGCCCGATGTCACCATCGGCAATAATCATTTCAGCAATCTGACTTTGTCGTGTGACAATCGGAACAACCAACTGCACGTGGGATTTTTTACCATGATACATCAAAAACAATCCGTGCTGAATTTTTATGCTACGGTGAAAGCAAAACACGATTCCGTGGGTACCAATTTGTCGTGGGACAACAATGTGGAACCGACTTTTGCGGGCGAATTGGTTGCCGGCACTCAGTTTAGCCGGATCGACAACGGATTGAGAGCCAAAATACATTTTTTGCCAACACAGATTATGATCAACGATTCGGCATGGAACATGCAGCCCGGTTTGGTAACCACCGATTTTCACACGTTTCAGATCGATCATGTTGGTTTGGAACGCCCCAATCAACATTTTTATCTCTCAGGAATGGTGTCGAAACAGCCGCATGATAGCTTAAACATTGATTTAAAAGGAATTAGACTGGAAGATATTTCCGACTTGATTCATTTGGAAAATCCGCGTCTCAACGGGACAATCAACGGGAAAGTGGCCGTGCTTAGCGTCTTGCAACATCCCATTGCTGATGCGAGCCTCATCATTTCTCATTTTGGATTGAATAACACTGATTGGGGCGAAAATGATGTGAACAGCCGCTGGGACGGCGTCAACAACGTACTAAACGCTTCGGTTAAAATAACGCCGACATTGCAGGGTGCAAAACCGGTTGTGGTGATGAACGGGAGTTTCTTCCCTTCGCAGGATTCATTGGCTTTCAACGGATTTACCCATCATTTGCCGATCGATTTTCTCGATGTTTATTTGAATGCTTTTCTCTCATCGCCCGGTGGAAATGTGTCGGGTCCCGTTTCGTTGTTTCTGAAAAACAACCATTTCTGGATTGAAGGCAGCCAGTTTGTGCAAGACGGCCATGCGTCGCTGTCGTATCTGAACACTTCCTATACCTTTGCGGATAGTGTCTATTTAAGGGAAGGAGCCATTGTGATTAACGACATGAAAGTCAAAGATTCTGAAGGAAATGCGGCAAATTTATGGGTGAATGTTACAAACCATGATTTCAAAGATTGGCATTATGATGTCAAAGTTCAAGCAGACAATATTTTAGGTTTGAACACCGGAGAGAGGGACAATGCCAATTTTTGGGGAAGAGCTTATGCTTCGGGCACTGTGCATGTGTATGACAAAGGCAATAATGCTTACATTGACATTAATGCAACGGCACAGCGCGGCACCAACATGGTCATTTCGGTGGATAACTCTCAATCGTCCATTTCAAACAGTTTCATCACTTACGTGGAGCGAAAAGTGTACAAGCGGGATGAGGGTCAGCCGAAAAGTTCGACCGCAAGCAATAACAATTCGTCACAAACCATCATCAATACTACGTTTAATGTGATGCCAGACACACAAGTTGAGCTGTTGATTGATAAAAAAGCCGGTGATCGCATCAATGCAAACGGCACCGGATTGGTCAATATTCGATACAACACGACCACTTCCGACATTCAGATGTACGGCAATTACACCGTCAACAAAGGGAATTATTTGTTTACTTTTCAAAATGCCTTAATCAGGGACTTTAAGATTGATAACGGAAGTAAAATTCGATGGGATGGAAACGCCATGAATCCCACCATTGACATCAATGCCACCTATCAGGTGAATGCTTCGTTGGCTGATTTGATGGATGCCGACCTGTTGCAAACAACCAAACGCACCAATGTGTTGGTGGATTGTATGCTTAACCTGACCGGTAACCTTTTGCATCCTGATATCAAGTTTAATATTGATTTGCCCAATGCCAGCGACGAATTGAAACGAGAGGTCAAAAACATCATTAATACCGACGAAATGATGAATCGTCAAATGATTTATTTGTTGGCTTTTGGTCGCTTTTATACTCCGGATTACATGCGTTCTTCGGCCAACAGTTTTGGGCAAAATGAATTGTTGTCGGTAGCCACTTCTACGGTTTCAAGTCAACTGAACAATTTATTGTCGCAAGCTGTAAAAGGGCTGAATCTCGGCCTCAACTGGAATCGTTCAGGGGTGGGAAGTTTTCAGGGCAACGATTACGAGGCGGCCATTCAATATCAAAACAACCGATGGATCATCAATGGGAATGTGGGTTATCGAGATGATAATTTCTCGGCTACCAGATTTATTGGCGACATCGACATTCAATATTTGTTTACCAAGAACGGAAAATGGAGCATCCGCGCTTTCAATCACACCAACGATTACAAGGAACTCAATCCTTCGCTCTACACACAGGGCATCGGGTTGACTTACACGGAGAATTTCAATTCGTTCAGTGATTTGTTTACGGACTATTGGGAAATGTTCAAAAAACTTTTTAACAAAAAGATCAATAAGAAATAAGTCAATTCAGTGGCTTGCGGGCTTGCTGGAGTAAGTTATTATTGATAAATTGCCGTCCGCAAATTGGTCCCGAGCTGCTTGTCGAGAAATTTGCCCGAAAGTTTTGAAAATGGATGCCTTTGCTCTTTTTCAACGTCGTTTCGGGATGAGGATTTGAAAGCGCATGGAAAGAAGAATCAACGTAGTGTGCCAAAACATTTAAAACGATGAATACAATGAAACCGACTCTCACAAAGAAACTGTTTTTGTTTTTATTAATCATGTTGCCCGGTATGGCGTCTGCTTCGATGCCTTCGCTAAAACAACTGTTTATGTCAATGCCTGAATCGGTGTTGTTATTGGATTCGGCACGACGCAGCGATTTGATGACTTATTACGAAGTGAAACACGTTGATTCCATTGCCAACGGCATGAACGGGTATGTTCGTATTGTGTTGTGGGATGAACCGACGCTTCATTTTGTGATTCAGACTTCACACATGGGAACATTGGAAGTGCAAGTGTTTGACCGCGTTACACCACTGTTCATTGCGGTGAGTCAAACGGCAAGTGCTCCGGCTTCCTTGTCGGTGCTTTCATTTTATTCCATGCGTTGGGAGCCTGTTGTCATGGAGATGCCTACTGCACAGGCGGCAGACTTTTTGAAGTCTTCTCTTTCGGATTACAATCAGATTCAGGCCATTAGTTGGCTGACACCACTTTTTGTGCATTACTCTTTTGATGCTTCGTCCATGGAAATTGTCGCTACCTTGGCACAAAAAGATTTTTTGACTAAGGAGGATTGGGATCATCTGAAACCAATGTTGGCTACTACGGTGTGTCGTTTTTCATACCATCAGGGCAGCTGGGTCAGGAAAGAGCGTTAGGGTGATTGTTTTGCATGCCGCGTGCGAGAAAAAATCGCAGCATCACAACGCGTGGGAGAAAAACAACTGATCCTATTCCTGTTTTAAGAAGAAACGAGCCATAAAAAGAGCTTATGCTCAATTAAATGACTGTTTGGCGAGTTCCATATATTCTTAGGGTTAAAAATTAAATTAGACATCTGAAAGAATCAATCAAATAACCTTATAACTTTTTGTCGATGAACCGAAAATCTTTTTTATTTTTCATGTTGTTGTTAGCTCCGTTATGCATTGTTGCTCAAGTGAAACAAGCGGATTATGAAGCATACATCAAACAATATCGTTCTTTGGCGTTGACGGAACAGGCAAAATACGGGATTCCGGCAAGCATCACCTTGGCTCAGGGATTGTTGGAATCGAGGGCAGGCAAAAGTGTTTTAGCTACAACGGCCAACAATCATTTTGGCATTAAATGCAGCGACTGGACAGGTGATCATGTGTATCAGGATGATGATCAGAAACACGAATGTTTTCGAAAATATCCTTCGGTGTACGATTCTTACGAGGATCATTCGTTGTTTCTCGTAACGCGCAGTCGGTATGCTTCTCTCTTTTTATTGCCGGCTACCGATTATAAAGGTTGGGCTCAAGGATTGCAAAATGCCGGATATGCCACCAACAAAAATTATGCAACCAACCTGATTCAAATCATTGATCTGTATCATTTGGATCAATTGGATAAAGAAGGAATGCGCATGCAGTTGGCTTCACGTCATCATCCGGTTGAAAACAAATCGATTGATGAAGCATTGGCCGATACCAATGCAGTGTTTAGCAGTCGATTTGGCGTGATTGAAGCGCCATTTACCCACAAAGTGTACAAAAACAACGGCATCAAATATGTGATTTCCGTGTCGGGCGATACCTATCATTCCATTGCAAAAGAATTTAATATGATGGCATGTCTGTTGCGATATCGCAATGAAGTGGATAAAAACTATGTGTTGCAACCCGACGAAGTGGTTTATTTAGGGGCTAAGAAAAACAAAGCATCTCCATTGGTGCCATCGACGCACGAAGTTCAACCGGGCGAATCGATGTACTCCATTTCACAGTATTACGGCATCAAAGTGAAAAAATTGTACGAAATGAACGGAATTCCTTACGGCACTCCGGCTCAAACCGGACGGGTATTAAGACTTCGATAAAAACCTTCAATGAACATGACCATTCCACTGGCAGAAAGGATGCGGCCTCATTCGCTTGACGATTATGTTGGGCAGAAGCATCTTGTTGGAGATGATGGCGTGATTCGTCAAATGATCGCATCGGGACATTTGACCTCATTTATTCTTTGGGGACCTCCCGGAGTAGGAAAAACCACGCTTGCCAGAATCATTGCCAATGTCACAAACCGGACTTTCTATGCCTTAAGCGCCATTAACTCGGGAGTGAAAGAGGTTCGAGATATCATTGAAAGTGCCGGAAAATCACGGCTGTTCGATCCGCATGGGACTATTTTGTTTATAGATGAGATTCATCGTTTCAGCAAATCGCAACAGGATGCACTTTTGGGAGCGGTTGAAGACGGTACTTTTACTTTAATCGGAGCAACCACCGAAAATCCGTCATTTGAAGTCATAACGCCGTTACTTTCCCGTTGTCAGGTGTTTATTCTCAATCCTTTGAACAACGATGAATTGGATTTGCTCCTTCAGCGAGCCTTGACTGGTGATGAAGTGCTGAAACAGCGGCAAATCGATGTGATCGAAAAAGATGCTCTGTTTCGATACGCAGGAGGCGATGCACGCAAGTTGTTGAATATTATTGAGATGGTGGTAAATTACAGCGAATCCGATCCGATTGTCATCACCAATGAGCTGGTCACGAAGACACTGGTGCAACATCCGGTGGCATACGACAAATTGGGTGAGATGCATTACGACATCATTTCGGCTTTTATCAAATCAGTTCGAGGGAGTGATCCGGATGCGGCGGTGTATTGGTTGGCACGCATGGTAGCCGGCGGGGAAGATCCTCAATTCATTGCACGTCGTCTGGTGATTCTTGCAGCCGAAGATATTGGCCTGGCCAATCCCAACGCTTTGCTCTTAGCCAATGCTTGTTTTGAGGCCATATCCAAAATTGGTTGGCCCGAAAGTCGCATCATTCTTTCGGAAACTGCTATATATCTTGCATCATCCCCCAAAAGCAATTCCGCCTATTTGGCCATTGACAAAGCGTTGGCTATCGTGGAGCAAACAGGCGATTTACCCGTGCCTCTGCATTTGCGCAATGCACCAACAACATTGATGAAACAGTTGCATTATGGCACGGATTACATTTATCCGCATGATCGACCCGATCATTTTGTCAAACAACATTATTTGCCTGAACAATTGAAGGAGAAGAAGTTTTGGGATGCGGCGAATAATAGTGCGGAACAAAAACAAACAGCCTTTTTAAATCAATTGTGGGGCAATCGATTCTGAAAAAGTTTGGTTAAGGATTCAAGATTTAGCAAGCAAAAGCGGAATGACCTATTGGGTTTTGCTTCGATGAACGAATAACAATGATTAAAATACAAATGATATGTGTGGTATTGTAGGTTACGTAGGGAATAAACCGGCGGCAAAAATTTTAGTGGACGGATTGGAAAAACTCGAATATCGAGGGTACGATTCTGCCGGTATTGCGGTGATGGAAAATCATGTCATCAACGTGGTAAAATCAAAGGGAAGATTGAAAAATCTTGAGCAAAAAATGGTTCAAGACGGAACTCCCGGCGGAACCATCGGCATTGGTCACACACGTTGGGCTACTCACGGAGAACCGTCGGATGTCAATTCACATCCACACGGTAACAAACGGGTGACCATTGTCCACAACGGAATTATTGAAAATTATGCCCAGTTGAAGGAGAAAATGGGTAGCAAAGGGTATGAATTTTTGTCGGAAACCGACACGGAAGTGATCGCTGTCCTGCTGGATTTTTACTACAACGGCAATCCCGTTGAAACCATCACCCGCGTCATCGACAATTTAAGAGGTTCTTATGCTTTAGGGGTTATGTTCGTTGATTTTCCCGATACTTTGTTTGCCGTACGCAAAGACAGCCCGTTGATTATTGGAGTGGGTGAAAACGAAAACTTCATTGCATCGGACATTCCAGCTATTTTGAAACACACTCGCCGTTATTATTTGTTGGAAGAAAATGAAATTGCTGTGTTGCAAAGTGATCAAGTGACCATTGTGGATCATGACAATGAACCGATTGAGAAGGAACTTTGCACGGCCACATGGGATATTGAAGCAGCCGAAAAAGGAGGTTACCCTCACTTTATGTTGAAGGAAATTTATGAACAACCGGCAGCTTTGATGAATACTTTATCGCCCCGGATTGTGAACGGGTTGCCCGATTTTGGCATTAAAGCGCTGTCAAACGATTTGTTAAAAAGCTTTCAACACATTTACATCGTTGCTTGCGGAACGGCCATGCATGCCGGCATGGTGGGAAAGACGGTGATCGAGCAGTTGTCGCGTGTTCCTGTTGAGGTGGATGTGGCTTCGGAGTTTCGATATCGAAATCCGATTCTTTCCAAGGATAACGATTTGGTGATCATTATTTCGCAATCGGGAGAAACGGCTGATACGTTGGCTGCGCTTCGCTTGGCAAAAGATCAGGGAGTGCATACTTTAGCCATTGTTAATGTGGTGGGTTCGTCCATTGCCCGCGAAGCCAACAGTGTTTTGTTTACTTGGGCCGGCCCCGAAATTGCCGTTGCCAGCACGAAAGCTTATTCGGTTCAAGTGGCCATGATGTACCTCTTTGCCATTCAATTGGCTCATTTGAAAGGTACCATTGATGAAGCAACGACTAAAAAACTGTGTAGTGAATTGATGGATATTCCTTCGTTGGTGGAGAAAACACTTCAAACAGCTGACAGTTGTCAATTTTTTGCCAGCAAGTTTCAAAATGCGCATGATATTTTCTTCATAGGACGCGGCCTTGATTATTCATTGTCACTTGAAGGTTCCCTCAAGTTGAAAGAAATATCGTACATCCACAGTGATGCGCATCAGGCAGGAGAGTTAAAGCACGGCACCATTTCATTGATCACCGATGACATGCCGGTGATTGCCCTTTCAACGCAAAGTGCACTGACGGAAAAGATGATCAGCAACATCAGAGAGGTGATTACGCGAGGCGCCAAGGTGTTGTTGGTTTACAAGGGAGATGCAAAGCCTATGGAACAACTCACCGAATTCACCATTGAGCTGCCTGAGTGCGATGATTTTTTTGCTCCGCTTTTGGCTGTGATTCCTTTGCAACTCTTTGCTTATTATACTGCCGTGTTGCGAGGTTGTGATGTGGACAAACCACGTAACCTTGCCAAATCGGTTACCGTTGAATAATTTTTGTCATTGAGGTTGATCTTCTGCTTCGGGTATTGGAACCACGGGTTTGAGATGCATTTCATCTGCTTTCTGCAGAAGATATTTCAAGGCAGCTGTTCGTTCGTTGGGGATGAGGCCTTCGAGAATGGCTTCTTTGATGGTGTTTTTTAGCCATCCGACTTCTCGACATTGTCCCAATCCGAAAATTCGCATGATTTCATTTCCGTCAATGGGTGGTTGCCAATTGCGAATACGATCTTTTGCTTCAATTTCAATTAATTTTTCCCGAACCAATTGAAAGTTCTGAAGGTGTTTCTTGATTCGTTCCTGATTTTTGGAGGTGATGTCGGCTTCGCACAATGTCATCAACGATTCAATGTCGTTGCCTGCATCGAACAGCAAACGGCGAATGGCCGAATTGGTAACCCCTTCTTCGCTCAAAACAATGGGACGCATGTGGAGTGAAACCATTTTCTGGACAAACTTCATCTTTTCGTTCATGGGCAGTTTAAGTCGTCGGAAAATGGCGGGAATCATTTTTTCTCCAATAAAATTATGATTGTGAAAAGTCCACCCAATGTGATCGTCCCAACGTTTTGTGACCGGCTTGGCAATGTCGTGCAGCAGAGCTGCCCAGCGCAGCCACAAGTCGTCCGAATGTGCGGCTACTTTGTCGAGTACGGCCAATGTGTGGATAAAGTTGTCTTTGTGTCCTTTCCCGCTTTTGGTTTCGACCCCTTTGAGCGCCGATAATTCAGGTAGAATGAGCGGCAATAACTCACTTTCGTCCAGTAATCTAAACCCTATGGAAGGATGATCCGCCTGCATCATTTTGTTGAGCTCGTCTGCAATGCGTTCGGAAGAGACAATCTGAATGCGTTGTTTGTTTTTTTTGATTGATTGAAACGTTTGGGCTTCGATTTGGAAATTGAGCTGAGTTGCAAACCGGATGGCGCGCAACATGCGCAGCGGGTCGTCACTAAAGGTGACATCTGGATCAAGTGGCGTTCGAATGATGTTGTTTTTCAAATCTTCAATGCCGTGAAACGGATCGAGCCAGGCGCCAAAATTCTTTTTAGAGAGTGAAACAGCCAGTGTGTTGATGGTAAAGTCTCTTCGTTGCAGATCGTCTTCCAGTGTGCCGTCTTCTACAACTGGTTTTCGGGAATCTTTGGTGTAGGACTCGCGCCGTGCCCCCACAAATTCAATGTTGTAACGGCCAGATTTGATTTGCGCTGTGCCAAAAGTTTTAAAAACGTGAATGACAGGATGTGGTTTCAAAAGTTGGGCAACTTTTTGGGCCAATGTGATGCCACTGCCCACCACCATGATGTCTATGTCTTTTGAAGGGCGTTTTAGTAATTGATCACGTACAAAACCTCCAATGACATAGCTATCGCACTGCATTTCGTCGGCTGCATCTGAAATGATTTTAAATATCTGTTTTTGTAAAAAATCCTGCATCAGTTTAAGTTGTTTTTGTTCAAACCCTTGTCGAATGTTGTTCTTTGCATGTTGGCCTGTTGTCATTGTTGAGCTAAGCAACATTCTGTGGGTTATAAAAATCGAATATCGGTAATCACTTCATTTTGTAAAAAATCATTGATCTTGGTGATCAACAATTGTCGTTGCATGGTCAAATCGTGGCGTAAAAGCGAGGAGGAAAGGGTGACATACAATTTTTTATTTTTAACTTCCAAGTGCGTCGTGTAATGAGCAATCCCCTGCCCGACAATTTCGCTCCAAGATTGAATCAATCTTGTTTCCTGCAATTTTTTGTTCAACGTATGTTGTTCTTCCAAAAAACGTCGAATAGCTTCTCCGAGTGTTTGTGCATTTTGTCGTTTCATACGTTTTCTTTTATTTTTTATGCTAAGGTCGTATGGAACTCGCCAAACAGTCATTCTCTTGATTATAAGCTGTTTTTATGGCTCGTTGCATGCGTTTTTGGCTTGCTTTTGAATATCCAAAAATTGGACTTTGTGACGTTATTCCCAGTTGACATTGTCCTGGAATGAACTTGATTTCTGGTATTTCAATCCTTCAAGCAGCGATGATTTTACCGCAATTCGAACCATGTAGGAGGTGTAATATCCCACGGGAACAAGTTGAGCCGTCAACGACCAACAGTGCAAATCACGCGTTATTCCAATGTTGAGTTGGGTGAATTTTTTGTTTGCAAAACTGTAGGAAGCTGACCAGTTGACATTCCACTTTGGTGTTGGCGAAAGCGTTCCGTTTAGGCTAAGATTTTGTGTCCATTGCATGTTGTATTCCATGGTGTTATAGTTAAAAACCCCGGATTGTCCGTACATCAACGAATAATTGAACGATAAGCTCCAATGAAATTGAGGCTTTTCGTATCCGTCGGCATCTACTTCGCTGTTGGTTGGTTTCGATTGTTTTTGCATGGTTGAGTCACTTTGATTGTACAACGAAGGAAGATCGGTATTGGGCATTATATCGGAATGGTCGGCAGGTTGCTGATTTGATTGTTTTTTAGCGGCCCCATGCTTGAATGTTTGATCGTTTAAGGTAAAACTTTGGGAAAAATTGGTTCCCATGAAACGGGGAAATTTGCCGTGAGCCCAGCGAAGTTGGTTGATGTGTACAGGATTATGATTGGCATCCAATCCGTAAAGATAGGGGTCAAACGTTCCGCTCAGGTTCAACATGTAAGATTTTGAAAAAGGAAGTTTTAGCCGCAGGTTGGCATTGATCAACGACCATCGCATGGAGTCGGCCACTAAATTGTAACTGCCGCTCCAGCTGAAATTGTCAATCAAGCTGACAACTTTGTAGGTAGGTTGATCGGTGGTATCCGACTTTGTTTTGACTTTCATTTCCAAGTTGTTGCTAAACGAATAGCCGATAGCGCCTGATTTTCCTGCTGCCGGATAACCATACAAAGCTCCTTCAAAAGGCGAATAAAGTACGGTTTGTTTATCCATGATTTGCGGATTTTGCATGTCTTGAACATACTTGTCGTAAGTTTTGTACGATCCCCAAATCGGGTTGCTGAAATCGGGGTTGTAGGTAAAGCTGAAAGAGGGAATAAACACGTGGCGAATACGGTCTATTTTGTCTCCAAACAATTTTCGGCTTGGAATGTAAAATCCGTAAAATGTGGTTTGTGCTGTGATGCTTGCGTTGAAGTCGTAAGAACGGTAAAAGCCGGAAGTAGTGTCGCGAATAACGGTTTGCTTGGTATTATCCCAATGTTGAAGTACCGATTTGAAGTACCACCGTTCGTGATAATTGACGGCGGGTGTGATGTTGATGTAGTTAAAAAGTGAGAATGAGGCCGAAATGGGGATTTGGTGATCAAACCCGTTTTGCCAGTCGCGTGACAATGATGAATGAAACAATCTGTTCTCTTTGGTTTGAATGCTGTTGGCAAAAGCTCCGGTGTAAGACATGGCAATCTTGTCGTACCATTTTTCGGGTCCCACATGGTTGCTTCGTTTGAATGGGTAAATGCGGCTCATGGCCACCGTCAAATTGGGTAATTGCATGTTGATGGTTGAGTCCGCCGTGCGTTGCGTAATATTTGCGTTGGCCGAAAGGGTGAAAGGACTATTGGGGAATCGTTGAGAAAAGTTAACACTGGAACTTTTCGTGTTTTGTGACATGATGTAGGGATTGTACACGTTGTTGATGTTGCTTCGGTTGTATCCGCTGGTCGAAAAGTTGACACTCCCCGAAAGGGTGGAGTAAAGCGAGGCTTTGGAATCCTGACTGTGAGTCCACTGGATGCTCATATTGGTGGATTTGCCGTAATCAGGCATGCCTTTTTCACTTACAACATCCTGACGGTAACTGATATTTAAACTCCCGCGAAACTTGTATCGCTTCACGTAGGTGCTGATGGCATTCAATGCCCAAGTGCCTTTGGTGTAAATTTCGCCTGTTAATGCCAAATCCACATAATCGTTTATGGCAAAATAGTAGCCGCCGTTGTGTAAAAAAAATCCCCGTGTAAAATCATCTCCGTAGGATGGGACGATAATGCCCGATGAATATTTTTGAGTAAAAGGAAAATAACCAAACGGCAGCGCTACAGGTAAAGGCACATCCTCGATGACCAGATAAGCAGGCCCTGACACGATGTATTTTTGTGGTTTAACTTTGGCTCGTGTGAGTTGAATGTAAAAATCGGGGTGATCGGTATTGTCGCAGGTGGTGTACTGCACATTTGACATGTAAAACGTTTTGTCAGCCGATAGTTTGGTTAAATCGCTTACCACCCAACCTTCTCCTTGTTGCGTCACAGTGTGATGAATGAATCCGCGTTTTGTTTTGAAATTGTAGGTCAATTGCTTGGAAGTGAATTGATTGTTTTCGTCTTTGAAATCAGGTTCTCCAACCCAATTTCCGGTAGAATCTTTGGAGCCGGTGGCATACACTAAGCTGCTGTCCATTTTCATGCGGATATAGTTGGCCTGTAGTTCCATTTTTTGGTATTGAATGTCACCTTGTCCGTACATGATTCCTGTGCCGTCACCGAAAAAAACGATGGAGTCGTTAGCCTGATAAATGATTTTATCGGTGAATTGCTCGTTTTGTTTTGCTTTGTTTTTGGTGGTGTCCTGAGGCGTTTTGGTTGCAATGGTGTCGTTGGCGGGGCGGGCAGTGTGCTGAGCCATCATTGAAAAGGCACTTCCCATGAGAAGCATCCCAAGCAAAGTAATTTGCAAAAAATTGATTTTTAATCGATTATTTCTATGCATGCGACGTGTGTAGAACTGCCTGATTTCATGCAAAGATAATACTTTTTGGCGGTGTGATCATTGGTTATTTTCAGACCGCTGATCTTGAGCGCGTATCAACACGAAACGGACACCTCCTCACACGATGTGAAGGGATGTCCGTTGTTGAAAAGGCGTTGTTTAAACTGTATGAATTGGATCCAATCCAAAAGTGAAGCCGTTGTTGACCCGTTCAATCAGTTCGGGCAAAATATCCTGATATTCGCCTACAATGCCGCAATCGGCAAATTGAAAGATGGAGGCTTTGGGATTGTGATCGATGGCAATGATGGTGCCTGATTCTTTCATGCCGGCAATGTGTTGGATGGCACCGGAGATGCCTACTGCGATGTATATCTTTGGACGAACTGTTTTTCCTGTTTGTCCTATTTGACGTGCATATTCGGCAAAACCCTCATCCACAACCACGCGGCTGCAAGCCCATTCAGCTTTGATGTTTTTGCTTTTCAGTGCCTCCGCTAATTTTTTGATCAACGTCAAGTTATCAACCGTTGTGCCCCGACCGCCGGCAACAATGATGTCTGCTTCGAATAAATTTTGCAATCCGCCATCTCCACGCACGGTTTCTAAAATCTCAACCCGAAATTCATCTTCCGTTAATTTGGGGTCAAAAGTGGAGACAATGCCGGTTCGATTTGGTTGTTTTTGCGGGATTTCAAAAGTGCCGGGTCTGGCTGTTGAGATTTGTGGATATTCAAATCCCAGGATGGTGGCCAATTTGCTTTCACCGTAGGTTGGTCTTCGGGAATGTAAAATCGGTTTGTTGATCACCTTTTCTTTGCGATTGACATATTCCCCGATTTCAAGTCCCGTGCAATCGGCTGTTACTCCGCTTCCTGTTTTGACTGCAATGCGGGGAGCAAGCTCTCTACCTGAAGTGGTGGCTGCAAAAAGCACAATTTCAGGATTACGCTCTTTGATAATTTGCGCGATGATGGACGAAAACGGGAGTACTAAATATTCTTTCAGTTTGTCATTTTCCACCACAATGACTTCATCCGAGCCGTATTCGATGAGTTCGGACGAGAGCTCTTTTACATCCTTCCCAATGAGTACCGTTGTGATCTTTGTGTCATTTCCTAATTGATCCGCTAACTTGCGTGCAGGAGTTAGCAATTCAATGGAAGGTCTGACAATCTTATTGTTGGCAATTTCAGCCCATGTGAGAATTCCCTTTGCTCCATGACGATTGTCGTAATATGGAAATTCCGGCGTAGTTTTGGTTTTTTCTTCTTTTTGTTCTTTTCGGATGACCGTATGTCCCCGTTTTGAGAGGTTGTCAATAAAGCTGTTCACTAATTGCGTTTCGGTATGTCCGGTGGCCATGAGCACGGGAGGACGCTCACTGACAATGTTTTCAACATGTGCCACAATGGTAGGGGACCCATTCAAGCCTATTTTGGTTGAGGTGAGTCCAATGTCGTCAATGTTGAAAACGGTGACTGACGTGTTTCGTGCTTTAATTGCTCCTGACAAAGAGGGTTTTCTCGGCGGAATGCCTGTTGGAGTCAATGAAATGACACATGGCAAAGGCAGCTTCATCATTTGGTATCCGCCTTCAATGATGCGTTTGGCAATGATGTTCCCGGTTTCGTCGGCTTTGATGCGTTCCACAAAAGTAGCTTGAGGAATTCCCAGATTTTCAGCTACTTGCGAAGGCACATGAGCGGTATCGCCATCGCTTGTTTGACGTCCGGCTAACACAATAAACGGTTCTTTTGCCTCTTTGGTGAATCCAAGATGTTTCAGCATGGTGGCAATGGCAAGTCCCGTTGCAAAAGTATCACTTCCACCTAATCGTCTGTCGGATAATAGGTATGCTTCGTCATAACCCATTGAAATTGCTTTTTTCAATGAAGGTTCAAAGGATTGCGGCCCCATGGAGCAAACAATGAGTTTGGCTTCGGGAAATTGTTTTTTGAGTTGCAATCCTGCTTCTAAGCCAAATTGACAATCGATGTTGATGATTGATTTGGCTTTGGTTCGATCCATTAGTCCGTCTTCTCCCATTCTCATTTCCGACGGGAGCGGCACTTGTTTTATTAAACTTATGATTGTTAAAGCCATGGTGTTGTGTTGTTTTTACATGTATTGAAAATCAGGTCCGTTCCCACCGTAAGGTACTGACCAAGTGATGCCGTCGCCTGGTGTTTTAATGTCACATGTTTTGCAGTGTAGGCAATTCTCGGCATGGATTCTAATGGATTGATTCCCCGATTTGTCGGTGTGTAGTTCGTACACTTCAGCCGAACAAAAATATTGACAAGGCGCTCCGTATTCCTTGATGTTGATTTCTTGAAATGAAGCCGGATTGTTAATTTTTACATGTGGGACTTGTTGTTCGTCGTGAAAAACGCCGGTGTAATAGACGTCGGTTACTTTGTCAAATGTTAATTTCTTGTCAAACTCCAATTCTTTTTTGAATCGTTCACGAAATGTTTTCCCTTTGAATTCGCTCAATTTTTTGGTCATTTCGCTGTCGGGTTTCACTTTCAGTTTTCCAAAGAAGCCGGCACCACCTGTAATAAGTTGATTTGCAAAGTGTAAAGCCCCTAAAATCAGTCCTTTTGAGAATCCCTGACGTACATTGCGAACAGGATATAACTCCTTGTGCAGCAGACTTTGTTTCACGTAGGCGGCATAGTTGAAAAGTGTTTTTTCCGAAAAATCATTTTTTTCAAATGCATCGAGGGCTGTTTTTGCGGCCAACATGCCTGACGTGATAGCCAAATGAATGCCTTTTAACGCAGGCATGGCCAGAAATCCTGCACTGTCGCCAACAATGAGCGCATGATCCGTGTAAAGTTTTGGGATGGAATAGTATCCGCCTTCGGGAAGTGTTTTGGCGCCATACTCCAATAGTTTTCCGTTTTTCAGGAATGAAGAGACAAAAGGCGTTGTTTTCCAAACTTGAAAGGCATCGTGAACATCAAATGTGGGATCCTGATAATCGAGTCCAACCACCAGTCCAACAGCTACGCGGTTTTCCGTTAACCCGTAAATGAATCCGCCGCCAAATTCATGCAGATTCAAGGGATAGCCCATGGTGTGATAGACTTCTCCGGGTTGAATGGTGCCTTCAGGCACACGCCATAGTTCTTTGCATCCCAACGAATAGATTTGTGGATTTTTCCCTTTGTCGAGATCAAAACGACGAATGAGTTGTTTTGTCAAACTTCCGCGTGTTCCTTCCGCAAAGATGGTCAATTGCGCTTCTATGGTTGTCCCGGGTTGAAAATTCTCCAATGGTTTCCCATTGATATCGACTCCTGTGTCGATGGTTTTTGCGCCAATCACCTTCCCATCACGATACAAGATCTCGCTGACTGAAAATCCCGGATAAACTTCGACGCCTTTCTCTTCTGCTTTTTGAGTCAGGAAACGACAAAGTTGACCTAACGAGGCAGTATAATTGCCTTTGTTGTTCATGTAAGGGACATGAAACGGCAATGCGAAAGCTACTTTTTTTGAAAGAAAAAACACCGTTTTGTCCTTTGTGACTTTGGCGTTGAAGGGAATTTCTTCAAAAGGTACGTCAGGCAGCAAGGTGTGAAACACATCAGGCTTTACTACAGCCCCGGAAATAATGTGACTTCCAATGGAGGCTCCTTTTTCGATGAGTAAAATGCGTTTTTTAAAACCTCTTTTTTTCAATAAATCAGCAAGATGTATCGACACCGCCAATCCGGCCGGTCCTCCTCCAATGATCAATACATCTGTTGAAACGACATCTTTCTTTTCCATTTTGGTTTTCCTTAAGGTTAAAATTCGTTTTACGCTGTGGATAGACAACTCAACCAAAACATCTCATTTCTGCAAATGATTCAATTCATTGTCGTTGGCATCATTTGACGCATGGTTTGCCGATATGACACCCATACGAAAAATGGATGAAATGATGATATTGCAATCTCTACATGGCAAAACATGACAAAATTAGATAAAAAAATCACCAAATGATGCTTTATTGATTCTTTTTTCCAGCCTTATATTTCTTGATGGATGTAGTGTGTTTGTTTCGAGATGATTACAATTTGTTAATATAACATAAACAAATAGTTATTGAGGGTTATTGCCAATTTTTTAGTGTAAACAGAACGCTGACGAACTTTTTTGTGTTTTAGCTTGATGCATCATGAGTCATCGAATCGGTTTAGAATCGTTAATATGGCGACATGTGTGGTCGGTATTTAACAAATTGATCAGATTTGTTTTGTGAAATTACACTAACACCATGAATTGTCTTGCCACAATGATTCTTTTGTATCGACGGTCAATGACGGATTGGCTTCGAGGATTCGTTTTAAGATTTTTTCGCCAAGGAGTTCTTTTTCCTGCATATGGCGTTTGATGGTCAATACGGATTCGTTGGTTTGCATCGTTCCACGCACATTTTCAAAATCTTTTTCTTTGTCCGAGTCGTCGCCGTCGGTTCCAAAACCTATTTTTTTGCTGAGCGCAAATTCCTTTTTTGCATCTTCGTACAGCCAGTTGTCAATGTTAAGGACAGCATTTAGCCATCGTTTAACGACACACATGACATCTTGGGGTGTGTAATGGTCGGGTTGTTTTTTTGTCCAACGGGTCAGCATGTCGAATGCCCACGTCCATTCGTAGTGATAATAGTTGCGATGAATGTCCCAAAATGATTCGTGAATTTCATTGAGTGAAAAGGATGCATCATTTTCAATTTTCTCCAGCAATCGATTGAGCGGTTCGATTGGACAAATCATGCCTGCAATATCGACCCACTTTTCACGGCCGTCTTCTTCGGTAAGGGATAAGCAGCATTGAATTTCGTCGGGTGTGAGTGGCATTTCGGTCTTTTCCAATTGCGTAATCAATGAGTTTCCAAGAAATTTCCAAATGGCATTTTCGTATAAACGAATGCCTCTCGACAAGATTCGTGCTTCGATCACCACTCCCTGATGTCTGTACAAAGCACATGTTTCATCTTTTTCCCTCAGTTCGAGCAATAAGTTGCGTCCTCGCACCATTCTTTCTACCGTATAAGGGCTTAATAAGTTATAATTGATGCAGTCGAGATGGTCTTTGCCGCGTCTCATATCGCGATGAGGCCATTTTTGAGAATCGCGAATGGTGCCAATGCTGCGTAAGTTAATGGCAGGTGACAAGTATGATTCGTCTTTATGTTCAATGAGGTATGAGAAGGGGAGATCGGAGGTATCGCAATGAGAATAGTGTCTGCCGGAGATAAACGTAAAAGCGCCAACTTTGGCAGGCCAAAGAATGTAAGAATCACTGCCGGTTTTGCTGCCTCGTTCGACCAACCCTTGATGAATGGGGCCTAATTTGTATAAGTGATTGCTTTGGTTGGAGCCGCTGCCGGCATTTAGAAAGGAAAACATGCCGGCAATCAACAGGGTCGATTTATGGTGGGTCACCGTGAAAGGTCCTGCAAAAATCGAACAGGCTTCGCCGTGTAATCCCTGACAATTGGAAAAGAAAAGCGATTGATCGGCGGAATAGTGTTTATCGAAAATGCACCCTTGTCCAATGAAGCTGTTCGAAATGAGGGTGGCGTTGTTGATTTTTGCTCCCGAACTTATGATGAAGTTGTGCAAATGACAGCCATCTCCAATGTAAACTGGATCATCATCGGCACTGTTGATGCTCCCATTACGCATCAATCTGACGCCTTCAATGTGAGCCGATCTTCCAATTTTCACATCTACAATGGTATCGCATCGAAACAGTTTGGATCCGGATTCAATGATTCCGTGCTCACTCCGAATGCTATTGCTGTAATCGATAATCCGTTTTTCTAACGATGAAATGAGGGCGGGTCGATGACGGTACAATGCCAATACATAAGCTATTTGAGCCGAAAGTCGATCGTACATCATCACGGCGCGTCCGCCCGATTCGCTGATGGCTTCTACAGGAATGCCATTCCCAAAAGTTGTTTCGTTTTCAACTGCCAACAATTTGACATCGAAAATGATGACACGATCTTCGATGTGGTAATTTGCAATGTAATCGCGAACCGTATGGATGAGAACATTGTCCCTGACAGTGCAATTGTGGAGCCAAGCATCATAAATGCCCGAATGAATGTTAATGCCGCCTTGCAATTCTACGACGGTTTCAAATGCACCCAGTTGAATTTGGCCGGTAAATTTGGATTTTTGAACAAAAGCCGGATTAAATTGTTCGTGCACACGCACATGATCCCAATTGTCAGCCTGGCATCCTTGTTGAATCAGCTGATTGATTTCTTCGGTTTTTAATGCTCTGTAAATCATTGGTTGCAAAATCTTTGTTGTTTTATTTCAATCCGTACGTGGTTTTGATCACCTTAAATTCAGTTCGACGGTTAATTTGATTGGCAATGGTTTGTTGATCAGGTGTTAAGCTGTTGATGTAAGTATCGTCCAATATGGCGCCTTCTTTCAGGAACGGATATTTTTTGGCTAAAGCAGCATCCACCACAACCGGTTGACTAAATCCGTATCCTTTCGCTGAAAGGCGGTCGGGGGCAATTCCTGCTTGAATTAAATAATCCACCACAGATTGAGCTCTTTTTTCCGATAGAGTTTGATTGTAAGCGGCTGTTCCTACATGATCGGTGTGAGAATCGAGTTCAATCGTGACGGTTGGATTGTCTTTTAATATTTTGACCAATGCATTTAAAGATGTTTCAGATTCTTTGGTGAGAGTCCATTGACCAAAATTGTAGAAAATATTTTCCAATTGAATGGGTTTTCCGATGGGGATTAATGTAAAATTTAAGGAATAATTTTTGCTCGATTTGATTCCTTGTGTGGATAGTTTGTTGGCTTGATTGAGGTATCCCCGACACGTGGCCAACAAGACATAATCGACGTTTGGATGAAGTTCAAAGCGATAGGTGCCGTCTTTTTTAACCCTGATTTTCGCATTGGTGCCATCATTTCCGATCAATCGAACAATGGCATCTCCAAGTCGTTGCTTTTGGTTGTCGGAAACAAAGCCGGTGAGAAGATATTCGTTGATTGGTTGTTCGAAACGCCATATGTGATCATAGCCTCTGGCATCGCCACGGTTGGATGAAAAATATCCTTCAAGTTGTTGAAATTGAAATGTGATGCCGAAATCGTCCGCATTTGAATTGATCGGAGGGGGCATGTGTGTAACATTCCATCCGTTTTTGGTACGAACGGCATGATAAATGTCCAATCCCCCCAATCCCGGATGGCCGTCGGAAGAAAAATAGAGCGAACCGTCGGCTGCAACATAAGGAAACATTTCATTTCCTGCCGTGTTGATGTCCGGACCAACGTTTTGGGGCGTTGACCAATGATCATTTTCTTTAATGCTCATCCAAATGTCCTTTCCTCCAAATCCGCCCGGTGCATCTGAAACAAAGTATAGCGTATCTCCATGAGGGCTAATTGCCGGATGGGCTACGGTGATGGTGCTGTCTTTGAATAAAATCACAGTAACGGGTTCAGTCCATTGTCCTCCGGAACGATAGGAAGTCAAAATTTGAGCTCCAAGGTTTTGTCCATTGATGACGGGACATCGCGTAAAATAAATGGTTTTTCCGTCTTGTGTAAATGAAGCGGCTCCTTCATCAAAATCTGTATTGAAGCCTCCTTCCATTGGATGAGGTTTTCCCCATTGATCATTGACGTTTTTTTCTGAGATGTAGAGATCACCTTGCGTAAATCCGGTTATGGAACTTGTTTTGTGAATGGTAGCTCCGGGACGTGTTGAGGTAAAAACCAAAGCATCTCCTTCTGCATCGGTAAAAACAGGACAATAATCGGAACTGTTTCGGGTGTTGAATGTTCCCGCATATTTCACAACGAACTGAGGTTCTGATTTTGCTTCTGCAGCTGCCTGTGTACATCCTTTTATGCCACTTTGGCCCAATGGATCATTGGGGTGTGTTTTCAAAAATGTTTCGTAATTTGATTTGGCAGCGGTGTAATTGCCAAGTTCTTGCAGTACTTGAGCATATCGAAGGTAAACCGTGTCGTTGCTGTATTTGCTTCGAATGGCTGCATTGTAGGCATTGGCCGCTTTACGCGGATTGTTGTCCAATCGATTGCACTCACCTTGCCTGAATGCGGCGAACGCTCTCATTTGTCGTTTGGAATAATCTAATCCAGTGTAAATACTTTGATATATTTTTCCTGCATCAAAATATTCGCCGATGGCATATTTTTCATTTGCTTTTTTTAACCGGGCTTCAATGCTGCAAGATTCGAGCAAAATGGCAAATAAGACAATTCCCGCAAAAACAAAAGGGGATTTCTTCATAAAAAGAAGTATTCGGTAACTGTTGCAAAGTTAATGAATTTTGTGAAAGTGTGCTCGTGTCAATCGATCATTAAATCAACCATGATGCCATCCGAAAACCAAAATCCTTTTGTTGTTAATTTGATGTGCGTTTGTGTTGTGGAAATCCATCCTGACTCGGCATATTTCTCTGTTTTTTGTAAGAGTTCCTCTTTGGCCGCTATTCCGAAACGTTCTGTAAGAGTTTCCAAATCAATACCATGTGCGGTTCGAAGGGATGTGATCACATATTCATTAAAGTGTTCTTTTTCACTGAGCCATTCCATCTCGAAATTAGGATGACTGTTTTCAATTCCTTTCATGTAAAGCCGATGATTGGCAACATTCCATTGTCGGCTTAAGCCATTGAAGGAATGAGCGGACGGTCCAATTCCAAGATAATGTTTTCCTTCCCAATAGGAAGAGTTATGCCTTGAGTGAAACGAAGGTAAGGCAAAGTTTGAAATTTCGTATTGATCAAAACCTGCCTTTTTTAGTGTGTAAACTAACATGTAATACATGTTGGTGCTCATTTCGTCCGATGCGGGACGTGTTTTTCCTTGTTGAATTTGACGATATAAAACAGTCCCTTTTTCAATGGTCAATTGGTAGGCTGAGATATGTTGAACTCCCATTTGAATAGCCTTTTTTAATGTTTCTGACCAAGATTGAAGTGTTTGTTGAGGCAAACCAAACATTAAATCAATGCTGATATTTGAAAAATATTTCTTGGCTCTGTCAACCGCATCACATGCTGCTTGAGCGGTATGTCGTCGATTGAGTAATGATAATTCTAATTCGTTGAAAGATTGAATTCCAATGCTTAATCGATTAAAATGGAATGATTTAACCATTGACAAAAAATCATCGGTAATATCTTCTGGATTCGCTTCCAACGTTAACTCAGAAACAGTTTGCAAATTGAAGTGTTGATTTAAAGTTTCAAAAATCATTTTAAAGTGATTCTTTTTTAGTAATGAAGGAGTGCCACCTCCAAAATAGATTGTTTCTAATAGATCATGATCATCTAAGTAAGAGAATCTCAACGACATTTCAGTGCAAAATGCATTTACCATTCGATCTGTTTGTGACAGTTCGTTTGTAGAATAAAAATCACAGTAATAACACTTTGATTTGCAAAACGGAATGTGGAAGTAAATACCGGACAAGAATAGATGATTTAAGGGTGGGATTATGATCAAAATGGTTCTGCAAAGATAAGAAAGGATTTGTTGTGATAAAAAAAAACAACTATCTTTGCAGGACGAAAGTTAAACAGGATCTGTTACAATTTTAGCGCATCCCGTATGCGACGGGAGAGTCGTGGGTTCAATAAAATAATGACAAAAATAGAAGATTCGGGGTGTAGCG
>JBMFIQ010000012.1:0-23466 GCA_049976245.1 Microbacter sp. | reverse complement strand
CGGTTAGCGCATCCCGTATGCGACGGGAGAGTCGTGGGTTCAATAAAATAATGACAAAAATAGAAGATTCGGGGTGTAGCGCAGTTCGGTTAGCGCATCCCGTATGCGACGGGAGAGTCGTGGGTTCAATAAAATAATGACAAAAATAGAAGATTCGGGGTGTAGCGCAGTCCGGTTAGCGCATCCCGTATGCGACGGGAGAGTCGTGGGTTCAATAAAATAATGACAAAAATAGAAGATTCGGGGTGTAGCGCAGTTCGGTTAGCGCATCCCGTATGCGACGGGAGAGTCGTGGGTTCAATAAAATAATGACAAAAATAGAAGATTCGGGGTGTAGCGCAGTCCGGTTAGCGCACCTGCTTTGGGAGCAGGGGGTCGTGGGTTCGAATCCCGCTACCCCGACAATAAAACTAAGTCATTTACAGATAAATATGTAGGTGGCTTTTTTTATTTTAACATATGTATTATGTTTACATTTTACAGTCGGGCAAGACAGGACATTACTATGTAGGATCGACGGGACATCTTGAAGATCGCATAGAGAGACACAATGGAGGAAGGAGTAAGGCGACGAAAAATGGCCTTCCATGGACTTTAGTGTTCAAAGAAGCATATTCAAATCGTGGAGAAGCAATGCGCAGAGAGATGGAGATTAAGGGATGGAAATCGCATGAAAGGATTTCGGCCATGATTAACACATACCGTTTGTGACGGGAGGATAGTGGGTTTGAATCCCGCTACCCCGACAATCAAACTAAGTCATTTACGAATAAGCATGTAGGTAGCCCAAAAAAAAGGAGAGACATTTGCCTCTCCTTTCCTGTTTCTTAAATGTTGTTTCAATTAAAGTCCGCCTTCATTTTTGCCGCTTGGATAAGCCGGAAGGTCGGCTGGTGGTTGAGGCAAATTCATCGGATGTTCTTTGATCTTTTTCATAATGTAGTCAATGGCAGCATCTAATTGAGCATCTTTCCCTTTCAATAGATCTCCAGGGAAATCATCTACTTCAATATCCGGAGATACTCCATGATTTTCAAGAATCCATTTTGAGTCTAATCCATAAATGCTGTTTTCAGAAACTATTAAGTCGCCTCCATCCAATAATTTCCAATCATCATTATAGCCGCGAACGCCTCCCCAAGTGCGTGTCCCAATCAGCGGACCTAATCCGTATTGTCGGAAATAATATGGAAACATGTCGCCGTCCGATGCAGAATAATGGTTAATTAAGGTTGCCTTATAGCCATTTAGCACTTGTTCAGGATAACGCATTGCTGCGTGTAGTCGATTGGTGCTCATTCCGATTAAGATGCGGCGAAGACGTTCTAAAATGATTTGATCAATAAATCCACCGCCATTAAAGCGATCATCAATGATGAGCCCTTCTTTGCTTAACTGTGGATAGAATTGTTGTACAAACTGATCCATCCCAAGACCTTCCATATCTGAAAGATAGATGTATCCAATTTTTCCATCTGAAGCTTTATTGACGTATTCCCGATTGTGGTTGATCCAATCATTTAAACGAAGATTGAGTGAATTTTCAATCGGTTTAACAACAATGTCATGTGTTCCTTTGCCGTCGGGAGTGTCTGAGACCGTAAGCGTGGTTTGTTGTCCAACAGTATTTACCAAAAAGCTGTATGGACTTGTTGGTGCTTTGAGTTCATGTCCATTAATAGCTAACAGATAGTCCCCTTCTTTGACGTTGTTACCCGGTTGCAGAATTGGTGATTCATATCCTGTTCGGGAATTGTCGCCGGCATAGATTTTTTTGAAGAAATAACGTCCAGTTGCTTCATTGAGTCCTAAATCAACACCCAATGATCCTGTCGGGTTTGTTTTTCCTAAATAATCGTCATCGCCGCCCCAAACATAACAATGTGAATTGTTTAATTCACCAATCATTTCACCAATCAGGTAGTTGAGATCTTCACGCGATCCAAGCAGGGGAAGATAAGTTGCATAATGATCGCCAATTTCTTTCCAGTTAACACCGTTCATTTCAGGATTATAGAAATAATCACGGAAAAGACGCCAAGCCTGATGGTACATTTCATCCCATTCTTCGCGCGGATTAACGAGTGTCTTCATGTTTGATGTGTTGACTGCTTCTGCGGTTGAATGAGTTGCCTCATTGGTCGGGATAAAGAAATATTGATCTTTTTGTGCGTAAAGGATGGTACTGCCGTCAGCGCTAAGGGTAAATGATCTAACATCATGATCAACCATGGAATCACCTTTTTTCTTCTTGAGATCAAACATCATAATTGCTGATTCTCCACTGCCTTTGAGCGGTCCTTCGATCATTTGCAACGGACGGGTTTGATAATAAAGTTTGTTCCCGCAAACTTGGAGATTGCCATAATCGCCGTAAGGAATTGGGATAGGGATAACCTGGTTCATTAAATCACCTGAAAGATCAATTTGAATGGGAGCAATGTTGCCGGGTTGCCAAGGGGCTGATTCATCGTCTTTTTTCTTTTGGTTTTCAGGGATTCCTTCATCGGAAGTGAGGGCAAAAGGCGATTTGTAGGTTTTTTGCAATGCAATCATGTAAATCCCATCCATTTTCTCGGTTGCGATATTGAATTCTGTTTCGCTAAAGGTAGGATTTTCATGACGGGATGAGACAAAATAGAGGAATTTCCCGTCGGGACTGAACACCGGATCTTGATCAGCAAACATGCCGTTACTGATTTTGGTTCGTTTGTTGTCGGGTAAATTATAAAAATAAATTTGAGGAAGTCCGCTTTGATTTGTTTTGGTGTAGCTGATCCATTTCCCGTCAGGTGCCCAATGGTAGTCCAACATTCGATGCACAGTGTCTTGGTCAATTTTGACAGGTTTTTTATCTGTGATAGAGACATACCAAAGCGTGTGATTGTTGTCCGAAAAAGCCAGCATATCGCTGTTTGGAGACCATTGAGGAGAATAGAAATATCCTTTTGGAAAATGTGTGATCAATGTTTCTTGCCCATTTCCTTCTGCAGGCCGAATGGCTACCTGGTTTTCACCACTTCCATCGGTTACGTAGGCAATCCATTTTCCGTCAGGCGACCAAGATGGATATTGCTCTTGTGCGTTGGATGTTTGTGTGATGTTGCGGGTAGGTCCGTTTTTTTGAGGAATGGTATAAATGTCACCACGAGCTTCAAAAACAGCACGTTTCCCATTGGGAGCAATGTCAAAACTTTGTATCATGGTGTTGGTGGTTGTCCAACGCGGAGCTGATCGGGTACCGTCGTCAGGAACGCTGACCTCTATTTTATGCAGTTGTTCGGATGGCAAATCTAAAACATAGAGAGATCCTCCTTGTTGAAATACAATTCCGTTGTTTCCTAAACTTGGCCAATCAATGTCAAAGTCCTTAAAATGAGTAATTTCTCTTGTTGTTTTTGTTTCTAAATCATACGCCCAGATGTTAAGGCGCCGATTTTCATCACGATCGGAAGCAAAATAGATGGTGTTTTTATACCACATTGGATAAGTATCAGTTCCTTTCCAATGCGTTATTTGTTCAATATCATGTGTTTTCAGATCGTAAATCCAAATATCCTGAGCCAAGCCTCCATTATATCGTTTCCAAGTTCTGAAATTTCGAAAGATTCTGTTATAGGCTATTTTTGTTCCATCGGAGTTGAAGGAGAGTGTCCCTCCCTGTTGAAGTGGTAATGGTTCGGGCAGGCCCCCATTGGCACTGATTTGAGTCAAATTCCCAAACCATGAATTCCAAGTGTGACTTCTTGAAAGAAATATTATGTTTTTTCCGTCAGGAGTCCAACTTACTACCATGTTGTTGGGTCCCCAGCGCATTGGAGCTTTTGGGACAACATCCGATTGAAAGGTGAGTCTCGTTGGAACACCGCCGTTAGCAGGCATGACGTACACATCCACATTGCCTTGGTATTGACCCGTAAATGCAATGGTTTTGCCATCAGGCGAAAAACGGGGCATCATATCATAACCGGGGTCGGTTGTTAAGCGTTTGGCAAAGCCGCCACTACGGTCAACACTCCAAAGGTTGCCAGCAGCTTCAAACACAATGGTGTTGTCATACAATGTCGGAAAACGACATAACAGTCGATTTCCCTCTTCTTGTGATGTGCTTGCTGCCTGCATCATCTGTCCGTTGAAAGACAGGATCAGAATTAAAGCGAAAAAACTGAACCATTTTTTCATAAAAACAAGATTAAGTTAATGAAAAGTAAGAGTGAAAAGTTTCTACATAAATATCCCAAAGTTAGAATGAGTAGCCATGAAATTGTTGACAAATAAGAATGTTTAATTATAATTTAAACACTGTAATAAAAATAGATTAAATAGCAGAGGTTGGTCATTTGAAGTCGGATTAAAATGTCAAGCATCGATGATGTTTAATCTAAAATTATAAATGTTTGATGTGCTGTATATCAAATTTATATAATCAGATATCCGATTGATTCCGAATTTTGACGGTTGATGATTTGTGTTTGGGAGGTGGTTTTAAAGAGCCGATTGAACGGAATCATGATGCGCGATTGAAATAATTCAATCCGATCTATGAGTGCCGGTGGGGAAAAGCGATGATTGTAACATGCAGAAATGAGCCATAAAAATAGCTTATGCTCAAGAAAATGACTATTTTTGCGAGGTCCATACGACTTTGGTGTTAAAAAAATTAAAATAGAAGTATGGACTATAAATTAATAACCATTAAAGTGTTGCATAGAAAACGGGCAGACCTTCTTTCCCTCTCGCTTAATTGATTGTTATGGCATGAAATTTATTTGTTGTCATGTTTGCAAAAATAGATTATGCTTGTTTGCGTTGTTCATTCAGTTCAGACACAATGTTCATCAGTTTTTTCTCATTCAACGGATAAAAAGCGATAAAAATAACCGATAAGGCAGTCCCTATTGCAGGGAAGAAACTAAGCATCATACGAATGCCTGTTAAGGTTTCCGTTGTTTGCATCACGTTGGCTTGAAACCCAACAAAACCAAGCAGCCAGCCGGTGAGTGCACCGCCAATGGCCCATCCGAATTTCTGCGACATGGAGGAAGAAGAAAAGATAAGGCCGGTTGCACGACGGTTATTTTTCCATTCGGAATAATCGGTAATATCGGCATACATGGACCATAACAACGGGAAAATGCTGCCGGCACACATACTAATGAGAAACTGCAGCACCATCATTAATCCAATACTGTGAGGATTGAGAAAGAAAAACAGTATGCTGAGCATAGTAGCAAAGGACATGGAAGTAAGAAAAACTCCTTTCTTCCCAATTTTACTTGCTAATGGGGTGACTAAAATGATACCCAGAATATTTGCCGCCTGACCTAACACTAAATAAAGCGTTGTCAATGTGAGCGAAAGACTCATAAAGGGTAATTGCATCATGTCGTCTTTTTGCACATAATATTTGAAATAATAGACGGCAGCTCCATCACGAATGGAATTAAAGATTAATGTTGAGATTCCCGCGCCAAGCAATATCCACCAGGGACGATTGGCAAATAAATCTTTGACATCGGTTTTCAATGATTGGCGATTCTCATTGATGGGTTTAATTCGTTCTTTGGTTAGAGAAAAGCAGCCCAAAAAGAATGCACCCGCTAAGATCGCAATTATCATGATTCCCATGGTCCATGCAAATTGAATATTTCCGTGGTGAATTTGTTTGAAAAATTGCACCAACGGGTCGATCAATAGGAGTGCGACGAAACTTCCGATAAAGGCAAAAACCATGCGGTAAGATGACAATTTGTTGCGTTCTTTCGGGTCGGATGACATGACACCTAACAGAGATGCATAAGGCACGTTGATCATAGAATAAACCATCATCATCAGTGAATAAGTGATGTATGCGTAGAACAATTTGCCGCTGCCTCCGAAAGAAGGCGTGATAAACATCAATGTGCCGATAAGCCCGAATGGTAGCGCAAACCATAATAAATAGGGACGAAATTTTCCCCATTTTGTTTCCGTACGGTCACTGACGACGCCAACCACCGGATCGAAGATGGTATCCCAGAATCGGGTGACTAAAAACATGGTACCAACTGCGGCTGCAGGTAATCCAAAGACATCAGTATAGAAAAACAGAAGATACATGGTGAATATCTTCCAAAACATTGACGAAGCAAAATCGCCCAATCCATAACCGATTTTTTCTTTTAGCTTAATCTTTGGCATAAATGGCAAAATGGCATTGATTTAAAATTGCTCATTGTTATGGCAAAGATAGGCGTATTTCGTTGGATGACAACTGGTGAAATAGTATATTTGAAGATCGAATTTACAATGGATTCAAATCTTTCTTGATTGAATTCATATAAGATTGGTTTCGCTCAATCATTGATTGTATTGTGTTGAATGAATTAGCTGAATTAAATCCGTCAGCAGGCGTATTCAGGCAATAGTCCGTCAACCTGTCAACCGTTGAAACAGCCACGTGCATGCGCGTATCCGATGAGGCATAATAGATGAATACCGTGTCATCGTCGTCGGCGATCCAGCCATTGGAAAAGAGTACATTGGAAACATCACCAATGCGTTCTTCACCCTCGGGTGCCATGAAATAACCGCCCGGCGAAGCAATTAATTTGGAAGGATCTTTCAAATCAGTCATGTACATATACAACACATATCGAAGACCGGCAGCACAAGCGCGTACGCCATGTGCCAAATGCAGCCAGCCCTTTTCTGTTTTAATCGGAGGAGGCCCTTCGCCGTTTTTCAATTCTTTTATGGTATGAAAAAATCGATGATCGATCATTTTTTCTTCTTTGATTATAGCATGTTGTATATCATCAATCAACGACCAACCAATACCACCACCCGAACCCGCATATAGAAAACTATCCTGCGGTCGGGTATAAAATGCATATTTCCCATCGATGAATTCAGGATGTAGTACCACGTTTCGTTGTTGATTTTTTGATTTCAAATCGGGTAACCTTTCCCAAGTGACCAAATCTTTGGTTCGTGCAATGGCTGCCGTAGAAAAGCCTGTAAATTGCTTTTCTTTATGCTCATTGAGATCTTTGCGCTCTGAACAAAAAACGCCGTAAATCCATCCATCTTCGTGCGCCGTGAGTCGCATGTCATAGATGTTGACATCCGGGTCGTCGGTTTCGGGCATTGCAACAGGATGATTCCAAAAACGAAAGTTATCCACGCCGTTAGGGCTTTCGGCCACTGCAAAAAAAGATTTACGGTCAGCTCCTTCTACTCTTGCTACCAGGTAATATTTCCCGTTTAATTTGATGGCGCCGGCGTTAAAAACCGCATTAATCATGATGCGTTCTAACAGATACGGATTGGTTTTGACATTGAAATCGTATCGCCAGAACAATGGAGTGTGTGCCGCGGTTAGCACAGGATAACGATAACGTTCATAAATGCCGTTTCCCGTCACAGGTTCGTTTTTACGTGAAAGAAGCTTCTCCTGTTGTTGAAATAAGTTCAGAATCTTTTGATTAAAGTCGTTCATAATGAGATGAAAATCTTGAATTGAAATGCAGAATAAATGAGATTGATCACTGTGCACTGAGCAAAAGTTCCGTTTTTATTATTGATTTGTGATGAATTTAATGCCAATCATGATGATAACTTCTCAATTTATTGCGCACATAAATTCCTGATTCTGTTAACTGTGATTTTGTCCAACCTCCCTTTGCAGGCGCCCCGGGAATTAAAATGGAGCATAACTCACCAGGCTTATCCGATACTGACCAGTTGATCCAACTGATCTTGTTGTCATCACAAAACTTCCACCAAGCATTCCACTGCTTATAATCGAAATGCCCGCTACCGGATGCTTCCGACCCATTACATTCGGTAATAAAGATGGGAATGCCTTTGTTCAAAGCATATTGACAATCATCGCGAAGCCATTGTCCGTGCGTTGCTGCATAAAAATGCACCGAGTACATGATGTTTGAATAACCTTTAAGCGGCGAATCGGCGACTTCGCGAATTTTCTGATCCCAGAAAGGAGAACCAACAATAATGATGTTCTTTTGGTCAAATTGACGGATGACAGGAATTATCGCATTGGCATACGCTTTGACTTCCGGCCATGTCTGCGTGTTATTTGGCTCGTTGATGATTTCATAGATGATGTTGGGATATTTTCCATACATTTGCGCCATTTTCTTGAAAAAGGCAACGGCTTGAGGTTGATGAAACGCTTCGGAATGCCAATCGATGATCACATAAATGCCGTCGTGAATGGCGGCGCGAATCACCGTGTTCAACAATTGCATCTGCTTAACAGAATCATTCAAATAACCCGGATGCGTATCAATTCCCATTGAAGCCCTCACTACATCGATTTGCCAATCGGATGCCAGCCATGAAATGACGTTTGGGTTCCAATATTGCGGCCACCACGTACTCCAACCTAAGCTTTGTCCGTGAAGAGTTATGGTGTCACCGTGTTGATCTGTCAAATACCTTCCAGAAACCGACAATTGACCATGTCGTTCAACCGGTGTTTGGTTGATGCGCTCTGATTTTCGATCCTGTGATTGGGAAAATGACTTGATAAATGGGAAAAACAACAAAAGCAGCATCACCATAAGTGCTTTTACTAAATTTTTTGGGTGATTTGTCATTTCTTTCATACGTCTATTTATATTTTTAACGCTAAGGTCGTATGGAACTCGCCAAATAGTTATACTCTTGATCATAAGCTCTTTTAATGGCTCGTTTCATAGATAATACACTATAATGATATGATTTGTTCAGCGCCGTCGTATTGTACTATTTTATCGGGATTTTTAGTGATTGCAATGCCTGTCCCTTTCGTTGAATTGACGATAATCATGTGGAAGGTTCTTTCTTTCAACATTCCCGGGAAAGTACCTTGACGTTTGCCAATGATCAACTCGCGTTTGGCATCATTCCATTTGAAAGAAATGGTGGCATAAACGCCTTTCTCATAATCATAGGTGTTGTTTTCATCTTCATACAGGGTGAAACTCCCGTTAGCACCCGGATAGATTCGAAGTTCAAGCGGATTAGCAGGTTTTTCGGTTGCATACTGAAGGAATGGCCCCATGGGAACGATTGAACCGGCTTTTATAAAAAGCGGCAATGTTTCAATGGGGGCTTTGGCATCGATTGTTTGTCCGCCTCGGTAAGTTTTTCCGGTCCAGAAATCAAACCATGTGGTTGATTTTGGAAGATATACTTTTCGGATGTCCTGCATTTTACTCCTGTTATTTTGATCAATCATGCTGTAAGTAACCGGATTGACCAAAAAGGCGGAGCCAAACATGTATTCGTCAGGAATGGAATAGACATTGGCATCGTTTCTGAAATCGAAAGCCAGCGAACGCATAATGGTGTAGCCTTGATGGGTTACTTTCCACGAAAGTGAATAAATGTAAGGCATCAAACGGTAACGCAGGTTGTCGTAGTTCAACAGGATGGCTTTTGTTTTGGCATCCCAATTGTCGGAATACAAAGCCCGTTCGCCTTTGCCGTGAATTCGGAAAATGGGACAAAACGTTCCAAATTGAAACCAACGGGTAAACAATTCACGATTGGCAGGAGTTGCCCAATCAGGCGCTCCCCAGTTTAAGTGGTAACCTCCAATATCTGATGTCCAGTAAGGAATTCCCGAAGTGCAGGCATTGATGCCTTGTGGCACCTGGCTTTTGAATGCTCTCCATGTACAGGTTACATCTGATGACCAAAGGGTGGCTGCATTGCGTTGTTGTCCCGCAAAAGCTTGACGGGCAAGAATAAAAACCCGCTTGTCGGGAATATCCCTGCGCCAGTTATCATAGATCCCTTTGGTATGCATCAACGAGTAGGTATTGAAATAATCGATTCCTTTACCGATGGAAAAATTGCATTGTTTCCTTGCATCCAACAAATTACCGTTATCCGGTTCGCATTGGTCAGCCCACCATGCATCCCAGCCGTCGCGTGACATAAGGCTGTCATTGGCTTGCTGCCAGTACATCAAGCGGGCTTTTTGACTGTAGGGATCATAGTACCAATCATGATGATGAGTCATGACATTGTCCCACCAGATGGTTGTCAAATAACCGGCGTTGAACAAGGCATTGTAGTTTGCTGATCCTTTTCCGAATACAGGCCATATTGAAATCATGGCATGAATGTGGGCATTGTGCAATTCATCAATCATTGCTTTCGGATTGGGATATCGTGCCGGCCACATCACATGAGAGCCAATCACATCGGGTTCCCAGTAATACCAATCCTGCACAATGCAATCGACAGGAATGTGGTTGTTGCGGTAATTGTCCTTAACCGATAGAATTTCTGCCTGGCTTTTGTAGCGGTCCTGCGACTGAAAAAGGCCAAACGACCATTTTGGAAACATGGGAGCTTCGCCTGTCGTTTCCCTGTAAGATGCAATGATTTGATCGAAGCTTGGGCCGTAGATGAAGTAGTAATCGACCATTTTGCCGCTTTCCGATACATATTGGTATTTGGTGTTGTTATCTAAGGCTCCGTAAAATTTGGATGCGGCGTAATTATCCCACATCAGCCCGTATCCTTTTGTTGACAAAAGAACCGGAATGGCTCCCGTCATGTATCGAATGGCCAAATCCTGATCGCGTCCTTTGTAATTGATGGACAGTGTATCTTCCGGATGGCACCCCAAACCAAAAAGGGCTTCGTCGGGAGGCGACAAAAATTCGGTGCTGCAAGAATAGGTGGGAATGCCTGCTACAGTGTCTTTTGTCATGGTAGTTCCTTTATTATCTGCTTCTGCAAGAATTGTCTTTCCGTTCAAATCGGCAAACGTAATGCCGTTGTTGATTTTATTGACGTTAATTTTGAGATTTGATGTGGTGATGGTAACCTCTTGGTTGTTTTCCGTAACAGAAAAAGTCGGCGTTTTTTTCCATTGATTGGTGACTACCAACGATGCCTTTGGCTTAAATTCCGGCAAGGTCGTGTATTTTACCTCCACGATGTTTTCCTTGCAGATTTTTAGATTCAACATTCCTTTGTCCAACTTGAATAATACCCCGTCGGGTTCTTTGATATAAGAAGTCACGGAAGCTTTCGCCTTGTTCACTATTGCCATTGCAAAAATGATGAATGCGATGGTAAAGCATTTAAATAATGATCGTTTCATGGGTCTCTATTTTTTTTAATTTTGAAATGAGCCAAAAAAAGAGCTTATATTCAAGCGTATAACCATTAGTCGAGTTCCATACGACCTTAGCGTGAAAAAATAAAAATAGACGTATGAAAGTACCAGGGATAAGCTCGTTCATTCTTTCCTCCGAAATTGACGGCTTTTTTTTGAATTGCTGTTTGTGATATTTTTTATATAGCAGCATTTTGTCATTTTGTGTCCACCATAATGAATACAGCACCCCATGATGGAAGCGTTACTTTAATTCCATTGGACGTGGGTGCTTCAAAGGCATTGATTTCCGTAAAATTGGACGGGCCGCCAGCTACACCGGATGGGCCAATGCCATTGACAAAAACTTTTCGTGAAAAGTTTCCATTGTCCGATCCGCCGGCTAATGAATACCAATAAAATCGATTGCCTAAACGAAAGTTTTTAAGATTGATCTGAACGACTTGTGAAATGCCCGACATGTTGACCAAAGCCACACTTGCCTGACCTGATGAATAAGTTGATGGATAGCATTTTATTGTATTGCTGCCGCTGATGTTTGAGTTGACCATTCGATCGCCAATGGTTTTTTGAAAATAGTACATATAATAGTAAGAGGGTCGAGGTGTCCATTTTGCAACATTTGGCTCATCACCAGCGCTAAACAATCCCATGTCATTGCCCTGATCCCATCCGTTGTACAAATCCCATCGTGCTGCCAATCCAAATTTATTTTTGATGGCATCACCTTGAACGATCACCGCAAATCCTCCGCTTACATTTGATACTTGTTGCATGGAATCTTGTGCAAACATGTTCCATTCCGATAAAACAATGGGCTTGATCGGAATGCCGTTTTGAGTCAACTGCCCTTTCATAAAAGTCATCATCGGGGCTAAAGCATTTGATGCATCCATTAGCACGTTGGCCGCACTGATGTTTTGCTGATAAGGGGTAATATAGTTATGGCCGATATAAAAGTCGGCTGCATTACCAACGGCAGGAATCATGGTGGCGTCCCATGTTTTCATGGTATTGTTCATCCACGATTGGGACGGAGATTCATACATTACAGCACCAATATAAATGGTTTTTCCGATTTGAGCTGCAGCAGCTCTCATTGAATCGGCAAAAATTTTAAAATGACGTCCATAAAGGTCACCCGTCAAAAACTCAGGTTGACCATCCTGATTGGTGCTTGTGTCAATGCGATAACCCCATTCCCAGTCTCCGTAATTCTCGTTGCCGATTTCCCAATATTTGGTGCGCCCATTGTCATAGCGAACCCAATCGGCAGCCAAATGTGCGGCTGATTGTACCGGATGAGGTCCTGTGCCATAACGTGCATATCCATAATTGACGGTGATTATTCCAACACTGTTGGTTTGTTGCAGCACACGATAATAATCGTCAACAGTGGCTTGCCAGTTGTTTGTTGTTTTTCCGTAGGTGTATAAATTGGTTGTTTGGTATGTTCCGTCAGCTTTTCTCAGTCTGACGGGTGCATCTGTCGGAGGTTGATCTTGATAGCAATTCCAAAAAAAACAATCACTTCCACTTCCTGCAGGAAAGCGAAGAACATGTGGATTTAGCAATGTCAACGGGGTCATCAAAGGAAGCACATTGTACATTGGACCCATCCAGTTATTGGCATTTTGTCCAAAAATGGTTAGCGGTATTTTCGTCACCACGGATGCCGCATCCACCGTAACCGTAACAGTGGGCAAAGTGGTTGGCAAAGCAGCCTGATTATAAGTTGGTTGAATGTAGATTTTGGATTGCCAATCGTTTAAGAAAAAACCGATAGTGGAGTCAAGTGGTGGATCAACGGCTTTTTGTACGGTAGTATCAACCGAAGTGGCAGACGGTGATGAAGGCACGTCATTGAGTTTTGAACAAGCTACCACGTTTAGACTTCCGGCAATTGAAAACAAAATAAGAACGATTTTACACAATGAAGTTCGTTGCATTTGGTACGATGGTGATAAGGTTTCTTTACTTTGAATGAAAGCAGCATAAAGTGCCCGGAAAGATACAAAATATTTGCATCATGTTTTGTGTGAAGTACTTGACTATGTCATTTGTTTATGGTTTGTTTTTCATAGGTCTGATGGGACTCACCAAATAGTCATTTTTTTGAGCATAAGCTTTTTTATGGCTCGTTTCATCAGCGTGATTGAAATGTTTACTATTGACAACATCAAGATTACAGGGAAAGCAAAAATGTCAAAAAAGGCGAAGGCAGCTTGAAATCTGCCTTGCCCTTTGTGGTGGATAAAACCACATCACTTTGCCTTAAAAGCTTGATTGTCATAAAAAACCAACGATGCGATGATTGTTTCTTTTCACAAAGTTATCTGTTTGTCAATGAATTTTTTAATACTATCTTAGCAAAGAATGATATTTTCTTTCTATATGGCTAAAAAAGCATTAAAACGAGCGAAATGCGTACATATTCTTTTACGATTCAATCACGACTTTCTTCAAAAAATATGTCAGGTTTATAAAGGAACATGCATACGATAATACCCATTGGGCATGAGTGCCATCATTCGTAATCGTTGATTTGTTGCAATATGAATCAAACACTTTGAATGCTTCTTTTTAATGGTTGATCCGTTCCTTGTTATGATTCTGATGATCTCAAACATCATTTAGTTATTTCAAAGTGAATAAACCCTTTATTATTTTAATGGATCATTACCAACGATCGGTTCTGAATGGAACAAGCGGCAACCCGTTTTTGTCAAATAAATTGGGGACAGCAGCATTCGTAAAACAATAGCGTACTGCTACCGGAAGTTTCACTTGCTTTGCGCTTACTACTATTGTGCCGTCCTTTTGTATTTTTGCTTCTGCGGGATAAAACACCTTATCTTGACCGGCAATTTGAAAGCTTTGAATGGTTTTTCCTCTTACCATAAGCTTTCCAATGGAAGCAATGGTAAGGATGGCTTTGTTTTTCTCAATTTTCATGGAAGCAAAATGAGGCTGATACGGTTGCAATGAATATCCCTCATACCTTTCTTTCAAAACTAAATTTGCCAACCGATCGGCTACCGCTTTTTTAAGTTTAGGATGAATGTTGGTGGTGTCATTCACCAAATCTCCAATGGTGATCATGCCGGTTTTGGGAAGCGTTAAAGCCATTGCTTGTTGTTCCCGAAGCAATGCACCGCTGATTCCGTAATACCCACTAAATGGAGCGATTTGCACGTAGTAGAACGGAAATTCTTGTTGAAACGCTTTCCGCCAACTTGTAATCATTGACTTAAATAAAGCGCTATAGTATTGTGGATGTTCTGTGTTGCTTTCTCCTTGATACCAGATAGTTCCTGCTATAGAATAATTAACAATGGGATAAATCATGGCGTTGTAAATCGTTGAAGGAGCTACTGGCGCCCAACTAACAGGAGAGATGTCATTGGCCATGCGACGTAGGGTGGTGTCCTTGAATACTTGTCGTGGTGTCCATGCCTGAACGCAAGTGCCACCCCAATACGATCCGATCAGCCCAACGGGTTTGTTGAGCTGGGTATTTAAATCCCGGCCAAAGAAATAACCGATGAGACTAAAGTTTTTCATGGAAGTTGAATCGCATACTTTCCATTCGCCTTTACAATCAGCGGACGGATAATCGCTGAATCCCAATGCTACTTGGAAGAAACGGATGGAATCGTTTTTGCATGTTTGCAACACATTGCCGGCATCCAGATCTCCCCACGTATAATTAAATTGCATGTTCGATTGCCCGGAACAAAGCCACACTTCGCCCATCAAAAGATCGTTGATGGTGATATGTTGGTTCCCATTCATAAAGGTGATGGAGTAAGGGCCGCCTGCTTTCGGTGTTTTTACCGCTGTTTCCCATGAACAATCTTTTTTAGGCATCACCGTGATGGTGTCGGTGGGGTTCCAGTTACACACAATTTTTACAGGAATGGTACAAGTGCCCCATCCCCACAACTTTTCATTTGAATTGGCCTGCATCACCGCGTGATTACTCAAAATAGCCGGTAATCGCAATCCGGTTTGAGCCGTTGTAACAAGCGGAATCGTAATAAGAATGATGACTATGATTCGTTTCATGCGATCATTTGTTAAAAAAACACTCAATAATGACAAATCCGCATGTCATTTTCAGAATGTACATGCGGATTGCTTTTTACTACACGATTAACTGTAAAATTATGAAGAACAAGGAATGTTAACTAAAAGTATAACCTTGACGTTTGAATACCCAGAACCAGCAACCGCCCCAAGCGCCTGTCACTCCGGGTTCTGGAGCTGCCAAGATCATGACATTGTTGTCAAGATACAAAATGTTGTAGGTGTAGATTGGAGTAAATCCAAAATTTGGTTGATAACCTAAGCTGACGGTCACGCCGTTAAGGGTTAATGTGCCAATGGACCATAAGGAACCTCCTGTTGCGCCCGGAGCATTTTGACTTACCAATGGATTTGACATGTTGAATTTAAAGGTCCCGTGATAAGTTCCTGCAGGAGCATCATTTTTCGACATGGATTGATTATTCCCGGTTACAAGGGTGAAATTAGCACCACCATTCAAATCAAAGGTCATTTGGTCATTCAAGACGCCCCAATTTTGTAATGCAGATGTCCCGTTCATCCACCAAGCCGGTGCATTAGAAGCAAGATATCCTCCGTTACCAAAGCACATTCCTGCAGATACACCCGGAGCCCAATTTGCCGGTATATCGGTTGCCCAAACCCAAGTTTTGCTTCCGGTTCCTGCCAAGTATGTCCATGTTGGAGAAAGGGCATGATCAATGGTTGTAATCGTAATGGTAATGGAATCTTTGACAATGCCTCCGGCTGTGGTTCCGTAAAAATAGATCGTATTTTTCCCCAAGAATGGAAGTAAAATGGTATCATTTTGTTTGTTGGATGTTCCAATTCCAGATACCCACATGCCGGCTACATTGGGAGTGTTGTTGATCATTACAATCTGATTTCCTCCTGTTGTGGTGGCATGAACATCTAATTTGAACTGAGAAGCCGGGACAAGCGCTCCAAGGGCACCGTCATTACTTTGAATCGGATTGCATGAAGCTAAGGCTAGCACGGCAAAAGCAGCTATGCTGTACCATATTTTATTGATTTTCATTGTTATGTCGTTTTAGAGTTTAATAAATAAAAGGGAAGATAGGCGAACAAATCTTCCCCCTTCCATCATGTTAATTTCCTTGATAGATTCTGTCTCCGTCGGTTGAGTTCCATCCGTCATTTTGTTGGAGAACTCCGCCGGAGAGTGTTATTTGTGTTTCAGGAATAGGCAAGAATCCTTTTGTTTCATTGAAACGGGTCACATTAGGTTTGTAGGTTGTTTTGGTTCCTGCATTCCATATGGTTACGCCATTCTCGGCATTAAGGTCGGAAACCATGGTTCCCCAACGAAGTTCATCCCAATAGCGTACTCCTTCGAAGGCCAATTCAGCTTTCCGTTCTTGTTGGATGGTAGCCAATGAAGTGTTGGTTAAAGCGGGAAGTCCTGAATGTTGATGTACCTGATTGAGATAATTTAATGCATTGGCACTTCCCAGTTCAGCTCCCATCAACAATACATCGGAAAAACGAATGAGAATTAGATTTTGGGTGTTGTTCAATTGAACATTGTAGGACATGGATGGAAATTGTTCGCATGCATAACTCCACATGTTGCTGGTGGCTCCGGCACTGGCAGGCGCTTTGACATAAATTGGGACATATTTTTTATTCCAATATCCGGTTTCTTCCCACAAGTCTCCTCCGGCTTGATAACCGGGAGTAACTCCTTCGGATGCATCGTTGACATCCCACACAGAACCTTTTTGGCGTAAATCACCCGGTGCAAAGAAGGAATTGAAAACTGTTGGACTTACCGTATTAAAGCCCCAACCGTAACCAAACGGCATATTGTATTGTAAACGAATTCCTTGATACAAATCAATGGTATTACAGTATGCTACACTTTGATTGTTGTTCCAACCACCAAACGTAGAATAAATGATTTGGAAAACTGCTTCAGGATTGTTTCCCCCTGCTCCGTCATCGCCTACCCAGTTAAATCCGTTCTGAATGGCATAAGGATAGGTGTTGTTCGGGCTTTTATACGAATAAGGCCATAAATTTCCAAATGTTGGAACGACATGATACCCACTATTGGCAATGCAATCATCTACCCAACCGACAACTTGAGCATTGGTGATTTTTCCACCGTCTGCTAAAGGCATGGTAGCATTTGATCCAAGTTGACTGTAGTTACGTCCGTAAGCTTGTCCGTTATAAAACAAAAATACACGCGCCATCAATGCTTCTGCCGACCATCTGGTGGCATGACCCGGATCAAGTGCATGATAGGCTACACTGGGCATGCTGTCAATGGCAAATTTCAGATCGGAAGCAATTTGGGCATAAACACTGTCCACTGAGGCTCTTTTCGAAGTCGGTTTTGATGGATCGGTAATTAAAGGGACACCCATCATTTTACCGCCAACAGGTCCGCCAAACATGCGCATCAAATCAAAATAATAAATTGCTCTCAGGAAATGGGCTTCTCCGTTGATTTGATTTTTTTGAGTTGAGCTGGTCCAGCCGGTAACTTGGCCAATGTATTGAATCAGGTTGTTAGCTCTGAAAATGCCTTCGTAGTAATGTTGCCACTCGTTCATGTACTGATCCGTTGTCGATTCCTGCCATTGATCAACTGCTCCTTGGTTGTCATGTTGACCTCCGCCGCTAAAACATTCGTCCGACATTTGTTCGGAAGCAATCCACATGGATGATCCGACTCCTGTCCCATTCACTACGGCAGGTGAAAGGGCTGAAAGATACGATGAATAAATGGCAGTCAAAGCTTGTTGGGCATCAGAAGGCGTTTTATAGAAATTCGCCGTTGTTTTTTGTGTGTAATCTTTGGTGTCCAGAAAGCTTTGTGAACATCCCGACAACCCGATTGTCAGGATCACAGATAAATATAGTGCTGTTTTTTTCATATAACTCATAATTTATAAGTTGGTTTAAATTCTTCTTTAATCACCATTGGGAGTTAAAACTTAACGCTTAATCCTAACATAAAGGTTCGGGGTGATGGGTAATATCCAATATCGATTCCTTGTGACCAAGCATCAGGAGCATATCCGACTTCAGGATCCATACCTCTGTATTTGGTAAAGGTATAAGCATTTTGCAAAGTTGCGTATAAACGTAATTGTTGCAACGGTATGGTATTCCATAGGTGTTTGAAATCGTATCCCAACGTGATGTTGGAAAGGCGGAAATAAGCGCCTGATTGAAGCCACATGTCTGAGAAATTGATGTTGTTCATATTCCCGTTCAGCGATATACGCGGCATTGAATTGGAAGTTCCTGTGCCGTGCCATCGATTTAAAATACCTGTCGTAAAGTTGTTTAAGGGGTCATTCAGAGCACTCCAATCGGTGGCTTGAACGATTTTATTCCCTGCAACGCCTGTCCCTAACAACGAAAAATCAAATCCGACAAAATTTAGATTGACGGTCACGCCATAAGTGTAAGGTGCGTGTGGATTTCCAATATAGGTACGATCATCGGCTCCGATTTTGCCATCTCCATTAACGTCAACAAACCGAATATCCCCGGGCACTGCGTTGGGCATTATCATCCCGCCGCTTTTGTTTGTATATGCCTGTACATCAGCTTGGGTTTGGAAAATCCCGTTGGTTTTGTAACCGTAAAATGCACCTGCAGGCATGCCGACTTTAGCAACATACCAGGAGGGATTGTTCCCGTAAAAGCCTGATGCTCCGTAAACGATCCCGTCCCCTAATATTTTGGTTACTTCGTTATGGTTGAAAGCAATATTCCCACTAATACTGTAATGGAATTTTCCAATATGATCTTTCCAACCTAAATTAATTTCGTAGCCTCTGTTCAAAATGTTACCGCCGTTGACATACGGTGGATTTGTTCCATAAACAGCTTGAATAGGAGCTTGTACTAACCAATTGTCAGTGGTTTTGTTGTACCAGTCAAAGTTTAAGGTTAACCGACTGTTGAATAGATTGGCATCCAGTCCGAGGTCTGTTTGTGTGGAAGTTTCCCACGTCACATCAGGATTGGCCAATATATTGGGATATGCTCCGGGACTTTGTGCCGTTTTATCGCCAAACGTATAATAATTTCCCGCACCTGATCCCCCTGTTTGAATGGTTGACAGGTATTGAAAATTAGGAATGGCTTGATTTCCGTTTTTGCCCCAACTGCCACGAACTTTCAAAAAATCGAGCCATGATTGGGCGTTTTTCATAAACGATTCGTTGGTCATAATCCAGCCAGCCGAAAATGCAGGAAATGTTCCCCAACGATGTCCTGCGGCAAAATTAGAAGAGCCGTCATCCCGTATAACTGCCGAAAAAAGATAGGTTCCTTTATAGTCATAGCTCAAACGTCCAAAGTAGGAAAGAATTCCGCCACCGCCCCATGGAGAACCTCCAATAACCGTACCTCCGGTGGTGATGGTTGGGGTGTTGTTTAAGTAAGCATATTCAAAACTGTTAAAAATGTTGTTTTGATTTGATGCATTCATTGATTCCCCCAGATTGTCCCTTTCAGCCGATTCTCCAACCAAAATAGAAAAATTATGATTCTGATTGATCTTGAAACTATATGTTGCGGTGTTGTCCCACATCCAATTCATCCCGACATACATGCTTTGAGAAGTATTGTTCACCGCATTTCCCACAGCTGTGGTTGAGGTAGAAACAGATCCCAGTTCATAAGTAGGTTGAAATGCTCGATAACTCCCTGCCCATACGTTTGCGCTGAAACGAGAAGTAATGTCAAGTCCTTTAATGGGTGAAACGGTGGTGTAAAAACTGGCCGTTAAACTGTGGTTTTTCGAACTGTTCATGCCTCGAATGTAAATCATTTGAGCTATGGGATTGTTTTGCAGGTGATCCCAAGGAATGGCATAGCTGTATAATCCTTGTGCTCCGTAAATGGGCAAAAACGGATTGGCGGATTCCATGTCGTAAATGTCATTCCAATAGCCGTTGCTAACCGCAATACCGCTTTTTTCGTTGTATGAATAGTTTACATTTTCACCGAGTTTCCAAACGGTTCTGTTTGGAGTGGTAATGATGTTGTGATCGCTGTTTACCCTGAAGTTGTATCGATCAAAATGTGAGGCAACCGGTTTTCCAAGGATTCCGTCTTGAGACATGTAGGATAATCCTACTGAATAGGTTGACTTGCTGCTTCCTCCTACCAAATTCAATGAATGATTTTGAATGGGAGCATCCGAATTGGTGATGGCTTGCATCCAATTGGTTCCTTTGTTGGTACCTGCCAAAATAGCTGCGGCATTGGGTACTAAGGGAACCAAAGCCCCATTGTCATTACCGTTTAAGCTGGCTGCCATAGCTGTTATATCGTAAGGCATTTGACCGCCGTTCACCATTCCTTCGTTAATGATGGCTAAATATTGTTGGGCATTCAGTGTATTTGCCGTTCTGTACACATTTTGCCATCCGTAATATCCATCGTAAGTAATGGTTGTTTTCTCATCTTTTCGGCCTTGTTTCGTTGTGATGAGCACAACGCCGTTGGCTGCACGAGAACCGTAAATGGCAGCGGTGGCATCCTTCAGTACATCGACGCTTTGAATGTCGGACGGAGATAAGTTGTCAATGTTTCCAACGACAACGCCGTCCACTACGTACAACGGGGTTGAATTGCCAATGGTCCCCATACCGCGGATGTTGATCTTGTAAGTATCACCCGGCTGTCCGTCCGATTTTGTCAGTTGAACGCCGGGGGTGCTTCCTTGCAATGCTCCGAGTGTTGATACTGTGTTCAATTTCTGAATGTCACTTCCGGATACTTGCACCGTTGCACCGGTCATGACTTTCTTTTGCATGGTTCCATATCCGATGGCAACGACTTCATTGAGTCCAATGGCTTCGTCTTCCATGGTGATGTTAAATGTGTTTCGGTTGCGCACACTGACATCTTGGGTTTTCATTCCTACGAATGAAAATTGAATGGTCCCATTGTCAGGAACATGTCGCAGCGTGAAATTTCCATTCCCATCAGTGATGGTCCCAATGGTATTGTTCCCTTTTACAATCACGGTAACTCCTGGGATTGGATTCCCCGATTTGTCAATCACTTTGCCTGTTACCGTTTTTTCTCCCTGAGTTTGATCTGCTTGTGCAGATAATCCCATACTGTTTGCATTGCCAGCGTATAAGCCAATGCATGAGCTTAGTGTTGCTAATATGAATAACATCACGGCTCGTTTCATTTGTTTGGGTAGAGGGATTGCTGTGCCTCTCCCGTCTTTCATGCTTCTTTTCATAAATTTGTTCATGGTTTTAAAAATACATTACCTGCTTTTGGCAAGGTGTTGAATGAATACTAAATACAACTTTTTTTCGCTTAAATAGGTTGAATAATACCCTGTTCTCTTAAAAATAAAAGAAGATTTAAAGATAAATAGTCGAGCCTTAAAAAGCCCATTCAGTTCTCATTTGATTGTTGATTTGGTAAAATAATGATATTTTATTGATAATCTTTATGTTGTATGTTTTTTAAGGGTCGACTAAATAGTTCAAATTACTTCATATAAATCAATATTAGAAATGAATACAATTTGAAAATGGTGTTCTGATGAAATTGTTTTCTTAATTCAACTTCCAACTTTTATTTTTTATAAAATGATTGTCAGAAGGGTTTTAGAAGAAAAAGAAAGATGGCTGAATGACATAGAAAGCAGAACGCGGTCGGATCATGCGATTGAGGAGTAAGATGCTTCATGGTAATTTGTTTTTATGGTAAAAAGGATGTAGAACTTAAGTCTCAAATCAGGCTGTTGCGCCATTTTGGTTTCTTGGCTCAAAAAGCATGACAGAATAAATCCCTGTAACAGAGATAATACATAACAACAAAAGTTTTCAAAAAAATGATTCAACAATCGATTGATAAGAAAAATCAACTTATTTGACAAAATCGTTCACAAAATATTGATCACACAAAGATATGTGTCTTTACTTGTTGTTTCAAGTACAATTTTATCAAAAAATGATACTATTCCTCGAAATGTTAAAATGGGGTGTGTTTTAACATATAATCGAAGAAGAATTTATACTAAAATTCTTTTTTTGTGGTAATTGTCTCTAAATTCTTTTGGAGAACAACCTTTTCGTTTTCTGAAGAGGCGATTAAAATTGGATAAGTTATTAAATCCGCTGTTGAAGCATATTTCCCCGATGGTTTGTGAGGAGTCCACGAGCAAACGGGTGGCATTCCCAATGCGAATGTCTAATAAATAGTCAGTGACACTCTTGCCGGTGCGTTGTTTGAAGAAGCGACTGAAGGAGGCTTCAGTCATGTTCACGCTTTCAGCCAGTTGCGAAAGTCGAATTTCTTCGGTAAAATGCGTATTTAAAAAGTCATGGATTTTTTGTACACGACGGCTTTCAATGGTGTTTTTTGATTTGGAAAAGGCATCGCTTGCCAATGTTCTTGTGTCGTCGCTGATGGATAGTTCGTATAGCAGTGAAAAAAACTTCATGACAGCATAAAATCCTTGTTTTTCATGTGCCAGTGTGGTGAGCATCGGTTTAACGGAAAGGATGGTTTTTAAGGGAAAAAGAAGGCCTTTTTCTCCCATTTCAAACATCTTTTGGATGCTTTTGAATTGATTTTTATTTAATAATGCAGGCGAAAGCAGCTCGGAAGAAAATTGAATGGTGATTTCGCGAATGGTTTGGCTTTCGCAACGATAATCTTCCCAAGTGTGCTCTAATTCTTTGCCTGTAATGAGGACTAAGTCGTAGTCGCCTATAACTTCCATGGAATCGCCAACAATGCGACGTGTTCCATTGGCATTTTCAACATAATTGATTTCACACTCTGCATGTTTATGCAATGGATACGTGAATGACGATTTGGTGCGATCTACTATGTAAAAACAATCTTTTTCGGATAAAGGCGTAATTTCCTGAAGCGTCGTTGCAGCCAACATGATATTATTTTGTTATTTAAGGTAATGCAAAGATAACACAGGATTTGAATTGTTGTTCTTTCTACAATTATATTATCATCATCTCAACTTTCGCAAGCAAATAATGATTTGATTTTTAAGTATGATAAAATAAATTCAACTTGATAATCAGTTTCTTATAACTTTAATATTGAAAAAAAATGATTGATTTATCCTATTGATGCATTTTTAGTTGAAGTTAAAGTAATGTTGTTTTTACCAAAGATCTTTGATTAGGGATTGACCTCGTCCGGCGAGCCGAAAAATAAGGGATGAAGGCGATAAAAAATCGTCCCTGTTTGAGCAACGAAGGAGCGAGTTGGACGATTTGAGC
>JBMFIQ010000011.1:0-68908 GCA_049976245.1 Microbacter sp. | reverse complement strand
AATTTTACAGATATCAGATATTCAAGCAATTAAAAATAGAAATCGACGATTTTTGATTTTTGTCGGTTTATAGTGAAAAAGAATGAACTCTTTATGAGGTGATTGCAAAAGATTGAGGGAGGATGCAAAAAAGACACACTCGGTTTTTTTGATATTAAAAAAGTTAGCGATTTTCTTTATCAACACAACTAAATCCACCCATCCATGAAGAATTTTTTCAAAATTGTATTAGCCACATTTGTCGCCATTGTCGCAGCAGGAATCATTGCCGTCATCATTGGCATAGGCATTCTCACGGCAGTATCGTCAGCTTCAAAGACACAAACCGCCATTAAGCCCAACAGCATTTTTCAACTCTCGCTGAGCGGCGAAGTGGTTGAACGAAGCGCCGAAGATCCTTTCTCAACCATTTTTGGCACATTGGCCAATCAGGATTTAACCATGGGATTGAATGACATTGTGACGGCCATTCACAAGGCAAAAACCAATGACAACATTAAAGGAATCTACATCAAAACAGGTGCTTTGATAGCACCGCCGGCTACACTGAGAGCCATTCGTCAGGCCTTGATTGATTTCAAATCATCGGGAAAATTTGTTTACGCCTATGGCAACATTTATACACAAGGCGCTTACTATGTGGCCAGCGTTGCCGATAAGGTGTTTTTAAATCCGGCAGGCATGTTAAACTGGCAAGGGCTTTCGGCTCAAACAACATTCTTTAAAGGCACATTGGACAAACTTGGCATCAACGTGCAAGTGGTGCGCGTCGGCACATTCAAGTCAGCCGTGGAGCCATTTATAAATACCAAAATGAGCCCTGACAACCGCTTGCAGGTGACATCATTTTTAGGTTCGGTTTGGAATACCACGTTGCAGGATGTTTCGCAATCCCGTCATTTGACTATTGAACAACTGAATGCGCTGGCTGATGAAGATATGGCTTTTCAGCCTGCTTCCAAAGTGCTGGCTTCTCACTTGATCGATTCCGTCCTCTACGACGATCAGATGCAATCGTTGTTGAAAAAGAAAATCGGGTTAAACGACAAAGAAAACTTGTCGGTGGTGAAGTTAAATGCCATGAAAAATGCTGTCGAAAAAACAACCTATTCCAAAGATAAAATTGCCGTTGTTTATGCGGTGGGAGAAATTGATGGCCCCAATCCGGACGGGATCAATTCGGAAGAGTTGGTCAAAACATTGGCCGATATCCGACAAGATGATCACATCAAAGCCGTTGTACTTCGGGTCAATTCTCCCGGAGGCAGTGCTATGGGATCTGAATTGATATGGAGAGAATTGTCATTGATCAAAGCAAAAAAACCGTTATTTGTTTCCATGGGCGATTATGCAGCATCGGGAGGTTATTACATTTCGTGCAATGCCGATACCATCATGGCCGAACCCAATACGATTACCGGATCGATCGGAGTATTTGGCTTGATTCCGGATGTGCAGGGATTGACCCAAAAGATCGGGATCAGCTTTGATGATGTCAAAACCAATAAAATGAGTGATTTTCCTACCTTTACCCGTCCGTTTACACTGGAAGAACGAAATTTGATGCAGGCTTATGTGAACAACACGTACGAGACGTTTGTTGATCACGTGGCACAAGGACGTCACAAATCGCCCGAAGAAATTAAAAAGATTGCCGAAGGAAGAGTGTGGACAGGCGAACAGGGCAAACAAATCGGATTGGTCGATCTGTTGGGAAATTTGGATGATGCCGTTCGTCTCATTGCGAAACGGGCTCATTTGTCGCAATATCAATTGGTTTATTATCCAAAACAAAAAAGCATTGTTGAAAAATTAATGGATAATTTGAACGAAGGCATAGAGACACGCGTTGAAAAAGCGCAACTTGGAGCCATGTATCCCTATTTCAAACAAATGAAGGAAGCGGTGCATTTGCAAGGTATTCAGGCGTTAATGCCTTTTTCGCTCCAAATAAAATAAAAAAAGACGATTGGCGCAAGAGCAGCTCAAACCTTCGGATCATTCAGTGGTTGCCGAAGGTTTGAGTGTCTTTATTGAGTGCATAATTGTTCAACGGCGTTGATTGTTTTTTTGATCTGAAACAAGCCATTAATAATTTATGATTCTGAGAATGACTATTTGACAAGTTCCATTTGTTGATGAGAAAATGCTTTCATCATCTCTTGAAAAACCATTAAGCATATTAGCAATAAATTGACAAACAGATGAAACGAAATTCACCCTGGTTAAAACTTTTTTTATACCCGTTGTCATGGATGTATGGGTTTGGGGTGTTTGTGCGTAATTTTTTGTTCGATTTTCATCTTTTGCCCGAAGAATCCTTTCCCATCCCAATCATTTCCATTGGGAATATGAGTGTGGGAGGTACAGGGAAAACACCACATACCGAATACATTGCCAATTTGTTATCGCCTCATTATCGGGTTGCTGTTTTGAGCAGAGGGTACAAGCGTAAATCCAAGGGATTCCTTTTGGCTGATGAGAAGAATGCTTCAGCGGTTTCGTTAGGGGATGAACCGTATCAAATGTTCCGAAAATTGCCGCATTGTACCATTGCCGTTGATGCAAACCGACGTCGGGGCATTCGCAAATTGCTTGAATTGAAACCTGACTTGCAGGTGATTTTGCTAGATGATGCTTTTCAACATCGCTATGTGAAACCCAAAGCATCCATTCTTTTAACCAATTATTCCAACTTGTTTACCGAAGATTCGCTTCTGCCATACGGAAATTTGAGGGAACCGGCCAATAATAAGTATCGTGCCGACATCATTGTGGTGACCAAGTGTCCGCAAACCATGCAACCGGTTGATTACAAATTGACACTAAAAAAATTAGATCCTTTGCCGTTTCAAACAATATATTTTACTTTTTATCGTTATTCATTTCCCTATGCGTTGTTTGAGGAGAGGGCAACCGCATCGCTACTGACCGATGAGATGATGGCCAAGAAAAAAATATTGATAGTTTCGGGAATTGCGAATCCTACGCCCTTGGCGAGGTATGTGGCATCCATTTCGAGCACTACAAAGTCGATGTTCTTTTCCGATCATTATCGATTTAAGGGCGACGATTATGCAAGGATGGCATCGGAATTTGCGGCTATGCAGGGAGAAAAATGTGTGTTGGTGACTGAAAAAGATGCTGCCAGAATGAAGGACGATCCGTTGGTGCCTGAAGCGTTGAAACCGCATCTTTTTGTTTTACCGGTTCGTGTGGAGTTTATTAAAAATCAATATCAATTTAATCATCAAATTTTAAGTTATGTTAGCAAAAATCAATGAAACATCAGCATTTTTATTGTCCAAAACGACAAAAAGACCAAAAGTGGGTATTATTTTAGGTACCGGACTGGGAAATTTGGCTACACAAATTACGGACAGGGAAGAAATTCCGTATGCCGACATTCCTAATTTTCCAATTTCCACCGTAGAAGGACACAGCGGGAAACTAATTTTCGGGAAATTGGGCGATAAAGAAGTGATGGCCATGCAGGGTCGTTTTCATTTTTATGAGGGATACGACATGCAAAAAGTAACATTTCCGGTTCGTGTGATGCATGCCTTCGGCATCAAATCATTGTTTGTTTCGAATGCTGCCGGCGGTATGAATCCAACATTCGAAATTGGCGATCTGATGGTGTTGACCGATCACATCAACCTGTTTCCGGAACATCCGTTGAGAGGGAAAAATTATGAAGAGTTAGGGCCTCGTTTCCCTGACATGAGCGCTCCTTACGACAAAGAGTTTACCAAAAAGGCTTTTGAAATTGCCGCAAAACATAAAATTAAACTTCAAAAAGGAGTGTATGTCGGCACACAAGGGCCAACTTTTGAAACGCCTGCCGAATATTATTTCTTCCGTGTCATTGGAGGCGATGCTGTTGGGATGTCCACCGTTCCCGAAATCATTGTAGCAAGACACATGAACATGCGTTGTTTTGCCATTTCCATCATTACTGATTTGGGAATTCCGGGCAAAATTGTTGAAGTGACTCACGAAGAAGTTCAACACATTGCCAATCAGGTACAACCTTATATGACGTTGATCATCAAAGAAATCATCAACGGGCTGTAATGAATGGTTCAATCGAAAATAAAAGAGCGCTTTGAAAAAGGCGCTCTTTTATTATCAATTGTTTTGCAACTTTGCATGGTTAGTTTCCTTGTTGATCGGCATTGTTTGACGTCGCATCTTGATTGACCTGATTCAGAAATTGATATACGGCAATGGAATCCAAATCAGCCAACGTTGTTTGCAAAGCCTGTTGATAAGTTTCATAAGCAACACGTCCAAGTGGTAAATTCATACCTTCTTCTTTGGCAAGTCGCAAGTCCTTCGCTAAATGACGTAGTGCAAAAGCGGCGTTGAATTGGTTTTGTTCGAGCGCTTCACTTTTCATTTTGATGTAGGGGCTTGCAATGGCTGCGTGGTTGAATATTTCGAACAAATCTTCCATTCGGATGCCGTGCTGCAATGCAAATAAAGTCGCTTCTGCCAGTCCTTGTGTGATGATTCCCAAAAAGAGATTGGCGGCTAATTTGGCGGTGTTGCCCATGCCTGCTTCTCCCACATAAACCGACAAACGACCTAAATGAGCAAGCAGTGGTTTGACTTTTTCAAATACGGCAACTTCTCCGCCTACCATGATCACTAAAGTCCCTTCTTGAGCTGGTTTTACACTTCCCGAAACAGGCGCATCGAGATATGCGCCGCTTTTTTCATGACAGGTTTTCGCTATTTCGCGGCTGATTGCCGGAGAAACGGTGCTCATGTTGACCATGATTTTGTCATTTAACGAATCCTGCAACAATCCGTTCTCGCCATAACACACTTCACGAAGGGCATGGTCATCGGAAACCATGATGAAAACCACATCGACCGTTTTGATTAATGCTTTCGGGGTCGAAACTGTTTTGACTCCTTTTGATCGGAATGACTCCAACTTTTCTGCCGTACGGTTGTACAAAGTGACGTCAAATCCTGCGTCCAACAAACGCTGTGACATGGGAATCCCCATGTTTCCTAACCCAATCCATCCAATTTTCATACGTAAATAGTTGATTTTTAAATGTTGTATTGACTCACATGTCAGATTTTCATCTTTTTTGGTGAATCTCAATGTTCATGCTCGTTTCATACGTTTATATTGATATTTAGCGGTTTATTCATTTTATCCCGTCCGAAACCGATTTTGGTATTGATCTATTTTGGTTGAATTAAAGTGACTTTGACTGTTGAGTCAAGTATTTTCGTTCTCATTGTCGATGATGTCGGGTGCTCGTTTACAAAGATTGATAAACGGGCAGTAGGTACAATGTTTTGGGTCATCGGTTTGCCGAAAAGGAATGTCAGGATCAAAAATCTCTTCCAGCAATGCCGTCAGTTGATCCGTAAACGGTTGTTTCCAAGTTGAGAAGTCAACCATCGGTTCTTTTTTTGTGCCGTTTTTGAAAAGGATTTGCGTGTTGAAGTCCGGTTTGAAAATGTTTTGCAACAGGATAATCCCCGGTTCGATGTGATCATTGGATTGATGGTTGGCGTAAAGTAACGAATAAAAGAAAAGTTGAAATACGGCTTTGGCTCTTTTTTTGCCGGGATCAACATGAAAGAGCTGTTCAACGGCATTGAATGAAAGCTCTTCTTTGCCGGTTTTGTAGTCAAAAATTCTAACTTGTTTATCTTTTTGATCCATTCGGTCAATAATTCCTTTCAGATTCACCTGTTGTGTGCCTTTACGGATAGGGAAAGAAAGTCGAAACTGCTTTTCCGTTCCAATGAGCGTAAAAGGCACCTGCTTTTTGTCCCAATTGATGAGTTGAATCAGGTATTGTCGAATGACATTCATCAAAATGGCATGTTGTCCTTCGGGAATGATTAGTCCGTTTTCTTTTTTCAAATAGGTTCGGGTGTACACCAAAGCAATGACTTCATCCAAGTGGTCGGTTTGTTTCAACTCATCGAGCAGTTGTTCGGATAAGGATTTCCCGATCAAAGGTTGATAGATTCGTTGAATGGCCTCGTGAAAAAGGGATCCGAAGGTGTTGGCTTCAATGGATTCGTCCACTTCTGTCTCTTCTTTTAATGCTTCGATGGTTGTCAGATAGAAACGAAGTGGGCAATCGAGATATTGATTGATGGCACTTGCCGAAAGGGCCTTATTGCTATCGGGTTGTAAAAATGGTTGCAGTTTGGCTGCAACGGATGCTGTCTTTTTGACTTCGATGGGGACGCTGTTGTTGAAGATGACGGGGAACGAAGCGCTAATTTCCTCCAAAGGAATTTGATAATGATACCGAAGTTGATAGACATATCGACTGACTTCGCCTGATTGAATGCCGTTTGAACGGGTGTCATACAATAAATGAACCTCTTTGGCACGATGCAGCAGTCGATAAAAGTGATAAGCATACACGGCATCCTGATGCTCGCCCGTAGGCAGGCCAAATCCTTTGCGCAAATTGTAAGGGATGAAGGATTGTGTAGCCTGTTTTTTGGGGAAAACGCCTTCGTTGAAAGATAAAATAATGACTCGTTCAAAATCAAGCGACCGAGTTTCCAACAAACCCATCAGTTGAAGACCTGACAGGGGTTCGCCTTCGAAAGGCAAAATCAGTCCGTCCATGAGCTGCTTAATGAGTCGATGCAGGGTGTCGGGTTCCATTTCTACGGGATATTTTTTGAACAAAGCATTGGCTCTGTTGAGCATTTTGTAAAGGCTAAAAAGCAATTCCTGCCCAATTTGATGGGTCGTATCCTCTTCGTTGACCGCCTGGAGTTGTTGAAGCAGCAAGCTGATGACCGAAACCAGATAAGATAATATTTCGGTGGCGGTTTCGCACGGAACAAAGATGGCAGAAAACAATTCATTGATTGTCAAATCTTCTTTGGGGACAAACACTTTGTTATAAAGCGTAATGTTGTGTGTAAGTTGCTTGGCTTCATCCGGCATCAGATAAAGAATGTATGAATGATGCAACAGTTCTTGCACCTGGCGGTGATAGAACATCACTTCTTGGTCTTTCTTTTTGACGTTTCGCTGCAATTGAATCAGTTGATTTACAAAAAGCGCTGCTGAAGAGATAGAAACAGGATAGCCCATGGTGATGTTCACACGACGAATGGTTTCGGGCAGTGAATGGATGACGGGCATTAAAAGTTGCTCGTCGGCCAGCAATACCACGGTTTTAATCCATTCATCAGCTGTTGCTGAAGCAGGCTTCTCCGATGAGAGTTTACGGAGCAAATGCGCAGTGTATTTTGCTTGTCCGACGGCCGACGGTATTTTGATTAACGAAATGGTGCGTTCCACGTGCAAATCTTTTTCCGGCTCGTACAAAGAAGGAAATTCTAATCGATTTTCATGAATAAAAGCGCTTCCCCGATTCACCGGATCCTGCAATTCGGAGATGTTGTCATCCCAATAAAAGTCGGCTATGTTTTGTGCTTTCAAATGACGAAAGAGTACCTTTTCGGCTGGCGTCAGTGCGTTAAACCCGACAAAGACAAATCGTTTTGCGCTGATTGATAATGCGATGCCGTTGTTGATCTTTTCGGCCACGTCTCTGAAAATCATTCCCTGATAGCCTTCCTGTTGATGGCTCAATGCTTTTTTGAATGCTTCATAAAGTGGGTAAAGAAGTTCCCATGTCACTCTAAAATCTTTTTGTTTGGAGCTTTCATTGGACGGTTCAAACGTTGACCAGAATCGTTTGATGGCTTCAATCTGATTGGGAGAAAGGTAATCAAAGCGTGTGTCGATCTCTTTAAGCTCTTTGACGTTAAAAAAAAGTTGTCGGGCATCGATCAAGTATTTATCCACATCGTCGAAATCGTTGATCAGCATTTCACCCCAGTAAGCAAAATGATCAAAGGATTCCTTTTTCCCGCTGATTTGATTATAGAGCGAATAAAGCAGAAAAAGCAATCCCAATCGATCCAGCGTTTGAAGCGAGGAAAGTTCAGAGAAGAGATCGCTAATGGGGATGGTTTGTGGCGCAAAAATGGGTTGTTGAATTTGTTGCGTTAAATAATGACGAAAAAAGAGGCCGGCACGCCGATTTGGAAACACAAAGATCATCTCCTGAAGATCGTTGACATGATGAGCAAGGTAAATTGATGCTATTTTTTCTAAGAAGGTCGTCATATCGTTTAACGGATCAGAACGGATACCCGATGGCAAAAAAGAGTGCCGATCGTTTCGAGAAATCCCTTAATGCAGGAATCCATGCATCAGTTCCTCTGAAAGCAGGATTGTACAATTGATGTCCCAAATCTAAACGCAAAACAAAATAATTGAGATTGAGTCGCAAGCCAATGCCGTAACTCATGGCAATTTGCTTGTAAAAAGAGGAGAAATAAAACGTACCGTCGGGCTGAGTGCTGTAATTTCTGATGGTCCAGATGTTTCCGGCATCGAAAAATAGCGCTCCGTCAAATTTCCAGAAAAGATTGTAGCGATATTCAATATTTCCTTGTAATTTGATGTCGCCGGTGTGATTGACAAAATCGATGACTCCGCTTGAATAAGGATATCCGCCTGGTCCTAAGGTGTACGATGACCATCCGCGTACGCCATTGGCACCGCCGGCATAAAATCTTTCTTCAAAAGGAACTACGTCCGCATTGCCCAAAGGGCAAACCAATCCGCCGGCAAAATGATACACCAAGCGGTTTTGCGGACTTAAGTATTCATTGTAGGTGAAATCGTATTCTCCTTTGACATATTGAGCAAATCGAATGTGAAACAGACGATAAGCTCCGTCAGAACCTGCCGGCGCATGAAAAAGATGCAACATGCCATCTAATAAATTGCCGGCTTCCGAAACGCTTCCACGCCAGTTCACAAAACTTAGATGTGAATTGTTCATGCCCTGTCCCAAATGTTGCATGGTAAATCCGGTTTTCAGAATCATCTGATTTTCGTAACTGAATCGCAAAGGAGAAGCATTGGTCAGATAGAGGGCTTTGAATGCCGAATCAATGCGGGGCAAATAGATGTAGCTCAGATCCATCAAGTCGAAAGAAAAGGTGGTGTTTTTTGACAAACTCCAACTGTATTTGATGTTGGCATTGGCTAAGTTGCGCACAAATTCGGGACGAACCTGATAGTTGTATCCAAGGGTAAAAGCGGTATTCCCGTGCAGGCTTTGTTTGAAATGTCGACTGAGAAAAGGAAACAAAAAGGTTGGAAATTTGAGTGAAATGTCGCTTGCCAATTCGGTGGCATGGTATGAAAAAATATTGGAAAGGCTTCCCAACGATTCGTAGGAGGCTCTCGCATGGAAACGAAAGAGTTCGCCGCCTTTGAATAAATTGCGGTGTTGATAGGAAAATTCATCCGCTGCCCCTAAATTGCCTCCCGAGTTGGTTCCTTCAATGTCATTGGTAAAGGATTGCAGTTTATCGGGCGTGATTTGAACAAGGCAATTCAAAACGCTGTCCGATTGTTCGTTAAATTGTAAATTGACATATTTGACTGGAGGTAGCGCATTCAATGCACTAAAGGTGGAACGCATCTCTTTTTCGCTGTAATATTGATTTGGTTCAAGGTAAGTGTTGGCAATGAGCGGTTTCAGTCTGATGAACGGACTTTTTTGATAAATCAATCGGTAGCCTTCACTGTAAAGCGTATCCGTCTGTTTTGAAGCAGATTGTCCGGGCGCAATGGGCATGAGTGTTTCGTAGGTGATCGTTCCAATCTTTTTGTAAGCAAATACTTTGTGAAGCAACGTATCGTTGTGCAACAAGTCAGGGCTTACGGTTAACTCCACTTGTGCTTTGTTTTGTGCAAAAGAAGTATCGGCCATGTAATGAAAAACTTCGCGGTGCACGTTGTAAAAACCGTTATTTCTTAAGTATTCTGCCAGATCGGTGCGTTGTTGATCCAAATCGTTGATGTTGAAATTCATCCCTGGCTTGACGGAAAAAACAAATCGATTCTTTCGCTGTGTCTTGTACTGAAGTAGTGAATCGAGCCACGGATTGACCGAGAATCGGCTGATTAAATATGGTTTCCCTAAAATGACATCGTAAGTGAGGTTAATTTTTTTATTTTTCTTTTTGGTATTCACATCCACTTGAGCATTTTGATAGCCTTCATTGTGCAATTCTTTGGTTATTTCGTGGGCGGAATAGGCGGTGGCAAGTGAATCATAAATCACTGGTTTTTCCCCGGCACTCCGAAGCCATCGGTTGATCCATTTCAAGCTGTCACGTCCTGAGAGATCATAAATTCCCAATCGGAGTCGGAAAAGTCCGAATATCTTTTGGTTGGGCGTTTGTTGAAGAAACGGATATAAAGTTTCTGAGGTAACTTTTTTTGATTTTACTTTGATGTGAACGGCATTCAATAAATAATCTCCTTTGGGCACATATTTCGTGCTGCTGCATGCTGCCAACATAAGGACAAGAAACAAAAAGAGAATTTTTTTGAAATGAATGGACATGTTGCCTTTAATTTATTGAATATAGAGGTTGTAAAGCGTTGTTTAATACCGTTTTACGATCGCAGCTTCTCTGAAATAGTGCTTGAGGATGGCTTGATAATCATACCCTTTGGCGCCCATCACGGCAGCGCCAATCTGACACAGCCCGACGCCGTGTCCCCAGCCTGCTCCGATGATTTCGAATCGTTGAGGTATTCCGTCTCGTACGTCATGCGTGTCCACGACAAAGGCAGAACTGTAGAGATGGGTTTTGGAAAGCGCTTTTCGAATTTCCAATTCTTTCCCGATGATGAGTTGTCTTTTTGATCCGACGATTTTCAATCGGACAATTCTTCCTGATGTACCTCGCTCAATCGGCTCAAGTGCAAGGACTTGCCCAAAATCGATGCCGGTGCGTTCGGCAATGAGTTGTGAAAGTTCTTCTTGAGTGTAGGTTATTTTCCATCGATAGAAATCGGTGGTTTCCTGATCGTATTGGTTAAGTACCTGACTTAAAATGGCCGGATCGTGTGTGTTGCAAAAGGCTGGTGGGTTGGAGCGAATCCATTGTGAAGCGTTTTCTTCGTCCGTCAGATCGGGAATGGTCTGATCGGAATCATCATCTCTTAAAGTGGTTAGATAAGGATGAGGCACCGGCTCCCAACAATTTTCAAAAAGTTCGGTCACCCCGCCGCATGATTTTGAGAAGCGGGCATCGCAAATAAATCCGTCATATTCCAATATTTCGCCCGCAGTGGCTTCCACAGCATCGCTCACCAACTGATTTTGTCGTATCATTCCCTGATAGCGCTGACAATGATCATCGGCACAGACATCAAACAGCGTGTGATCTTCGCGGTCATACCATCGTATCAGGCTGTCTCCAGTTTGAATAATGGGGTTGTAGTGAATGGATTGTTTTTTGATGCTGTGCGATTTCTCCATTTGAGCCAACAACCAACTGCGTGAAATGACGGCATGAGCTTTTAGCAATTCAATGGAACTGGTTGCTTTCATTTCGGAAGCAATGACACTTTTCAAATAAGTCTCAACGCCAATTTGATTGATGGCTACTAAGTTTTTACCGTCTGTCACAATCTTGAGTCCGCCTTGAAACTGTTGATCTTCCGTTCGTTGCCAATGAAACTGAATGCCAATTACTACATCTTTTATTCGGATGAAAGCTGTGGCTGCATCTTTTGGGTTAAAGGAAAGTTCGTCAAAAAATTCTCCTTCAAAATCAATTTTCCCTTCGTGAAATGCCGCTTTTTTAGTGCCGGTATATAAGGTTTGATTTGATGAACAAATGAACTCCCCGTGAAATTCAAAAAATAGGGCAGGCGAAGTGATGATGCCCACATTAACAATAGGTTCGGCAGTTGACATGGTTTCTGTTTTTTGATTGCAACAAAGATAACGATTTTTACATGCCATTTAAACAGTTTATTTTTTTATCCTTTCACGATTTGGGTTTGAGTGTGAGGAAAATTTCATCTGTTTGTAGTTGTTTTTTTTAAGTTAACACGGAACTCACACGTAAACATTATCTTGGGTGTCAATGTTTATTTTGTCGAGCTTGTTTCATGCTATTTTGTTTTTTTTGATCATTTTTTTTGAGTTATCTTTGCGGCACGATTTAATAGCCATTCATTATGATACATCGTGCTAAAGCTCCGTTGCGCATTGGGCTTGCCGGCGGAGGAACGGATGTAAGCCCGTTTTCCGATTTGTACGGAGGCATTATTCTCAATGCCACCATTTCATTGTATGCTCATGCCACCATCATCCCGTTAAAAGAACCTAAGGTCGTGTTTCAGGCGTTGGATCGGCATGAACAGGTTGAATACGCCTTTGACGACGACATCGTGATTGATCGTTTATTGCCATTGCACAAAGGCATTTATCTGCGCATTCTGAAAGATTACATGCGACAAAAAAAAGGATTTTGTCTGACTACTTTTGTTGACGCACCTGCCGGTTCAGGCTTGGGAACTTCTTCCACATTGGCTGTTGCCATCATTGGCGCTTTTGCCGAGTGGCTCAAATTGCCGTTGGGAAGTTACGAAATTGCGCGTTATGCTTATGATATTGAACGTATTGATTTGGCTATGGCTGGCGGGAAGCAGGATCAATATGCCGCTACGTTTGGCGGAGTGAATTACATGGAATTTTATGCCGACGATAAAGTCATTGTCAATCCGTTGCGGATTGAACCCAAATACCTTCGTGAATTGGAACATAATCTGTTGCTTTATTACACCGACCAAAGCCGCGATTCGTCAGCCATCATTAAAGAACAGCAAAAAAATGTGCAGAATCAAAACAAGACTTCTCTGGACGCCATGCATCGGTTGAAACGTCAGGCTACCGAAATGAAGAATGCCTTGCTCACGGGGAAAATCCATGACATTGGCTATCTTTTGGATGACGGATACAGCCATAAACGCGATTTGGCTACCGGCATCAATACACCACAAATGGATGCCTTGTATTTCGAGGCTAAAAAAGCAGGCGCTTTGGGCGGAAAAATTTCCGGGGCTGGAGGCGGCGGTTTCATGATGTTTTATTGTCCCGATAATGTTAAATACGAAGTTGAAAAGGTTTTTCACCGCTTTGAAGGACGTGTTTTTCAATATTCGTTCGTTGAAGAAGGTCTTTACACGTGGAGCATCTGAGAATGAGTGACCCCCGGCTTGACATTTTCCCGAATCGGACGTATGCAAACAATAAGAGATGAAAATTCTCCTTTCAATTATTTTTTGGATGCGACCAATTAAATTTGACAAATCAAGAATTGAGGAATTATGAATGCGATGTTTAATTTTAGGAATCAACTATTCGCATAGGAAATGAGTTTCAAGGGATCTTAAAAAATTGATTTATACATGAAAGATACAAAAAATCAAAAAATTGCTTCGATTCTTACGGCTTCGGCAGAGATAAAATATCAAATTGCAGCCAATGAGTCGTTGTTGAAGCTTATCGCTCAGGCATCTGAGGCCATTGCAAACTGTTTCAGACTCGGTGGGCGTGTTTATTTTTGTGGCAACGGCGGAAGCGCTGCCGATGCGCAACACTTGGCCGCCGAATTCTCAGGCCGATTCTATATCGATCGCCCTTACCTGCCTGCTGAAGCATTGCATGCCAACAGTTCCTACATCACTGCGGTGGCAAACGATTACGGCTACGATGAGGTATATGCTCGTATGGCTGCTTCTTTTTCGCCGGATGATTTATTGGTTGGACTTTCTACGTCGGGAAATTCAACCAACATTGTGCGGGCTTTTGAAGTGTGTAATAAAAATGGGGTGAAAACCATCGGGTTGACTGGAGCCGGAGGCGGAAAAATGAAAGCGCTTTCCGATTTTTGGATTGGAATTCCAAGCAACGATACACCACGCATTCAGGAAGCTCACATCACAGTGGGACACATCATTTGTCAATTGGTCGAAGAAGAATTGTTTTGATATGATGGAATGCATTGTTTTGGCTGGTGGTTTGGGAACACGTCTCCGCCATGTGGTGAGTGATCGCCCCAAATGTTTAGCTCCCGTTGCAGGACGCCCTTTTTTGTGGTACCTCATGTTGTACCTGAAACAACAGCATGTGGATCATGTGATTTTATCGTTGGGTTATCAACATGAGTTGGTGGAGGAGTGGTTGAACCAAACGTCTTTTGACATGAAAATAACCACCATTGTGGAGCATCAGCCTTTGGGAACCGGTGGAGGCATCCGACTTGCTTTGAATGGAACAACTGAAGCGTCTGTGTTCGTGGTCAATGGAGATACTTTTTTCCCTGTTTCTTTACCAGTCATGCTCCAATGGCATCGTCAACGCCAGCTGAAAGCTACCATTGCTTTGAAAGAAATGCATCGTTTTAATCGTTATGGACATGTTTCGCTGAATCAAAACGGAGTGATCGAGGCGTTCCATGAAAAGCAATTTTGTGAATCGGGATTGATCAACGGTGGCGTTTATCTCTTGCAACGCGATGTCCTGAATCATTATCCGGAGCAATTTTCGTTTGAACAAGCGTTTCTCTCTGAGGAGGTGGCACATCATACACTGGGAGGATATGTAGAAGATGCTTATTTTATCGATATTGGCATTCCCGAAGATTATGAACGGGCTAACCGTGAACTTCCACACTTTTTTCCTCAGTTTAAATGACTTTTAAAGAGCTTTTAAAAGATGTTTAATCGTCGTTGCAGGGAGATTTTATGGTGGTAGAATGCTCTTTCTTTGCAAATGTCTTTCAGTGGGGCTTATTTTGATCTTTGAAAAAGCGCCGATACAAAACAAGATAAATCCCCTGTAAAACAGCTCCTGCATAAAATGGAATTTGCAGCTCTCCCAAATTGAATAAAAACCCTGAAATGGTTGGACCGAGTGATTGAGGAAGTTGAGATGAAACTGCATTGAGGCTGGTGGCCAATCCGCGGCGTTTGTCGCGCACTAACCCGATGGTCAATGCCTGCCGATTGCCAATGGATCCCCGATTGAGTGCGGATCGCAGCACATAGATAACAGAAGCTAACCAGAAGTAAGGGCTTAATGGAAGCAACACCAGAAGAATCAGACCAATGCTTCTTGTCCACACAATCGACGTAACAATTCCGGCTTTTTGACTTAACTTCCCGGTAAAAAGGGAGGCCAATCCTGTGATGAAAAATGTGGCAGCCATGATGGGTGCAATGGATGCAGGCCCAACGCCAAATTTGGTGGCAAACCAATAAGAAATCAACGGACCGGTCAAGCCAATGGCTAAACCGTTAAACGAATTGAGAAAAAACAATCCTTTGAGTTTCCTGTTCTCCTCGCGCAAAATTGAAAGTTCTTCCGCATCAATCATCCCTTTTTTCAAGTGTTTTGTTCCTTGATATGTTTCGTTTGTTTTCGTTATGAGCACGAAGTTGATGATGGAGGTGATGAATACAACAACAAACAAAGGACGAAATGCATCGGCTTGAAGTAGGTGATTGGTTTGATCAATGGGCATCATGTGGTTGATGAATTCCGGCATCATGGCAAGTAATGCGCCAAATCCCATGCCAAAAAATCCAAACCCCGTGTTTGCACTGTAAATGACGCCGCGTCGTGACGGAGAAATGTTTTCTGCAAGCCAGGCTTGTTCAACGGGCGAGAAGGGACCGGCCGCACCATTGGCTCCACGTCCAAAACCCGCCGCTACAATGGCTGCCGATAAAATTAACGGTTGCTGTGTCAGCATGAATGCCGCACTGCTTACAATGACAATGATTTCGTAAACCAGAAGAAAAGGTTTTCGCCGAATTCTGTCGCTGGCAATGCCTACCAAAAGGCTTAGAAAAGCGCCTGTCAATCCCGCAGCGCTCAACACTAGCCCAATGTGAAACCCGTTCCATCCTAAAGCCATTAAATACAACGACAAATCCACCACCAATATCCCTTGTCCCAAACTTCGAATGGAACGGATGGTGATTAATCTTTTGGTTGTCGGGTGTGTGTGTTGTAATGCTTTCAATTGACTTATGTTGTTGTCATGTTCAAAGATCAATAAAAAACGCCGCAATCATAGATGAGTGCGACGTTCTTATGGGAATGAGCGAATTTTTTAGTGTGCTGCAGGTTGTTGACCGGCAGGAGCTGCGGCGGGTTTAGCTATTCCAACCAATTCGATGTCAAAAATCAAGGTAGAGAAAGGTTTGATAGCGCCTCTGTCTTGATCCTGATAAGCCAAATCGGCAGGAACAAAAATTCTCCATTTTGAACCGACAGGCATCATTTCCAATGCTTCGGTCCATCCTTTGATGACTTGATCAACTTGGAAAGTAACGGGAGCTTTGCCTTCGTTGCTGTCAAAAACAGTGCCGTCAATCAATGTGCCTTTGTAATTGACCTGAACATTGTCCGTTCCTTTTGGCATCGGGCCTTTGCCTTCTTTTAAGACTTGATATTGCAAGCCGTCGGGAAGTGTTTTAACACCCGGTTTGGTTTTGTTGTCAGCGAGGAATTTTTCACCTGCTTGTAAATTGGCACCGTAAAGTTTTTTCATTTTAGCACTTTGGTACTTTTGCATCGTAGCGCGGAAGAAGGCTTCAGCCACTTCAGGTTTCATTTGAATGCCTTTTTCTTTCATGGCGGCAAACAATCCGGCTTTAATCAATTCAAGATTCATGGTCAACGAGCTGTCGCCTAACAAGCCTGCTTTGGCTTGTTTTTTGAGCGCAGCGCCAATATTGAGCCCTGTTGCATACTGAGCCAAATGTTTGTCGTCCGATCCCATCCCTTTTTCAAATCCTTTGATAAATGCCTCAACAGCTTTTGTTGAAGTATCACCTTGCAACGAATAGGCTTTCACTTGAGGTCCGTTGAGCACCCCAAAAGCATAATTTAAACTGTCTAATTGCGTTTTTAATGAAACAGTTTTTTGGTTTTGACATGATGAGAGCGTAAACATCAAAGCCAAACCAACAGACAAAAAGATACTGATTTTTTTCATTTCGATTTTTTTTACATTAAACATGATCTATAAATCCACAGCTTGTTAACTTCAAGAACAGTGTTGCAAAGATAATGATTTTTATCTGTTCTACGGGTTTGCAATTTTTTTTTGTTTCCATTCAACAACGACAACATGCTTTTCTTTTCTTTATTCTTCTTTGCCAGTGGAAAGCCTTATTGGATGGTGTCTTGCGTTCATTGTACATGCTTCACGTCGTGTAGTGGTTAAAGATTCATTAAAAATTCCGTCAGGTTTTGATCGTGTTGAAGATTCAATTTTTTTCGTAACCGATAGCGTCCCATCTCCACACTTTTACTTGAAATGTTGAGTAAACCCGCAATTTCTTTGGTGCTGATGTTCATACGGATGTATGCAGCCAATTTGAGATCGCCGGTGGTCAAATCGGGGAATTGGTTGCTTAATTTTACCAAATAGTTGTCGTATGTTTTGTTGAAACTCATTTCAAACATTTCCCAATCTTTCTCGGGATTTCTGTTTTTCTCCACAATCAGCTTTAATCCACGAAGGTGATTTCTCGAAACTGTTTGATCTGATGCCAACTTTTCTATCTCTGCATCCACTTTGTTGATTATTCTGCTCTTTTGAAGCATGTGTTTGGTGATGCGCGAAAGCTCTTCATTTTGTTTCTCCACCTTTTCCTGCAACAGTTTGTTTTGAACTTTGGCCAACTCTTTTTCATGCTGCTCGGTAATGCGTTCGTGTTGTTTCCTAAGTTTATATTGGATGTAAAAATAAATGCTGTAGCCTATCAAACCAAGCAATATCAGTAAAAGCAGCACGCCTGCCCATCCCAAATACCATGGTGGTAAGATCTTAATTTGTAACGGATTGGAGTAAAACACCTCGTTAGTTCCTTTCACGGTGGCTTTAACCTCAAAAGTGTAAGTTCCTGCCGAGAGGTTAGATAATGTGGCAATGTTACTTTGAGATGGAATGGAAAAATTTTCATTGGCCTTATCTCCCATCAAGCGGTAACTGTATTCGATTTCACCTGTGTTGTCGTAGTCAGGCAGCGTAAATCGAATGTAAATCGAATTGGCACTGTGCGGAAACACCACGGGATGTGTGGCATAATAATCCAACGGATGCGGTAATGGTTTCGATATCATGGTTTTCGAAAACAACCCAATGTCACGAAAGTACACCCTGTTTTGAACTATGGATGAAGCAACATAATTAATGTTGACAGCCGAAAAACTGTTGGAAGTGCAAACCAGATAATTGTTTGAACCGAGTTTTTTGACAAATTCGTAGTTGGTGATTACCTGGTTGTAAAGTTCCTGAAGATTCTTTGTGATGAGGTATGGTTTGGCTGTGTTGTAGTTACGAACGCAGAAAAATTGTCGATTGGCAAAGCACCAGAGGTCGTTTTCGGAAAATTGAAGACGATAAATATAGGCGCCGGGGGGCAACAATCGGTTGATCTCCGTCATTGGCTCGAAATGATTCAAAGCATAATCAAATCGCATGATTCCTTGATTATCAATGGTGTATAGGTTGTTGTCGTAGGAGTAGATTCCTCTTGTTCTGCTGGGGTCAATGCCGATGCTTTCCAACTGATTGCTTGAATAGACAACATGATCAAACGTCGGATCAAATTGAATTTTATAATATCCGCTTGCATTATTGCCTACATAAATGGTGTTTTCTCTTCCCAAAGCTAAAAACGAACCGTTGTACGGATACGTTGGAATGGACTGTACGGTAATTTGACCTTCGTGAATGGATGCTTTACATAAACCGTCATACGAAAGCATCATCACCGTTTGGTCATTGACGGCCAACATTTGAGTGATGCCGCTTTGCTTATATACAAAGTGTCCTTGTGTCCCGTTGACGACATACAAACCTTTGTTGTGTCCACAAAGCAACTGACTCCCAATTTTCAGCAGCGACCATACTTGTCCCTGCGTGTTGGGCATCATGGTGAAATGAATTTCGTGTTCGGGATGATCAAAATCCTGAATGTTGCAATAGATTAATCCTTGATTGGTGGCAAAAAAGAGCTTTCCTTGGTATTCTTCCACTTGATAAACGGATCCCAGCTCTCCTTTCGGATCGGGGAACGTGCGGATGGGGCTGTTGAGTTGAATGTGAGCGATGCCTCGATCCAATCCAAGCCAAAGGTTGTTGTTCCGATCCAAAAACGTGCTAAGTACCGTGTTGTTTGGAAGCCCTTTCAGTTTATTAATGCTCGAAAGAATCACTCCTTCATGGTTGGTGATGATCACTCCGTTGAGAATGGTGCCAAAAACATATCGACCGTCAGGCAGCATGGTCATGCTAAAAATTTGATTTTTTGTCAAAAAATCATTGCATGGCCAATTGTTTTTTTCTACTTTGCCGTTTTTGATTTCATAAAGCCCTTTGTTGATGGTGGCAATCAGAATGTTGTCAGCATCCAGCGGTTCCATTCCGTAAACGCAATCGCCGTTGAGTACGCCTCCTCCCGGAATTGGAATGAACTGATTGTTTTTATATTCCAACAATCCCAGTAACTTGTCCTGAGCAAAAAATCGTTGATTCACCGTGAAAGTAAATTGAAAACGATTGGGGGCTTTGATGATTTCCAATTGATTGGTGGACGGAACAAATCGGTAGATGTTTTGAAAACTTTGAAAATAGATGGATCCCCGATAGGGAATGATTTTCCAAAACTCCTCATCGGTTAAATGAATGTGATGTGCCCTCGAAATTGAGGTGTAAGTCAGTTTTCGCGTGTTTGGATTTTCAGCCCAGTAACCGAATTCATTTTGCATCCCGACGTAAATGCGTTGATCCCTCGTGATGGCTATGCTTCGAACCATGGAAGTGTTGTTTGGGAGCGTGTAAAGGGTCCATTGGCTGCCGTCATATTCAAGTAATCCTCCTGAATTGGCAAAATAGAGATAACCTTGTTGGTTTTGTGCAATAGCCCAAGTTTGGTTGGCTGCGTTGTAAACGGTTTTGTCAAAATAGGTGAGTTTGGGGATGCCTTGATTGATGATTTGGCTGATGTCAGTTTGTGAAAAACTTAAAAATAGAGATATGAAAAAGAAAAAAAACGACAAAGAAATGCGTCTCATGGCGGTATTTATGTTAAAATGCAATCAACAATAAGTTAAATCCGGGATAATGATCATTTTTTTAATCATGATAAAAAATAAGGAGATAAATATTTTTATATCATTAATTGTCAATAAATTAATCAGTCATTTGTAGAGGTTAAATAGAGCGGAAAAAGTTCAAATATATAGGTTTTATAGTACAGACATATTTGACAATAAGCAAAATGACAGCCTATCTTTGTTTATCAATTTTTTTAATCTTAATCGGAACACATACCATGAATCAACATGCCGCATTTTGAGCTGCTGTTTGGATTCAAAGGTAATACACTTTTTGTAAAAGACAGTCAGCATGATAAAACTTTTTTTACATTTTTTCCCGCTGGTTTTTTTCTTTCACTCCTTGCATGTCGTTGGAGCGCCGTTGGATCCTGTCATTGAAAAGAAGGTTGACAAGGTCATGGCAGGCATGTCGCTTGATGAAAAAGTGGGTCAAATGTTGCAAATAACTTTGGATGTCATTGGAAAAGGGCCCAATGTTTTTTCAAGCGATGTTCCTTTTACCCTCGATCCGATCATGATGGATTCGGTGTTCAACCTCTGTAAAATCGGATCCGTCATCAATACTTCCGATAACATTCCTTTTTCAAGAACGGATTGGAATCATGTGATTTCGGCCATTCAAAAAACATCTCTTCATTCCACTCACATTCCTTGTTTATATGGTATTGATGCCATTCACGGTGCAACCTACACCATTGGAGCGACGTTTTTCCCGCAGCAAATTGCCATGGGTGCTTCATTTAATCGAACATTGGTTGAACAAAGTGCTGCCATCACTGCCTATGAAACGCGTGCAAGTTCCATCCCTTGGGCGTTATCACCGATTCTTGATATGGGGCGTAATCCGGTTTGGCCTCGCATGTGGGAAACTTTTGGCGAAGATCCTTATCTTACTTCACAGTTGGGCGTGGCGATGGTGAAAGGCTATCAAGGAGTTGATAAAAACAACATTGATCAGGATCATGTAGGTTCCTGCTTGAAACATTTCATGGGTTACGGTGTTCCTGCATCCGGTCAGGACAGATCGCCTGCCAATATTCCCGAAAATGAACTTAAGGAAATTCATTTTCAACCTTTTGTTGAGGCGGTAAAAGCCGGCGCATTGGCGGTCATGGTCAATTCGGGCATTGTGAATGATGCATCGTTTCATGCCGATCGAACATATATTGCTGATTGGTTGAAAAAAGGACTGCAATTTGACGGAGTGGTTGTCACCGACTGGGGCGATATTGATAATTTGTGTTATCGGGATCATATTGCCGCCACACCCAAAGATGCTATGGCCATTGCTTTCAATGCCGGCATCGATGTGGCCATGATTCCTTACAATCTTCACTATTTTGCCTGGCTGAAAGAGCTGATCCAAGAGAAACGCATTCCGATGGCAAGGGTTGATGATGCCGTGCGGCGGGTGCTTCGTCTCAAATTTCGTTTAAACTTGTTTGACCATCCGATAACCAATCCCAACGATTATCCTGAGTTTGGTTCTGCCGAGCATCATAAGATGGCTTTGTCGACTGCCGAAGAAGCCATCACGTTATTGAAAAATAAGGACAGAATTTTGCCGCTTAAAGCTGATGCACGGATTTTGGTCTGTGGTCCGAATGCCAATTCGATGCGATCGCTTAACGGCGGTTGGACTCTTTCGTGGCAGGGCGATAAAGTGGATCAATACGAAAAAAACGGGAGCACCATTCTGCAGGCATTAAAAACTGAATTTGGGGATAGTCAGGTTAGTTACAGTCCCGGCGTTTCGTATGTTGAAAGCGGTTCGTTCAATGATGAGGATGCTTCGGGCATAGCTGAGGCCGTTAAAGCAGCTGCCGATGCTCAATACATTGTGCTGTGTCTTGGTGAGAACAGTTATACCGAATCGGTGGGAAATTTGGGTGATCTTTATCTTTCCGATCATCAACAGGAATTGGCCTTAGCACTTTCCAAACTGGGAAAACCGATGATTTTGATCCTCAACGAAGGCCGTCCCAGGTTGATTTCCAAAATTGAACCTTTGTTTTCGGCCGTCGTGGATGTTTATCTGCCCGGAAGTTTTGGAGGCGAAGCATTGGCCCGGATTTTGTCAGGTAAGGTGAATCCCTCGGGCAAACTTCCTTTTACTTATCCAAAATATCCAAACGATTTGATGACGTACGATCATAAACCAAGTCAGGATGCAACTGCTCAAAATGACATTCAATATCCTTTTGGATTTGGATTGAGTTACACCCATTTTAAATACAGTCAACTGCATGTTTCGCCCACTTCATTCAAGGCAGACGACACCATTCATGTGTCGGTGAATGTGACAAATGACGGAAGCGTTGCAGGGAAAGAAACCGTTTTGTTGTTTTCTACGCAGCCCATTGCGTCGATTACCCCTGATGTGAAAAGGCTTCGGGGATTTGAAAAAGTTTTTTTGCAACCGGGAGAAACCAAAACGGTTACCATGACCATAAAAGCGATGGATTTGGCTTATGTTGATTTGAAAGGACAATGGAGACTCGAGCCGGGTGAGTTTATATTGAAAATTGCAGATCAACAGAAATCAATGATATGTATGAAGTGAGTTTTATTAATTTATGTTTAACCGCCAACCTCTGAAAGTGATCTGAGAAAGAGGGAGGCACAAAAAATGGACTATGAAGAAACGAGTGATGTTTGTTTTGATTATTTTGTTTTCCATAAGCAAAATAATGGCGCAAAGCGTTTCCGGGGTCGTGGTTGATGCGACGAATCAACCTTTACCTGGAGTTGCTGTGTTGGTTAAAGGAACTTCATTGGGGACTATTACCAATGTTGATGGGAAGTTTACATTGAACAACATTCCCGATGCTTCCGATAAGACGTTAGTATTTAGTTTTATTGGCTATCAAACGCAGGAAAAAGCCATCGGAAAAGCTACGTACATGCGAGTTGTCATGGCAGAAAGCACCAAACAAATCGACGAAGTGGTAGTTGTTGGTTATGGCGTTCAGAAAAAGAGTCTTGTAACAGGGGCTATTTCAACAGTTACTTCCAAAGAAATTGACACGAAACAATTGACCCGACTGGACGATGCCTTGCAAGGTTTGACTTCAGGGGTTACCGTGGCACAAAGTTCAGGGGCTCCGGGTAGTGCTCCTACCATTCTTATCCGTGGTATTACCTCCATTAATAACAGCGATCCGCTCTATGTTGTTGACGGGGTTGTGATGAACGGTGGATTGGAATACTTAAACCCCAATGACATTGCATCCATTGAGGTGTTGAAAGATGCTGCATCTTGTGCAATTTATGGTGCACGTGCATCGAATGGTGTGGTTTTGGTGACTACAAAAAAAGGGAAACTGGATACCCCCATTCATGTGAATTACAACATGCAAATCGGTGAGCAAGATGTGATTAAAAAAGTAAAACTGGCTAATGCTACGCAGTATGCAGAACTTTACAACGAATCATTATTGAATGACGGGAATGTTCCAGCATTTGCAAATCCTACGTCGTTAGGTGTTGGAACCAACTGGCAAAATGAAATTTTCAGTACAGCTCCTTATCAAAGTCACAGTGTCAGTGTTTCCGGTGGTTCCGATAAAGCGACATATTATGTTTCGGCCGGATACATTGATCAAAAAGGGATTGTTGCTCCGTCCATTGCTTACGATAAGCGATTCTCACTGACCTCTAACTCAACTTACAAAATTGGCAACTATGTCACGGTTGGTGAATATTTGGATTATACCTATGAAAAGAGCTTGACCGGAATGAATCCGAATACTGAATTCGGAGGTCCTTTAAACTCGGCTTTAAACTTAGATCCGTTAACTCCGGTTTATGTCAATGCCACTATCGGTTCTTCTTATCCGCAATATGCCTTGATTGCTCCTAACGGAATGTATTACGGTATTTCACAATATGTCGGACAGGAAGAGACTAACCCGTTAGCTTACATTCAAACACAAAAAGGAAATTACGGATGGTCGGACAATTTGGTTGGCAATGCTTATATTGATATTCATCCGATTAAAGGTCTTACCATTAAATCGCAAATCAACGTTAAGAAAGCTTTCTGGGGTTATAATTCCTTTACTCCGCTCTATTATTTGAATGCCAACAACAGCAATACCAACATGGTGGTTCAATATAGAGATGTTGAGCAAAATTTGTCATGGAACTGGGACAACACCATTGATTATACCCGCACATTTGGTAAACATAACTTCTCCGTGATGTTAGGATCCAGCGCTTTACAACAAACCGGGAGCGGTTTGAACGTCACCTATCAGGGAGAACCGGTGTCGAATTATCAGGACGCTTCGTTCAATTTTGCTTTGCCACAGTCACAACGCTTGGGAGGTGGTTATGATGCTCAGGATTACACGATGAGCTCACTCTTTGGACGTGTCAATTACAATTATGATCAAAAATACCTCTTTACCGGGATTTTGCGTCGGGATGGTTCTTCAAAATTTGGATCGAACAACCTTTATGCATACTTCCCTTCTGCTCAGGTTGGTTGGGTCATCAGTCGTGAAGCATTCTTTCCTCAAAACTCCTTTGTGGATAATTTAAAACTGCGTGGTTCTTATGGTGTGGTAGGGAATGACATGTCCTTATCACCATTCCAGTATCAATCCATCATTGCCGGTGGAGGTTTTAATAACTATATCTTTGGTCCTGATCAATTGGCTGTGGGATATTCCACCACAAGTCCTGCCAATCCGAACTTGAAATGGGAACAAACCACTTCGTTCGATGGCGGCTTTGATGCTGTACTTTGGAAAAGCTTTACCGTCACTTTCGATTATTATTCCAAAAAGACCACCGGTATGTTGTTGCAGGTACAAATTCCGCTTTACGAAGGTTATACCGCTCAACCATGGTCAAACGTTGGAGACTTGTCCAACAAAGGATATGAAATTCAACTGGGATACAACAAACATTTTGGCAAAGATTTCAGATTGAATGCAACTGTGAATTTCTCCTACAACAAGAATGAAATTACCTTCTTGGGAGAAGGGAAACAATACTTGGACGGTGGTGCAACATTCCAAAATTCGACTTATCCGTTAACACGTACCGCTGTAGGACAACCCTTTAATGCTTTTTACGGATTTAAGGAATTGGGCGTGTTCCATTCTCAAGCTGAGATCAACAATTATCGCGACAAAAATGGCAATTTGATTCAACCCAATGCCAAACCGGGTGATTTCAAATGGGCTGATATCAACGGAGACGGTCAAATCGATCAAAGTGACCGTACATTCCTTGGTTCTCCTTATGCTCCTTACAATTATGGGGCAACCATAACCTTTGGATATAAGAACTGGGATTTCATGGTATTTGGTCAAGGTGTTTGGGGAAATAAGATTTTCCAAGCTTACCGTCGTCTCGATATCACAACTTCCAACTATCCGATTGAAGCCCTCAATGCATGGACGGTTGCCAATCCGAACAGCAATTATCCGAGATTGTCCATTCAAGATCCTAATAATAACTTTAGAAATCCTTCTAACTTCTATTTGCAAAACGGTGCTTATTTCCGAATTAAAACCATTCAAGTGGGATATACCTTGCCTAAAGCATGGATGACAGCCATCGGATTTAACAGCGTTAGAATCTATGGAAGTGTAAGTAATTTGTTCACTGCAACCAAATATACCGGATATGATCCTGAAGTTGGTGGAAGCAGTTATGGTATTGACCGTGGTATTTATCCGCAGGCCAGAACTTATTTGATTGGATTAAATGTCGGAATCTGACATAAGGTCGAATCAATTCGATAAAAACAGCATTGAAACTTAATAAAAACTTTAAAGAAATGAAACACAATAAATTATTTAGCGGCCTAATTGTGATGTTAAGTGCCGTAGTAATTACATCCTGCTCCAATTCCTTTTTGAATGTAACGCCAAAAGGAGAATCGCTCGAATCGAATTATTATGCCAATCCGAGTGATGCATTTGCAGGTTTAGTGGCTGCTTATAGCGCTTTGAATACGGAAACCAACAATACCTATTGTGATCCTCTGGGGCCTGAAAACTCTGCCTCGGACGACTGTTATGCAGGTGGCGGTGGTCCGTCCGATATGAGCCAATGGCAAGCAATGAATAATATGACTCAATTGACGCCGGCCAACATGCCCATTGATATGTGGACTAACAATTTTATCGGCGTCAAACAGTGCAACCTGATTCTTTCCAAATTGGGCAGTGTTCCGGGATTAAGCGATCAGGACAAAGCACGTTATACGGCTGAAGCCAAGTTCTTAAGGGCACATTATTATTTTAATCTGGTAGTTTGGTTTGGAAATGTTCCTTTGTTTACTTCTCCTCAAACTGCCGATCAAATGTACACTGCCACGCAGGCTACACCTCAGGAAGTGTATGCTCAAATTGAAAAAGATTTGACTGATGCCATTCCGAATCTCCCCGTCACGGTTCCTGCTGCCGAAAACGGTCGCGCTACTCAGGGAGCAGCCGAAGCATTGCTGGGCAAAGTCTATTTGTATGAAAAGAAATGGTCAAATGCTGCTCAGGAATTGGCCGATGTCAACGGAACGACTCCGGGCGGAACAAGCCGTTTTGGGTATCATCTGTTGGCAAACTATGCTGACATTTTCAATCCGAACAATAAATTCAATGCCGAATCAATTTTCGAAATTGAAAAATCGGGTTCACAAAATTATGACTGGTGGGCATGGGGACAGCTTAAATCTAATGTCTATTCTTTAATGACCGGCCCGAGAGGATATGCCCGGACAGGTAGCAACAGTACTGCTCCAAATTTGTTATCCGGATGGAGTTTCAATCCGGTCAGCATCGATCTTGTAAATGCCATGACTCAGAATGGGACATACGATCCACGTTACAAATACACCATCATCAATTTAGATAGTTTGGTAAACGCAGGTCAATGTACTTACTCGAAAGATCAATGTTATGCTGCAACAGGTTATTTCATGTGGAAATGGGCTCCTTATCTTCAATACACCAGCACAGTGGGCAATCAGGTGTTGAATTTCAAACAGGATGTGATTGAAATTCGCTTGGCCGATACTTACTTGATGGAGGCTGAAGCATTGGTGATGTCCAATACCAACCTGCCTCGCGCACAAGCATTGCTCGATGCGGTAAGAGCCAGAGTGGGATTGCCTTCAGTACCTGTCACGATGGCAGCTATCAAATTTGAACGTCGTATGGAATTAGCTACCGAAGGAGTACGTTATTTTGACTTGGTTCGTTGGGGAGATGCTCCGGCTGTCTTGAACCACATGGCAAACGGTTTCTCAAAACATTTTGTTGCTGGTAAAAATGAAGTGTTGCCAATTCCTTTGTCTGAATTGACCAATACAAAAATGGTTCAGAACCCCGGATATTAATTTTAATAAAGAAACAGGTTCGTCCGATGAGTTATCATCGACGGTCGGGCGATCCTTTTTTTGGTACATACATCAATTTTGTAAATTAAATTTTACCTGTTAAATTAAAAAAGGTAACATAAATTATACCACAATGAATACAAAAATAAAGCTTTTATTATTGGGCGCAGTGTTGCTTATCGGGCTTGCCGGCTGCCAAAATGAAAACTATTCACTTGGCAACATCCAGACTCCTTCTGACCTTCAAATCACTGCGACGATTATTGGAGCAACGGCATCAATGCCGAATGGAGATGGCTCCGGAACCGTTTTGTTTAATATCTCTGCCAAAAATGCGGAAGCCTGTAAAGTGGACTTTGGCGATGGTTCCACCCCGGTCTTTCTGACCAATCTACCTGACACGGTGCGTTATACGTACAATAAAAAACCAGCAGGTGTCAATAAATATGGAGTAACCATTACGGCTTATGGTGTGGCAGGAGCAACTCCTACTGCTTCCATAACCGATAGCATTACCGTTTATTATGCTTATCATGTTGATCCGGCTATTTTATCCATGCTGACGAATGATTCACCGACAGGGAAAAGATGGATGGTGGACAGCGCAGCTGTAGGTAATATGGGTCTTGGACCGGCTGATTCATACACAACATGGTGGTATGCTGCAAATCCGGGCGACAAAACAGGAACAGGATTGTACACGAACGTTTATACGTTTACCAACCAAGGACAATTTATAGATTCGACCTACAATAAGATTTTTGGTAACGTCAATTATTTCAAACGTGATTTTGTTAATCCTCCTACGGGTGTCTTTGGCGGTTACGGGAATGACTGGATCTTGTATTGGCCAACCTATACGGCAACATACACTTTCTCAGGTGGTACTCCTTCTGCTTACAGCATAGGTGTTTATATCAACTTCACCAAACCGGGTTCTGTTGGTTATTATACCGGAACAACACAATTTGAAATTCTAAGCATTTCGGATACCAACATGTTGTTACGTACAGTACAACCGGAAGTGGGCATGGCCTATTATGTCAAACTGAAAGCGAAATAATAGGGAGTTTGCATGATGTGTTTTACAAACAAGGAGATGATCCATGTGACGCTCCTTGTTTATTTTCCCTTGAACTTTTATGTGATCCTTAATGTTTTGATACCCAAAACAACATGTCGGGTAGGTATTAGTTGATTTATGTAGTTTTAGAGCATCCGGAGTCTTGGCGACTTCGGATGCTTTTCATTGAAAAAATTCAATTGCTCTCTTTGCGTGAAATCAAAAGAAAAAATCATGAAGAACAATGGTCTAAAACAAGTTTTTATGGTGTTATTGGCTATGATCTCCATTAATTTAGTGGCTGGTTGTAAAAACAACAGTCACATGGATGAGTTGACTCCTAATGCCAGTGACTCCATCAAAACTTCCGTAAGCAGCGATGTGGCTTTTTGGTTGACAAATGCAGACAAAACCGTGCTGTTTCAACAACAGAAAACCACCTCACTTAATTTTTCGGCGTCACCTAACGGCTATCCCGTTATTGACGTTGATACTACTCAAATCTATCAAAACATTGATGGCTTTGGTTATGCGCTGACCGGCGTAAGTGCCATGCTCATCAACAGCTTGCCCGAAACCCAGAAAGATGCCTTGTTGAGAGATTTATTCCTGACCGATTCAACGCACATTGGAGTGAGTTACCTGCGACTTAGTCTTGGAGCATCCGATTTAAGTGCCGCACCCTTTACCTACGATGAGGTTTTACCGGGTAAAACCGACACAACTCTTCAATATTTCAGTATTGACCAGGAAAGAACCGATTTAATTCCCATCCTTCAAAAAATTATTGCACTCAATCCATCTATCAAAATTATTGCCACTCCTTGGACCGCTCCGACGTGGATGAAAACCAACGGAAGTTTTGTGGGAGGAAGTCTAAAACCGGAATATTATAATGTTTATGCGCGTTATTTTGTAAAATACATTCAGGCCATGCAGGCTGCGGGAATTAATATCACGGCCATTACGCCTCAAAATGAACCGCTCAATGCCTACAACAATCCGGCCATGTTGATGCAGTCGAACGAAGAAGATGCATTTGTGAAGAATTATTTAGGGCCACAGTTTCAGGCCAATCATCTGAATACAAAAATCATTATTTACGATCACAACCTCGATCATCCGGAGTATGCGACGGCTATTTTGAGTGATCCACAGGCTTATCCTTACATTGACGGCTCAGCTTTCCATTTGTATGCGGGCAACATCAATACCATGTCCTCAGTACACTCTATGTTTCCGAACAAAAATCTTTATTTTACCGAACAGGCTACGTTTTCTAACGGCAGTTTTCATCAGGATCTCGACTGGCACGTTCAGAATTTAATTATCGGAGCCATCCGTAATTGGAGTAAAAATGTGCTGGAATGGAATTTGGCTTCCGATCCTAATCAGTCGTTGCATACCAACGGTGGATGTTCAACCTGTCTCGGTGCTTTGACCATTGGCACTTCCGTAACGAGAAATGTGAGTTATTACATCATTGCTCATGCTGCCAAGTTTGTTCGTCCGGGTTCGGTGCGTATTGCCTCTACCGTGCCCGACAACTTACCCAACGTGGCTTTTAAAACGCCTGCCGGAAACAAAGTGCTTATCGTGCTCAACACCGGTTTGTCAGCTACCACTTTTAATATTCGCTTCAACGGAAAAATGGTTACTCCGACGTTGCAGTCGGGGGCTGTCGGAACTTTTATTTGGTAATGAAACGAGCATGATACAAATAAACTTTGGCACACAAGGCAATGTGTAGGTGCGAGTTCCATACATCCTTGGCGTTAAAAATAAAAATAGACGTATGAAAACGTCAAAACAACAAACGAATCTCATCTATCTTTATAAAAACAGTTTCTTATGAACATAAAATTGATGATTAAATTGTTAGCCGTTCCTCTGTTGTTCTCAGCCACAACATCATGGGGACAACATTCAAATGCTTTGATGAATTGTGAAGTGTTTACTACCGCAAAAGATACTCCATTGCGATTGTCCCCCACGGGCTCGTTACATTTGGAACCAAGTGCGCAGGCAGTGAACGAAGGAACCTGGATCTTCGTCGATCCGTCGAAATCCTTTCAAACAATGTTGGGCATCGGAGGCGCTTTGACCGATGCTTCGGCTGAAACGTTTGCCAAACTGCCCGAAAAATCGCAGGAAGCCTTGCTGACGGCTTATTATGATCCTCAAAAAGGGATTGGATATACTTTGGGAAGAACCAACATCAACAGTTGCGATTTTTCCAGTGGCAGTTACACATACGTGGCCGATCATGACACACAACTGAAAACCTTCAGTGTGGCGCATGATGAGAAATACCGAATCCCGTTCATCAAAAAAGCCATGGCTGCCGCTGGCGGTCATCTCACGCTTTTTGCCAGCCCCTGGAGTCCTCCGGCTTGGATGAAGAGCAATGATGACATGCTGCACGGAGGCCACCTGCTGCCTCAATATCGTCAGGCATGGGCTAATTATTTTGTCAAATTTATCAAGGCTTATCAGGCTCAAGGTATTCCAATTTGGGGAATGACCGTTCAAAATGAACCGTTGGCTGTTCAAATCTGGGAATCTTGCATTTATTCGGCTCAGGAAGAACGCGATTTCATCAAGAATTATCTTGGACCTACCTTGGCACGCAACGGGCTGGGCAGTAAAAAAATCATTGCCTGGGATCATAATCGTGATTTGCTTTACTATCGTGCCAGTGTGGTTTTGGAAGATCCCGCTGCTGCCAAATATGTTTGGGGAATCGGCTATCATTGGTATGAGTCCTGGTCGGGCGGTGAAATGATGTTTAATAACGAACGTTTGGTGCACGAGGCATTTCCAAACACCAATCTGCTGTTTACCGAAGGATGTGTGGATCATTTTAACATTGATCAGGTGAACGATTGGAATCTTGGCGAAAAATACGGACGTTCCATGATTCACGATTTCAATGCCGGCACCGTAGGCTGGACTGACTGGAATGTGTTGCTTGACGAACATGGCGGCCCAAATCATGTCGGAAATTATTGTTTTGCTCCCATCATTGGCGATACGCAAACCGGCAAACTGATTTTCACCAACATTTATTACTACATTGGTCAGTTTTCGAAATTTGTCCGCCCGGGAGCCAAACGAATTGTCAGTTCACCCAGCAGCAGCAATCTTTTGACTACGGCATTTGTTAACAAAGATGGTTCCATTGCTGTCATTGTGATGAATCCGACCGATGCAAAAATGAAATATCATCTTTGGGTTAGCGGAAAAGTTGCTCTCACCGAGAGTTTGCCGCATTCCATTTCAACCATTGTCATTAAATGACATAAATGGTCTAAAGATGAATCTGATGGCGTATCTTTGTCATCAAAAGGAAGGAAATGATCATTCATTGATTAACCTGTAGTTGTAAGATTATTTAAAATTCAATGTGAAACAAGCCATAAAAACAGCTTATGCTCAAGCGTATGACTGTTGGGTGAGTTTCATGTATCCTTAGTGTTAAAATAAAAATAAACGTATGAAAGCTTTGAAGCATTTTGTTTTTTTAATCTCTTTGTTGGCCTTTGTGCAATGTTCAACAGGAACAACGCCCAATGTGTTGCCAAAACCGGTGATTTCAGGACCGGCACAAGTGAACCAGGGAGATGTGAGCACTTACAGCATCCCGACAACTCAAAACACGTTGTCGTGGAAAGTGAACGATTCCATAGTGGGGAGCACCAATCCGGTGATGATCACCTGGAAAAATGCGGGAACATTTAAAGTGACAGTCACGGTTTCTGACGGAAAATCCACGGTTGTTTCTGATCCATACAATGTTACGGTGGCCCCAAGTCTTCCCACTAAACCTTCGATTAGCACGGGAGGTAATCCTCCGGTTGCGGGCATTCCGTTTTTCATTCAGGCTTCGTCGGTCAATGCCACTCAATACACCTGGTATGTTAATGGGAAACAGGTGGGCACTACCGCCAATTTAACATTCTCTTATACCTTCAGCAATGTGGGCATTGACACCGTGCAGGTTGTAGCAAGCAATGGCAACGGTTCGGCAACTTCCGATAAGGTTCCGGTACGTGTGGATTACAATCCTTCCAATATACCGTCGAACTTGACTTGGAGTGATGAATTCAACGGTACTACGCTCGATATGACCAAATGGAATTTTGATTTGGGACAATCAGGCTGGGGCAATAACGAGCTGGAAAATTACACCAATTCAAACGACTCCATCAGCAATGGTATTTTGTACATCATCGCCAAATTAGTAGGACCTGGTCAGACTGTCGGTAGCTATACTTCATGCCGTATCAATACAGCCGGCAAAGAGTCTATGACTTATGGTCGCATTGAAGTGAGCGCAAAATTGCCGGTTGGAAAAGGAACATGGCCGGCTTTTTGGATGTTGGGAAGCGATTTCGGCTCCATTGGATGGCCGGGATGCGGCGAGGTGGATATTATGGAAGAAGTTGGCTATGATCCCGGAAATATTCACGGATCGATTCATACCCCTTCCAGTTATGGCAATACAGTGAATACCGGTACCAAAATGGTCAGTTCGTGTTCGTCTCAGTATCACATTTATGGCGTAATCTGGACTCCGGTGGCCATTCGATTTTACATTGATGATCCGAGTAATATTTATTACACGTATAATCCGGCAACAAAAAATGCTTCCACTTGGCCTTTTGACAATCCTTGTTTCATTATTCTCAATTTGGCCATTGGCGGTAACTGGGGTGGAGTACAAGGCGTGGATGACTCCATTTTTCCACAATATTATTCCATTGACTACGTGAGGGTTTATTCATTTTGATTGAGGTACAAGTTGACTTTCTTTCAGGAAAGGATTGGATGTCCCAAATCCTTTCCTGATGGAAGTTGTTTGCGCCATTTCAAATGAAAATTGCATTCCGAATGTTCGAGGTAGCGTTTATGCTTCTTCTTTTTTATTACAAATGATTTTCTTTTGAAACGAGCCATAAAAGAGCTTATGCTCAAGCATATGACTATTTGGCGAGTTTCATACATACTTAGCGTTAAAAATAAAAATAGGCGTATGAAAGCATTAAAACATTTCGTTTTAGCGTGGTTCTTTTTATTGAGTGTTGTTTCTGTTTCTGCACAAAAAACATCGGCCACTGCTTCTTCGTTTTTCCGCATTGATAAACAAAATCTGATTGCTCCTAACGGGAAGCCTTTCTTGATTCAAGGGATTAATTTGGGTAACTGGTTGAACCCTGAGGGATACATGTTTCTGTTTGATAAAACCAATTGTTTTCGTACCATCGACGAAGCGTTCAAGGAAATGGTCGGACCGGAATTTGTCAATCATTTTTGGCAACAGTTTCAGGATCGCTACATTACACGTGAAGACATTCATTTTATTCGTCAAACCGGCATGAATACGGTTCGGATTCCGTTTCATTATAAACTCTTTACCTACGAAGATTACATGGGAAGCAACAATCCGCAACGTGGGTTTGAGTTGCTTGACCGCGTTATTTCCTGGTGCCATGCCGAAGGTTTGTACGTGATTCTTGACATGCACGACGCTCCGGGTGGTCAAACGGGCGATAACATCGACGACAGTTACGGCTATCCTTGGTTGATGGTGAACGAGGCCGCTCAGCAACAATTTTGCACTATCTGGAAGAAAATTGCACGTCATTATGCCAATAATTCCACGGTGTTAGGATACGATTTACTCAATGAGCCTATTGCTCCTTATTTTTCCGATCTTGCCATGCTCAACAGACAGTTGGAACCGCTCTACAAACGTGTGGTTGCTTCCATTCGTCAGGTGGACAAAAACCATATTGTGTTGCTTGGCGGTGCACAATGGGATGGTAACTTCACGGTGTTCAACGATCCGAAATTCGACAGCAAAATGATGTACACCTGTCATCGTTATGGCTGCGACACGTTGCAACAAAGCATTCAGGACTTTCTGGATTTTCGTTCCAAAGTCAATTTGCCGCTTTACATGGGCGAAACGGGCGAAAATACCGATGCCTGGATTGCCGGATTTCGTCGTTTGTTGAATCGAAACAACATGGGCTGGACCTTCTGGCCATACAAAAAAATGGAAAATACGCGATGTATGGTTTCTTTTGCAAAACCAAACGGATGGGATGCCGTCATTGCTTTTACCGAAAAGGATCGTTCGTCATTTGCCGACATTCGCAAAAACAGACCCTCACAGGATAGCGTTAAAGTCGCTTTGAATCAGCTGCTTGAAAACATCGAATTTTCTCATTGTTCCGTCAATAAAGGTTATATCGAAGCATTGGGGATGCATCCATGAAACAATTAATGCATGGTTCATGGCCATGAAGAGCGGTTGATTTTTTTTTTTCAGCATTGCAGCGACATTGATCCTTATCTTGAACAATGCGTTGACACAAAGAAAACGATGAGCATAGGATGCTTCTAATCGTTTTCTTTGTTTTGGTCAAGTTCGTGTTGAACCGTTGTTGACTGAACCCGAAACACCTTGATCGGTTTTGTTCATCGAAAGCTGTTTGTTGATCTCAAACCTTTGGATAAAGTTGGTGTTGTTTTATTGTTCTGTACTCCATCAAAAAATATATTTCCGGGTTTTCTTTTCCTCTTTTGCAAATCGGAATGTTGTTATTAGCTAAATCATCCTTTAATATGTTAATGAAAACGACAATTATAAGCCAATTTTCCTAAATTAGCTCAATCATTCAAGTTTGCACAAGTAGCAATCACTGTTTGAATGGTTTAGTAGTTTACAAGGACGATGAATAATTTAGATTACGCTGTTATTGGGAATTGTCGAAGTGCGGCGCTGGTTTCGAAAACCGGCAGCATCGACTGGTGTTGCCTTCCTGATTTTGATTCGCCTTCCGTTTTTGCAGCCCTTCTCGACACGAAGAAAGGCGGTCATTTCAGCATTGAAGTGGATGATTCATATGTTGTTTCTCAAAGCTATATGTATCATACCAACGTGGTGGTTACCAAATTTAAATCGCCAAAGGGAAGTTTTAGCGTCATTGATTTTATGCCTCGTTACAAGACGGAACAGGAGTATTTTACGCCTCCCGAAATTTATCGTTACATCCGTTATTCGTCGGGTAATCCTTCATTCAAAATATCCTATCGGCCGGTTTTAAATTATGGAGCCGAAGAAGTGGCGCATGTTGTTGAAGACGATTACATACGAAGTTACTCCAAAGTGAATCCCACCGATTGTGTATATCTCTATTCCGATTTTCAGTTGGAATCCATCATTGAAAGAAAAGAAATTGAATTGAAGCATCATCATTTTTTGTTGCTTTCTTACAATCAGAAAATCATTCCGATTGATTTGGAACGTGTTTACATGGAATTTCAACGCACCAAAGTCTATTGGTTAAATCTTGCGAATCGATCAAAGAAATTTGATAAATACAGTGAAGAGATGACACGCAGCATCCTGGTATTAAAGATGTTGTCGTTTCAATCCACGGGAGCCGTGTTGGCTGCCGTAACGACCAGTTTACCTGAAACCATCGGCGAAGTACGCAACTGGGATTATCGTTTTTGTTGGCTTCGCGATGCTTCCATGTCCATTGATACTTTGTTGTCAATGGGTCATCATCAGGCGGCAAGGCGTTTTATGGGTTATATCAAAGGCATTTTGCATTCAAAACACGATACTTTCCAAATTATGTACGGGATTCGCGGCGAACGCGATTTGAAGGAGGTGAGTTTGTCCCATCTCGACGGGTACGAAAACTCTAAACCGGTGCGCATCGGCAACAATGCTTTTGCTCAACGTCAAAACGATGTCTTTGGATATTTGCTCAATGTGATCTATCAGTATTACAATTATTTCCCGGGCATGTTGGACGAAATTGAGGAAATGTGGGAAATTGTCCGCAACATTATCCGAACCGTTGTGGCGGTTTGGGAAAAACCTGATCAGGGCATTTGGGAAATACGAAATGAAGAAAAACATTTTGTCTTTTCCAAAATCATGTGCTGGGTAGCCATGGACAGAGCCGTCAAAATTGCCGAATTGCTCAATAAATCCTATTACGTGAAGGCGTGGAGTCGCATTGCCGACAGCATCAAATCGGATGTCTTGTCAAATGGATGGAAAGAACATCTTCAAACGTTTACTCAAACTTATGACAACGAAAGCCTCGATGCATCATTGCTGCTCATGGCCGAATACGGATTTATTGATGTCAACGATCCAAAGTATGTAAACACGGTATTGGCGTGTCAAAAAGCGCTTTATCGTGATGATTTGATGTATCGTTACATCAATCATGATGACTTTGGACTTCCTTCATCTTCTTTTACGATTGGCACCTTTTGGTTGATTCAGGCGTTGGCTCGCATTGGCAGAAAGGAAGAAGCCGAAACCATTTTTCAAAAATTGCTTCGTTGTGCCAATCATGTCGGATTGTATAGCGAAGACATCGATTTTAAGACCAAACGTTTGTTGGGAAATTTTCCTCAAGCTTACTCTCATTTAGCTTTAATCAACACGGCGATGTTGTTCGCAAATGAACGAAAAACAACGAAGTTCATCAAGCCGTAAATCACAGAGAATGCCTTTGATCATTCTGCATAGATCTTATTCTTAATTTTATAGGGATTTTTATCCCATTTTAAGCATACGACATATCCAATCTTTTGTTGATCCCCGTTTCCGGTTTTACTTGAAACTGTTTCGCGGTTCTGTTCTCGACCAAAGATGGATGTTGTGGCTGTTTTCAATAATGATGACCATCAACATGTTTTCATGAATGAAAAATTACTAAACGATAAGATTATGGAAAAAGTAAATCATTTTGAACGGTTGGTCATTGCAGCCTATCGGCTTCCTTTCAAGTTTGTCAAAACGAAGAAAGGATACCGTGCGATACAAAATGCTGGTGGACTGGTTTCGGCCATTCTGGCGTTGTCTGAAAATTTACGGCAAACCAAAAATGAGTTTATCGACAACAAAATTGTGTGGGTCGGAACCGGTGAGTCGTTGCCCGTTGCCACGTCGTCAGGGACCATTCAGCATGAACGATTTGATATTATTCCCGTCGAAATTCCTCACCGTACAAATGAGTTGTATTACGGCGGTTTTTGCAATGATTTGCTTTGGCCTTTGTTTCATTATTTCCCCTCGTATGCAGTTTTTGAGACGGATTATTTTGAGGCTTACAAAGAAGCCAACGAACAATTTTGCGCCGTGCTCGAAAAAACGATTCAGCCCGGTGATTTTATTTGGATCCACGATTATCAGTTGCTGCTTTTGCCCGAAATGATTCATCAACGATTTCCCGATGCTACCATTGGCTTTTTTCTTCACATTCCTTTTCCGTCGTTTGAACTTTTCAGACTGCTTCCGCGTCACTGGCGCGAATCCTTGATCAAAGGCATGTTGGGCGCTGATATGATTGGATTCCACACCAATGATTATGTGGAGCATTTCATTAAGTCGGTGAAACGAACCACGCATTACGAGTGTCGTCAAAATCAAATTTATACGCACCGAAAAATGGTCAAGGCAGATGCTTTCCCCATTGGCATTGACTACAATAAATTTCATACTGCGTGTGTTGCCCCGAGTGTGCTGGCCGAAAAAAACAAGTTGGAGGTTGAACTTAATGAGCAGAGACTTATTTTTTCCGTCGATCGGCTCGATTATTCCAAAGGATTGCTGGCCCGACTGCATGGCTATGAAACATTTCTTGAGGATTATCCCGAATGGCACAAGAAGGTCACGTTCAATTTTGTGGTTGTCCCCTCACGCGACAGCATCAGAAAATACCGTGATATGAAAAAAGAGATTGAAGCCACTGTGGGAAGAATAAACGGCCGTTACAGTTCGTTGTCATGGCGACCAATTATTTATCAGTATCGTTCGTTGTCATTCAAGGAGTTGGTGGCACTTTACAACATGAGCAATGTGGCTTTGATTACCCCGTTGCGCGATGGTATGAATTTGGTTGCCAAAGAGTATGTGGCTTGCCAGACTTCGCATGAAGGGGTTTTGATTCTCAGCGAAATGGCGGGAGCTGCCGACGAGTTGAGCGAGGCCATGTTGATCAATCCTTTCGATCGAAAAGAGATTGCCGATACCATCCATGAAGCTCTGCTGTGCCAAGCGGATGAAAAACACCGGCGCATGGAAAAAATGAAACATCGTTTGATGGAATTCGATGTGTTCCATTGGGCGTATGATTTTTTCAATCAGACCTTCGACATCAAAAAAATGCAGCACACCATGAAGGCTCGTTTCATTGATGAGGCTGTTGAGCAAGCTATGATGGACGATTATCAAAAAGCCGACAAACGGATTTTACTCTTGGATTACGACGGCACCATTGTTCCTTTTGCCAAATTGCCTGAACTGGCTGTGTTGCCTAAACGAACGTTTAAATTGATTGAGAAACTTTCGTCCGATCCAAAAAATGAAGTGATCATTGTCAGTGGACGTGACAGGGCATTTCTTGATCAGCAATTTGGAACCCTTCCCGTTTCGTTGATTGCCGAACATGGCTATTTCATCCGAAAAGCAGGGGCCGAATGGAAGCCCACGGTCAATACCAATGACAACTGGAAAATGCAAGTGCGTCCTATTTTGGAAGATTACGTGAATCGATGCAAAGGGACGTTCGTGGAAGAAAAGACAGGGAGCTTGGTTTGGCATTATCGCAATGCGGAAACTGATATTGCCAAAATTCGTGTTCATGAATTGCGTGACAAGCTGGAAGAGATGATTCGGCAAAAAACGGACTTTGAAATTTTATCTGGGCATAAGGTGTTGGAAATCAAATGTGGAAGATATGATAAAGGTGAAGCTGTGAACCGCTTTTTGCAACAGCGGCATTACGATTTTCTGCTTGCCGCCGGCGATGATCGAACGGATGAAACCATGTTCAGGATGATTCTTGATAAGGCGTACACCATTCGCATCGGAGCAAGTCCATCATTGGCGAAGTTTCATATCACCCATGTGGCTGGCATGATCCGACTTTTACGAAAAATGGCGCTTTTGTCCGATGAAACCAAACACCGCCGACGTTAAAATTATCACCTTCTCAATGATCATTCGCTTCACGTCATTCCATGACGCTCATTGCATTAAATAATTGTCAAAACCATCCCGACGGCTCTTTTTCTGCGTGGTTTGTATTAACTTTGCAAACTAATTTGGAGATCATGGGAAGAGTTTTAGCCATCGATTACGGGCAAAAAAGAATCGGCATTGCGGTGACGGATCCTTTGCGAATTGCCGCCAACGGTCTGACAACCGTCTCTCCGGCTGAAATTTTTCAATTTCTGATTCAATATTTCGAAGAAGAATCAGTTGATGTCGTGGTGATTGGTTTGCCAAAACAAATGAACAATGAACCTTCGGATTCCATGCGGTTCATTACTCCTTTTGTCAACGGATTCAAGAAACGATTTCCCGATAAGTCGGTGATTATGTTCGATGAACGTTTTACCTCCAAATTGGCACATCAAGCCATGCTGGAAGGCGGATTGAAAAAAAAAGATCGTCAAAACAAAGCGTTGGTGGATCAAATCAGTGCCACTATTTTGTTGCAGTCCTACCTTGAAACACTTCAACTTTAACCAACGGAGCTGAAAGGAAGGAATGTTTTTATGTTAATTGTAAAGGTTAATTGAATATGATTTATCCTATTTATACTTTTGGGCAACCAGTGCTCCGCAAAGTGGCAGCACCCATTGATGCCGATTATCCAAACCTTCCTCAGGTGATTGAGAACATGCACGATACGCTTGCTCATGCTGACGGAATCGGATTGGCGGCCCCGCAGGTTGGGTTGAGCATTCGGCTCATCATTGTCAATTTGTCTTTGGTGGCCGATACCAAGCCCAATTTGAAAGATTTTAAACGCGTATTGATTAATCCGCTAATCGTTGATTTGAGCGGCAATACACAAAATGAAGAAGAAGGGTGTTTGAGTCTGCCAGGCATTCACGAATTGGTGCCTCGCTTCAATCACCTCGAATTGACGTATCAGGATGAGCAGTTTGTGACGCATCACGAAATCTTTGAGGGCTTTATTGCAAGGGTCATTCAGCATGAGTACGATCACATTGAGGGACATCTTTTTATCGATCGCATTTCTCCCATTCGTCGTCAGATGATTCAAGGAAAACTCAACAGCATTTTAAAAGGGCATACCAAATGCGACTATAAAATAAAACCGGCAAAATGAACAAGAAAGGTCATGTGTGTTGGCATCGTCATTGGATCAGTGGCATCGCGTTGTTGTTCGTGGCACTCACCGTGGTGTCGTGTTCCATCTCGTATAAGTTCAACGGTTCTTCCATTGACTATTCCAAAATTAAAACCATCACCATTGCCAATTTTCCAAACAATGCTCCTTTAGTTTATCCTCCTTTGGCACAAAACTTCAATGATGCATTGCAAAACATTTTTGCCCAGCGTACACGCTTGCAGCCCGTCAGTCGTAACGGAGATTTACAAATCGACGGAGAAATCACGGGATACGATTTAACGCCTTTAGCCATTCAGTCGAGCGGTTTGGCCGGTGAAACACGATTGACGCTGACGGTAAAAGTTCATTTTGTGAATACCAAGAATGAGAAAGAAGATTTTGATACTTCTTTTTCCGCCTCTCAAACTTTTTCAAGCACGCTGATGCTGAATCAGGTCCAGGATCAGTTGTTGGAAATCATAATTAAGGAAATTGTGGAGGACATCTACAATCAGACTGTTGCAAAATGGTAATTTCATTATGACCGTGAATGAATTTACATCGTGGATGGAGCACCCCGAATCTCTTAAGGAAACGGAAGTGGTTGCTTTGCGGGAATTGTGCGAGGTCTATCCTTATTTTCCCATTGCTCGCATGTTGTTGTTAAAGAGCCTTCAAAACACCAACGATGTGAGGCTGGAACGCGAAATTAGGCGTACGGCAACTTATTGCGTTGACCGACGAAAACTCTATTTTCTGCTTTTCCCCGAAAAGAAACTTCGTTTTGAAGCACACCCCGATCCACAACCATTGATTTATAATGCGTTTGGAAGTGATTATTTTGCTGCCGAAACCGTTGGATCACCTCTTCCTGCCGAAGAATCGCTGAAAAGCTTGGCACAAAAGCTCAAGGAGGCGCGTAAAAAAGCCAAAGAGGCCATTCATGAACAACCTGCTTCCGACCATGTTGCACAGCCTCATTCCGCTCCAATGGAAACGGATCTATACACCGAAGAAACAGCTAAACAATGCATTCGTGATAAACAATTTGAGAAGGCACTACAAATATTACAACAATTATATTTGAAAATTCCGGAAAAAAGTGTTTACTTTGCAGACCAAATTCGATTCATCGAAAAAATTTTAGCATCTACTCATAAATCATAAAAGTATGTACACTTTATCCATCATTTTGATTGTATTGGCAGCCGTTCTTTTAGTGCTGGTTGTGCTGGTTCAGAACTCAAAAGGAGGAGGATTGGTTTCCGGTTTTTCGTCATCCAACCAAATCATGGGTGTTCGTAAAACGACCGATTTTCTGGAAAAAGCCACGTGGACATTGGCTGCCGTGATGGTCGTCTTTTCAATCATCTCTACCGGAGTGATCGAAAAACAATCGTCCAAAACAACATCTCCCATTCCTGAAGGAGCTGCTGCTGCTCAACAGGAAGAAGCATCCAAAACAGCCGTTCCCAATTTTAACCACACGGCTCAACCTGCTCAGCCTCAACAACCGGCACCGCCGGCTCAATAAAATATTTTCGGGGTGTAGCACAGTTGGCTAGCGCGCCACGTTCGGGACGTGGAGGTCGGAAGTTCGAGTCTTCTCACCCCGACATAAAAGCTTGATAACAATGCTGTTTTCAAGCTTTTTCCATTTTAAATTGCCTTGAATTTATTCTGATGTTGATTCATTGCTGGTTGCTTTTTCTTTGACGAGCTTCCTTGCGTCCATTAAGCATGATGCATGAATGACGATGTCCCGTGAATGGTCTGTTGTTTTTGTAGCTTGACTAAAGGTGTTTTAGCTTCCTTGCTAAAGTGCTTTATGATTCCCCACAAAAAGATGATCTCCCCATTTTCCGTGCAATATGGAGTGATGGGGAAAGTAAAATCAAAGGAGATGTGCCTCTTTTAATGTGCGTTCGGAAGTTGAGTAATGTAGCCAAAGAGGGTCAATGAAACACCTTGGAGTGTCTCCAGACACTCCGGAGAAGGGGAAAAACACTCCGAAGGCTTTTCTTAACGGTCAGAAGTGCGACTTGGACACTAAATTGGCTCTTCATCGCGCAAATATGAGTGCGAAAAAGAGACGTTCGACCCTGATCGAGACACTCTCGACTGTATTGCATAAAGAAAATCCATAGTGGGTCAATCAAGGATGATCTTTTATTCCATATTTTTCGGTTTAGTTACGAAATGCATTTCATTGCGAGATGTCGGGAGGATATTTTGATCTCAAATACCGTATCTTTGCGTTGAGACAAAATAGATCATTTCAATAAAATCAGTCCACAATGCAATTCAGAAAATTGGGAAAGAGCGGCGTTGACCTTCCGGCTATCGGGTTAGGTTGCATGGGAATGAGTCACGCATACGGTGATCCGGACGACAATGAATCCATTGCTACTTTGGAGAAAGCCATCGAATTGGGCATTACCTTTTGGGATACGGCCGACATTTACGGCAACGGGAAAAATGAGGAACTCATTGCCAAAGTGTTGAAACCAAATCGAGATAAAATATTTATAGCTACCAAGTTTGGGTTTCGTTCTATTGCAGGTGCCAATGCCTCGCAAACTGTTTTTGACGGCTCTCCGGTTTACATGCGAAAAGCCGTTGAGGAAAGTTTACGTCGTTTGCAGACGGATGTTATTGATCTTTACTATGCGCATCGGTTGGATCCTTCCATCCCGATTGAAGAAATGGTGGGTGCCATGTCACGATTGGTGGAGGAAGGCAAAGTGCGGTTTCTGGGTTTGTCCGAAGTTTCCGCCAACACGCTCAGAAAGGCTTGTACTGTGCATCCTATCAGCGCTTTGCAAAGTGAATACTCCATTTTGACGCGCGACGTGGAAAAAGAAATTCTTCCAGCCTGTCAAGAGTTAGGCGTGACATTGGTTCCTTTTAGCCCATTGGCACGTGGCTTGATGACCAATAAGCTCAATGTGACATCGCTGAAAGAAAACGATTTCCGCAAATCGCTACCTCGTTACCAAACGGAACATGCCGAAAACAATCAAAAGTTGGCTGAGGAGTTTGCCGCCATTGCCCAACAAAAAGGGTGTACGCCTGCTCAATTGGCGTTGGCCTGGGTGTTGGCAAAAGGCTCCAACATCATTCCCATCCCGGGCACTAAACGCAGAAGCTATTTGGTCGAAAATGTCGGCGCTTTGGACGTGGTGATCTCTCCGCAGGATTTTGAAGCCATCGATCGGTTGTTGATGCAATATCCCAACATCGGCAATCGCTACAGTGCCGAAAATGATCGGCTGGTGGATAAAAGTTAGTTTTCCTTTACAGCCTTTCAAAGTGGTTTGTCAGGCGCCATGCAATCGGTCCAATCTTTTTTTTACCTTTGTATTCCATTACGAAGAATGATATTCCAATGTCAACTTTCGTCTGTTTTATCGCTAAAAATTGTTTGTTTTTACCATCTCTATGATTAACTCCGTCATCATAACCAACGATCTTGATCTGGAATTGCAAAACCAAATTGAGCGATTGAATCCCGATTTGTTTTTTTTGTTAGTGGATACCAATACACGTCGGTTTTGCTTGCCGTCCGTTCATCATGCTTTCCCAACCATCGAAATTCCGGCTGGTGACATGCATAAAACCATTGAATCGGCTTCTTTGGTTTGGCGTTACTTATCGACGCATCAGGCCACACGCCATTCGTTGTTGATCAATCTGGGCGGAGGGATGATTACCGATTTGGGAGGTTTTGTTGCTTCAACGTTTAAGCGCGGTATTCGGTATATCAATGTTCCAACCACCTTGTTAGGTGCTGTGGATGCAGCCGTTGGTGGAAAAACGGGAGTCAATTTTGACGGATTAAAGAATGAAATTGGGGTGATACGCGATTCGGAAGCGGTGATTCTTTATCCTCTCTTCTTCGCTTCGTTGGATCATCAAAACTTTTTATCGGGGTGGGCTGAAATGTTGAAACATGCATTGCTCTCTTCTTCCGACACATGGGATCGGTTAATGGCTTTTCCAATGTCCGAATCGATAGACTATCAGAGGCTTGCTGCATTGGTTGAACAATCTATCGGGATCAAAGAGTCCATTGTTGAAAAGGATCCCACAGAGCAAAACCTGCGTAAGGCACTCAATTTGGGACATACTTTCGGCCATGCTTTTGAGAGTTTTTCTTATGTCGCCTCAACGCCATTGTTGCATGGTTATGCCGTGGCTTATGGCTTGGTATGCGAACTCTATTTATCGACTAAAATGTGTGGCTTCCCGGCCAACATGCTGACACAAGTGACCAATTATGTTCGCCAATATTATGGTGCATTCCCGATTGATGTCACTCATTTTTCGTCATTGATGGAGTGGATGGGGCACGATAAAAAGAATGACGCAGAAGGAATCAACGTGACTTTGTTGCGTCAATTCGGCGATGTGTTGATCAATCAACATGTGAAGGAAGTGGAGATCATGGATGCGCTTCGCTATTTTTCCGTTCATTTCGCCTAAAGCATTTCTTCTTTATTCAGTCATTTATAGCTGATCGGTCATCGTTGGCGGCATCGATAAGTTGTACAATGCGTTTTGAGGTGGTCAATGGATCTTCATTGCCAATGTCGAGACGGATCTTGGCCTGACGATAAAAGGGTTCGCGGATTGCTAAATTTTCCTCGATGAATTGTTTGATTTCGGCTTCGGTTTTGTTTTTCAACAAAGGCCGCTTGGATGTAGCCGTCCGAAGGCGAAGCGTCAATGTCGCCACAGGTACTGATAAGTAAATGGTCATGCCGTGGTCATTCATCCATTCCATATTTTGATAATAACAAGCAGCGCCACCTCCCGTCGAAATGACAACATCTTGAAAAAAAGAGACTTCTTTCAGGTTTTCATGCTCAACTTTGCGAAACCATTCTTCTCCGTGTGCTTCGAAAAGATCGTGAATGGATCGGTGAAATCGGTTTTCGATCCATCGATCCAAATCAATAAACTGTTTGTTCAGTTGTTTGGCAATCAGTTGACCAATGGTGGTTTTCCCGCTTCCCATGTATCCGATGAGAAAAATTGGATTCATCGTCGAATGTGTTAAATGTGTTTCTTTCAAGAAAATGGGTGTGCGCTTCATTAATGCTCCACAGCTTCTTTATTTCGAAGAAATCGCAAGAACAAGCCAAGAGTATATTGCTTGTTTTGTGTTGTCATATCCGTTGGCGTTGTAAAAGCACCGATAAAAAGTTTGATGGTGCAAAAAAAATAAAAAAAAATGACATTCTCTTGCAAGGGTGTCACGATCTTGACAAAAAGCACTAATTTTGTTCGTCAAAGAATCCGGCGGGAATGATTGCCCTCATAAGAAGAGGGTTTCGTTTCTGGTTTTTATGCGAATTCATGCTGCTTGTATGCCCAAAAGTTTAGTATCCATCAACGATTATTCTAAAGACGAAATGCTTCGTCTGTTAGATTTGGCTAAACGCTTTGAAGAAAATCCCAATTCGACCATTTTGCAGGGAAAAGTAATCGCAACGTTGTTTTTTGAACCGTCAACCCGCACCCGACTTAGTTTTGAAACGGCTGTCAATCGACTTGGAGGGCGCATCATCGGGTTTTCGGATGCCTCCACTTCAAGTTCGTCCAAAGGTGAAACGCTCAAAGACACCATCAAGATGGTGAGCAATTATGCCGATCTCGTCGTGATGCGTCATCCGTTGGAAGGAGCAGCCCGATATGCTTCCGAAGTGGCTTCCGTGCCCGTCATCAATGCCGGAGACGGCGCAAATCAGCATCCTACACAAACTTTGCTCGACCTCTATTCCATTCAAAAAACGCAAGGCCGACTTGATCACCTTCATATTTTTATGGTTGGTGACCTTAAATACGGGCGTACCGTTCACTCCTTGCTCATGGCGATGGCCCATTTTTCACCCTTTTTCCATTTTGTTTCGTCACAAGAGTTGCAGTTGCCCAACGAATATAAAAAGTTTTGCCACGATCGTGCCATCCCTTTTTATGAATACAACGAATTGAACGAAAACATCCATTTGGCTGATGTGCTCTACATGACCCGCGTACAAAGGGAACGTTTTACCGATTTGATGGAATATGAAAAGGTGAAAAATGCTTATTCATTAAAGAATAAAATGTTGCAAAATACCAAGCCTAACCTGCGTGTTTTGCATCCGTTGCCTCGGGTAACCGAAATTGATGAGGATGTGGATAACAATCCTAAAGCCTATTATTTTCAACAGGCACTCAATGGCGTTTTTGTCCGTCAGGCAGTGATTGCTTATTCGTTGGGCCTTCTCTCGTGATGTTTCGATGATGTTTGGGCGGTTTACTTTGCCAATGACTTGTCATGATGATTCTCAATTTCATGGGAAAAGGGAAAGATGTTAAGGGCGATAATGATTGATAAGCAATTGCCCATGATTGAACTTTTGATCAAAATCTTAAAAAGGGATGATTTGTGGGAGTGAAAACGAAATTTTTATCTTGAAATAAGCGTTAGAATACCAAAAGGATATAAATGATATAAACAATGAAACGAAATTTTTTTATCGGGCTGTTTGTTTTTGCCACGTTGTTTTCACTCTCTGCTCAAAATCAATTCATCAGCCAGGATCGTGATCCAAAGAAGAACAGTGACGTCTATTTTATTCCGGAAGTCAATTACGGCATTGGTTTTTTGGCCACCAATTATCCGTTGCCGCCGTTTAGTTACAACAAAATAACGCGTTCGGTTTACGACAATTATAGCCCCATGTCCTATTCGCTTGCGATGAATGTGGGTTATTTCTTCACACCCAATTATGCGGCAGGGATTGGCATTGCGTACGAACGTTACATGGAGCCCAATGCCAATTCATTGCCTATTTATCTCGATTTGAAAGGGTATTTTAAGGATGCCAAAAACACGCCTTTTGTTTTTGCGAAGCTGGGTGGAAGTTTTTCATGGTGGAGATCCTTTGAACCCGGAGAATGGGCACACGCAGGGATTGGTTATAAATTCTTTTTGGGCAAAACGTGTTTGACTGCCTCATTGGGATACGAAATTAAACACGTGTCGCATTGGCAACCTTATTCCACCGATGATCAAATTCCTAATCCGGTGCCAAACCGTTGGGCGGCGCTCAATCGAAATGCCGTCACATTCAACATTGGATGGGTTATCCTGTAAAAAATAAAAGCCCAATGAAATCGAAAGAGGTAAAAATGGTGGCAGCCTTGAAGAATGGAACGGTGATTGATCACATTCCGTCCGATAAGTTGTTTATGGTGGTTTCCATTTTACATTTGGAGAAACTTCCCAATCAAATCACTATCGGGAATAATTTATCGAGCAAAAAATTGGGATCCAAAGGCATTATCAAGGTCTCGGATCAGTTTTTTACCGAACAGGAGATCAATAAAATTGCTCTCATTGCGCCAGATGCTCAGCTCAATATCATCAGAGATTATGAAGTGAAGGAAAAGAAAAAACTTTGCATCCCCGATTTGGTCGAAGACATTGTTCGTTGCGGAAATCCCAATTGTGTGACCAATCATCAACCTGTCAACACCCGTTTTGAGCTGATTGAAAAGGATCCTTTGACGCTTCGTTGCCATTATTGCGAACGCATGATGGTGGGCGATGAAATCAAAATCAAATGATCCGTTGTGAGCCGTTGGCATCCGTTTTTCTTTTACGAGCATTTGCACACAAAGCAACCAAACGACAAAAACACTTTTATGACTGACTTGTCCAATGATGCAATGACAACGGAGTCCTTGCACGGCAAAACCGATTGGAAACCCGGCACCATGATTTATCCCTTGCCGGCGGTGTTGGTAAGTTGCGGTACTCAGCCTGAAGAGTATAACATCATTACCATCAGTTGGATAGGGACGATTTGTACCAATCCTCCGCTTTGTTATATTTCGGTACGTCCCGAACGTCATTCGCATCATCTCATAGAACAATCCGGTGAGTTTGTCATTAACCTGACCAACGAAGCCATGGCCTTTGCTGCCGATTGGTGTGGCGTGCGATCGGGGAAGGATCATCAAAAGTTTGAAGCCGTGCATCTCACACCGGCTCCATCAAAGACGATTCAAGCGCCAATCATTCAGGAGGCTCCACTTAGCATCGAATGTCGCGTCAAAGAAAAAATGGCGTTGGGATCCCATGATATGTTTATTGCCGAAGTCCTTAACATTCAAGCCGACGAACAATACATTGACAAAACAACCGGACAGTTCAACATGAAAGCAGCCAAACTGATCGCCTATTCGCATGGACACTATTATCGCTTGGGCGAAGAGATTGGTAAATTTGGCTGGAGTGTTCAAAAGAAATCCAAGGCCAAACATCGTTCATAATTTTTTTGCTTTACGCTCGAAAATTCTTTGTCAGAATGTTTTAATCCGTTGTTATGGAAAATCCTTTCCCACCACAGGAAAATCTTTTTCTTCCTTCCTTTTTCAGTTCAAAAGCCATCTCGCTTTTTTTTCTGACACTGGTGGCTGTGAGCGTGCTGTTTTATAAGCATCTGTTGCCTTTTATCTGGATGGTGTTTGCCACGGCCGAGGTTGTAGGTTTTTTTTATTTTACTCAACTCCTTTCAAGGCGTTGGCGAGGACATAGCGTCAAGAAATTCACGAAGGAATTGTTCACTACTTCGTTGATCATTCATGCCGTTTGGGTTGTCTTTGCCTATTTCTTCTATATTTATATGAGTGGCGAACCGTTCGAATTTGCTGCTGCCGATTCTCACGGATATGTGGCCAACGGATTAAATTTTGCCAATTTAATCAGACAAGGGCATTTTCTCTCCATTTTTGCTAACAAAGGGATGGATGTTTCCGACATGGGATTTCCGCTTTGGTTGTCATTCCTCGATCTGACCATCGGTTCGTCGTTGATTTTGCAACGATTGGTTCATGCTGCCTTTAGCGCTTGGACGGCGGTGTTACTTTATCGTTTGACGGGACGAAACTTTGGAGAGTCGGCCGGACGTCTGGCAGGTATCATGTTCATGTTGTTGCCTAACTTCTTTTTTTATGTCGGCATTCACCTCAAAGAAACCATGATGATCTTTTTTGTGGTGCTCTTTGTTGAACAGGCTGATCAGTTGCTCCGAGGAGAACGTTTTAACATCAAGAACTTCGTATGGACCGTTGTGACCATTTTGATTTTTTTTCTGTTTCGAACAGCGCTCGGCATCACCGCTATTTTTGCTTTGATCACGGCATTGGTTTTTTCCAAAGGACAACACATTAAAAAATGGGGAAAACGTTTTGTGATCAGCGGATGGGTGCTGCTTGCCTTGAGTCTTTTTTTGACCACGCGCATGGCCAATGAGGTGGAGGAGTTGTATCAATATCGCAATCAAAATCAGACTGAAAGTTATCGCTGGCGTGCCACCGAACAGGGTGGAAACAGTTATGCCCGTTACGGAACGATGGCGCTCTTTCTGCCCATGATTTTTACCATGCCTTTCCCAACCTTTACTTTGGCCAATGACGAACAAAAGAATCAAATGATGTTCTCGGGCGGTTATTTTGATCGGAATGTCTATAGTTTTTTTGTTATTGCCGCTTTACTTTTTTTGATCAAACGACACCAATGGAGGGAACATTTGTTGATTGTCACCTTTTTAGTGACCTACCTGCTCATCATTGCCAAAAGCGCTTTTGCTCAGTCGGAACGATTCCATTTGCCCGCTGTCCCTTTTTTGCTTGCTTTGGCAGCTTACGGAATGACACAAATCGGGAAAAAAGAACGAAAATGGTATGTTCCTTTCTTAGTCCTTGTCTTTTTTGCCATAGTGGCTTGGAACTGGTTTAAACTGGCCGGACGCGGTTTGGCCTGATATGGAAGGGTGCTCAAAAAATCGTACCTTTGTATTGGAATTTAAACAGAAGGTATGGATCATAATACGATTTTAGAACGATTGCAGGGATTGTCACAACGTTTTGAAGAAGTTTCTTTGTTGATTACCGACCCAACGGTCATTGCCGATCGGCAGCGGTTTGTAAAGCTCAATAAAGAGTATCACGATCTGGAAAAAATTGTCAATGCTCAAAAGGAATACCGACAACTCTTGCAACATCTGGAAGAGGCTAAAATGATGCTCGATGCAGAAAGTGATCAGGAGATGCGCGATTTGGCCAAAGAGGAAGTGGATCGCATTCAACAGCGTTTGCCTGCTTTGGAAGAAGAAATTAAGTTGTTGCTCATTCCCGATGATCCCGAAGATGCTAAAAATGCCATTATGGAAATCAGAGCCGGAACCGGTGGTGATGAAGCATCCATTTTTGCAGGGGATTTGTACCGCATGTACGTGAAGTTTTGCGAAAGTAAAGGATGGAAAGTGCAGGTTACCAATTTCAGCGAAGGAACTGCCGGCGGTTACAAGGAAATTGTCATGACCATAACAGGCGAAGGTGTCTATGGGATTTTGAAGTACGAATCGGGTGTTCATCGCGTGCAGCGGGTGCCGGCCACCGAAACCCAGGGACGCGTCCACACTTCGGCGGCTACCGTAGCCGTCTTGCCCGAAGCGGAAGAGTTTGACGTGGATATTAAAGAATCGGATATTCGTGTGGACATTTTCTGTGCTTCTGGTCACGGAGGGCAATCGGTCAACACCACCTATTCGGCCATTCGACTGGTGCACTTGCCAACCGGCATCACAGTGCAGTGTCAGGACGAAAAATCACAACTGAAAAACAAAGCAAAAGCCATGATTGAGCTGCGAAGCCGCATTTACAACATGGAATATCAGAAATATTTGGACGACATCGCATCAAAACGCAAAACCATGGTTTCAACCGGCGATCGGTCAGCCAAGATTCGTACTTACAATTATCCCCAAAGTCGAGTGACCGATCATCGCATAGATCTCACTTTGTACAATTTGCCCAACATCATGGACGGCAACCTCCAGCCAATCATCGATAAGTTGATTGTTGCGGAAAATGCTGAACGAATCAAAGAAGCACAGCTTTAAACAAAGCAAGCCCTGCCGTGGTTAAAAAAGATTCAAAAATTACTATCTTTGTATTGACAACACCATTAAAAATCAAATTAAAGCGAACAAGAAACAATTCCCATTGTAGAATTGAGGCGTTTCATTCGACTTTCAAACATCAATTATTTGCTTATGAAATTATTATCAGGAAAAGTAGCTCTCATTACCGGAGCTGCACGCGGAATCGGGAAAGCCATTGCTTTGCGTTTTGCTGAAGAAGGAGCTTACATTGCTTTTACTGATTTAGCTTACGATGAAGTAGCCAAAGCAACCGAAAATGAATTGATTGCTCTTGGCGTGAAAGCAAAAATGTATGCATCCAATGCGGCAAATTTTGAGGACACCCACAAGGTTGTGGATGAAATCGTCAAAGAATTTGGCCGTATTGACATTCTGGTCAACAATGCCGGCATCACACGCGACGGCTTAATGATGCGCATGACCGAACAGCAATGGGACATGGTCATCAACGTGAATCTGAAATCGGCATTTAACTTTACTCATGCTGTAATCCCGACCATGGTTCGTCAAAAAAGTGGAAGCATCATCAATATGAGTTCGGTGGTGGGTGTCTCAGGCAATGCCGGACAAGCCAATTATTCCGCTTCGAAAGCCGGTATGATAGGTTTGGCCAAGTCCGTAGCCAAAGAATTTGGTTCACGAAATATTCGCGCCAATGCCATTGCTCCCGGCTTCATCGAAACGGAAATGACTCATGCGCTCACAGCCGAACAACGCGCAAAATGGGCCGAAGCCATTCCCTTGAAACGAGGTGGTTCTCCCGACGAAGTGGCAAAAGTATCGCTTTTCCTGGCATCCGATCTTTCGTCGTACGTTTCAGGTCAGGTGATCCACGTTTGCGGTGGAATGAATACCTGATCATTTGAGCTATTTTCGACAAGCAAGGTGCGGTTTGCCGTCCCATTTGCTTGTCGAATGACTCTTTTGCTCCGTTTGAGGTCAATGCAGTACTCAGAACGGAATTGTTTTATTGGTAAAACGTCGTTACAGTTTATTTTTTTACACCGATCATCAATGAACGCACCAACCAATCATCCTGCCATCGAGATCATGGATACGACTTTGCGAGATGGAGAACAAACTTCGGGGGTATCGTTTGCCATTAATGAGAAGTTAAGCATTGCCCGTTTACTGCTTGAAGATGTTCAAGTCGATCGCATCGAAGTGGCTTCGGCTCGTGTGTCAAAAGGCGAACTGGAAGCCGTAACCCGCATCATTCAATGGGCAAAAAGTCGAGGCCATCTTTCCCGTGTCGAAGTGCTTGGATTTGTTGATGGTCATGTCACCGTCGATTGGATGAAACAAACCGGCGCCACCGTGTTGAATTTGCTTTGCAAAGGATCGTTGAAACATGTGACCGAACAACTGCATCGTTCCCCCGAACAACACTTGGCCGAAAGCATCGATGTGATTCGTTATGCCGATATGAACAACATTCAGGTCAATGTTTATCTCGAAGATTGGTCTAACGGGATTCAACATTCGCCCGATTATGTTCACTTTATGATTCAGGGACTTTCGAAATGGCCCGTCAAACGCTTCATGCTGCCTGATACGCTTGGGATTTTAAATCCTTATCAAACCGGAATTTATTGTAAAGAAATGATTGATCGTTATCCAGATCTTCATTTTGATTTTCATGCGCACAACGATTACGATTTTGCCGTAGCCAATTCGTTCATTGCAGCCATGTCGGGATTTCGTGGAATTCATGCAACCGTCAACGGCTTGGGTGAACGTGCCGGGAATCCTTCATTGTCGAGCATTATGGCCATGCTGACCGATCATTTGCACGCAAAGCTCCATACCAAAGAAGACCACATCACACACGTCAGCAAAATTGTTGAAAGTTATTCGGGCATTCGCATTCCGGCTAATAAACCCATCATTGGCGATAACGTATTTACTCAATGCGCCGGCATTCATGCTGACGGTGACAATAAAAGCAATCTCTACTACAACGATCTGCTGCCGGAACGTTTTGGGAGAGAACGTTCCTATGCTTTAGGAAAAATGTCGGGGAAGGCCAATATTAAAAAAAATCTGGAAGCCTTGGGTATCGAATTGGACGAAGCATCCATGAAATTGTTGACGCAGCACATCATTGAGTTGGGCGACAGAAAGGAATTGGTTTCGATGGAAGATCTTCCGTACATCATTTCCGACTTGTTCCATAACGAACAAATTGAAGAGAAAATTAAGGTGTTGAATTATTCCTTATCGGTAGCTCAAGGACTTAAACCGGTGGCTACCATTAAAATTGATATTAAAGGAGCTGTTTATCAACGTACTGCAGTCGGCGACGGACAATATGATGCTTTCATGAAGGCTTTGTGGCAAATTTATGACAGTTTGAAGATGGCTCATCCCGTGCTGGTCGATTATGAAGTGACCATCCCGCCCGGTGGCAGCACCGATGCTTTTGTGCAAACAGTCATCACGTGGCGATACAAAAATAAAACATTCAAAACAAGAGCGTTAGATCCTGATCAAACGGAAGCTGCCATCAAAGCAACACTGAAAATGCTCAATATTTTGGATTCGATGTAACGGTGCTCTTTTAATCCTTTTATTGAAGTGAATTTTCTTTCCATCTTGGTCATTTCGTTGGGTTTGTGTATGGATACTGTTTCCGTGTCCGTGGCAGCGGGATGCGGTAAACATCCTTATAAAATCAATGTCATTCTGCGATTTGCCTTCATCTTAACCCTTTTTCAGGGCGGAATGCCGCTGCTGGGATGGTTGCTTGGTGAACACGTTAACAATTTTCTTTCGCACGTTGATTACCTCATTGCCTTTGCCCTACTCACTGCCGTGGGCGCCAAAATGGCTTGGGACGGTTGGAATTCACGACAAACCCGTCATCGGCATCATAAAAAGAAACCACGCAAACTAAAACTAACTTCCTACAAAGTGGTGATTGCATTAGGTGTGGCTACCAGCTTGGATGCTTTTGCCGTCGGTTTCTCTTTTGCTGCTTTGAATCAGTCCATCTGGCTGCCAATGCTCATCATTGCCGTCACAACCTTTGTCACTGTTTTTGTAGGCGTGTACGTAGGAAGAAAGCTGGGAAATCATTTCCAATTTTTCGCCGAGATCGGTGGCGGATTGTTGCTTGTGTTCATGGGATTGAAAGTGCTGATTGAACATTTTGCCTCAGCGTCACAAATTCGATGAGATAGATATAACTAATGGAATTGATAGTATTTATAAAATAAAAAAAACGATGCATACAGACATTCCTGCTGCTTTGAAAGCTTTTGAAAGATTGCTCTACATCATGGATGAATTGCGCGAAAAATGTCCATGGGATAAAGAGCAGACCTTTGAAAGTCTTCGAACGCTTACCATTGAAGAGACCTATGAATTGGCTGATGCCATTGCCAACCATCGGACAAATGAATTAAAAAAAGAGATTGGCGATTTGTTGCTGCACATTGTTTTTTATGCCAAATTAGGCAGCGAGCAAGAGATCTTTACGTTGGATCAAGTCATTGACGGACTCAACGAGAAATTGATTTATCGCCATCCTCACATTTTTGGCAATACTGAAGCCAACACGGCTATGGATGTTAAAGAAAATTGGGAAAAACTCAAATTGAAGGAGAAAGACGGTAACCGAACCGTGCTTGGAGGCATCCCCAAAGCAATGCCTTCATTGATTAAAGCTTACCGATTGCAAGATAAAGCCCGCGGCGTGGGTTTCGACTGGGAAAAACGCGAGGATGTGTGGGATAAAGTGACCGAAGAACTCAACGAATTGAAAGAAGAGTTGTCGCGGGGTGATCAACAAAAAAGCCGTGAAGAATTGGGTGATTTCTTATTCAGTGTGATCAATGCAGCCCGCTTGTACGATCTGAATCCCGATGATGCTTTGGAATTTACCAACACAAAATTCATGCAACGGTTCAACTATCTCGAAGAAAAAACGATCCGTCAGGGCATCGATTTAAAAAAGATGAGTCTGCAAGAAATGAATGCTATTTGGGATGAGGCAAAAGCCAAAGGGCTTTAACCAAAAAAAAGAGAGCCTTTTGATGTGAAGGCTCTCTTGGTGATCCGTTGTCAGGCGGTCATTTCTTGTGATTTTTATGATTTTCTTTCAGAAAAATATCCAACGCAGCGGTGATGGAAGGGGCATCGGGACGCGGTGCTTCAATGTCGAGCCTAAGACCGGCTTCGCGAATGGCATTGGCGGTTGATGTCCCCAAACAACCGATGTAAGTTTCACCTTGTTCAAATTGAGGAAAATTCTTCAACAATGATGCTACCCCTTGCGGACTGAAAAAAATTAACGCATCATAATCAAATGCTTCATCTTTCCCAAATTCGTTGCTTACCGTTCTGTACATGATCCCTACATCATATTTGACTTTGTGTTGTTCCAACAAAAATAAAATCTCTTCATTGTGAACATCGGATAAAACAACCAAAAAATTCTCATCAAGATGTTTTGAAATCACGGCAAAAAGATCAGGCAATTTGCCCGTAGTTCCATAAAACACCTTGCGTTTCCGATATTGAATGTATTTCTGTAAGTACAAAGCAACAGACTCTGAAATACAGAAATATTTCATGGTTTCCGGTATGGAAATGCGCATTTCCTTGCAGAGGCGAAAGAAATGATCAATCCCTGTTTTTGAAGTGAATACAACTGCTGTGTGATCCAAAATGGACACTTTCTGTTTCCTGAATTCTTTCGCACTGACAGGTTCTACCTTGATGAAAGGATGGAAATCGATTTTAACACCATACTTTTCACTTAAATCAAAATAAGGTGATTTTGGCGATTCAGGCGCAGGCTGGGATATCAAAATTTTTTTTACCTTCAAAATCTAATCCTTTAATTTATAATAATATACTCAGTTCTTTGATTGCTTGAAAGGCTGCCAAAACAGGCAATATTTCAAGTGTGCAAAGGTACAACAAAATATAGAAAATTGAATCGTCCCATTTCCAAAAAAGTTGAATGATTTTGTGTAAAATCAATAAGAGGGCAAAGATGCCGATGCCGATGACCAGTTCATTGAAATAGTACGCCGCATAGTCCGATATAAAACTTTGTGCCACAATCAAAGGAAACATCATCCATCCCGCGCCAAGTAAAATGGAGAAATATGCTTTTCTGAATTGAACGGCGCGTTGATCGTGAAAGAAAAAAACGTATTCCAACATTTGGTAAAGCAGCCATTTCAACAAAATAAACAACAGAATGCTTGCCAAAAGTCCCCCTAATAAAAGGAATTCCGGTAAAATCTCTTTCATGGAAAAAAGCTGATCTGCATAGTGGAAGCTGAAAATGGTCAGTCCCAAGATGCCGAGCAGTGCGATCAACAGCCGATATCGAAATTCGACTGCTCCCAAATCTTCATCAAACAGCGAAGAAGTCGTGGTTTGTCTCTTTTGAAAGATGACTCGAAATTCTTTTTTCAGCAAATGGCCTGCTCTTGGAATTAGATAACTGTATATCAATGTGATCAGTAAAAAAATACCTGTTGACACGTCGTAAGAAAACAAACCCGATTGAACGGGTTTTCCTTCTTTGCCCGACGGCACAACAATGGCCGGACGCAACGCCTGACTCCTCAAGTAAATATTCGTCCCGTATTTTCCCCACAGTGTGTCAATGGGAGAAATTTTTTGAGGCAATAAAAAAGGGATCGCTTCCACCGAGACGGAATCACTCATAGCCAGAAATTGTTAAACTGCTGCAAATCGACGTGCATCGTCAGGCCATGGGAAAGCATTTTCAAGGGCAGTGACTACTTGTTCCGGCTGATCCACAAGCTCCCAGATCTGATGATGTTCGTTGCGTATAAATTTTTCTTTTTCAGCGTGTTCCATCAGTTGCAGGAAATATTGAAAATAGTTGTTGGTGTTTAATATCACAATCGGCTTGGGAAATAATCCCAGTTGTTTCCAGGTAATGATCTCAAAGAGTTCGTCGAATGTGCCAATCCCTCCGGGCATGGCTAATACGGCATCGGCCATTTCGGCCATGAAGGCTTTTCGTTGGTGCATGGTTTCCACAATTTTTAATTCCGTCAAACCGTGATGTTGCCATCCTTCGTCGCACATGAATCGAGGCATCACGCCGGTAGCTTTTCCTCCTTTTTCCAACAAACGATTGGCCATGGCGCCCATCAATCCGTCTTTGCCGCCTCCAAAAACCACCTGAAGTCCGGCTGCCGCAAAATGTTCTCCTACGCTGGCTGCTGCTTCATAATAAATCGGAAGTGCCTTGCTGCTTGAGGCACAATAAACTGCTACGGTTTTTATTTGCTTATGATTCATATTCAATGGGTTATTTCAACATCAAGGCATTCCTTTGTTCAGACTGCATTTCCTGTTTTCTTTTTAAATCTTGATAATGAGGTGAGTGCATTTTACTGATTGCTCTTTTTTGGCTATGTGCCGACAAAACCATTTCAAAAAAAAGTTCATTAACAAGCATCTAAAATTTGAATGATGCTTCCCTCTCTTTCATCGATGTTTTTTTTCTTTGCAACAATGGCATGAAGGCGTCATGGATAATCCTTTTTCAGGTTTTGTTCCCCTATTCCTTTTTCTTTTTATTGTTCGAGCCCGTATTCGCTGATTTTTCGATACAACGTGCGTTCTGAAATGCCCAACTCTTTTGCGGCCAGTTTGCGTTTCCCCTGATTGCGTTCCAACGCTTTTTTGATCATCTCTTTTTCAACGACTTGCAACGACATTGGCTCTTCCACATAGTCCTGTACATCGCTGTTTTTTTTCAAGTTCATGGTGGGTTTTTGTGACGGCAGTGGTTCAAGTAGATTGGTGCCGACGTATGGATCGCTCAGTGGTTTGTTGGCCGCAACATTTTTTGAATGAATCACCTGCAAATCCTCCATTCCAACAATGGAAGATACATTCATCGATTTTTCCTGCATCAGTTCATGTACCAGCGCTTTCAGATCGTTCATGTCCTTGCGCATGTCAAAAAGCACTTGATAAAGAATTTCGCGTTCGTTGGCAAACATACGTTGATCGTTATTGGCGTGTCCCAACAGGGAAGGAAGTTTTTCGATTTCGTTGTCGGGAAGATAATTTTTGAGTGTTTCGGCTGTGATTTCACGGTTTTGTTCGATCACCGAAATTTGTTCCGTAATGTTTTTCAATTGACGAACGTTTCCGCGCCAATAGTAGTTGACCAAGAGTTGTTGTGCATCTTCCGTTAGGCGGATGGCCGGCATTCTGTATTTTTCCGCAAAATCTATGGCAAACTTTCGAAACAACAACACAATGTCTTCTTTGCGTTCACGCAGCGGTGGAATGTAAATGGGCACGGTGTTCAAACGGTAATACAAGTCTTCACGAAATTTGCCTTGTCTGGTAGCTTCCTGCATGTTGAGGTTGGTGGCTGCTACCACGCGAACATTGGTTTTCAATACTTTGGATGAGCCGACTTTCATAAATTCGCCGGCCTCCAAAACCCGCAACAGGCGTACTTGAGTGGAGTGTGGCAATTCGCCTACTTCGTCCAAAAAAATGGTGCCGCCGTCGGCTACTTCAAAATAGCCTTTCCGATCGCCTAAGGCTCCCGTAAATGATCCTTTTTCATGTCCAAAGAGTTCTGAATCAATGGTTCCTTCAGGAATGGCGCCGCAATTCACTGCAATGTATGGGCCATGTTTGCGATGGCTAAACTGATGTATAATTTGAGGAAAATTTTCCTTGCCAACTCCGCTTTCTCCTGTAATCAGGACCGATAAGTCGGTGGCCGAAACTTGTACTGCAATGTCAATGGCCCGATTGAGCAAAGGCGAATTGCCGATGATGCCAAAACGTTGTTTTACTGATTGTAATTCCGATGATTGCATATTGAACATCTCCTTTCATTGCTTTCTGCCATTCATTCTTGTTGAAGCAGATAATTGCTCCAATTTGTCATAAAATGATGACAAAATTACATCTTTTCATTGACAATTGAATCTTGTTCGAACGAAACAGACGGTAAATTAAATGTTGTTTAACGATTTAGCTTTGGTGTCATTCCGCTTTTCCCCTTGCGTAATAAAGTGGTTGATGACTTCAAATCATCCCCGAAACGGTCTGATGGATCATAATCCGCTGAAATCGGCTCCTTCGAACAAAAGGGTGGGGGTTTGCCATCCTGATGCCATGAAAGGATCGTTGCCCACTGCAAGCAGACGGCTCCAAAGGGTCAGAAGATTTCCGGTAATGTTCATTTCGCTGATTGGATATTGAATGACGCCATTTTCAACCCAGAATCCTTCAATGCCGTAGGAGAAATTGCCTGTTGAACTGTTGCAGTTGCCCCCGTTGAATCCTGTGATGTAAATGCCCCGATCCATTTGTCGGAGCAGTCCTTCCAAATTGACATTGCCCAAAGCAAATCGTAACACTGACGGCGATCCGGTGGTGGGTTCCACATGAAGTTTGTGGGCATGATACGTGTCAATGTAATAATGTTGCAGGATGCCGTTCGAGAAAAGAGTCATGGGTCGAAGTGCCATGCCTTCCCCATCGAAACAGCGTGCGCCAATGGTTTTCGGAATGATGGGGTCATCCGTCAGCGTAAAGCATTCGGATGCTACCTGTTGACCGATTTTATCTTTCAAAAAAGAGTTGTTTTGTTGAATCGAAGCCCCATACATGGCATTAAGAAGGGGCGACAAAAGGGTGCGGACTTCGGGAGCATCAATGACCGTGCTGTAAACCCCCGATTGAATTTTGCGCTGACCAATTTTCATTAAGGTGCGCTGAAGGGCTTTGGTGCCAATGCCTGTTTTTGACAACGATTCCCAATCAACCGACTGATCATACCAATAGGATTCAGGGCGTGCATCGCCTTCCCCTTTTACGGAAACGCTCACTGACAAGCCGCAAGAGGACGATGCACTTTCGGCTTCCAGTCCGTTGCTGTCCACTAAATAGGTAAAAATTTCGTTGTCACCGTAGGAAGAAGCTACCGAGATGATGCGCGGATCCGTTCGATCCACTTCATGGGCTGCCGCAAAGGCCAATTGCAGTTTTTCGTCAGCATCCATGATGGACAACTGCGGATCGTACAACGACAAGAATTGATCGTTGCCGTGAAAGCAACGTGTCGGATCGGGCAATTGGCGTGCTTCATCTACGGCTAACAAACGTGTGGATGCAATGGATTGACGAAAAAATGTTTCCAACTCGTCATGTTCTAACCGATTGGTCGAAAAGGAACCATAGCGTCCTTCCACGAAAAGATAAGCAATCAATTGATTTTCTTCTGCCTGTTGAAGGTGTTCAATGTGATTGTCGCGAATTTCAAAAGTGCGGTCGGTGCCCGAATAGATCCCGATGCGACATGCCTGCACCTTATTCTTGAGAAGGAAATCTTTTGCCCATAAGGCCAACTCTTTATGCTTTGAAGTGATCATGATGATGGTGATTTTGTAAACGAAAACATGTTTGCCGTTAAATCAAATAGTGCTTTAGAAAAAAAGTGGTTGACAATAAGAAGTCGCCCGAACCGCCAACGGTGAGTTTTGATACCAACACCGACGGCATACCACAGGTCACGGGACACGATTGGCCATCTTTGCCACAGGTCCATGTGCCGTTGTCCATTTGATAATTGCCCGCTACCAGTTGAATGTCGGCCAAGGCTTTTGGACCGTTCCCAATGATGTTGATGTCTTTGACGGGTTGCGTTAATTTGCCGTTTTCAATGAGATAGCCTTTCTTGACGAAGAAGGTAAAATCGCCCGCACCTATTTGAACTTGGCCGTTAGTAAATGAATCAACATAAATGCCTTTCGATACGGATGCAATGAGATCTTCTTCCTTGGCTTGCCCGTTTTCCATGTAGGTGGCACGCATGCGGGGAATGGGTGCAAACCGGAAAGATTGGCGTCGTCCGTTGCCGGTAGGCATGACGCCGTAATGACGAGCGCTGATCCGATCGTGGAGATAATTGGTCAGAATGCCGTCTTTCACTAAATAGGTTTTTTGTCCCTCAATGCCTTCGTCGTCCATGTTCACAGCGCCTCGATTGTAAGGAATCGTGCCGTCATCAACTACGGAGATGGATGTGTCACAGATTTTTTGACCTAATTTGTCCGAAAAAATGGAAATTTGTTTACGATTAAAGTCAGCTTCGAAAGCATGCCCGATGGCTTCGTGAAGCAAAATACCTGAACCGCCGGCAGCCATCACCACCGGCATTTCGCCTCCTTTGGGCGTGACGGCATCAAAAAGAAAGAGCGTTTGTGCGACCACTTCCTGCGCCAAAGTCTCTATTAAGTCGTTGGTCAAAAATTCACTTCCCATGCGAAATGCCCTGGCCGCCCGTCCGTTTTCCACTTGTCCGTTGCGTTCCATGATGCAGGTGACGGACAAAGTCCCCATCGGGCGCTCATCAAAAGAAAGTACGCCGTCCGAATTGGCATATAGAACGTACGACATGGTGTTGGTTTGAGATATTAATACCTTCGATACATGTTCACTGAGTGAGAAAATGCGTTCGTTCAACCGTTGTAAAAAGGGTTGTTTCATGTCAACGCCGGCTTTTTCCCAAGCATGTAAAAGCGGATAGAACGAACCGCGGCGAGGTGATGCCTGAAAAGCAAAATGGAGGTCACTTCCCGTTCCGACGGCAATGCGCGAAGCTGTCTTGGCGGCTTTCATCATTTCTTCCAATGTGATGTTTTCCGTGTAGGCATAACCGGTCTGATCGCCATTCACCACACGAACACCCATGCCAAAATCAATGTTGGCCCCAACGGCATTGACCTCGCCGTCTCGCAGACTCAACTTGGAATCAAACGTGTGTTCAAAAAAGAGATCGGCAAAATCACCTCCCGTTGACATGGCGGTTTGCAATACCTTGGTCAAGTCTTCGCGCGATACGCCGAATCGGGCCATGATATCTTGTATGGTCGAGGTCGTCCTTGTGTCGGATGAAATGTTAAGATGTTGATTCATAAAAATGGTAGTTTGAAACGTTCCTAAAATGGCTTCTTACTTTGACGAACGTGCCCAAAGCAGGGAGCTGTCGCCATAACTGAGAAACCGAAAATCATGCTGCATGGCAAAGTCATAAATCTTTTTCCAGTCATTGCCTGTTAATGCTGCTACTAAAAGCAACAATGTGCTGCGAGGTTGATGAAAATTGGTGATGATTCCGTTCACGGCATGAAAAGAATAGCCCGGCGCAATCAACAGTTGAGTGGACGCATGCAAGGTATTGAGTTGATGTTGATCTAAATAGTTTATGATGGCATGGATTGTTTCCTGAAAATCGGGTTGAAAGGTCCCATCTTCATAAGGCATCCATTGATCAACATGAAGATGCGTGGCGTTGGGATTTTGAAGCAACGTTTTACCGATGTAGTACAAACTTTCGAGTGTGCGTACCGAAGTGGTTCCAACGGCCACAACAGTTTTTTCATGCTCAACAAGTCGTTCAAGCGTGGTTCGATCAACGTAAAACGATTCGGAATGCATTTCATGCTTCTGCATGAGTTCCGATTTTACGGGGCGAAATGTTCCGGCTCCGACATGCAGTGTGACATCAACCCAATCAATACCTTTGCGAAGCAAATCGTCCCACACCTCGTGGGTGAAGTGAAGCCCTGCTGTGGGAGCCGCCACAGAGCCTTCAATCTGCGCATACGTGGTTTGATAATTGATTTTATCCGACGGCGTTGTTGCCCGATGCAGGTAAGGCGGTATCGGCAATTCACCTGCTGTCTCGAGCAATCCGGCAAAAGAGATGGGAGCGTCCCATTCAAAGCGCAAAACGGAGGTCATTCCTTCTGTTGCCAAACGGTAGGCTCTCAACTCGTATGTTTTGTCATTTGCTCTGAATGGGCGTCGTAGCATGCCATCCTTCCATTTTTTTGCATTTCCCACCAGTCCAACCCATTCGCATGATCCTGTTTGTTGAAACATTTGGGCATAATCTGCCGGTTGATGAGGCTCTAAACAGAACAATTCAATTTTTGCACCGCTCTCTTTGTAAAAGAAAAGTCGCGCCTGAACAACGCGTGTATTGTTTCTTACCAACAATGTTCCCTCTGGCAAATGATCGCTTAGCGTGCGAAAAACCGTTTGCTCGATGTTGCCGTCACGATAGATCAACAGTTTTGATTCATCTCGTTTTGGAAGCGGAAATTTTGCAATGCGCTCCTCCGGCAGGAAGTAATCGTATGCATCGATGGACAGTTGTTGAGGGCCGATCACCGGCGTCTTTAATTCGTGCATGGGAAATCAATTTCAAAAATCAGTTTGCTGTCATCTTTTTTAGTCTGCTTGTTGAAGGCTGATGGCTCCCATTGCTATGAGAAGCTGTAGCATTTGTCTCCATCTCATTCAATGGTTTGAATGTTATGCCATGTATTTCATTTCAATGATTTCGAATGAGGCTTTTTGATTCAGCAACAGGGACAATGATTAGCCGTTGTTTGTCAATGTGAAACGAGCTTGAACATGGAGATTTATCAAAAACAAGGCAACACTTCTATGCGAGTTCCATACAATTTAAAAAAACAATTATTTACGTATAAAAAGACAACAAAACACGCATGCTCTTTGATGGTTTCTTATTCCCTTTTACATGCGTGTTTTTTTGTTTTGGCTGATCCAAAGGATTGTTTCAACGCAACAATTTACTCATCACCAGTTGGCGTAAAGCCGGATAATCCATGTATCCGACGGAAACATATTTTTCATTGTGTCTGTTAAATCCAATCAGTGTCGGCATGGCTTCAATACCCATTCGTTGTGACAATACCGGATCTTTGTCCACATCCACGCGGTAAATGATGATTTTACCTTTGAATTCGCGTTGGAGCTGATCGACCAACGGAGACAAGCGTTTGCAGGGCGGACACCATGTGGCATAAAAATCGACCAATACGGGCAATTTCGATTCCAGACGCACAGCGGGATTACGGTCATAATTCCATACCAACTGTTTGAATTGAGCGGCATTGATCATTCTTACTTCTCCGGTTTGTGCCGAAAGGGATGTGGCAAAACCAAACATCACCAAAAAAAAGCTCATGTAAAAAACATACTTCTTCATACTTTATTCATATTTTGGTTAAGGGGTTTCGGAGTAGCATCAGGTCAACGTTACATGGTTTGTTATGTAATTGACTTGTTGATGCATGCTGTCGTTTTTCAGGGCTCATTTCTCCCTAAAACTGCACAAAGATACAAGCATTGGGTTTAATCCTTTATCTCCTTTGATTTCTTTGTGCTCTTTTAGAATTTAATTTAAAAAAGGTCGTTTTGTGAAACGACCTTTTTGGAGCTTGCCGAAAGAGGGAAGCCATGTGTTAACTGTTCAAAATCATTGGCATAAGAAGCATGAGGACATGTTCATTTTCGGGTTGTTCAAACGGGATAAAAATGCCTGCATGTGCCGGATCGGATAATTCAATGATGATCGACTCAGTTATGAGGTTGCTGATGATGTCGATTAAAAAGGATGATTTGAAGCCGATCGACATGGGTTCTCCTTCGTATTGACAGGGAATGGTTTCTTCCGCCGAAATGGAAAAGTCGATGTCCTGTGCAGAAATGATCACTTTGTCGGGTTCAATTTGCAGCTTGATCAAGCTGGTACCTTGATTTGAAAAAACGGATACTCGTTTTGCGGCATTGAGCATCACCAATCGATCAACCGTCAGTTTGTACGGATTGTTGGTGGGAATGACCGCATTGTAGTTGGGATAGCGCCCTTCTATCTGACGGGCATACAGGGTGTAGGTTGAAAATACAAAACAGATGTTTTTTTCGTCAAACCGAATCATCACTTCGCCACTCTCTTTGGGTAAAATGGCTCGCAGCATGTTGGCGGCTTTCTTTGCCAAAATGAATGAAAAAGGTTCTTCGGTGTGTACTTCGTGGTACTGAAAACGGACTAACTTATGCGCATCCGTTGAAACCACGCTCATTTGTTCGGGCGAAAAATCAAAATAAATTCCCATCATCACGGGACGAAGATCGTCATCTCCCGTAGCAAAGAAAGTATATTGTATGGCATCGTCGAGGCCTGCAACAGGAACCTGAATGGCTGTAGCCGTGTCCTGAATGACGGGCAATAATGGATATTCATCGCCATTTTGGCCAATAAAGTTGTATTGCCCGTTATCGGAGTAAATCACCATGGCCAAGTTTTCATCGTCAATCTCAAAAGTCAACGGTTGTTCCGAAAACTCCCTCAAAGTGTCGAGCAGCAGACGGGCTGTCACCGCTACTTTTCCCGAACCTTCCACATCCACAATGTCCATGCTGGTAATCATGGTGGTTTCCAAATCCGAAGCCGTAATCTTCAGCGTGGATCCTTCGATTTCAAACAAGAAACAATCGAGAATAGCCATCGTATTCTTCGAGTTAATGACGCGACTGACAGCTTGAAGATGACTTAGTAAAGCTGTGCTTGAAACTGCAAATCTCATGGGCAAATCATTTTAATTTTTTGGACATCTTTGTTGTTTCACCTTTCCTTTTCTGAACGCTTCCTTTCAGGATCATCGTTCGCTTTGCCTTCATCGTTTTTGTCGCATTCCTTTCGGGGGTAATTCAGCGTGCCGAATGTTGTTGGCATCGGCGATCATGCTTTGAAAACAACTTAAAATCATTGTTTTCCACCTGTTACGGAACTGCTTTTTTCCCTTTGATGCTGCTTTGAGAAAGGATGTTTTTTGTGATTGAAAACACAAAGTTAATTCATCCAATTGACATTGCAAAATGCAATTTCAAACGAACACATCCCTTATTTTTTGTCTTCTTGCTTTATTGTCAATGAAAAAAGAGCCGCCTTTTACAGGCTGTATTTTGAAGCTTTGCTTAAAAAACCGTATCTTTGCCGTGATGTTAATTCCGATTTTTGCTTCTTCCGTCGAACTGTTCCATCTTCGTTTTCAACCATGTATCTTTAATTTGTATTCCAAATTCTTATGATTGCAGCCGAGCAACTTACCGTTGAGTTTGGGGGATTTACGCTTTTCGACTCCGTCTCTTTTTTGATCAATCCCAAAGATCGCATTGCCCTCACGGGGAAAAATGGAGCCGGTAAAACCACGCTGTTGAGTATCTTTGCAGGCGAACAACAACCTTCATCGGGGCATGTGGTCAAATCACCCGACGTGACTATTGGATATCTCCCTCAGCACCTCTTGCCTGCAGGTCAGCGTACTGTGATCGATGAAGCCGAAACAGCGTTTGACGAATTGTTACATCTCCAACAATCTATTGACGAATTGACGCAAACTTTGGCTCAACGCACCGATCATCATTCGGAATCCTATCATCAATTGATTGATCGTCTGGCGCACGAAACGGAACGTTTTCATTTGTTGGGTGGCGGTCGATATCGTGCCGAATCGGAAAAAATCTTGTTGGGGCTTGGCTTTGTCCGGGACGATTTTGAGCGTCATGTCAACGAATTCAGCGGCGGATGGAGAATGCGTATTGAACTGGCAAAAATTTTATTGAAAAAACCGGATCTCCTGCTGCTCGACGAACCGACCAATCACCTTGACATTGAGTCCATTCAATGGTTGGAAAATTTTTTGATTTCCTATTCAGGGGCCGTATTGCTGGTTTCGCACGATCGTGCTTTTCTCGACAATGTTTCCAATCGCACCATTGAGCTTTCGCTTGGACGCATTCACGATTTTCGGGTTTCTTACTCACACTACGTGGCCCTCCGGAAAGAACAACTTGAACAGCAGCAGCGTGCATTTCAAAATCAACAAAAACTGATTCTGGATACGGAACAGTTTATCGAACGATTTCGATCCAAAGCCACAAAAGCCGTGCAGGTGCAGTCGCGCATCAAACAACTTGACAAAATGGAACACCTCGAACCCGAGGAAATCGATCGTTCACGACTCTCTTTGAAGTTTCCTCCTGCGCCACGATCAGGAAATATCCCGCTCGAGATTGAACATTTGACAAAATGCTACGGCGATCAATTAATCCTAAACGATGTCTCATTGATGTTGCATCGCGGCGACAAAGTGGCCTTTGTGGGAAAAAATGGGGAAGGAAAAACCACCCTCGTGCGTTGCATTATGGAGCAAACGGATTACTCCGGAGTGTTAAAACTCGGGCATCAGGTCAAGATTGGTTATTTTGCGCAAAATCAAGCAGCTTTGCTGGATGAAAACAAAACGGTTTTTCAAACCATTGACGATGTGGCCGTTGGTGAAATTCGTACCAAAATCAGAGATTTGCTCGGAGCTTTTATGTTTGGCGGTGATGCTGTTGACAAAAAAGTAAGCGTACTTTCGGGTGGAGAACGAAGTCGCTTAGCCATGATTCGCTTGTTGCTCGAACCGGTCAATCTTCTTATTTTAGACGAACCGACCAATCACCTCGACATGCCTTCCAAAGATGTGCTGAAATCGGCCATTCAATCTTTCGACGGGACTGCCGTGATTGTGTCACACGATCGCGAATTTCTGGATGGATTGGTAACCAAAGTGTACGAGTTTGGTAATAAAAAAGTTAGAGAGCACTTGGGTGGTATTTATGATTTTCTGCAATCTAAGAAAATGGATTCCCTGCGTGAACTTGAACGAAATACATCTTCAAAAACGCTTCCCCTGCCAAACAAGGACGATGTTTCCACCAAACAAGCGTATGAGGTGCGCAAAGAATTCAATCGATTGGTGAAAAAACTTGAGCGACAAATCGAAGAAACGGAACTGCGCATTGATCAGATTGAAAAGGAAATATCCAACCTCGAAGCTGCTTTGGCGCAACAAAATGACGCATCGGCTTTTGATCGTTATGAACAACTGCAGTCGCAATTGGCTGCCGCACTCAATCAGTGGGAGGCATTTTCAACGGAAAAAGAAAAAATAATGACTGAATCCGGCGTATGAATGCTGATCAACCCCACAGTATAAGCTGCCATTCGCAGTGCTCTTTCAAGTTATCAAAAAGAGTTCGGGTTGATCAATGTACCTTTATTCATCACTGGAGAATATTTCAGGAAAGCGGAAAAGGGATGAGCTGAATTCAGTTGCATTTGCAAGTTGAATTCAGCTTTTATTTAAATCAGTCAATGCTGAATAACTTAGAAGATAGTCATCACTATCAAGAAAAAGGATATATTTACCTGTTGATTTATTAATTCCAACATTACGAGCTGCACTTGCTCCTTTGTGGATATTTCGGTGATACTGACCATCCATTTCGGTGATATTGACCATCCCTTAGGTTGTGTATCGCTCAACACAATCGACTGACAAAATTACCGTTTTTTTCTT
>JBMFIQ010000010.1:0-73288 GCA_049976245.1 Microbacter sp. | reverse complement strand
ATACAAATGGACTTATCCGGCAGTACATCCCTAAAGGTATGGATTTTAGTGAAGTAACCAACAAACAGATTAAACAGATTGAAAACATGCTTAATAATCGACCTCGTAAAAGACTTGGATACCTCACACCAAACGAAAAATTTAAACAAATTACTAATCAGCATTCAGTTACATTTGCAAGTTGAATTCAGCTTTTTATTTTCAAGTTGTGCAACTGTCATTCTTTGACGGATGTGATAATGATGTGACTGTATTACGGAAATTTCTCTCAATCAGCTTGAATGTGTGTGATTTAAAGCCAAAAAAAATCTCAATCCTGTTCAGTGGAAGGGAATGAATTTTTTCTGCATGGTTACTCTAAAATTTTTCCAAACTTCCTTTTTTTATCAAAAGTTTTTCTATCTTTCGCTCGGTTTTGTTTCAGCCGTTTTTCTTTATCTGATGTTATGTAATATGCAGAAAGATAATGATATACGTATAAGCTGAAACAAGAAGCTTTACAAAAAATAAAAATTATAACGTATGGAAAAGATCACATCAGCCGAAGTCGTCAATTGGGCGAAAGATTTCCTGGCAAAATCTGAAAAAGAAATTACCGAAGATGAACTGAAGGAACAAAAAAAGTATGCCATTCTCATTCAAAACCCGAATGACAAAACCCTTCTGTCCAAGATGTTGGATGAATCGTCTCAAATAAGGGATGATAAAAAGTTAGCGCGTCGCATGAAAGTGCTGATTAAAAAGTATGGTGTTCCGGCTTTTTTCAGTTCGTCCGATGCTTTCTTGTTGGAGTTATTCACAGCGTTTGGTTATTGGTTCGATTTTGTTTCGGTTCCAATATTCAAAAAAAGATTGCGTTCTGATACCGCAAAAGTCATTATTGATGCCGATCCTTCCGTTTTAAATAAACATTTGGATGCTCGTCGGCAACAACAAATTGGTCAGAATGTCAACTTGTTAGGTGAAGTTGTTTTGGGCGATGCCGAAGCCGATCGCCGTTATTATGGCTATCTCGAAGCCTTGAAAGATCCACGGATTAACTATATTTCCATAAAAATATCAGGCATTTATGCGCAAATTAATCCGTTAAATTACGAACAAAACAAACATGATTTATGTGATCGTTTGGCTGCCATTTACCGTCAATCCATCAAATATCCTTATCAAAACGAAAAAGGTGAAAAAACGCCTAAGTTTGTCAATTTGGATATGGAAGAGTACAAAGATACCGAGTTGACGCTGGATGTTTTCAAAACCGTTCTGTCCGATAAAGAATTTGAACATTATATGGCAGGCATTGTCATTCAGGCATATTTGCCCGATGCTTGGAATTTTCAAACCGAATTGCTTGAGTTTGCTCATCAACGAGTGGCTGCCGGAGGTGCTCCGCTTAAAATGCGTCTTGTGAAAGGGGCAAATCTTCAAATGGAATCCATCACTTCATCGTTGCGTGGTTGGGAAAACCCTATTTTGCGAACAAAAGTGGAGGTGGATGCCAACTATTTACATATCTTGGATCGTGCGTTGGAAGCTGAAAATGCTCGTGTTTTGCATGTTGGAGTGGCCTCGCACAACTTTTTCTCACTGGGTTATGCCGACTTGTTGAGCAAGAAAAACAACGTATCTGAATTTGTTACGTTCGAAATGCTGGAGGGCATGGCCAACCATTTGCCGCGCGTGATGCGAAGCATGGGTAAACAAATTATTCTCTACACGCCGGTGGTGAAGAACGAACATTTTTTAAATGCTGTTTCTTACCTCGTGCGTCGTCTGGACGAAAACACAGGGAAAGACAATTTCTTGAGTTATTCTTTCAATCTGAAACTCGACAGCAAACAATGGAATTTTCTGCAACAGCAATTCATGGAGGCTTATCAAATGAAAGATTCCATGAAAGCCTTTTCATTCAGGCAGCAGGATCGACGTCAGCCGGCAAAACCTGTTGGCGATTTGGATCATTTTGTCAATGAACCCGATACTGATTTCTATTTGAAAAACAATCGATTGTGGATGGAGCAAATTCGTGCCAACTGGAAGAAATCGCCTGCGACGGAACCGTATCAAATTCCTGTTCAGATCGGAAGCGATTTTGTTTACACCGAAAAGAAGCATTCATACATTGATCGCAGTCAAAAGGAGAAAGTTGTGGTGTGTCAAGTTCACTTGTCATCCTTAGAGCAAGTGAAACAAATAATCAGCATTGCCGATGCTGATCCTTCCGGTTGGCGTAAAACCACTTTGGACGAACGCAATCGTATTTTGCATCAAGTAGCGCTCAATTTAGGAAACAAACGTGGCAATTTGATCGGTTGCATGGCAGCAGTGACCGGGAAGACTTTCACCGAAGGCGATGTGGAAGTTTCGGAAGCAACGGATTTCAGTCGCTTTTATCCCATATCCATGAAACGGTTTGAAGAATTGAAAACGGTTTCCGTTTCACCAAAAGGAGTCATTTTGGTTATCCCGCCTTGGAATTTTCCTTTAGCCATTCCTGTTGGCGGGGTTGTGGCTGCATTATCAGGTGGGAACAATGTCATTTTGAAACCGGCTACTGCCGCATTTCCCGTAGCATGGGAGTTTGCACAGTGTTTTTGGGATGCCGGTGTCCCGAAAGAGGCGCTGCAGTTGGTTTGTGTGGATGGACGTGAACCATTGAACTATTTAACTGCACATCCTGCCATTCAACACATTATCATGACCGGTGGCACTGACACCGCTTTGCGTTTGTTGGAGAACAATCCGACTTGTCCATTATCGGCAGAAACCGGTGGAAAAGATGCCATTATTCTCACAGCCAGTGGCGATCGTGATCATGCCATTCAAAACATTGTGACTTCTGCCTTTAGCAATGCCGGTCAAAAATGCTCGGCTTGCTCATTGTTAATTCTTGAAAAACAGGTTTATGACGATCAGGAATTCAAAGATAAACTGACTGATGCGGTAAAAAGTCTCCATACAGGCGGCGTTTGGGATGGTGGTAACATTGTTGGACCCATGATCACAGCAGAAAACACCAAATTGCTTTATGCCATTGAACATCTTGAAGAAGGTGAGTCGTGGCTTGTTCCGCCTGAATTTGTTGATGAGCAGCATTTTATCCTCAAGCCGTGCGTTAAATGGGGAGTCAAACCGGGAAGCTATACCTTCAAGACGGAACTTTTCGGGCCACTTTTGGCTGTAGTTTGTGCGGACGATATTCAACATGCCATCGACTTGGCCAATTCCTCTGAATACGGATTGACAGCCGGATTGCAAAGCTTGGACGAAAATGAACAAATGCTTTGGAAAAACAGCATCGAAGCCGGTAATCTTTATATTAATCGTGGCATTACGGGTGCTATTGTGAATCGACAACCTTTTGGCGGAATGAAACGTTCAGCCTTTGGTGGTGGTTTGAAAGCGGGGGGACGCAATTATGTCTCAAACTTTGTAAAAATAGAGGAAATACCTCATTATCAGGATGTAAATATTGATCTAAACGGATTTAATGCATTTGCCGCTTTGCTTAACGATAAGGAAAAAATTCGTTATAAAGTGGCGTTTGATAGTTATTTAAAAAATTGGAAAGAGGAATTCTCTCAGGAAAATGACATTCATCATATCATGGGCGAGAGGAATACTTTCCGCTATTTGCCTTTGAAAAACATGGCGTTACGTCTGCATGAAACGGATTCCTTGTTGGATGTTTTGCTCATCGTCACTGCTGCCAATGTGGCTAAAACGCCCCTAACAATCAGCTTGGATGAGCGTGATAGTAAATTGAAAACATTGAAACCTCTTGCCGAAGGTCATTTTACAATTCATGTTCAAACGGAAGATCAGTTTTTGGGAAGTATGGATCAATACGAACGAATTCGGACGTGTCACCATCAACTGTCGGAGGTATTTTTTAAGAAGTCGGCAGCATTGGGAAAATATGTCGCCACTGCAAAACCTTTGGTGGAAGGGCGCCTTGAATTGCTTCACTATTTGAAGGAACAAAGCATTGCTTTTGAATATCATCGTTATGGCAGCATTACCGATCAGTTCGATTGATTGCTGATTCAATGGCCAAGCACTGCATTCTCCGTTTTGTTTGCTATCTTTGCATGAACAATTCAAAAAAGCATGGAAAGAAAACCTTTGTTGGGGTTAACATTAACGGAATTGCAGGTTTTGGCAATTGAAAATCAATTGCCTGCTTTTGCAGGAAAACAAATCGCACATTGGTTGTATGTCGAACATGCTTCCGAGTTGGATCAAATGACCAACTTATCCAAATCAAAACGAGCACTTTTGTCCGAAAAATACTTTGTTGGTCGTTCTGAGCCCGTTGAAGTAGCTGTTTCTGAAGACGGCACACGCAAATACCTGTTTAAATCATTTTCCGGTCATTATATCGAAAGTGTTTTCATCCCCGATGAAGATCGTGCTACCTTATGTGTTTCGTCACAAGTGGGTTGTAAGATGAATTGCAAGTTTTGTCAAACAGGGAAACAAGGATTTTCAGCACAATTAACGGCAGCCGACATCCTCAATCAGATCATGTCGCTTCCCGAACGGGAACAGCTCACCAACCTGGTCTTTATGGGGATGGGCGAACCTTTTGACAACACAGATGAAGTGCTGAAAGCTTTGGACATTTTAACAGCTTCTTACGGTTATGCATGGAGTCCGCGTCGAATTACCGTTTCGACCATTGGCATTATTCCCGGCATGATTCAGTTCTTGGAAAAGTCGCAATGCCATTTGGCCATTAGTCTTCATTCTCCTTTCACCAACGAAAGGATGGCTTTGATGCCTATGGAAAAGGTTTATCCAATTGAACAGGTGCTCGACGTGATTAAACGGTACGATTTCAGGCATCAACGACGTGTCTCGTTTGAGTATATTGTTTTTGATCATGTCAACGACAGTTTACGTCATGCAAGAGAATTGGTACGGTTGTTGCAAAACATTCCGTGCAGGGTCAATCTCATTCGGTATCACGCCATTCCAAATGTCGATTTGAAAGGTGCTTCTGAAGAAAAAATGATTTTTTTGCGTGATTATTTGACTGAAAACGGGATTCGATGTACTATTCGCCGATCTCGAGGTGAAGATATTTTAGCGGCCTGCGGGTTGCTTTCGACTTCCAGAATGAATGATGATGAACAAAAAAAGGATTTTTCCCTTAATCAATAAACCCAATATTTGGAGGATTCAATTCCTTTATTTGATCATCTCCCGATAAACGATGAATTATGGAAAACAAACGAATGATTATTGGCATCACGCATGGTGACATCAATGGAATAGGATACGAAGTAATATTGAAAACATTGCTCGAAAATCATCTTTACGAATTTTGTACGCCTGTTCTTTACGGTTCTCCCAAAGTGGCTGCATATTATCGTAAAACGTTGAATTTAGAGCAGTTGTCCTTAACAACGATTTCCCGTATTGAGGATGCAACAGCCAAAAAGCCCTACATCATTCATTGCGTTAGTGATGATGTGAAAGTGGATTTAGGCAAATCGACAGAAATGGCCGGTTTGGCATCTTTTCAATCGTTGGATGCTGCGGTTCGTGATTTGGCAGCCGGCAAACTGGACGCCATAGTTACTGCGCCCATCAACAAGAAAAACATTCAATCTCCTGAATTTACTTTCCCCGGACATACCGAATATTTGGAGCAGGTGTTCAATGAGGGGAAAAAAGCCTTAATGCTCATGGTAAGCGATGTGCTTCGCGTTGCAGTTGTTACGGGTCACATTCCGCTTTCAAAAGTGGCCGCCACGCTTACGCCAACGTTGATTGAGGAAAAGCTTCGATTGTTGAACAAAAGTTTGAAGGAAGATTTTGGTATCATTCGTCCTCGCATTGCCGTATTGGGGTTAAATCCGCATGCCGGCGATGAGGGGCTTATCGGTCACGAAGAAGAAATCGTCATTCGTCCTGCTTTGAATGCTTGCATGGATGAAGGAATCATTTGTGTGGGACCATTTGCCGCCGATGGTTTTTTTGGAGCCGGCACTTTCAAAAGCTACGATGCGGTGTTGGCCATGTATCACGATCAGGGATTGATTCCTTTCAAAACATTGGCTATGGAAGAAGGCGTCAATTTTACAGCCGGACTGCCTGTTATTCGAACTTCACCCGGTCACGGAACTGCTTTTCACATTGCTGGTCAAAACGTAGCTTCGGAGAGCTCTTTTCGCCATGCCTTGTTTTTGGCCTATGATGTTTTCAAAAATCGCCGTGAATATCAATTGATGACCCAAAATCCGTTGAGGAATATTCACAATGAACGAACGAACAACATTGAATAAAGCATCTGCTCCTGTTGTTTTTGCTTGTTGAACATATTCAATCCATTGAATTTTAATGGCATATTGTGAAAGTTCATTCTTTGTACAAAAACAGGCATATCCTCTTGCTCATTTCGTAAAAAAGATGTACTTTTGCAGTGGGTAAGTCCTACACGACCAGCTCCCTTTGAATCCCCCAGGGTTTGATCGCAGCAAGGGTAAAAGGTCGTAGCGGTGCGATGTGGTAAGCTTACCCAACTGCCTCTTTAGCTCAGTTGGCCAGAGCACGTGATTTGTAATCTCGGGGTCGTTGGTTCGAATCCGACAAGAGGCTCCACTTTTAATGCATAAGCTGTCTCAAAAGGACAGCTTTTTTTTATTGGTTTTGTTTGTGAAATGCTAAAAGATTGTACCTTTGCAAAAGGAATAAAAAAGGGATGCCACAACACCCTTGATACGACTTTTTACATTAACATAAAAAAATGATGATACACATTTCATTTCCTGATGGTTCCGTTCGTGATTTTCCTAAGGGAATTACCGGATTACAAATTGCTGAAAGCATTAGTCCTCGTTTGGCAGCCGAAGTGTTAGCCATTGGTGTCAATGGATCGACCATCGATTTGACGCGCCCAATCGAAACCGATGCTACCATTCAACTCTACAAATGGGATGATCCTGAAGGGAAACATGCTTATTGGCACTCATCAGCACATTTATTGGCTGAAGCTTTGCAGGAACTTTATCCGGGCATTAAGTTCGGAATCGGACCGGCCATTGAAAATGGATTTTATTATGATGTTGACCCGGGGGATGTGGTCATTAAAGAAGGAGACTTGCCCGTCATTGAAGCAAAAATGACGGAATTGGCTTCCAAAAAGGAGCCTATTGTTCGCAAAGAAGTTTCCAAAGAGGAAGCATTGGCCTTTTTCAGTCAAAAAGGAGATGAATACAAAACTGAATTAATCAATGATTTAGCTGATGGCACCATTACGTTCTATTCGCAGGGAAACTTTACCGATTTATGTCGTGGGCCGCATTTGCCCAACACCGGTGAAATCAAGGCCATCAAATTGCTGAGTGTGGCCGGTGCCTATTGGCGTGGTGATGAAAAGCGGAAGCAATTGACCCGCATCTATGGCATTTCGTTCCCAAAGAAAAAGATGTTGGATGAATATTTGCTCTTTTTGGAAGAAGCCAAAAAAAGAGATCATCGGAAAATTGGGAAAGAACTTGAACTGTTCACTTTTTCGCAAGCAGTTGGAGCAGGATTGCCGCTTTGGTTGCCTAAAGGAACTATTTTGCGCAATCGGTTGGAAGATTTTCTTAAACGCATTCAGAAACAGTTTGGCTATCAACAAGTGATTACTCCGCATATTGGTCAAAAAGAATTGTGGGTCACTTCAGGTCATTATGCCAAGTATGGTAAAGATTCTTTTCAACCGATTCATACGCCGCAGGAAGGTGAAGAATTTCTGCTTAAACCGATGAATTGTCCTCATCATTGTGAAATTTATCGTTCTTCGCCGCATTCATACAAAGATTTGCCCATTCGATATGCCGAATTCGGAACAGTTTATCGCTATGAACAAAGTGGCGAATTGCATGGATTGACGCGGGTAAGAGGATTTACTCAGGATGATGCTCACATCTTTTGTCGTCCGGATCAGTTAAAAGATGAATTTTTGAAAGTGATGGATATTATTTTTATCATTTTTAATGCGCTCGATTTCAAAAATTTTGAAGCACAAATTTCGCTACGCGATCCTAACGATAAAGAAAAATACATCGGAACTGACGAAAATTGGGAAAAAGCTGAAAGCGCCATTGTGGAAGCTTGTCGTGAAAAAGGATTGAAAGCCAATGTGGTGTTGGGTGAAGCCGCTTTTTATGGTCCAAAACTTGATTTTATGGTCAAAGATGCTATTGGGCGTCGTTGGCAACTTGGAACCATTCAGGTGGATTACAACTTGCCTGAACGATTTGATTTGGAATATACCGGTGCCGACAATCAAAAGCATCGGCCGGTGATGATTCATCGTGCGCCTTTCGGCTCGATGGAACGCTTTGTGGCTGTCTTAATTGAACATACCGGCGGTAAATTTCCACTTTGGTTGACTCCCGAACAGGTGGTGGTGTTGCCTATTAGTGAGAAATTTAATGAGTATGCTCACCAGGTAGCTCATCAGCTCGATTTGAAAGACATTCGAGTGTCGGTGGACGACCGTAATGAAAAAATTGGTCGTAAAATACGTGATAACGAATTAAAACGCATCCCTTACTTGTTGATTGTTGGAGAAAAAGAGCTTGAACATGGTGTGGTTTCCGTTCGCAAACAGGGTGAAGGAGATCAGGGAACTCAATCCGTTGACGATTTTGCTAAAACCATCACTTCCGAAGTAGAACAAATGATGCAGGCTTTTTGATTTGACGATCATAGGTTAAAACGTAAAACGCTATGTGATTCATTCATGTAGCGTTTATTTTTTTTGCAAAAATTATCAAGGAACGAATATATTTATTTACTTTTGTTTTATTTCTCATTCGAATGTTGACTACCAAAACATAAGGTTATGCGCATTTCTCCTTTTATAGCAACGGTCACTTTTCTTTTCGGGATTTCATGGTCGGTGCAGTCTCAGATTGGGACAGGTCAATGGCAAACACATTTCTCATATCGTAACGTCATGCAGGTTGCTGTGTCACCTCGTCAGGTGTTTGCTGTTGGTTCTAATGCTCTTTTTTCGGTCTCTTTAACCGATCAAAGCATTGATTTTTACTCCAAAATTACAGGACTGAGCGATAACAACATTACCCAAATTGCTTTTAACAACAAAACCAATGAGTTGTTGGTAGTGTATGCCAATTCTAATCTTGATTTTGTTTCATCATCGGGCGTTTACAATGTACCTGATTTATATCTTAAACAGGCAACGATGGATAAAACCGTCAATTCCATTTTGTTTGCCGATAGCCTTGCGTATCTTTCCTGCAATTTTGGCATCGTTGTGGTTAATACTCAAAAACATGAAATCAGTGATTCGTATGTCATTGGCGCAGGAGGAAGTTATATCCCTGTTTTGGCAACGGCTCTTTTCAACGGGAAAATTTATGGATTAACAGCAAACGGGTTATCTCAAGCAGATGCATCAAGTCACAATTTAGCCAACTTTCAGGTTTGGACAAATGTTGCTACTTTGCCTGACGGTAGTAATTTAAACTTACTCTCCTTTGACGGCGCTTTATGGCTTCTTAAGGCAAATGGAACTGTTTATAAATCGACTGACGGAATTGTTTGGAGCGCTGTTCTTACTCTGAGTAAGATTGCTCGTATGCAATCTGACAATAAGTATCTCTATTTCATATCCGACGCAAATGCTACCACGTATGTGTATGATAATAATTTAAATGTTACTACTTTGACTGGATTTTCACCTAATCAGATTTCAGTCGATAATTCCACAAAGCATAGTTTTTGGTTAGCCTCCGGAAATGCAGGTTTGCAACAAGTGAATCAAAGCGGACAAACGGTGAATGCTTTTACGCCATCCGGACCATTTGATAATAGTCCATGGGCTTTGACTTTTGGAGGAGACAAATTGTTTGAAGTTCCTGGTGGTGCATGGGAAGTTCAATATTTTCATCCGGCTTCCGTATCCATGTTGCAAAACAATGAATGGACGAATATTGACGGAGCAACCATCAGTCAACAAACGAATATGCCTGCTACTACCGATTTCGTTTCTATTACAGCCGATCCAAAAGATAATACCCATTTTTTTGTAGGTGCTTATGGCATGGGCTTGTACGAATTTAAAAACAATGCTTTTGCAAAATGGTATAATTGTTTGAATAGTGGAGTGGAATCAATTTTTCCGGGTCAAAGCAATCAATTGCAATATCAACGAATTGATGGACTAAAGTTTGATCAACAAGGAAATTTGTGGTTTCTTAATACACAAATTAATGATCCTGTTAAATATCTATCACCTGACGGATTGGTGCATAGTCTTTATTTTGATGCCATTAAAGGATTTTCCAACCTGTTAGATATTCTGATTGACAATGCAAATCCAAATCGGAAATGGATTATCTCATCACGTATTAATCCGGGAGTTTTTGTTTTTGACGATAATGGAACGTTAGACAATCAACAAGATGATCAATCGAAGTTCTTCTCTTCGTTTGTCGATCAGGATGGAAATTTTTTTGTGTCCGATTTTTATTTTTGTATTACACAGGATTTAAACAATCAGATCTGGATTGGTACCTCAAAGGGGCCTATTGTGATACAAAATCCCAATAATGTTTATTCATCCAATTTTACTATTTGGCGTATCAAGGTTCCTCGAAACGACGGTACAAATTTAGCGGATTATTTACTTGGGAACGAACGTATCAATGCTATTGCCGTTGATGGCGCCAATCGAAAATGGATTGGAACTCAGACTTCCGGTCTTTATTTAGTATCTCCTGATGGAACACAAATATTACAACATTTTACAACAGATAATAGTCCCTTGCTTTCGAATGCCATTTTATCGTTAGCGCTGAACAATCAAACGGGTGAGTTGTTTATTGGAACCAATCAAGGACTTGTTTCCTACATGACTGATGCTACACAGGCTACTGCTACATTTAGCAATGTGCATGCCTATCCAAATCCTGTTCGTCCCGATTTTCATGGAGTAATCACCATAACAGGTCTGATGGCTGATAGTCAGGTGAAGATTACTAATATCAGTGGTGATGTCATTTATCAAACAACATCCAACGGCGGCGTGGCAACTTGGGATGGCAATAATACCGATGGTTCAAGAGTCAGTTCGGGAGTGTATCTGATTATGTGTACCTCATCGGACGGGACTCAGCATGTGACTGAAAAATTATTGATTATAAAATAGATTTTTTTGATAGAATGCCTTTTTTGATTACTTTTACAAATCAAACGAGGCTTCTTTAGAGATGATCTCCATTATGTTTCACCTTAAAAACAACATCTTATGAGTAAAAGTGTAAAAGGTACTCGTACCGAACAAAATCTGTTGAAATCGTTTGCCGGTGAATCGCAAGCGAGGAATCGTTACACCTATTTTGCCAGCACAGCAAAAAAAGAAGGTTATGAACAAATTGCAGCTATTTTTGAAGAGACAGCCAATCAGGAGAAAGAGCATGCAAAACGGATGTTCTCTTTTTTGGAGGGAGGAATGGTTGAAATTACCGCAACTTATCCAGCCGGAGTTATTGGAACAACGGAAGAAAACCTAAAAGCTGCTGCAGCCGGAGAGCATGAAGAATGGAGCGAACTTTATCCTTATTTTGCACAAATTGCCGAAGAAGAAGGTTTTCCTGCCATTGCTGCCATGTACAAAATGATCAGTGTTGCCGAAAAAGCCCATGAAGAACGATATCTGGCTTTCTTGCACAACATTGAAGCAAACGAAGTATTCGACCGTATTGATGAAGTTACATGGCAATGTCGCAATTGTGGCTTTATTTACAAGAGCAAAACTCCACCCAAAACATGTCCTGCCTGTTTGCACCCGCAAGCCTATTTTGAAATTCAAAAAGTAAATTATTAGCAGGCAATATTTTAGGATGATTTTTTGAAACAGAAGATTGTAATTTCTTGCATGTTAATTCGTTGATTATTTCTTTATTGGGTTAATTTCGCAAGAAATTGCTTTTTCTTTGATAGCTAAAATCAATATATATGTGTGGTTTTTCAGGCATATTATCTCAAAATACTTTTTCTTCTAAGTCCATCGAATCTTCATTGAAATCGATTAAACATAGAGGGCCTGATGATAGTTTGATATTTTCATACAATTCAAAAGGAAGTTTTTACGCTTCTGACATATCATCTATTTCAACAAAAAAAAGATTATCTTTAGCGAATAATATAAATTCAAGAAATTGGATAGGCTTTAATAGATTAGCTATAGTTGATCTTTCTGATAAAGGAATGCAACCATTTTATGATGAAAATCTTCAGATTGCTTTTTTGATGGTTGGGGAGATATATAATTTTCAAGATATAAAAAGAGATTTTCTAAAAAATGAAACATTCTTTTCATCAACTGATTCAGAAGTGGCTTTTAAGCTGTATCTAAAATTGGGAAATGAATTTGTCAATCATCTCCGTGGCATGTTTGCTATCGTTGTGATAGATTTTAAAGAAAAAAATTAATCGCATGGAGAGATCGTTTTGGAATTAAACCTTTCTATTTCTTCATAGATCATGAAAAGTTTATTTTTTCTTCTGAGGCTAAAGGCATTTTATCGACTGGATTAATCGATAAAATAATTGATAAAAAAGGATTAGCGTATTCTTTATATTTAGGAACTTGTCCATCTCCAATTACTGTATATAAAAATATAGTATCATTACAACCTGCACATTGTTTGGAAGTAAATCTAACTAATTTTTCCACTCAGATTACTCCTTATTGGCGACTTACATACACACCCGTTGCAAAGGATATTTCTCATGAAGAATTCTTAGTCGATTTACAAGAGGTAAGCGATTTAAGTACAATTGGGGATGTTCGCAAAGCCATAATGCTCAGTGGTGGTTTAGATTCCGGCATATTAGCTCACTGTTTAGGGAAAAATGATAATTCTGTCTTAGGATATACAATTTATAGCGAAGATTGTGATTTAGATGAAAGAGAATATGCACAATCAAATGCGGAGAATGCAGGTATTTCTTTTAATTCATTTGAAATTCCTCATAAAGTTTTTTCTGATGAATTAATCTCTTATTTAACTTCAGAAGAAGAACCCAATGAAGCGCCAGAACCAACTTTTTTTCTTGCCGAACAAAGTCAACAAAAGGGCACTCGCGTTCTTTTTAATGCTTTAGGATTAGATGAATTATTTGGAGGATATGGTTATTATCAATTGGCAAATAAAATAGAGAAAATTATTCCATTTTATAAGGTGTTTAAGTGGTTACCACCCATAACAACCCAACAGAAAAAATTGAATGAGATTTGTTTTTTTGGAATGGATTTTATTCCAACTCTTTTTCGACCGCATTGGAAGTGGGAGGAATTATACGATGTTTTACACGAGAATGGTTCTAAAGAATGGCAGCATCCTTTTTTATTTATTCAAGATGAAATTACTAAGTTATACCCGGAATATTCAGCATTACCTTTGCTAAAAAAAATCTCATATTGGGATTTGTTTTACTATGTTTCTTCTCATCATTCTCTTCGTGGTGATCAAGCTGGTATGAAATGCGGAATCGAGATTCAATTCCCTTTTTTAGATCATATTTTTGTGCAAAAATATTTCAATCAAAGTAACATTTTTGCGATGATTGAACAGGAAAATAAACCATTTGTCAGAAAATTGGCACGGTATATTTTGCCTGCTAATGTGTTATTAATGCCAAAAAAAGGGTTCTCTATGCCTGTGCAAAACTGGGGAGTTGAGCCAGAACTCATACAGTTAGCTGTTCAAAACCGTTATTTTGATTTGTTGTCAAGCATAGAAAGTTAGATTCAATAAATTATTGGCAATTAGCTTCTTTTTATGCTATCGAGAAACAACTTTTGGAAAACGATTGCTGAATGATCAGCATTGCTGAAAAAGCCCATGAAGAACGCTATCTGGCTTTCTTGCACAACATTGAAGCAAACGAAGTATTCGATCGTATTGATGAAGTCACATGGCAATGCCGCAATTGTGGCTTTATTTACAAGAGCAAAACTCCACCCAAAACATGTCCTGCCTGTTTGCACCCGCAAGCCTATTTTGAAATTCAAAAAGTAAATTATTAGCAGGCAATATTTTAGGATGATTTTTTGAAACAGAAGATTGTAATTTCTTGCATGTTAATTCGTTGATTATTTCTTCATTGGGTTAATTTCGCAAGAAATTGCTTTTTCTTTGATAGCTAAAATCAATATTTATGTGTGGTTTTTCAGGCATATTATCTCAAAATACTTTTTCTTCTAAGTCCATCGAATCTTCATTGAAATCGATTAAACATAGAGGGCCTGATGATAGTTTGATATTTTCATACAATTCAAAAGGAAGATTTTACGCTCTGATTTATCTATCGATTAATCCTGTTGATAAAATTCCCTTTGCCTCAAATGAAAAAATGAACTTTTCATGATCTATGAAAAAGTAGAAAGGTTTAATTCCAAAACGATCTTGCCAAGCGACTAATTTTTTTCTCAAAAATGTATCACTACGATGGCAAACATGCCTCTAAGATGATTGACAAAATCAATTCCAATTTGGTCTGATTTGGAGTTTTTACAAACCGCTCCGAGATAGTGGATAAAACGGAGCATACTGACCACTTAAAAGTGAAAGAAAAACCGCAGTTATGATGTTGTAAAATTAGGATAATTTACTGACATTTCGGCGGATACTGACCACTTTTTACAAGTAAAGGGAATAAACTTTGCTGAATTCAACTTGCAAATGCAACTGAATGCTGATTAATAATTTGTTTAAATTTTTCGTTTGGTGTGAGGTATCCAAGTCTTTTACGAGGTCGATTATTAAGCATGTTTTCAAGCTGTTTAATCTGTTTGTTGGTTACTTCACTAAAATCCATACCTTTAGGGATGTACTGCCGGATAAGTCCATTTGTATTTTCATTGGCACCACGTTCCTATGAGTGGTATGGTTTACAAAAATAGCATTTTATATCCAATTTTTGTGCAATTTCCTCGTGTTTAGCAAATTCCTTTCCATTATCAGCTGTAATGGTATGTATTAAGTTTTTTACTTTGTGCCTTGCGCTTAGATGCTTTACGTTGGGCAAGATCCATAACATAGTTGCCACTACGTCCGTCACTGTTCCGTTTTATCTCCCTGCTTATAGTGCTCTTATCTACTCCAATAGCCGCTGCTATCGCTTTTTGAGTCATGGGTATTTGCAACATCGTTGCAATTGCATACCTTTGTTCTTCGGTTATATGTTTACTCATCTTTAACTTTGATTTCTTTGGACGGACAAAAAAGCAAAGATAGTAATCATTATCCATTCAGATGAGCGAAAGGGGACGTTGTCTCTCTTTCCTCTCTGAAAAAATAAAGTTCATTTTCTTCCTCATTGTCCGTACCCTCAAAGTTGCATTTATAAGTTGAACTCAAGTATTAAATCGTTATAATTTGTACTTCAATTGGAATAATTGGCCTAAACTGCTTTTATCTTTGATTAAAAATGTTGATTTCTTCTTCAAATGGAGCATTGCTCATTTTGTGGAGTTCTCTTTTAATAAACATGTTTCCGGCATAGTTTCTGTTCACAAAAAAGTCATAAACGTATGAAACGCCTCTTTTTTTATTTAATCTTATTTTCGGCTGTCATGTTTGCGCAAAACGCCGCTGCAGCTTCTTTTCATTTGATGTCGGCCAAGGTGTTGAACAACGCTCGCTTTACAACTTACAAAACCTATTCGTTCTTGCCTTACGACCAACAAAACAATCGAAACAATCCCGCCGGTTTGAAATTTTCAGAAACCGATTACAACAACATGGTGCAGGCAATTCGCAATGAATTGAACAAACGGGGATTCACCGAAAGTTCGGATGGCGAAATGTTGATTGATATTGGGATAACATTGCTTCGTAAGGCAACGGTCAACACCGATCTTTATCCTGCTTACGGAGGCATTCGCTTTTATTATCCCGGTTATTTCCGACGCGGTTGGGCTCCTTATTGGCGCGATCGTGCTTACAGGGCTTACACCACGGCAAAAATTGATCGGGATGGTGTGTTGATCCTCGATATTATTGATTCAAAGCGCGATGTGCATCTTTATTCGGCATCCGTCAGCACCAATCTCGACAAGAATGCAACTCAATGGAATGACTCCACCTCCTTGAACGAGGCAGCTAAATTGCTGTTTAAGAAATTCCCCGTCAAGCCGCTTAAACAATAAGTACTTCATTGTTTACCAATCAATTGCAAAGAAAAGATGTTTGTTTGCTCAAACATCTTTTTTTTCATGTTGGCTGTTTCAATCATTTCGTTGCGGATGTCAACACGTTCGATGTTTTTCATGGTTATGATCAAAACCGATTTGTGGAGACAAGCTAAATGTTTTCGTAATGCGAACTCGTGACGGCGGACTCATAGTTTCAAAGAGAATGGCTAATTTTGCAAACGCTAAACCTTTTGAGTTATTCCTGTATGATTTATCCTTCTTCGTTTGAGGAAAAAATTGATTTTATTGCCATTCGTGCGTTGTTGCACAACAACTGTCTGAGTGCGCTTGGCCGCGACGAAATCGACAACATGCAACTGCTGACCGATGATGAGATGATCCGTTCTTCTTTGTTTGAAATTGCCGATATGATGACGATCTTGAACGAAGAAGCCGATCGTTGGCCGGTGAGTTATTATTTTGACGTGCGGGAATGGCTTCATCGTTTGCGCATAGAAGGCACTTTTGCTTCCGAATCCGAGTTGTTCGATTTACAACGTGCCTTGATGACCATTCAACAGATGGTTCAATTTTTTCGGAATCGAAAAGAAAAGCAGTACGATTATCTGCATCGAAGGGTTGAATCTTTGATTCAGCATCACGATATTTTGAATGAGCTCAATAGGTTGCTTACGCCGCACGGTTTGTTAAAAGACAATGCATCGGCCGAATTGGCGCGCATTCGGCATGAGTTGTTTCAACTTCAGAATTCCATTTCACGCAAACTGACCTCCATTCTTCGTCAGGCTCAGGAGGAAGGTTACGTGGAACGCGATGTGACGCCTACTATGCGCGATGGTCGTCTGGTGATTCCTGTCACTCCGGCTTACAAACGCAAAATTAACGGCATTGTGCATGACGAATCGGCCAGCGGCAAAACCATTTTCATTGAGCCCGCCGAAGTGGTTGAAGCTAACAACCGCATTCGCATGTTGGAGATGGATGAAAAAAGAGAAAAAATTCGGATTTTAACCGAGTTTGCGCATTTTATTCGTCCTCACATTCTTGATTTATTGACCACTTTTGAGATCATGGGCGTTTTGGATGCCATTCGGGCTAAAGCCTTGTTGGCTATTGCTCAAAAAGCGGTGGTTCCCCGTGTTGAAAGCACGTGTGTGATGGATTGGCAACAAGCTGTTCATCCTCTTTTGGCGGATTCATTGGAAAAACAGCATCGCCACATTGTTCCATTGGACATTCAACTCGACGAGCGGCAACGCTTGATCCTCATCTCAGGCCCTAACGCTGGAGGAAAATCGGTTTGTCTCAAAACGGTGGGATTGCTTCAATACATGCTTCAATGCGGATTGCCGGTGCCCGTGAAAGCATACAGCGTATTTGGCATTTTTCACGATTTTTTGTTGAACATTGGCGATGAACAATCTATCGAAGACGACTTGTCCACTTACAGTTCCCATTTGAAACATTTGAATTTCTTTCTTCGCAAAGGAGATGAGCGGTCGTTGGTGTTGATTGACGAGTTGGGGTCCGGTACTGAACCGGAGATGGGCGGCGCCATTGCCGAAGCTGTCTTGCATCAATTGCTTCAAAAACGTGTTTATGGCGTGATAACGACTCATTACACCAACCTTAAATTATTTGCCGATACGCATGAAGGTATTGTTAACGGGGCCATGTTGTTCGACCGTCAACGGTTGCAGCCGTTGTATCAACTTCAAATTGGTTTTCCGGGAAATTCTTTTGCGCTCGAGATTGCTTATAAAATTGGGTTACCTCAGGATGTGATTCAGGAAGCGAAAGAGAAAGCGGGCAGCGCTCACGTTGATCTTGAAAATTATGTTCAATCGATTCTGCGCGACAAACGTTATTGGGAAAACAAACGACAAAAGATTAAAGAACAGGAAAAACGGCTTGAGGCTTTGCTGGCTCAACATGCACAGGATCAGGATGAGCTGAAAAAACAACGCAAAGAAATGATTGATAAGTCTAAACAGGAAGCGGCTCAATTGTTGAAAGAGGCCAATGCGTTGATTGAAAATACCATTCGCAAGATTAAAGAATCATCAGCCGATCCTCACATCACGCGCGAGGCACGAAAAGAAGTCACTGCGTTGCGTCACGCACTTTCGCACGAGGATCAAGCGGATTCATCGAATGTTTCCAAAGCGTCGGCCAAGCGTCAAAAGAAAGCAATCGAACCAAAACCTGTGCCTCTTCAAGTGGGCGATCATGTTCGTTTGTCCGGTTCAAATTCGATTGGGGAAGTTATTGAATTGCAGGGAGTCAATGTGGTTGTGGCTTTTGGAAATCTTAAATCGACGGTGCATCAAAACCGTTTGGAGAAAGTCAGTCGAAATCAATGGCATGTTTGGAACAAGCAATCATCTTCTTCGCAGATAACTGCTGACGAAACTATTCGACAACGCAAACTTACTTTTCGTTCCGACATCGATGTGAGGGGAATGCGTGGTGAGGAGGCATTGCAGGCGGTGCAATATTTTGTGGACGATGCTTTGATGTTGGGTGTTGAACGCATCCGCATTTTACACGGTACGGGAAATGGCATCTTGAGGCAATTGATTCGTCAATATCTTTCGGTAGTTCCTGCAGTGAAGCATTTTGCCGATGAACACATTCAATTGGGAGGCGCCGGCATCACCGTTGTCGATTTATAGCGCGGCGTGCGATGATGATGAAGAAGGATTGTAAACGATCCATGCCGTGTTAAATGCAGTTTTTTGTCGCATCATCCGAAGCACTGTCAAGGCGCTGTCCCTTGATGCAAAACTTTGAGCCACGATGCGGTAGAGATCGTGATGTTTTATCACGGTTAAAGCTATTTTTTCTTTTTCTCCCAGCTCTTTGGCCGATATCAAAGCCTGTTTTTCGGAATGAAATGTTCCAACCACGATGTACCACTCATGCAATGGAGCCGTTTTATTGGGTTTTTGCAACACCGAAGCAACGGGAACCGTCAAAGGATGCATCACACTGGGCGACGGAAGCATCACCGCATTGGTATCGGAAGCCGTGATGTTGAAATGTTGCGACATCCATTGATTTTTGAGGTAATCCCACGGGTTTAACCTTGCGTAATTGGTTTCGGTATGGAATTGTCCAATGGGTAAAACGAACATGAGCAGTAACATAAAGACTGCTGCTGCAACATATTTGCTCATGGACGGAACGTGAATGACGACCTGCGTTTCGTGATGCGCTTTTTTCCTTACAGGCAGCAATTTTATTGTTTGCAGACCAATGTTGTCGGGGAGAAAATGAGGCGTAAAGGCCGGTTGAAATTCAATGCGATGATGTTCTACGGCATGAAATGTTCCCAATTGTCCGAACGAAACCGTTGGATGATCCAATAATGCTTGCTTGATCTGCAGCACAAACTTTTCAACCTGACGTGATGCTTTTTGATAGGAAATTTTTTGCTTGAGGCGCCATGTCTCGATCAACAATCCGTCATCATGTTGAAGGGCAGGGTTAAAATAAATCGTTTTGTGGGGAGGAATCAGTTGTTCTTCGCGCTCAACGATGACGGCGCTCACGTAGTTAACGATCAAAGCTCCGAACCCGGGCAAAATCACGCAATCGTGCTCCGTCAGCAAGGTTTCAATATGGTTAATCATTGTTTCCACACCACAAAATTAGCTAGAAATAGATTAATTTGAACGATTTGAATCAAAAAAGTTGTTCACATTTTTTCAAATGTTGTTGATAACTTTGCTAACGGCCTCTTTTAGCGCTTGCAACGCTTCTTTGGGTTTAATTCTTGTTCGAACACGCAGCCCGATTAACATAAAAGTGAATGTTAAACATCAAATCCCTTTTTTTTTGTAACTTCTTTCAATATATTTGTAGTTGTTGAAACAAGCATTGCGTAAATTAAAAATTCATTTATCGTTTTCTGCATGAATGTTGAATTCTACATGGAGAACAGCTATCAAATAGCTGAGTTTATCACAAAGCGTTACAGCACATCTTTTTCGTTGGCGACGTCATTGTTGAAGAAAGAACAGCGCAAAGCCATTTTTGCCATTTATGGTTTTGTGCGTTTAGCCGATGAGATCGTTGACAGTTTTCATGCTTTCGATAAAGCATTTTTGCTTCACGATTTGAATCTTCAGCTTTATTCGGCACTCGAGCAAGGCATCAGTTCCAACATCATTGTAGCTGCTTTTGTTGATACCATAAAAAAATATCACATTGAATTACGACACATTAATGCTTTCATGGAGAGCATGAAAAATGATTTAACGGAAACTGATTACGTCAAAAGAGAAGATTTTACAAAATACGTTTACGGTTCAGCCGATGTGGTGGGACTGATGTGTTTGAAAGTTTTTTGTGACGGCAATCAAATGCTTTACGATCAATTGGAATACGCTGCCCAGAAATTGGGATCGGCATTTCAGAAGGTCAATTTTTTGCGCGATTTGCATAGCGACAAAACGGAGTTGGGGCGTACCTATTTTCCCGAAATTGTCAATCGGCCGTTTGATCATCAAACCAAGCAATTGATTGAGAAATCCATTGAAGATGATTTTAACGAGGCATGGATCGGGATCAGACAACTTCCGGGCCGATCGAAATTGGCTGTGGCTTTAGCTTATTTCTATTATCAATCGTTGTTTCAAAAAATTAAACGTAGTTCGCCCGATCGGTTGTTGTCCGAGCGGGTGCGCATTCACAACATGAAAAAATATTGGATTATGCTCAAAGTGGCATTTTTATATAAAACCAAACTGATTTGATTTGAATGGAAGATAAAGTGATTTTGGTCGATCGGAACGACCGGCCAATGGGAGAAATGATGAAATTGGAAGCGCACCAAAAAGGATTGCTTCACAGAGCAGTTTCGGTTATTATTTTGAATGCCAAGGCTCAAATGTTGCTTCAACAAAGGGCCTTAACGAAATATCATTCTGCCGGTTTGTGGACCAATACGGCTTGTACACATCCTTTCCCGGGCGAAAGCAACAAAGAGGCCGCCATCAGGCGCCTTTCTCAAGAAATGGGATTGATGACGGACGATTTGACCGAATTGTTTCATTTTACGTACCGTGCCACGTTGGACAACGCATTGACGGAACATGAGTTTGATCATGTCTTTGTGGGAATTTCAGACGCTTTGCCAAAGCTGAATCCGCTTGAGGTGATGGATTTCAAGTTCGTTGACTTGCCCGATTTGATGCAATGGATGGAGCGCACTCCCGAGGATTTTACGGTTTGGTTTTTGAACATCATGCAAAAGTTCCCTGAATATTTCAATAAAATCACTGTTTTATGATTAATTTGGTATGGCTTGTGGCAGCTTATTGGCTGATGGAGTTGGTGGCTTGGTCAAATCACAAGTACATCATGCACGGTTTTTTGTGGAAATGGCACAAGGATCATCATGTGAACGACCAAAACAAGGTAAGCATGGACAAAGTCTCTTCTTCCAAATTTGAAAAAAATGACTATTTCTTTTTGATCTATGCCATTCCGGCCATGTTGCTGATGTTTTTTGGATTTTATTTTGCAATTTCTTCCTTGATATTTATTTCCATTGGGATTACGCTTTATGGTTTTACCTATTTCATGGTGCACGAAATCATCATTCATCAACGCTTGCACATTCCTTTTCTTCAGCAGCATCACAATGCCTACACCAAAGCCATCATCAAAGCACATTTGGCACATCATCGACCTAAAAGCAAAAATGATTTCAACAATTTCGGTTTGCTGATTTTTCCTTTACGTTATTTTAAAAACTAAACCATGTGGCTTTACGCTTTGCTTCTTTTCTTTTCCATTTTGGTGCCGGGCCTGTTGAGTTTCGACAAAAAACTTCACTTTTACACGCTCTGGAAATGGTTGTTTCCTTCTCTTTTCATCGTGGCGGCTGTTTACATTGCCGTTGATGTGTGGTTTACTCGTTTGGGTATTTGGGGGTTCAATCCGGCTTATCATCTTCCCGTTCTTTGGTTGGGATTGCCGGTGGAAGAATGGTTGTTTTTTTTCGTTGTGCCCTATGCCAGCATCTTTCTTCACGAATCTATTGTGCTCTATTTCCCACAATGGAAGTTGAATCACCGGATCAGCAACATCATTTCCACTGTGCTGATGCTTTTTTTGCTGTCGATTGTTTTCTCCCATTTGAAGCAGGCTTATACGGTTTATATTTTTAGCTTTGTCGTGATGGCTTTACTTTGGTCATTCTTTGATCAGTCACATGTTATCGATCGGTTTTACCTCACTTTCTTGGTCATTTTGATTCCTTTCATTCTGGTGAATGCCACGTTGACAGGTAGTTTTGTGAATCGTCAGGAGGTTTGGTACAACGACAGCTACAATCTCGGCATTCGCTTTATGACCATTCCCATTGAGGATTTTGGATATGCTTTCAGCTTAATTTTGTTCAATCTTTTGCTGATGGCCACATGGCGCAAGCAAGCACAAAAACGAATCGTCCATTCATCATCGTTATGACACTGAACATCTCAAGACTTCAACTTTTTTTTGAGCAAAGAAAACGGCAAGTCATCGTTTTCTATATAATTTTCTATACCGTTGGCGTTGTTGGGATGCTTGTACCGGCTTGGTTTCCGTTTTTTTTGCAATTGGTTCCCTGGGCATTGATGCTTTCTTTTGTCGGGCTTTTGTTGTTTCATTCCCGTCACGGTTATCGAAAATCTCTGGCGGTTTTTGCCGGATTGTATCTTCTGGGATTTTTTATTGAAGTGGTTGGTGTGAACAGCGGTGCTGTTTTTGGGAAGTATCAATATGAAAATACGCTTGGACTGCAACTGTTTCATACTCCGTTGATGATCGGGATCAACTGGATTTTTTTGTCCTACACTGCGGTTTCGATGATGCAGAACGTGACGAAAAATGTGTTGGTGCAGATGGTTGGGGCACCATTGGTCATGCTGGGTTATGATTTGGTGTTGGAGCCGATGGCGCCAATCATGAAAATGTGGCGCTGGGATGGTTCTATGGTTCCTTTGCAAAATTATATTGCCTGGTGGATCATTGGTTTTCTGTTCGTTGCAATTTACAAAGCATTTCGTATTGAGACCAAAAATAAGATGGCTTTTGTGCTTTTTTGTTGCCAATTTTTCTTTTTTGTAGTTTTATTCATTCGATTCAAGTGGTTGTCATGATCAAAGCCAAACATCCTCTCTATCCTTTGTTTAAGTGGTTGATGCGCTTGCTGCTCAAACGCCATTTTCACGACGTCTCTCTTGAAGGTGAGTTTGTCGATCGAGGAACGGCTGTGCTCGTCATTGCCAATCATGTGAGTTGGTGGGATGGCTTTTGGGTGGAATATCTTAATCAACAACGTCTCCATCGAAGGCTTCACTTTATGATGTTGGAAGAGCAATTGCGAAAACATTGGTATTTTCAATATACCGGCGGCTTTTCCGTTCGCAAACACTCCCGCGAGGTTTTGCAAAGCATGGATTACACGTTAGCACTGTTGCAAAGGAATGATCATGTTGTGTTGCTGTTTCCTCAAGGGGAGATTCAATCGGCTTACCTTGAGCGCTTCCGTTTTCAAAAAGGCATTCAATACATTCTCAATCGTTGTCCGGCGGATACTCAAGTGCTTTTTGTAGCCAATCTGACGGATTATTTTTCCGACATCAAGCCAACCCTTTTTGTTTATTTTCAGTCCTACAGCGTGGCTGATTTGAAAAAATTGGGACCGGAAGCAGCGTACAATCTTTTTTATACCAACAGTGTCAATCGTCAAAAAAACAAAAGTTCATGATGCATTTACTGGTTGATCTTTCTTTTGGTTTTGTCGTTTTGCAACTGCTGAACGCCTTGTTGAATGTTGTTTTTCGTCAAAACATCGGGAAATCGGCATCGCTTCACGGCGAATTGATTTCCATTTTGATACCGGCACGCAACGAAGAAGCTAACATTGGAAAATTGCTTGAAAGTTTGCATGCCATCAAAAACGATCGGATTGAAGTGCTGGTTTACGATGACCATTCCACCGATCGAACGGCATCCATTGTTCAGTCAATGAGTGCAAAGGATGATCGCATTCGGCTGGTGCAGCCCGTTGCTCTTCCGCAAGGTTGGTTAGGGAAAAATCATGCCTGCTTTATGCTGGCTCAACATGCCAAAGGATCTTTTTTGTTGTTTGTCGATGCCGATGTCCAACTCTTCGGAACCATCGTGGAAGATTCCGTTGAATATATGAAAAAGAAGAAATTAGGATTAATGTCCGTTTTCCCGAAACAGATTCAGCTCACTTTGGGCGAAAAGCTTACGGTGCCTTTAATGAATTACATTCTGTTGACCTTGTTGCCGTTGATCTTTGTCAGGATATCGCCTTTCAAATCGCATGCTGCTGCCAATGGTCAGTTTATGTTGTTCGAAGCGGGATGGTACAAGAAAATCCAACCTCATAGCCAAGTGAAATCGTCGGCTGTGGAGGATATTTTAATTGCCCGTTTGTATAAACAACACCACATTCCGGTGGCCTGCATAACGGGCGAAAAGAGCATTCAATGCAGAATGTATGCTTCATATCGGGATGCGTTCAACGGATTTTCAAAAAATATTTTGATGTTTTTTGGCAATATGCCGATAGTCGCCTTTTTGTTCGGATTTTTGGCTGCTTTTGGTTTTGTGCCTTTGTTATTGATGCATTCGGCGCTTTTGTGGTGGTATCTGATCGTGGTGCTTTGCGTGCAAATCCTTTATTCGTGGGCATGCCGTCAACCCGTATCAACAGCGCTGTTTTATTTCCCGGTGCATCTTTTCTTTTTATTCCAAGTATTGATCAATGCTTTACGCATGAAACGCAAAAAAAATTACACATGGAAAGGAAGACAAATTTACTCTTAATCTTATTCTTTATGTTAAGCAGTACGCTCTTTGGACAGCAAAATCCATTGATTTATCAGGCTTACATTCGAGGTGACATGAATCAATGGAAATCGGTGATGGATTCCATGGCAAAACATCAGCCAAATTCTCAAAAGGAGTTGCTCGATCTGATCAATTATCAATACGGATACATCGGTTGGGCTATTAGTGCAAAACATGCATCTGAAGCTGCAAAGTATTTAAAATTGGCGGAAGAAGAATTAAATTCCGTTCATGATCTTTCCATGCAAAATGCTTACAAAGCGGCTTTCATCGGATTTAAGATTGGATTGTCTCCATTGAAAGCGTTTTTTATTGGACTAAAGAGTTTGGAATATGCCCAAGAATCGGTTCGTTTGGATCCCAATAATCCTTTTGGATACATGCAATTGGGCAATATTGCCTATTACACTCCAAAAATTTTTGGCGGATCAAAGCCTGAAGCATTACAACACTATCTTGATGCGCTTCGCATGATGGAGAAAAATCCCGGATTTACGGTTCACAATTGGAATTATCTCAATTTGCTGGCCACATTGATTCAGGCTTACATGGAATTTTATCAATATGACAATGCAAAAGCATATTGCAAAAAAACATTGGCGATAGAACCTAATTTTGATTGGGTGAAGAATCATCTCTGTCCACAGCTTCATCAAAAAATAACTTTTTGAAACGAGTTATAAAAAGAGCTTATGCTCAAACAAATGACCATTTGGTGCGTTCATTTTCAACTTTAAAATTCAATGATGTTTCTATGAAAGATCCTTGAAAGAGAGGATTCGTTTTAGACACAAAGCAAAGGTTCCATTTTTTATGAGCGTTTTTTCCGATAACACATTAAAATGATATACAAATGAATCAAAACAAAGAAGTATTGATCGTGGGCACTGGTTTGGGTGGGCTTTCCACCGGATTGCGACTGGCCAGCAGAGGCTACAAAATCACGTTTGTTGAAAAAAACAGTCAGCCCGGAGGCAGGTTGAATCAGTTGAAAAAAGATGGATTTACCTTCGATGTTGGACCGAGTTTTTTCAGCATGCCTTACGAGTTTGAAGAGTTGGTCAGGGATTGCGGCATTCAGATGCCTTTCGAGTTTGTTGAACTCGATCCCTTGTACACGGTCAGTTTCAGAGGCAGCGACCAAAAATATGCTCTTTTCAAGGATATTGGCCGTTTCAGCCGCCAATTTGAAGCCGTTGAGCCCAATTTTGAGCAGAAATTTAGAGCTTATCTGAAAAAATGCGAAGCGCTCTACAACGATACCGTTGATGTGGTCATTAAGCAAAATTTCGACAGTGTGGCCGATTATCTTTTTGCTTTGGTTAAAGTAAATCCCGTTCATCTGCCTGTGTTGTTCAAAACATTTTGGGAACAGACGGGACATTATTTTGAGTCCAAAGAGGTTCGACAAATTGTTTCGTTGATTGCTTTTTTTCTTGGCCGAACGCCCTTCGACACCAATGCCGTGTACACGCTCCTTTCGCACATTGAGTTTTCGCATACCGGCTACTATAACGTAAAAGGCGGAATGTACACCATTGTGGAAACCTTGGTGAACGAATTGAAAAAATTTGACGTTGCGTTTCATTATCAAACAGAAATTGTCGGATTTGAAAGCGATCAACATCACATTAGCTCACTCATCGATCAAAAGGGCAAAAAATGGCAGGCCGATCTTTATGTGATCAATTCCGATGCTGCCTACTTTAGAGGAACGGTGATGAAACGTCCAAAATTCTCTGAAGCCAAATTGCAAAAAATGAGTTGGACAATGGGTTATCTCACTTTTTATGTTGGTATTAAAACAAAATTGCCCCAACTTGAACATCACAACTATTTTTTGGGGAATAACTTTGAGGCTTACGCCAAAGATGTGATGAAAAATCCCGGAACGTTGGAGAAACCTTATTATTACGTTAACGTCGTTTCCAAACACAATCCTTCCTGTGCTCCGGATGGATGCGAAGCGTTATTTTTTGTTTGCCCCGTTCCAAATTTACTGTTCAAGACGGATTGGTCGGATAAACAAGCAATGATCAACAGCATTATCGAAGATTTTTCCGATCGCATTCAACATGACATTTCAAAAGAGGTGATTTTTCAAATGGCCTATACGCCCGAAGATTGGCAAAATCAATTCAATTTATACAAAGGAGCCGGTTTGGGCTTGTCGCACACCATGAATCAAATAGGGGCTTTCAGACCAAAAAACATGGATGAACTATTTTCAAATCTCTTTTATGTTGGAGCTTCCACCGTTCCGGGCGCAGGGTTACCCATGGCGGTGATCAGTTCAAAATTGGTTACTGAACGCATTTTGAATGCAAAATAAAACAGGTTGGGCTTCGTCAAAAGTTTTTTGTTATCGAAATGAGCCTTGAACATCAGGGTTTGATCAGATGCATTGCTTCCCGCTTGAATTGAAATCATGCGGGAAGTTTTTCATACATCTATTTTATTTTTTAAGATTAAGGTTGTATGGAACTCGCCAAATAGTCATTTTCTTGAGCATAAGCTCTTTTTATGGCTCGTTTCATATCTTCTCTTCATCGATAATCGCAAACACCATGCGTCGGTAATCACAAGCACCTTATGACGGTAATCATAAATACCTTGTGACGTGAAGCTAAAGCATCTTTAGTCGAGTTACTAAAGTGATGTAAAAAATCATGCTCAACGTACATCCATCTTGCTCGTTTTGATGAACAGATTGATACCTACGTAAATATTTGATTTTTAAAGGTTGTATGGAACTTGTCAAATGGTTATTTTCATCACTAAAATCGATATTGATAACTCATTTCTTGACCATCAAAGTAGATTGAAAGGATCAATTCATCATGGGTTCACTTTTTGCACTGAAACTGCGTGAAAAAAACGAAGTCGGTTTTTTACGTTTCGCTCAAAGCGGATCAATTCAATTGCAATGATTTTGCCGTATATTTGCATCGATAAAGAAAACTGAGTGCAAAAAAAGAGAAACAAACAAGCGCAACACGCTTGAAGCAGCGTGTTTGAAAAACAAAATTTAAATCAATGGACACATTAATACCTTTAATGGAGCAACGAAGAAGCATTCGTCGTTTTGAAAACAGACCGGTAGAAGAGGAAAAAGTGGAGCAACTCTTGAGAGCAGCTTTGCTTGCGCCAACATCAAAAAACAGCCGTTCGTGGGAGTTTATTGTGGTGGATCAGCCTGAATTATTGCAGAAACTCTCTTTGTGTCGGCAGCAAAGCAGCAGTTTTATTGCCAATGCACCTTTAGCCATTGTGGTGGTCATGGATCCGCAGCGCAACGATGCATGGATTGAAAACGGAGCCATTGCTTCTGCGTTTATCGAATTGGAGGCAGAAGCTCTTGGATTGGGAAGTTGTTGGGTTCAAGTGGCACGACGTCCTCACAATGAACGCATTTCTGCCGAAGATTATCTTCGAAATATTTTGTATGTGCCTGATCATCTTCGCATTCTCGATATGGTGGCTGTCGGATATAAAGCACAGGAATTGGAACCTCGACACATGGATGACACGCTGAGGAGCAAAATCCATTACAATGGCTTTTAAATGTTGTTTAAATGGCATTTAAACAGCATTTAAAATGAATATGAAGCTCCATTTTCAGATCATTCACTCCGCAAGTGATCCTTTATGGTCGTTTATGTTGACCTGCCTTGAAGCGTCATTCCCGCTTGTTGAAAGACGCTCTGCTGAACAAATGGAGCAGCTGTTGAATGTGCCTTCTTTTTCGCCTTATGTTTTAACGGTTGAACAAAGGCCTGTTGGCATTTTCAATGTTTGGGATCTGAAATCGTTTCATTACATCGAACATTTTGCGGTTATTCATTCGTTTCGTGGCAATGGGGTGGGGACGGATGCAATGCATCGTTTTCTTCAACGGGTTAACGCCAACGTGGTCATTGAAGTGGAAAAACCCACATCAAGCCTTGCCGAAAGGCGCATTGCCTTTTACGAGCGTCACGGTTTTTCCTTGTGCGACGTCGATTATCTTCAACCGCCATATGACAAGGAGAAAGCGGCTGTGCCATTACATCTCATGCTGTTTGGCGATTCGTCGGCCGCGTCGCATTCCGATTGTAACATCATCAAACAACGGTTGTATCAATATGTCTATCAAGTAAATTTGCCCGATTGATTTTCGAACGGCAGTTGGCTTACATGGAGCTAAAATGAAAAAGGACGATTTGAAAACAGAAGAGAAATTGACGCCTCAGGAACGTTGCAATCGACTTATTGAATGGTTTGAGGTGAACATGCCTGATCCACGCAGCGAATTAAATTATGGTTCCGATTATGAGTTGTTGGTTGCCGTCATGCTTTCGGCTCAATGTACCGACAAAAGGGTAAACATGGTCACAACCTCATTTTTTGAGACTTTCCCTACCGTTGAAAAGTTGGCCAAGGCATCACAGGCAGAGGTGTTGAATCAGATTCGAAGCATTTCTTATCCCAACAACAAAGCCCGTCATTTAGTGGCAATGGCTCAACAGGTCATGACGGAGTTTGACGGCAAAATTCCCGCCGATGCTGAAACGTTGCAAACATTGAAAGGTGTTGGACGAAAAACTGCCAATGTGGTGGCTTCCATCATTCATCATCAACCGGTGATGGCCGTCGATACGCATGTTTTTCGTGTAGCCGAACGTTATGGATTGACCACCAATTCCAAATCGCCGCTCGAAACGGAAAAAATTTTGACCGAGTTGTTTCCAAAAGCATTATTGCCTAAAGCTCATCACTGGCTTATTTTGCATGGCCGTTATGTCTGCATGGCGCGCAAACCCTCTTGTGATGCTTGTGGCCTTCGTTCGTGGTGTCGATATGTGGAACATCATCCCATTCAACATTAACGAGCCCCAAGTTAGCATTCAATGAAAATGGAGTTGTTCCATACCTCGATGGTGTTTTTTGATCGGATGAAAGTCAAATAAATAAACTTTTTAAACGCGAGTTTTATCAATTTATTGGTAAAAACTCACTTACACAAGTAAACAAAAATTTCAAACAAATGAATAATCAATCATTATATTGTGAGAATTTATTTAATTATCACCGTTTTCCCTCGATCGAAGTGTCCATTGGACATTTAAAATTAGGTGAAAACCATCCCATTGCGGTTCAATCGATGACGAACACTTCGACCATGGACACGGAAAGTTCCATAGCTCAGGCCATGCGCATTTTTGATGCAGGGGCCGATCTGGTTCGATTAACGGCTCAAGGTATTCGTGAAGCCGAAAATCTTCATGCCATACGCCAAGGGTTGTCGGATCGAGGTTATCATCAGCCGCTTTCGGCAGACATTCATTTCAATCCGAACGCTGCTGAAGTGGCGGCACAATTTGTGGAGAAAGTCAGAATTAATCCGGGTAATTTTGTTGATGCCGGACGAACTTTCCGCCAAATTGACTATACAGACGAATCCTATCGTAAGGAAATTGAAAAAATTCGTGTGCGTCTTTTGCCTTTGCTTTCCATTTGCAAGGCTCATCATACCGCTTTGCGCATTGGAGTCAATCATGGATCGTTGTCGGATCGGATCATGAGCCGGTACGGCAATTCGCCCCAAGGCATGGTGGAATCGTGCATGGAGTTTTTACGCATTTGTCGTGACGATGATTTTAACAACGTGGTGATTTCCATCAAAGCCTCCAACACATTGATGATGGTTCAGACGGTGCGCTTGTTTATCAAAACAATGCAGGAGGAAGGCATGCATTATCCGCTGCATTTGGGAGTAACCGAAGCGGGTGATGGTGAAGATGGTCGAATTAAATCGGCTGTCGGCATAGGCGCTTTGTTGATCGACGGCATTGGCGATACCATAAGGGTTTCATTGAGCGAAGATCCTGAAAAAGAGATTCCCGTGGCCAAGAAATTGGTGCAATATGTTGAACAACGCCTTCATCATCCCCGCATTGCAGCTCAAGTTGATCCTTCGTTTAATCCGTACGCATATCATCGACGCAAAACTTCTGCCGTGAATAAAATAGGTGCGCATTATCCTCCGATTGTGATGGCTTCATCAAACGGTACGTTTCGTTTGCATCCTGATCACCTGTTGAGTGATCATCCCGCGCTTTGCGTTTCGGAATGGGAAAAAGCAAAAGATCGGCGGGATACGTGGTTTTTGGTAAAAATGCAATGGAGCGATTTAACAGCTGAACGCATACAGCATTTGAAAGAATCCAACAATGTCGTGATTTTGTTGTCATCGCCTCATCTCAATGCAACAGGCGAAATGAGGGCTTTTTTTCATCAGTTGACGATTCATCGGTGTGAAACGCCCGTAATCATTCATCGTGTTTACAACGAAGCTGATGAGGAGTATTTTCAAATTCAGGCGTCGGTCGATGTTGGTAGTTTGTTGTTGGATGGTTTTGGTGACGGCGTGTTGTTGGAAAATTACGCTTTGCCTTCCTCGTCGGTTGTTGATACCTCATTTGGCATTTTGCAGGCAGCCCGTGTGCGCATTTCCAAAACCGAGTACATTTCTTGCCCCGGCTGTGGGCGAACCATGTTTGATTTGCAATCGACATTGGCTCGTGTAAAAGAAGCAACCAAAGATTTGGTGGGCTTGAAAATTGGCGTGATGGGATGCATTGTGAACGGGCCGGGTGAAATGGCCGATGCCGATTTTGGTTATGTTGGCGCCGCAAAAGGGAAAGTCAGCCTTTACCATCATCATCAATGCATTGAAAAGAACATTCCCGAAGAAGAGGCCGTTGAAAAGTTGTTGGATTACATTCGTCATTCAAATGAGTTGTTTTATCAGCAATTTGAACCGTTGTTTTATTTCGATCAAGAAGAATTTACGCTTTTTGAAATTAAACGGTTAGATGTGCCGAAAAATGCTTTTCCTGCTGATCGATATCAATGGTTTTTGGCTTCAAAATCGACGCATGAAGTGTTGGCATTGAACTTTATCTCGATGACCAATGATGCTGCGCATCATGAACGCATCTTCAAAGAAGGTCATTTGCAATTCAATGATAAAGAAGGCATTTGGGTTAATGATCAAGGAATAACGTTCGCCTTTGTCCGACATGAGCATCCTTTGTTGGAGGAGTGGATGCTTCCGCCTGTCGGTGCATTTTTTGACAAGTAATCAAATAAATTTCTTTTCATTTCGGGATAAACCTTGCATGTTCAACAAACCAAAATGAAGCGTTGGAAGTGGAGTCATTCATGTCATTTGCTGACGAATGTAAGCATCAACATCGAATTTTGATCTGCAGCCGTTGAAACTCATGTACCTGATTTTGCCAAAGATCGGGCGTGAAAACCAGGCTCTGTCATGAACGCCTCCAATGCTCCATGCAATGCCGGTATAGCCATTGGGATCACGTCCGTCTAAAGCATATTTATCGTTCAGGTAAATGGCTACTTGCAAGGCTGTCTCAGGTGAATCGCTCCATTCCAACAGCTTTTTAGCCCAATACATGCGCATGTATCCGTGCATTTTACCTCGTTTTTTCAGTTCCATTTGAGCAGCATTCCAAAGTGCATCGTGCGTCATGGCTTGTTCCAATTTTTCCGTCGAATAAAGATAGGTTCTTGGGTCTTTTTGATGAACAGCCATGTCTGTTTTTGCCCAGTCGGGGAATCCTTCCGTCTGATCGTAATGTGGGTTGTAAAAACAAAAATTATCGGCTAATTCACGTCGAACAATCAATTCTTCCAAAAATGCTTCGCGAGAAGTTGAACGTGGTTGTTTTATGATTTCCAACGCAATACGTTGTGCGGCAATTTGGCCGAAATGGAGGTATGGCGACAAATTGGATTGTCCATCCCATTCAGGATGATTTCGCCTTTCGTCGTAGGAAGACAATTTTTCCATCATGAAAGTTTGAAGCATCTTTTTGGCTGCCTGGCAACCCGGTGAGAGCCATTCAACAGGAGATACGCATTCAATCATGCTGAGTTTTTTTGTAGCTTCGTCCCACGAACAGGATTTTAACATGGAATTTGCTTTGTGGTTTTGTTCATGTAATGAAGGAAATTCAGTCAGAAATTCATCAAGCCATCGATGAATTTTTGTTCGAAGTGTGTAGGCTGCAAATTCGACTTTGTTCGACACGAAACGACAGGGAACAATGTTGTGCGCATCTACTTCGTAATGAGCAATGTGTGGAATGTTGTTGATGAATTGAATCCAAGTTTGCTTGTGTCGCAAGGGATCAAAATCCGATACAACGGCTTTAACGCCATTTTCATGAATGAAGTTGGCAAATCCTTCTTCAGGCTTCTCGTGGCAAAGCAGGATGAAAGGTATGTGATAAGCGGCTAATTTTTGGTCAACTTCATGGAGACCTTTCATCATGAAATCGAAAGAACGCGTGTTGGCATTGGGATAGTGCGTCAACAAATTGAATACCACTATCAGCAAGGCGTCCGATTCGTCGGCAAGTTGCTGTGCAAAAAGCAATGCCCAGTTATCTTCAACCCGCTGATCGCGACTCATTCGATAAACCACAATGCCGTTGATCGGCTGCGATGATGCTTTGTGCACCGTGATGCGTCTTGGATCAATGCCGTTCATGCTTCTGATTCAATTTGGTTTGGAAGTTCAATCCATTTTACGCTTGTCACAAAGATATAAAAAGAAGCGTTTATCATCTTGTGTATTCTCTTTTTTATTTGTAACATTGTGAAAAATATGATTAAAGACATGAAGTTTTTTAGAAAAAAAGATTGGCGTCGAAGTGCGCATCATCCATCCAGGAAAGCATTTGAAATTTTTAAATACATTGGGCCGGGTTTATTGGTTACGGTCGGTTTTATTGATCCCGGAAATTGGGCAACCAACTTTGCAGGTGGTGCAGAGTTTGGCTATTCTCTTTTATGGGTCATTACGTTGAGTACGTTGATGCTCATTGTGTTGCAACACAACGTGGCGCATTTGGGCATTGTCACCGGATTGTGCCTTTCGGAAGCAGTCAATGAACACTTGCCTCGCAAGGTGTCGCGTCCTGTCATCATTTCTGCGGTGTTGGCATCGGTCGCTACTTCGCTGGCCGAATTATTAGGGGCTGCCATTGCCCTGCAAATGCTTTTTGGCCTTCCCATGATGATCGGCGTGATGTTATCCGCCATTCTGGTTTTGTTTTTTATTTTCACCAATTCCTATCGAAAGATTGAGCGTTGGATCATTGGTTTTGTCTCTATCATCGGCATCTCCTTCATTTATGAATTATCCCTTGTGCACATTGAATGGATGCAAGTGGCCGTTCATACGTTTGTTCCTCAGGTTCCTTCAGGATCAATAGTGATGATTATGAGTGTTTTAGGTGCAGTGGTGATGCCACACAATTTGTTTTTGCATTCCGAAATCATCCAAAGTCGTCAGTTGAATAAAAGGACACCGGCTTCGATTCAAAAATTGTTGAAATATGAATTTTTCGATACCCTTTTTTCAATGATTGCCGGATGGGCAATCAATTTAGCCATGTTTATCATGGCAGCGGCAACTTTTTTTGTAGCCGGAAAAGCCATTTCGGAATTGCAGCAGGCTCATCAGTTGTTGACGCCGCTTTTAGGCCGAAGTGCTTCAGATATTTTCGCCATTGCGTTGTTGTTTTCGGGAATTGCCTCTTCCGTTACTTCCGGCATGGCAGGTGGGTCTATTTTTACCGGACTGTTTGCCGAACCTTTTGATATTCGCGACAATCATTCAAAATTGGGGGTTCTTATCTCAATTGTTGGAGCGGTAGTGCTGCTGTTTTTTGTGACCAATCCGTTGAATGCCCTGATTATTTCGCAGATGATCCTGAGTATTCAACTCCCAATCACCATTTTAGCCCAATTTTATCTCACTTCTTCTCCAAAAGTCATGGGCGTTTATGCCAACAAAAAACAAACAATGATCCTCATGGGGATCATTGCCTTGATCGTGATTGGATTAAATATTTGGTTATTGATCAGTTCTTTATAACCCATTAGGCAATCTTTTTGCGGGGATATTTTCTAAAATAACTTTGAAGTTTGAGTTTGATCACGCCAAAAAAGGCTTCTCCAAAAATGCCTCCGTTCATTTTTGAAACACCTAAAACCCTATTGGCAAAAACGATGGGGACTTCCACAATGTGGAACCCGCATTGATAGGCCGTGAATTTCATTTCAATTTGAAAAGCATAACCTTTGAATCGAATCTTGTCCAATTCGATGGTTTCCAATACATTTCTACGATAGCACTTGAAACCCGCCGTGGTGTCGAAAATTTTCATTCCCGTGATAAAACGCACATAACTTGAGGCAAAGTAGGACATGATAACTCGTCCAATCGGCCAGTTGATAACATTGACCACGTTGTTGACATAGCGTGATCCAATGGCTACATCGGCATGATCGTCCGTACAGGCTTGGTATAGACGTAACAGGTCATTGGGATTGTGGGAAAAATCGGCATCCATTTCAAAAATGAAATCATATTGATGTTCAATAGCCCAATGAAAACCAGCAATGTAAGCCGTTCCTAATCCTTGTTTTCCTTGTCGTTCGAGCAAAAAGAGTGAATCGGAGAAAACGGATTGCAATGATTTTACAATATTGGCAGTCCCATCGGGTGAACCATCATCAATGATCAAAATGTGAAATGGTTTTGAAAGAGAAAAAACAGCTCGAATGATGGCTTCGATGTTCTCTTTTTCATTGTAAGTGGGAATGATGACTACGCTGTCAGAGGTCATGATAATGATTGAATAAAAGGTGAAATGAGGATGCTAAATATAATTGAAACAGATGGAAATTTTTGTTCAAGTTTTTCCTTGTCTAAAGTTGGGCTAACTTCGCCAAAAAATAAATGACCATGAGATATAAAATAAGGCTGCGAATATAAGCAAAATAAGTCAATTTTTCAAGCAATAGGGAGACAAAAAAAGCGTTTTCATGTATCACACATCAAAACGCTTTGATAAAAAAAGAAAAAGCTTTTACAATGATTTGGCTACAGCTAATGCTGCTTCGTAGTTTGGTTCAGTAGTTACCTCATGAACGTATTCAACGTGTTGAACCACATTGTTTTTGTCAATAACCACTGTTCCGCGAGCCAAAAGACGTAATGGCTCAATTAAAAAACCATATTTCAAACCAAAATCCGCATAACGATGATCCGAAAGCGTGATGACTTTGTCAAGTCCTTCTGCCGCACAAAAACGTCCCTGAGCAAAAGGTAAATCCATAGAAATGGACAGAATCACAATATCATCACTCAATGATGAAGCTGCTTCGTTAAATTTTCTGTTTTGAGTGGCACACACCGACGTATCAATGCTTGGATAAATAGAAAGAATTTTTATCTTGCCGTTGAAGTCGGACAAATGCTTTTCACTCAAGTCTTTTGCAATTAAAGTTGCATCGGGAGCAATGTCTCCAATTTTTATTTCAATTCCTGCCAAAGGGGTAGGTTTTCCTCCAAATAATACAGTTGCCATGTTTAAAAGATTTTTATTTATGATCTATTTTTACAAAGGTACAAAAATCAAAAGGGGAAAACAATAAATTAAAGAAAATTAGTTTGTCTTGCGATGGTTTTAGGGTTCCGTTTTTTTGCAGTAACCAAAAAAAAGATTACTTTTGCACTGCAAAAAAAAACGGGGTGTAGCTCAGTCCGGTTTAGAGTACGCGTCTGGGGGGCGTGTGGTCGCTGGTTCGAATCCAGTCACCCCGACTAATAAAAGAGCCGTCACTTCTTTGAGGCGGTATTTTATCTTTTGAAATGAGGTATTAGCTCAGCTGGTTTAGAGCGTTTGCTTGACAGGCAAGAGGTCACTGGTTCGAATCCAGTATGCCTCACATTTCAATTAAAAAGAGGCAGTTCCCTTTTGGAACTGCCTCTTTTTAGTATGTGTAACGCTATTGTGTTGTTTACATGGTGCAAAGTTGACTGATGTATTGATAGATGGCCGGAATGAATCCGATGGCAAGCAGTCCGACGGTGCAAACGGTCAGTGCTATGGTAAGTTGTCGATTGCGTTTCAATGCCGGAATGGTTTCAACGGTTTCATCAATAAACATGTATTTGACTACCCGTAAATAGTTGTAAAGAGAAAGCACCAAGTTTGCGCCGGCAAATCCAAGCAAAACATACAATTTACTGTTCATGCCGGCAGTCAACAAAAAGAGTTTTCCAAAAAATCCGGCTACGGGTGGAACACCGGCTAAAGAAAACAAAGCGATAACCATAAAAAGAGCATAGAAAGGATTTGACTTGTAGAGTCCTTTAAATGATTGAAGCGATTCAGAGCCTGTGGTGTCAGCCATGGCACTGACGACGCCAAATGCGCCAATGTTACTTAGCAGATAGATCATGACAAAATAAACTACCGACGTGGATCCCATGACTGAAGCGCCGGCTACACCCACAAGAACAAAACCCACTTGTGAAATGGACGAAAAAGCAAGAAATCGTTTGGCATTTTGTTGCCGCAATGCAAACAAGTTTCCAATGGTCATGCTTAAAATGGACAAAAGGCTGATGGCATACATCCACTCTTCTTTCAATCCTCCAAAAAGCTGATATAAAATGGTCAGAAACACAAAAATGACAGAGCCTTTGCTGATGACCGACAAAAAGTTGGTGACGGCAATTGGTGAGCCTTCGTACACGTCGGCGGTCCAAAGATGGAATGGAACAATAGACATCTTAAAGGCAAAACCCGAAAGAATGAAGATGAATGCGAAGATCGTTAACAGATCAGGATGTAAATTGGCGATCACCGATTGAAAACTCAGATTGCCCACAGCGCCGTAAAGCAGTGAAATACCAAAAAGCATGATGCCGGTTGAAAATGCTGATGATAGGATCAATTTTAATCCGGCTTCGGATGAACGTTTTTCATCGAGATTGAAATTAGCCATGGCGGCAATGGGAATGGTTGACATTTCAATTCCAAGGTAAAGCATCAGGATGTGTCCGCTGGACAACATCACAAACACACCCATCATGCTGCTAAGCATCAAAAAGTAGAATTCAAGTCGATGTTCCGATTGTTTGAGCCATTCATACGAGGTAAGCGAAATGAGCAAAATGCCTAAATTAAGAATGTTTTTTTCGAAAACAATTAAAGGCGTTGTTCTGAAAAATTCCGAAAAATAGCTTCCGGTGGCTATCGGCAACCATCCTATCAGGAAATTGGCCAGCAACAAAACATTCATTGTGCCTAGAAATGCAGTGACTTTCGTGTTGAAATCGCGTAGCGACATCACTAAAAGCGCTAATATCAAAACCGCAATAATAATCTCAAAACGAAACAATAAAACGATATCCATTTATTTATGTGTTTACAATGTTATAGTTGGAATGATCACATGATTGATTTTTAATCAGTGAACAAGAACGCCTGAAATTAATTTGTGATATATGGTTGTCGTATCCATATCGATTAAACGAACAAACAAAAATGGAGCCATCCCAATAAGCAGAATGCTAAGAACTAACAATACGGTTGCAGTGCGTTCACTCCATGTGGCATCTTTTAGTTTCAAAAATTCTTTATTGGTCACTGTTCCCCAAATGGCAAATCCAATGGCACGTAAAATATAGACAGCCGTCACCACAATGGAAGCCGCAGCTAAAATGGTTGCTACGCGATAAAATATCCCGGCGCGTTCCCATGAACCGATAAAGACGGTCATTTCGGAAACAAATCCGCTGAATCCAGGTAATCCCAGCGATGTCAATCCTGAAATGATAAAAGCGGCTCCAATAAAAGGAATTTGTTTTAACATACCACCCAGTTCATCGGCCTGACGAGTGTGTGCTCGATCGTAAATCATACCAATGGCAGCAAAGAAGAGAGCTGTCATAATTCCGTGTGACACCATTTGCATAACGGCTCCGGTGATGGCCACTTTTGTCAGCATGGCAATGCCAAGAATGATGAACCCAACGTGACTAACGGACGAGTATGCGTTCATGTATTTGAGATCTTTTTGCATCATGGTAGCAAACGCACCGTAAAGAATGGCAATGGAAGCCAAAATAATAAAGATCCACGACAGTTCCTGAGCTGCTCCGGGCAATAAATAGGTGGCAACGCGTAAACAACCGTAACCGCCAAGTTTCATGGAAATTCCCGCCAAGAACATGGAAGCAGCTGTTGGAGCTGAAGAGTGTCCGTCGGGCGCCCAAGTATGAAACGGAAACATGGCCGTAAAAACACCAAATCCGGTAAAAAGCAATAAATAAAGAACACGTTGTGTGGCAATCGGTATGTTGAGCTTGGCAATATCCTGAATATCCCATGATTGCAAGCCGGTTTCATAAAATAGACCAATCATACCTAAAAAAACCAATGCAGAACCTGCCATCAACATAAGTGCCAATTTCATGGAACTATACTCTTTGCGTCCGCTTCCCCACATGCCGATGAGTAAAAATTTTGGAATAACGGCCAATTCGAGAAAAAAGAACATGGCAAAAAGATTCGTTGTCATGAAAAAACCGTAAGCACTTAAACTTAACAGGATCAGAAGAAAGAAAAATTCTTTTACTTGTTTGTTAATTTTCCATGAAACCAAAACGCCGGCAAGAACAACCAGAGCAGTCATTAAAATCATGACCAATGAAATTCCATCAATGCCAGAAGTAAAATAAATCTTCAACGGTTCAAACCACACATAGCTGCTTTGAAACAGGTAAGGAGCTGACGCACCGGCCTGACGCATTTGTACATACAAAGCAGTCAGAACAATGGCCAAAATTAACAGAAGCGAACTGCCTGCGAGTGCAATACTCTTAATATGAAGTTCTTTTTTTGCCGCTATCATTCCCAGAAGAGTGACCGTTGGCAGAATAATGAATAGTTGTACGATATCCATGGTTGATTACATAAATTGAATAAGTAATAAAGCGACAAGAAGCAGGGTGCCTCCAAGAAAATACATGGCATAATCTTGAACTTTTCCCGATTGCATTGGTTTGATGGTTTCCGAGGTAACTTCCGTAACCGTTGCGGTTCCATTGATAAAAATGCCATTCACAACCGTGCGGTCAAACCATGCTGCAGGTCGGCCAACTAAATTGAAAATGATTTTCTTGGTGACAAACATATATATTTCGTCAATGTAGAATTTATGATATGCTGCCTGATAAAAGCCTTTGAAGTAAGCCACTGTTTTTTCGGCTTTGTCGGATTCCTTGTAAAAGAACAGATAAGCAAGAAAGATTCCAAGTAAACCCAATGAAACAGGTAAAATGGAGAAAACAGGATGAAAGGGCAGGGCGATGGGAGCTCCGGTTGCACTGACAAAGGATCCAAAAGGAATGAACCCAGCAAAAGCTGCGCCAAGCATGAGCACCAACAATGCACTGTTCATTGCCCAAGTTTGCTTTTCGTGATTGTGATGATCGCTTATTGGTTTATACCAAAAGATGCGAAAATAGAGTCGAAACATATAAAAAGCTGTCAATCCGCTTGTAAACAATCCAATGTAATACACCAACGGATTGCCGAGCGATGCTGCGGATAAAATGGCTTCTTTACTGAAAAATCCTGAGAATGGCGGAATTCCTGCAATGGATAAACAGGCTACAAGAAAAGTGATGTGGGTAATTGGAAGTGCTTTTCTTAATCCTCCCATGTTGTCCATTTCGTTGCTGCTAATGGCGTGAATAATGGCTCCTGCACCTAAAAACAGCAATGCTTTGAAGAATGCGTGAGTAAATAAATGAAAAATCGAAGCGGTAAATCCTTCCGTTTGTCCTTCGCCCCAACCTGCTACGCCCAAAGCAAACATCATGTAGGCAATTTGAGAAATGGTAGAATAGGCGAGAACCCGTTTAATGTCGGTTTGCGTGCAGGCAATAATGGCAGCAAAAAGTGCCGTAAAAGCGCCTATGTAAGCAATAAAATGAAGAGCTTCCGGAGCAGATATGGCATAAATGGGGAATAAACGAGCAACCAAATAAACACCTGCCACTACCATCGTTGCAGCATGTATCAATGCCGAAACAGGCGTAGGACCTTCCATGGCATCAGGCAGCCAGATGTGCAACGGAAACATGGCCGATTTCCCGGCTCCACCCATAAAAACCAACAGTAATGCCCATGTCAGTGTGGATAATCCCATGAATGTGGTGGCAGTAAAATGGGTTAAATAAGGAGATCCTGCTTCGGTCAGTCGTTGGATCATCACAAAGAAATCGAGCGTTTTGGCGCCGTGACTTAAGATCAGAATGCCAATTAAAAAACCTAAATCGGCAAAACGTGTGACAATAAAAGCTTTCTTGGCTGCTGCAATGGCTGATGACCGTGTAAAGTAAAATCCAATGAGCAAATAGGAAGACAATCCCACCAATTCCCAAAAGATGTACATCTGAAAAATATTGACCGATAAAACCAACCCTAACATGGAAAACGTAAACAATGACAAATAACCGTAATAACGGGCAAAATAATCTTCACCGTGCATGTAATTCAAGCTGTAAAGATGAACCATTGTCGAAACAACCGTAATGACAATCAAAAGAGCGATCGAAATTGGATCCAGTACAATGCCCATGTCAATGGAAAGATTTTCGGTGAACTTTAGCCATTGAAACTGCATGGCAATATGACGCACATACGAACCTGCCTGAGCACCGAACCCGAAAAAATAACCTGCGGCAACATAAAATGCCAAAACCGCTGTTGTAGCAATGGCCAGTGTTCCAATGAGCCCTGCAACGCCGGGTTTTAAACGTTTGCTGAGTAAAATAATGAAGGCAAAACTCAACAACGGCAACCCAACAATGAATAGAGAAGATAAATCGTAACTGTTCATATTTTTAATACTTCATCGTTGTGGTATCTTCAATGTCAATGGTCTTGAATCGACGATACAAATTGATAATAATGGCAATGGAAATGGATACCTCAGCTGCGGCTACCGTTATGATAAACATGGTAAAAAATACGCCTTCCAACTGATGCGGAAATAAATACTTGTTAAAAGCAATAAAATTGATGTTGACACTGTTCAAAATCAGTTCAATGGACATCAGCATCGTAATCATGTTGCGACGTGAAAAAAATCCGTAAACTCCGAGAAAAAACAGAGCCGAACTTAAAATAAGAACATGAGATAAAGGAACTTGTTCCATCATTGATTATTTTTAGTTGGTTTGATTGGGTTCATTGGTTGACTTTTCTCCTTTTTTTTTTCATAGCAATTACAATGCTTCCGACCAATGCTGCCAGAAGTAAGATATTGATGACTTCAAAGGGAAACACATACCCAAATTGAGTATAATTCAACATTTGTCGTCCTATGTTGTGTACCGAAGGATCAATGGCAGGTAAATTGGACGATGTGAACAAATATTGATAAACAATCCATGAGGTTATGCCTAATCCAACAACCGATAAAATGCCGCCTGTAAAAATTCTGCTTTTAACGGGTGGCGGAAGTTTGTCTCCTGCTCGTTGTGTGAGAAATATGGAGAAAATAATCAAAACAACAATGCCTCCAACATAAATAATGATTTGTAAGGCAGCAATAAAATCCATTCCCCACAAGAGATAAAGACCGGCCACACTGATCAGTGAAAAGAGCAAATAGATGGCAGCTCTGAAAATTCTGCGTGAAAAAACGGTCATTGCTCCGAAAGTGAGCACTAATATGGCCAAAACATAAAAAATTACTGTTGATGCATTCATGATTGTTGCGCTTTTACGGTCGGTTTTTCTTTCAATTTTGAACCCGGACGATTCAATTGATAAATCAGTTTACTGCGATCAAAAACACTGTGTTCAAAGGTGTTTTTCATTTCAATAGCATCTTGCGGACATGCATCAATGCATTGATAGCAAAAAGTACACATGTCTAAATGATAAACCCACTTGTCCAAAACGCGTTTCTTTTTTCCATCTTCCGTTTCAACTTGTTTTGAAATGATTTGAATGGAATTGTTGGGACATGCTATTTGGCACAATGTACAAGCCGTACATTTATGTTCGTTGTTTTCATCATGGATTAACACCACTTCTCCGTAAAAACGTTCTTTGACACTGATGGTGGTTGTCCTATTGTCGGGATATTCTTCTGTAATGTTCACTTTTTTGATGGTCACAAAATAGCGAAGTGTCAGCATTAATCCTTTTGCCAACGAAACGAAGGCATATACAACTTCTTTGATATAACGATAGAGTGCTCTCATCTTTTGTTGTTTAATGATCATTCAGGTTTGATCTAGGTTTGTTCTAAAACAAAGTTTATCAACCTTTTATGTTTGTTTTTAACGATATACCAGCCATTACAAATGCCAATGTAAAACAATGATCAATGCAGCAAAGAGCAAATTGATAATGCTGATCGGCAATAGGTATTTCCACTCAAGTTTCAATAATTGATCAATCCGCAGACGTGGAAAAGTCCATCTGAACCACATCATGAAAAAGATGATTAGAAACATTTTACCAAAAAACCAAATCCACGACGGAATAAAATCCATGATGTGATTGAAAGTCAGCACAATTGGAGTATTAAATGGCAAATGAAAAGGCATCCATCCGCCCAAAAACAAGGTAGATGCAATGATGGACACAACGGCCATGTTGATGTATTCATTTAAGTAGAAAATTCCGAATTGCATACCAGCATATTCCGTGTGATAACCTGCGGTCAATTCCGATTCTGCTTCTGCCAGGTCAAAAGGAGCCCGATTGCATTCGGCGGTGCTGGCTATGACATAGACAATAAAAGCAATGATAGCGGGAATTTGTCCTTTGATGATCCACCAACCATTGGCCTGAGAGGCAATGATGCCACTGGTGGATAATGTTCCGGCAAGCGCCACCGCCGTAACAATGGATATTCCTGCAGAAAGTTCGTAACTCACTATTTGAGCTCCGCTTCGCATAGCTCCAAACAATGAATATTTATTGTTACTTGACCATCCGGCCATCATAATGCCGATAACGCCCATGGATGAAATTGCCGTTATAAAAAGAATGCCCACATTGGTATTCCACATGGTTAGACCCGGTGCCCACGTAATAGGGGCCAGTGCCATGAGAGAAACAGCCAAAGCCAATGCCGGAGCTATGTTGAACATGATTTTGTCAGCTCGATTTGGCGAAAAGGTTTCTTTTAGCAACAGTTTAATGACATCGGCAATGACTTGGAAAATGCCGTATGGACCAACTCGATTCGGTCCCCAGCGAAGTTGCATAAATCCGGCCACTTTTCGTTCCATGTACACCATGATGATGACACATACCAGCAAAACTACCAACACACTCACACCAGCTAAAACCAGTTCCACCAAATATGTCCATGCAGGCGACATCACACTCAACAACAGATGGTGTATCCAAGCTGTAATATCAGTAAATTGAATCATAGAAATCATATACGCTTTTTTATCGATCAATATCAGGAATGACCAAATCAATGGTGGCATTGTTTGCAATTAAATCGGCTATTTTCAAACCAATAGTAGTAGGACCCAATGCGCCAAGATTGGAGAAAGACGGAGTACGAAATTTCATGCGATAAGGCTTTTTGCTGCCGTCGGAGACAATGTAAACGCCCAATTCTCCACGGGCTGTTTCAACACGCTGATAATATTCTCCTTCGGGCAGCTTGATGACCCCTTTTATCTTGGTACGATATTCGCCTGAAGGAAAATTGTCCAATAATTGTTCAATGATATGAATGGATTGATTCATTTCTTCCATCCGAACGATGTAACGTGCCCAGTTGTCGCAACCGTTATCAATGACTTCTTTGAAATCAAGTTTTTCGTAACCGTCGTATGGATAGAGTTTTCTCACATCGCAGCTAACCCCAGAGGCACGGGCTACAGGGCCTGAACAGGCTAAAGAAATGGCTTGCTCTTTCGATAAATATCCAATTCCTTGAGTCCGATGTTGAAAAATATAATTTCCCGTGATTAATTGGTCATATTCATGACGATACCCTTTGATCTTTTTAAGCAGTTCACGAACATCCGCCACAAATGTTGGCAAAACATCGCGCATTACACCACCCGGTACAATGTAGTGCATCGTTAAGCGATTGCCCGTATTGGCTTCGAAGATTTCCAAAATACGTTCCCGATCGCGAAAGCCCAAAAAGAATGGAGTAACAGCACCAATATCCATAGCGCATGATCCCCACCACAATTCGTGCGATGTCAATCGTTGGAGCTCGTCCATGATGATTCGAATGGCTTTAGCTCTTGGAGGTACTTCAATGCCCAACGCATTTTCAATGGCTAAAGAACAGGCGTGATTGTTGATGTGAGCTGACAGATAATCCATTCGGCTGGTGAGGTAAATCGATTGTTTGTAAGGCATCGATTCGGTCATTTTTTCTATGCCGCGATGAATGTATCCTAAATGAGGCTGAATGTTTTTGACGATTTCACCGTCGAGTGTTACTTCAAGACGCAACACTCCGTGTGTGGCAGGGTGTTGAGGTCCGATGTTTACAACAAATTCTTCGGTGCGCAGCTCGTTTTGGTTTTGATTAGTTTGATTTTCCATTGATTAATTGACTACAACGAAATTATGTTATCATCTTGGTAATCTTTTCGCAGCGGATACCCTTTCCACTCATCGGTAAGCATGATTCGCCGGAGGTTTGGATGCCCTTTGAAACGGATTCCAAACAGATCATAAATCTCATCTTCGTATAAATCGGCAGCTTCCCAAAGTCCATAAACAGAATCAATTTCGGGATTTTCTCTATCATTCAATATCACTTTTACTTCCAAATCGTGATGAAAATAAGTGGAGGTTAAATGATAAACCACTTCAAAAGTCGGATTGCGGTCAACGGCTGTTTCGCAAAACAAAAAGTTGAACTGAGTTTCGGGAGCTGTTTTCAATTTGGTCATCACTTCGATAATCGCTTCTTTGTTCACGATCAACAGTGGAAAATTGAATGTCTCTTTCACTTCCTGAGTTGGAAAAGTAACCTCGAGATAGTGTTTGAGTTCTTCTTTAGTCATTGGGTTCCTTCTTTTTTTTAGGTTTTTCGATTACGTATGCTTTGGATTTTCTGATTTTTTCCTGTAGCGTCATCATGCCGTGAATTAATGCTTCGGGTCGAGGCGGACAGCCGGGAATGTAGACATCAACCGGAATCACGTTGTCAACTCCGCGTACCACAGCGTATGAGTTGTAATAAAACGGTCCGCCTGAAACCGCACAAGCTCCCATGGCAATCACGTAACGCGGTTCTGCCATTTGATCGTAAAGTCGTTTTAAAACCGGCGCCATTTTGTAGGTGATGGTACCCGAAACAATGATTAAATCGCATTGACGAGGACTGGCACGCATCACTTCAAAACCAAATCGGGACCAATCATATTTTGCTGATACAGTGCTCATTAATTCAATAGCACAACAACTTGTCCCAAAGGATAAAGGCCACAATGAATTGCTTCGACCCCAATTGGCAACGGCATCGACGGAAGTAACAATAAAACTCGTCCTTCCCATGTCATCCTTATAGGCATCCCCATCAAATTCGGGGATATATTCTTTTTTTACATCCATGAGAGTGCTTTCTTTTTATATGCGTATAAAAGTCCCATAAACAGGAACAAGGTGAAAAGGAATATTTCAATAAATGCAACCATGCCTAATTCTCGAACAACGGTTGCCCATGGAAATAAAAAGACAATTTCCACATCAAAAACTAAAAATAAAAGGGCAAATAAATAATAACCGATATGAAATTGAACCCAAGTTTCTCCTTTGGTTTCAATACCACATTCGTAAGGTTCTCTTTTTACAGGATTTGTGGATGATATCCCAAATATTTTGCCAATGTAAACGGCAACGATGGCAAAAAATATTGCAATGAATAGCAGTACGATAAGTGAGGCTGGTCCCATATTTTTATATTCTTTTTTTGTGACTGCAAAGTTAGTCAATTAAATGATTCTTTACTATTAAAGGGAGCCAAGATTGTAGAAAAAAATCTTTAATTGTTTTATATAATGCTTTCAATCAATGTTATAAAGAAAAATGGAGTGCCGTAAAAAATTCAACTTATTTGAATTTTTTAAATTTAATACTCAAAAATGCCATGTTTATATAGCAATTTATTAAGGTTTGATTTCCAAAAAGTGAACAATTCCGTTGATGAAGGCGAGGGGATGAACAGGGTTGCCGGGAATGTACAAATCGATAGGATATTTATCAATGAATGAACGATTTAATGCAGGACTGCCATTAAAAATACCACCACTGATGGCATCAACACCTGCCAGTATGATGATTTTCGGATCGGGAACGGCATCGTAGCATCGTTGCAACGGATCGGCCATGTTTTGTGTGATGGGACCGGTAATTACAATGCCGTCAGCATGACGTGGCGATGCAACAAACTCGATCCCGAAACGGCCAATGTCAAAATTGACGTTTCCTGATGCGTTTAATTCCCACTCGCAACTGTTGTCTCCTCCTGCCGAAACTTGCCGTAATTTCAAGGAACGTCCCAGCAATGAACGAATTTCTTGACGAATGTGGGTTTCATTCATTTGAATGGATCCATCAACACCTTCTTTAACAATGAGTTGGCTTCGATCGTTGGATGAAAGGTTGAAATCTTTTGTGAAATGAATTTTTTCGGGAAATTGTACCGCACATTCGCCACAAAAAAGACATCGTCCTAAATCAATGGAAACAGGCCCTTTGCCGATGGCATTGGTTGGACATAAAGCCGTCAATCGCTCTTCATCAACGTGTGCATTGCTGATGATGGGACGTCCTCTGAAAATGCCTGCGGCTTCAGCCGTGATGACATCCGGAATGTATTGTTTCCCTTGATGATAAAGAATTTTCAAAGTTTGAATCATAGTAATTGACTTTTGAGTTACACATGGTTACAAATCGTGCCCGCAGTAGGATAAATCAAAACTTTTGTTGCAGATCGGGAAATCCGAAATTTCGTTGTTTCTTACTGCTAAAGCCAATGCAAGCCAATTATGAAGGGATGGATCTTTGATTTTGTAAAGGATTAATTCACCTTGTTGATTCGTTATGGCACAATGGCATATTTCGCCACGCCATCCTTCGGTAAGTCCAATGACAAACGAATTAGGAAGTGCTTCTTTTGCAGGCATATTCATTGCTGATGGATCATAGTCCATTTCATTGATCCATTGTCGAATGTAGCCTATGGATTGTACTACTTCTTCTTTTCGAATTTGTATCCTCGAAAAAACATCCCCGTGTTTTTTAATAATGGGTTGATGTGGCATTGAGCTCCAACCTTCGGGATGAGAACTGCGAATGTCGCGTTTCACCCCGCTGGCACGGGCACTCATACCCACCATACCAATTTTTTTTGCCGTTTGAGCGGTCACAATGCTCGTTTTTTCCATTCTCGACAGCGCCGAAGGAAGATCGGACAGTTTATCGTACATTTCTAAAAAATCAGGTTCAAAAGCATCAATAACTTGCGTCCAACGTTCTGCTGTTTGCCTCGTGAACGGGAAATTTGTTTTTTCCGGACGAATCAATCCTTTAGCAAATCGGTTTCCGGCCCATTCCTGAAAGAAATTGATGATTGGAGTTCGCAATCGTCCAAAAACGGCGCTTCCCAATTGATACGCCAAATCGGTGCACATAGCACTAAGATCACCGGTATGGATGGCTATGCGTTCGTGCTCCAAGGCAATGGTGCGTTCTTTTTGAATGGAAGGTGGAATGGCTTGCTCACTGAGGCTTTCCCAAACCCGTGCAAAAGTGCTTGCATGGCCAATAACGGTATCGCCGGCAATGTTTTCGGACAAAACCGATCGTTGCAACAGCGATTTTTTGCTTAAAAACAATGATTCAATGCCTCGATGTTGATATCCTAATTGAATCTCAAGATGAACAATTTTTTCTCCGTTGCAAATAAATCGAAAATGACCCGGTTCGATAATCCCGGCGTGAATGGGACCAACGCCTACTTCGTGAAATTCTTCACTGTCAACGCTATAAAAAGGATAATTGGCAATGATTTCATTGGATTGATGTCGATTGAACGAATAACGAACCGGTTTGAGCCATGGGTGATCGGCAAAATTAATTCCGAATTGTTCGTGAATTTCTCGTTCAAAAATGTGAAATTCAAGTCGTTGAGCAGTGAGCGAATCAAGCGTGTTTGACGGTGAAACGACCGTTGAAACGACCGCTATGGAATGCGTGGTGTCGTTGGCAATGCAGCAAATGAGTCGAATCGATTTTTCTTGAGCAACTCCAAAATAGTTGATGCAGTGTGATGATTCATCATGCATCAATGTGTCTAAAATCTCGGTTTTGAAAAGATCGTACGAAAGAATGGGAATGGAATCGTACGGGATTCTTTGATAATTCTTTATTATAATAGCTTGCATATCAATAGCTTATAGAATGAATGACCGTCTGTATCAGCGAAACAAATCCTGCTGGCGGAAAAAATCCTAAATAGACAATCAAGGACAATAGCACGTATTGTGAAACGATTTCGAATCGGTCATTTCTTCGGTTCAACGGAGCGGTAAAATGCTCAACCGGTACGAACAGCATTTTAAAAATGTTTTTCCCAAACGCCCATAAAATAATGGTCAATAACAGCAGCAGAATTAACAGAATGAGCCAATATTGTTGTTGAATCAACGCAATGACCAAATAAAATTCACTGACGAAAAGTCCTGAAGGCGGAATGGCGGCAATGCCTAAAAAAGCCAGCAATAAAAAGATCGCCCCTGACGGATTGTATTTGAAATAATTACCAATGGAATAAATCTCTTTTGTTTTGAAAGTTTTGTAAAGATGTCCAACCTGTAAAAAAAGAGAAGACTTTACAAATGAATGAAGTATAAGTTGCAGAATGGCAGCATAATATCCTATTCCACCAACGGCAATGCCAATCATCACAATTCCCATGTGCTCAATGCTCGAATAGGCCAACATGCGTTTCACATTTTTGACTTTCAACATGTATACGGCAGCAACAAAAACAGAGAGCAATGCAGTGATCATGATGATGTGGTTTACCCAATCGTGAATGGCGCTGTGAGCGGTGATCACGTACATGCGAAAGATGCCGACAAATCCTAAATTCATCAAAACACTCGAGAGCAGAGCAGCAGGTGGTGTCGGCGCTTTGTCCTTAGCGTCTATGCCGGCTGTGTACATTGGCACCAATCCAAGTTTGGCCGTGTAACCGACAAAGACAAAAATAAAGGATATCTTGAGCCAGAATGGAGAAAGTGAAGAAGCCAAACGGTTGAGTGTAACGTATTGCATGCCACTTTGATATTGATTTCCCAATGAAAGACTTAACAACAAAATGCCAATAAAAACAAAAACCAAACTTATGGAACTGACAAAAATATATTTCCAGGTGGCTTCAATGGAACCGGCATTTCGACGATGAAAAATCAATGCGGAAGCGCTCAATGTGGTTATTTCCACAAAAATCCACGTCACGGCAATGTGAGAAGCCATATAGCCGGCCGTGAGCGCCATCATGAAAATGACCATCGATCCGAAATACAATCCCCGTTGCCCGGGAGAATCGTTTTCTCCGTAAATATAATCGTATCGATGCAACAAAGTGGGTATGGCAATGATGGTCAAGGTGACTGTCATTAAGAGTGACAATGCATCGGGAGCAAAATAGCCGGCTTCTTCCGTGTTTTGATGGAGAAAGGAAACAACGGTAAACCCAATTTGTAACGCAATGAAAAGCCACACCAACAAGGTATTCACGGCTGTTCTTCGATTGAAAAACAATCCGGTTGAAATCAAAAGTGAACCAATTAAATAATAGATAATCATTGAGTTAACGTTTAATCTTTGATGTTGCTCAATTGCGTTACGTCGCCTTCGTTGATCACGTCGCCAACCTTATTGACAAAAATACCCAACAAAAAGACACTGACAAAAACGTCCAAAAGAATGCCCAAATTAACCAACATCGGCATGTTGTGACCTACTGCCAACGACAAAATGAACACGCCATTTTCGATCAACACATAACAAATGACGTGTGTAATGATTTTTCGACGTGTACTGATAAAATAAAGTCCGCTAAAAAGAGCCGATAGGGCTGCAATAAAATAGATTTTATTCAGATAAATGTCATGAATGTAATTGGCAATCAAAAAGGTGATTACCACAATAAAACTGACCACAATCAACGAAACAAAATAGGGAACATAGGGCTCGGCTTCCCGCGTAATTTTGTTCTTTTTAATGATGTATTGCATAAAAAGTGGAATGGCAACGGCTTTGACGATGATTGTTTCAAATAAAATAAAAAGCAAATTGATCAGATTGATTTCAATCAATTCAATCAACGCTACACCAAAAAGTAAGATGCCCTGAATGACTAAAATTTTCACATAAGTCATCAATCGATTGGCTATCGAAAAATAGAGCAGCGAGATGATAAATATGATCAATAAAATGGTGGTCATTTGTTTTATAAATTAATTTTGTTCAACAACATGATGACTCCAAACATCATCAACAGAGACAGTGATGAGAGAATGAGTATAAATTGTGCGTTTTGAGTCATTCGATAACGCGCCATAAAAGATTCAATGATGCCGATCAAAACGCCATAAACTGCCTGAATGAGGAAAAACAATGGAATGGTATCATAAAGAGGCATGCTTCCCATAAACAGATTGGCAATCAATGTCCCGTAAATGATGAATTTGAAGTTGGATCCCAACATGATCAATCCTAAATCAAAACCGCTGTTGTCCAAAATCATCACTTCATGAATCATGGTCAATTCCAAATGGGTTTTGGGATCATCAATGGGCATGCGGCTGTTTTCGATCATGGCCAACATCAATAAAATGAAAGTGGCAATAAATGCCAGCGCATAACTGATGGTTGATCCGTAATGCATGGTTTGAAAAATGGATTCAAACGAGCTGTAACCCGAAAGTAACCCCAGCGATCCCATTAAAATGAAAAATGCAGGCTCGGCCAACATTGAAAAAAGAGCTTCCCGGCTGGCTCCCATTCCTTCAAAACTGCTCCCGGTATCCAAGGCGGCAATGATGCTGAAAAATTTGCCTGTGGCTAAAACGTAGGCAAAAAAGACAAAATCGCCATTGAATGCAAATAACCCTTTGCTCGATCCAATCGGCAGAAAAGTCATGGCCATCAACAACGACGATATGTAAATCGTTGGGGCAATTTTAAATATCCAACTGGATGTGGTACTGTACACGGATCCCTTTCGGAACAATTTCACGATGTCTTTCATCGGCTGCATGATGCCGGGCCCTTTTCGTCCTGATGCCATGCTTTTGGTTCGGACAATGATACCCGAAATGAAAAAACTGGCGACGATCATGACTGTCAGACTAACCATATCAAAAGGGATTGAAGAAATGAATTAAAAATTGATACAGGGAACTAAAAAACGGAATAGCAATCAGCAAAGCAATAAAAATCAGTCCGTATAAAATGTAAAATTGCAAACTTCCGTTTTGTAAGAACGAAAAACGGTTCATGGCATATCGCATCCATTTGATCGGACGATGAATCAATGCTGTTTCTATTCGGTCGAGCGCATGGGTTGATTGATAAATTTCTTCCGGAAAGATGCCGTTGATCTCTTTTTTCTTTTTATGAAACTGCAAAATCGGCTCAGCCAACTTTCTATAACTCCTGACAAACGAACTTGCCGTGTATTGCATTTTTGCATTGGGAGCTTCATATCCGCAACCCCATGTTTCTCCCGTATTGACGACCGCTTTTTTTGTCCACCGCGATCGAATCAACCAGATGATTCCAACGATGGCCATAAACAGTAGTGAGGCAATGCCCACATGTTGAACAACCTCAAGCGATGAGGTTATTGAGCCGTTGATTGGTATAGGTACGACGCCCACAAATTGCTGCACCGGCAGCCACAAAGCGTTGACAAACACTGATGGGAAAATCCCAATGGCTACAATCAACGCAACGATGGCATACATGGGAATTAACGTGGTTATCGATCGTTCTGATGGTTCGTGTTGAAAAGGGTGCCGGGGCGATCCTAAAAAGATAGTTCCAAATGCTTTTGTGAAACAAAGAATGGCTAAACCGCCGATTAATGAAAGACTTAAAATGGAGATGGCTAAAAGCAAAATATAGAAAAACCATCCGTGAATCATGCCATTGATCAATCCCGAATAAATCAGAAATTCAGATACAAATCCGTTAAAAGGAGGCAACCCGCTAATGGCTAATGATGCAATGAGAAATAAGAAGGCCGTTTGGGGCATTTTTTTTATTAAACCGCCGAATGATTCAATGTTGACCGTATGTGTGGCTTGATATACGTTACCGGCTCCGAAAAAAAGCAATGATTTAAACAACGAATGATTCAGCGTATGCAGCAATGCACCGGCAAAACCTAAAACTGCTAAAGGAAAACTGTTAATTCCAATACCGATGCTGCCAACTCCCATTCCTATGCCGATAATTCCGATGTTTTCAATGCTGTGATAGGCGAGCAAGGTTTTCAAATTGTGTTGCACAATGGCCAACATCACCCCATAAATGCCTGTGATCAAAGATATGATGAGAATGAAAATGCCCATTAAAAGTGAGGCTTCCGGCAAAAGTAACAGCATTCGCAATATGCCGTAAATGCCGATTTTAATCAGAACGCCAGACATAACACCCGAAACATGAGCCGGTGCAGCCGGATGTGCATGAGGCAACCACGTGTGAAATGGAACAAAACCGGCTTTAAAGGCAAATCCACTGAATAACAGTAACATCAAACTGATATTTTGAATGGTGGAGCCATGTTGTCCAAAGGTTTTGATGGCATCAAAAGAGAAAGAAGATGTTTCGGCATAAACCCAGCCAAAAGCAATCATTAAGAATAAAATGCCAATGTGTGATTGGATTAAATAATTCATTCCGGCTTTCAGGGTTTTCGATTTTTCGCTTTCAAAAATGACCAGGAAAAATGAGCCGATGGCCATGATTTCCCAAACCACTAAAAATAAAAGCATGTTTTGTACCACACATACAGCCAACAAACCGGCATGAGTCAATACATAACTGATCCAATGGATGGATAATGCGTTTTTTCTTCCACCGTAACTTTTCATGTATTGGCTGCCGTAAAGCGCTCCTGTAAGGAAAGTGAAATTGATGATGAGCATAAACCATGCAGCCAACGGATCCAACACAACGGAAAGCGTTCCTGTCACGGGCAAACCAACCATTTGCAGGATGATTTGATTCCCCAGTAAGGCTTCAATGGCGTAATAACCGGTGAAAAGAAAAAGGAAAAACTCAGATGTTAAAAGTATGATGCGTTGATTCTTTTCATTAGCGAAAGGAATCATGATCACGGGAACCAAAACAAGGATCAAAAAAAAGGTAATGAGATTCATGTGGAGTTGTGCAATGCTTTTATTCGCTGTATAAAATCAAAAAAAAGATGCGTCCAAAGAAACGAAGATGTTTGTTATGTATTGTTTATCAAATCAATAGCAAATTAAAACGATCTTTTTTTATTTTTTGCAAAAGTACGATATTTTATTGGAGCTTTGACCTTGCAAGAGAGTGATTTTTATTTATTAACTTCTTCTGATCTGTTTTGTGTTTTTACAAGGCGGCAGAAAGGTTTGACAGAAAGCCGATACGGCTTTCTGGATGAACCTGAATGTTCTTGAATGCAAGATTTTCCCCGTGAGTTTGTTGTTGCTGAAAAGAAACAAGAAGTGCTCGAATAAGTTGAACAAAATATAGTTGGCAAGAATCATCATAAAGATAATCAACCAATTGCCCTTTAATTTATTTTGTGGAGATGTTGGAATTTACTTTGTATTGTGTGGCAGAAATGAAATTGTTTAAACTTTCATTGCCCGAATGGAGGATCTCCGTATTGGCTCCCTGCCATCCTTTTTCGCCGTTGTCAATGAAAATGACATTTTCGCCAATTTTCATGACCGAGTTCATGTCGTGCGTGTTAATAATGGTGGTCATGTTGTACTCCACGGTAATTTCGTGAATTAATTGATCAATCAGCAGTGATGTGGAAGGATCAAGTCCTGAGTTGGGTTCGTCGCAAAACAGATACAACGGATTCAGAACGATGGCTCTGGCAATGGCAACCCGTTTTTGCATGCCTCCGCTAATTTCGTCAGGATTCAACGAAAATGCCTGACGATCAATATCAACGCGTGTCAGGCAATGTTCGGCTCGTTTGAGTTGTTCTTTTTTGCTCATCGACGAAAACATTTGGAGCGGGAAAAGTACATTTTCAAGCACTGAAACTGAGTCAAAAAGGGCAGAACCCTGAAAAAGCATGCCAACTTGCTGACGCAACTTTTTCACTTCATCGGGATTCATTTCCGGTAAGTTTTTTTCGTTGTAGAGAATTTTTCCTGAATCAATGTTGTACAATCCCACAATGCATTTCAACATAACGGTTTTTCCTGAACCACTTTTTCCGATGATCAGATTGGTTTTTCCCGGGTAAAAATCGGCAGAAATATTTTTGAGTACATGCTTGTTTTCAAATGTCTTAGTGAGATTTAAAACGTTGATCATACAAACGGGATGATAAAAAGATTAATAATAAACAGCATTTCTTTTTATTTTTGGTTCATGATAAAAAGAGCACGATGGAAGTTCCGAACCGAAAGGCAAGAAACGTTACACATGGTAGAGCGCTTCACGGAAAATCTCGTTGACCGTTGGGTGTGGGAAAATGGTTCTTGCCCATTGATCGGCAGTCATTTTGTTGTCAATGGCAATGGCTGCCGATGCAATGATTTCCCCTGCGCCGTTGCCAATGAGATGCACGCCTAAAATTTCGTTGCCGTCGCCAACAATTAATTTGCATAAACCTGAAAATTCTCCGTTTTCAATTTCAAACCTGCCGGAGTATGTCATGGGTAATCTGATGATTCGATGTGGCATCCATGCCATTTTGAGTGCCTCTTCTGTTAAACCGACAGTGGCAATTTCGGGATCGGAATAAATACAGCCCGGAATGGTTTGAAAATTCATCGGGTCGTAAATCTTAGAAATGGTATGGATCACTACTGATGCTTCACGGTAAGCTGCATGTGCCAGTTTGGAAAATCCTGTTACATCGCCTGCCGCATAAACGTTTGGTTCGGATGTTTGCATTAAATTATTGACGCGTATCCCTTTTCGATACGATTCAATATCCAAAATTTCGAGCCCAAAGCCTTCCAAATTGGGAACGCGTCCAACGGAAACAAGAATTTTATCGCCGCTGAGTTGATGGTCTTCTTCGTTTTGTTTGAAATGTACCGTGTTATTCTCAATGCCGGTTACTTGTGCATTTAAGTAAAAATGAACTCCACGTTTTTCATATTCCGTTTGTAAAATGCGCGTCAGTTCCTGATCTGTTCCTTCTAAAATATGATCTTTCAATTCAACGATGTGAACGTTGGTCCCAACGGCGTTAAAATAATCGGCAAACTCAATGCCGATGTAACCGCCGCCAATGATGATCAGATCGTTGATCGGATGTTCCAGATTCAGTAAATCGCGATGAGTAACCACCGACGGAGAATCGATGCCGGGGATGGGCGGAATGAATTCACGCGATCCCGTTGCAATCAATAAATGTTTGACTTCGAAAAAATCGTTGTTGCATTCAATATGAAAAATGTCCCCCTGTTTCCCTTTGATATTAGCATGTCCATCTTTGACCGTAATCAAATCATTTTTTAATTGTGCGCGTACACCAGCTTGCATTTTACGTACAATGAGATTCTTACGCTGAACAATTTTGTTGACATCGATGGTTGCATCGGCAGAATTGACCGTTATGCCAAACTTATCGGCGTGATGAATGGAACGAAAAAGATGTCCGCTTTGTAAAAAGGCTTTTGTCGGGATGCATCCTTCATTTAAACATACCCCGCCAATTTTGTTTTCCTCAAAAAGGATGACTTTCATGTGGTGTGCAGCTGCTCGTTCTGCGGCAGTATATCCGGCCGGGCCTCCACCAATTATTCCTAAATCAAACATGTTTGTTGTTTTTTTATCTTAGGGTTTGTTATTCAAACACCAAAAAGTTATTTTACAAAAGAACTTGTAGTTGATTGCAAAAATACGACAAATATTTTGTTTTTGTTTCTTTCAGCCATTTTTTTCATTATCCGTTAATTTGCACTAATATGATGCTAAAGAAGAAATTATATTGTATCTTTGTAAGAATACATCATATTATTTATATTAAAACACATTATTTTGTATATATTAATATTTAATGACGCAGATATTGATATGTTAATCTATCTACATAAAAATCTAAAAACAAATTTAAAGAAACTTTATGCATAACAACATAATGAAAAGGTGAGTTCTATAAGACTTCTGAAAATAAATTATTTATCTTCGAAATAACCTGTTTTGCTTAAACATCACTTTTTCAATTACAATAAAGAACTTTTTAAATCTTTAATCAATTTTATAAACGCATCAATCAACATAATAAAATAAAAATTATGAAAGTAACATGCCAAAAAGAAGGGAAAAACACAAAAGTGGTTTTTCATGCCGACACCATTGATCCCTCGGGAATGAGTGTGGTGGGAAATTTTAACAACTGGGATATCAAGCACGGAATCACTTTTGCTAATGATTCCAACGAACTTTCGGTGATTGTTCCAAATGATTTGAATGAAATTTCATTCAAATTTTACGACAGCGTGTACGATTGCTGGTGTGAAGTATATGACAATGGCGAATTGTATTCCGGGCTGGAACGTTTTTTTTCACACAACGAACACGGAACAACCAATATTTGTATTCCATTGGCTGAAATTGAAACCAAAGAGAAAAAATCTGCAACCTCAAAATCGACATCAGCTAAAACCACAGTCGCTAAAACCACAACAAACAGAACCCAAAAGAGCTCAAAACTATCGTCAAAATAAGCGCTTGAAGATGGCATTTTGATCTTGCTTATAACATTGTTAATCAATGTTATAAATGATAAATAACAAGTTGAAATGAATGGCTTCATGATAAAAAGATTCATTTTGACCTGTTGTTTATTTGCCTGTTTAGGTAAAAATATCGATATTTGCGTTAACAATTAACGAAGTACAACCGATGAATTTTATTGAAGAATTACGTTGGCGAGGCATGATTCACGACATGATGCCAGGTGTTGAAGAGATGTTGCAAAAACAAATGGGAGTAGGTTATGTCGGCATTGATCCGACAGCTGATTCATTACATATCGGCCATTTGGTCGGGGTGATGATGTTAAAACATTTCCAGCGGTGTGGTCATAAACCCATTGCTTTGATTGGAGGAGCTACCGGCATGATCGGCGACCCTTCGGGAAAATCGCAAGAAAGAAATTTATTGAGTGAAGAAACGCTTCGGCACAATCAGGAATCCATTAAGTTCCAACTCTCCAAGTTTCTTGATTTTGATTCAAATCTTCCCAATGCTGCCGAATTGGTTAACAATTACGATTGGATGAAGGGAATATCTTTTCTTGATTTTATTCGTGACATTGGGAAACACATCACCGTCAATTACATGATGGCAAAAGATTCCGTCAAAAAAAGACTGAACAACGAAAGCGCTGAAGGGATGTCGTTTACCGAATTTACTTATCAACTTGTTCAGGGTTACGATTTTTTGTATCTTTATCAGCATAAAAACTGTTCGTTGCAAATGGGTGGCTCGGATCAATGGGGAAACATTACGACAGGAACCGAGTTGATTCGTCGAAAAGTCAATGGAGAGGCTTTTGCTTTGACTTGTCCTTTGATTACCAAAGCCGATGGCGGTAAATTTGGCAAAACTGAATCGGGCAATGTCTGGTTGGATCGACGTTATACATCCCCCTATAAATTTTATCAGTTTTGGCTTAATGTAAGTGATGCAGATGCTGAAAAATACATCAAAATCTTTACGTTTTTGTCCAAAGAAGAAATTGACGGATTGATCCAACAACAACGTGAAGCTCCCCACTTGCGTCCTTTGCAAAAAGCACTTGCGCGGGAAGTCACCGTTATGGTTCATTCTCTTGAGGATTATCAAAGCGCCGTTGACGCATCATCCATTTTATTTGGAAATTCAACTTCGGAACAATTAAAAAAATTGGACGAAGAAACGTTGTTGTCTGTTTTCGAAGGAGTTCCTCAATTTACTGTTTCGCGATCCATAGTGGAAAATGGTGTAAAAGCCATTGATTTGATGGTGGAACATTGTTCGGTTTTTCCATCCAAAGGGGAAATGCGAAAGCTGACGGCCGGCGGAGGTGTGATGGTGAATAAGGAAAAATTGAACGATCCTGATCAACTCTTCACCGATAAGGATCTTCTGAACCAACGCTATTTATTGATTCAAAAAGGCAAAAAAAATTATTTTCTTTTGATGGTGAAATAATAGAGAAAGGAACGATCTTTTCGAAAAAAGTTGAAATAGAAAACAATGGATTTTCTCTGTTTGTTTTCTATTTTCTTTTTTACAGGTATTTATGTACGATGTCGAAAGCAATGACAAACAAAAAGACGGCAAATACTTTGCGAAAAATGGAAGTTGGCATTTTCACTGCAACGATAGAGCCAAAGAAAGCTCCGATCACAATGCCGATGGCGATTAGTCCGGCATAAAGTAAATTGAGGTGCCCCGAATTGGCATACACAATGACGCTGGGCAGTCCAACCGGCAATTGCAAAGCTGCCAAAGAGGTAGCCGCTGCAGCTTTGGGATGATATCGAAACAGTTTCACCAATGCCGGTACAATGACGATACCGCCGCCTTTGCCAAACATGCCGGCTAAAACACCTGATATAACGCCCAAGAGAATGAAAGCCCACACCGGTTCTTTTTTGTGTTCTTTTACATGTTCTACTTTGGAAGGATATGCATCATCCAATGATTTCTTTTTGTTCTTTTTGAAAAAAGAAGGAATATCTAAATAATCGATGCTGATGTACAACAAAAAAGCAGCATACAGTTTTGTTAACAAGGTATTGTTGATGTTCACCGCAAAATAGGCGCCAAAGAATGAACCAGCCAGCAATCCGAGTGAAATCCAAAGAGCATTTTTGATGTCAATGTATCCTGCTTTGTAAAAAGCGACTACTCCTAAAATGCTGACAGGCAGCAACATGGCTGTCAATGAAATGGCGTTGGCATTGAGAATATTGAATCCAAAAATGGCAATTAACGTAGGTACCAAAACTACGCCGCCTCCAATTCCAAAAAAACCGGAAAGAATTCCGGTAATTAAGCCTAAAACCAATAATCCGATTTCGATGGAATCAATTGATAGATGTAACATGAAAAAAAATTTAAGAACAATGTTGTTTTGCTGAGATTAAATGCGCTGGTTTGATAGATTTGAAAGAGCGGAAGCGTCATCGGGAATCGGAATCCGTTTCATAAATAGTTGGATCAAAGCCTTCAAGCGCTTCTTTTCTTTCAATGCAGGTGCCACATTTTCCACAATGTTTCTCGCCGCCTTTGTAGCATGAGTAAGTTTTGGAATAGTCAACTTGAAGTGATTTTCCAATCAAGGCTATGTCGCGTTTGGTGATGTCGCAATATGGTGAAACTACGGAAATGTTATTCAAAGTTCCTTCGCGTGAGGCCTCTGCAAAAGCATCAATAAAAGAGCGCCGACAATCGGGATAAATAGCATGATCGCCAAAATGATTGCCCAGCAATACAGTATCTAAATCGCGACTTTCGGCCAAACCGACAGCAATACTTAACATAATTCCGTTTCGAAACGGGACAATGGTTTGCTTCATGTTCTCGTCGGCGTAATGTCCTTCGGGAATATCACCGCCATTCTTTAAAAGATCACTTTTGAAATATTGATGAATAAAATCAAGTGGAATGATTAACTGCTCAATGCCAAATTTTTTGCAGTTTTCTTTGGCATATTTAATTTCGCGATCGTTGTGTTTTGAACCATAATGAAACGACACAGCAAGTTGTATCTCTTTGTGATACTGATAAAGAAGCGTGGTACTGTCCAAACCTCCCGAATATACTAATAAGGCCTTCATTCAATGAAAATAGGTAGATTACGTTGGCCGCAAAGTTACTAAAATAAAGGCGTTTCATCAACCGTTGCCATGTTACAACGCCTTTTCGCGAAGCAAAAATTCGGCAATTTGAACTGCGTTTAAGGCAGCTCCTTTCCTAATCTGATCGCTTACACACCAAAAAGTCAAGCCATTAGGATTGGAAATATCTTTTCGGATGCGGCCAACAAAAACAGGATCTTTTCCTGATAGAAAAAGCGGCATCGGATATAATTTTTCTGCGGGATTGTCTTCAACCACAACGCCTTCTGCTTTGGAAAACGCTTCTCTAGCTTGTTCAACGGAAATGGGTTGTTCCGTTTCGACCCAAACGGCTTCCGAATGAGCACGCAACGAGGGAACACGAACACATGTGGCGCTTACTTCAGCTTGAGTGTGCATGATTTTTCGGGTCTCGTTGTACATCTTCATTTCTTCTTTAGTATAACCATTTTCGAAAAAAATATCCACTTGTGGTATCATGTTGAATGCCAATTGATAAGCAAATTTAGACACCACGACGGGTTCACCGTTGATGACTTGTTTGTATTGTTCCATTAATTCATTCATGGCAGCAGCACCTGCTCCGCTGGCAGCTTGATAAGTTGCTACATGAATGCGTCGGATGGGCGAGAGGTCATTTAAAGGTTTAAGCGCAACAACCAACTGAATGGTAGTACAGTTAGGATTGGCAATGATGTTGCGAGGTCGTATTTTAGCATCGGCAGCATTCACTTCGGGAACCACCAAAGGAACGTCTTCGTCCATTCTGAATGCACTTGAATTGTCAATCATCACAGCTCCATGTTTGGTGATGGTTTCGGCGAACTCTTTCGAAACGCCGGCTCCTGCAGAAACAAAAGCAATTTTTACATCTTTGAAGTCATCATTGTGTTTTAATTCTTTAACTGGAATGCTTTTCCCTTTGAACTGATAGGTGTTTCCCATACTTCTTGAGGAACCGAATAGAAGCAGTTCGTCAATGGGAAATGATCGCTCTTCTAACACGTTAAGAAATTCCTGACCTACTGCGCCACTGGCGCCAACAATTGCAATTTTCATTGGACTATAAATATTGTAAAATTAGAAAAAATAGTGTACTTTTATGGACTTTTTATTGTCGGTTTGTCCCGATTTAGAACAAACAATTTTGTTGCAAAATTACGCCATTTTGTTGATATTCCTTACAATATGAAGAAAATTATTCTTATTTTATTGCTTTTTGTTCCTTCATGTCTTCAAGCACAGTATGTAGATTCATTTTCGGATGGTGACTTTACGAATCATCCGACTTGGAACGGCTCTACGGATAAATTTATTGTGAATTCGGCTTTTCAGCTGCAGTTGAATGCTTTGCCGGTTAGCTCATCTGCTTATTTGTCAACGGTTTCTAAAGCAATTGAGCAAGCAACGTGGAGTTTTCATTTAAAAACCGGCTTGTTGTTGACAAGTGCCAATTACGTCAACTTTTATCTTGTGTCCGACAGTGCAAATCTCTCCGGTCCCTTAAACGGTTATTATCTGATGATTGGTAATACCAATAAAGAAATTGCCTTGTATCGTCAACAAGGAACTCAGAAAATCAAGTTGGCTGCCGGTGGATCAAATCGATTGCCAACTACGGGTTCTGTCACGGATGTCATCGTGAACATCACACGCGATACGTTGGGCAATTGGTCTGTCTTTTCCAAACTTCCATCGGATAGCGCTCAGAAAACGGAATTTTTTGTGCGTGACACCGTCGTGAAAGCAAGTTCCTATTCGGGGATTTTCTGCAATTATTCTTCCTCAAACAGTACAAAGTACTTTTTTGACGATTTTAAAATCACCGGCAATCCTTATGTCGATCGGATTCCACCTCGCATTGTGTCCTATCAACTTTTGAACCGAAATCAATTGATGATTCTTTTTTCAAAAAATATCGTGATGGATAGCGCCCATTTTGTTTTTATGCCTGAAGTGACAAATTTTCAGACTCAACATATTAAAAATCAATTGATTTTTTCTTTTTCATCGCCCATTTCGATTCGTTCGGTTTACACGTTGCAACTAACCAACATTTACGATGAATGGGGAAACAAAATGAATACATCGTCTATTGATTTTGGATTATGGAATACAACCTTCGGCGATGTGGTTTTCAATGAATTGATGGTACGCCCTTCTCCTGTTGTTGGATTGCCTGATGCTCAATACATTGAGTTGTACAACCGTTGTGATTTCCCAATTCAGCTAAAGAATTGGACCTTATCCTACGGATCAAAAAACTATTTATTGAACGAAGGAATTTTGAAGTCACACGACATGGTGATTTTATGCCATGAGTCGAAACGTGCTCTTTTAACTCCGTATGGCAATGTGGTCACGGTAAGCGGCTTTCCGGTGATGGCTCAATCGGGACAAAGGTTGATAATGAGAAATGAACAGGATTCGTTGATTGCTTTTGTAACCTACTCGGATGCTTGGTATCAGAATGATTTTAAGTCGAGTGGGGGGTGGTCACTGGAATGCATTGATCCGACAAATCTATCCGGAAATTTTGCAAATTGGAAAGCAAGTGAAAGTCCAACAGGAGGAACGCCCGGACATGCCAATTCCATTGCCGGAATTTGTGAGGACATGCAACTTCCTGATGTAATTTCTTTTTCATTTTCATTTCCCGATACGTTGACGCTAACGTTCAATAAATCAATGTTGTTGAGTGAATTAACCAAATCTTCTAATTATCAGTTGACGGATTATCCGGCGGTTTCGGTTTATCAAAGTGATTTTCCTGAAGGTAAATGGGTGAAAATCAAATTGGAAGGAATTTCGAATGCGGATCGTATGTTACATTTAATTGTTCACGGAGTTGACGTAAATGGACATGCATTAGCTAAACCTATTGTTTTTGGCATTCCGGACAGTTGTTCCCGATTTGACGTTGTGATCAATGAAATCTTGTCACATCCAAAAGCGGACGGAAATTCTTTTGTGGAACTTTACAATCGTTCCGAAAAAGTGATTGACTTAAAATCATTGTGGCTGAATCGGATGAAATCAAACGGATCAATTGATGTCGGATTTCCGATTGTAGCTTTTGGCTATCAACTTTTTCCCCATCATTATGTGGTTTTGACTAAAGATCGCGTGAAAGTTACTTCGTTTTATGACTGTCCGGATTCGATTCAGGTTGTGGAGATGCCTTCATTTCCTTCGCTGCCCAATGTTTCGGGAAACATCATGTTGATTAGTCGGGATGGAGCCGTGATTGATTCGGCAGCATACAACGAATTGTGGCATGATCCGATCATAACCAATCCGACCGGTGTTTCATTTGAACGAATCAATCCAGATGAACTTTATTTCTCGTCATCCAATTGGCATTCAGCATCATCTATGGTTGGTTATGCCACTCCGGGGTATCAAAATTCTCAATTCAACGCCTCGCAATCATCTTATGCCGGTTCTTCCTGTTTTTGGTTGGACAAAACCTTTTTCACGCCTGACAATGATGGAAGCGATGATTTACTCTGGATGCGTTACGCCATGCCTGAATCAGGTTTTTCGGCAACCATTACCATTTTTGACGTGTCAGGAAGACAAGTTAGAAGATTGAGCAATAATGCATTGCTCGGTACACAAGGCACTGTTTCGTGGAACGGGTTGACCGATCACGGGGCAAAAGCTCCCATTGGCGTTTATGTCATTTATGTTGAAGCCGTTAATTTGTCAACGGGAAAACAAGTACAGGCAAAACTAGCTTGTACGTTATCTGCCAAATGACATTTTTATAAGTTGGATACAGCTTAACAAGCTTACTTTGAGCAATGCAGCAACGACATTTCTTCTTTGGTTTACTAATGAATTTTTTTATTAATGAAGTGAATTAAACTGTTGGCCATGGCTTGCTGTTCAGCAACATTGGGATGTCCGCTGCGGTTTTTATACGGGAAAAAATGCACATAAATGTGTGGATCATGCATTTGACTAACAGCTTCGGTAATGTATCCGGGCCAAGGCGATCCGGTTTTGGTTGCATCCATGTCGCCCAAAACGCAAACAATGGAGGCATGAGGATATTTTTGACGAATGGATTGCACAAACTGTTGGTAAGCTCCCACAATGAAGGCTTTATCCGGTTTGCGTGATCCAAAACGATGAATGAATTGCGGATTGTTGGGTTTATTTACCAACCACGAATCATTTTGGAAAAGATTGATTACTACCACATCGGGTTGATAAAGTGCAAAATTCCAATGATGGATGGAATCCGTTGGATCAATCCGATCGAACATTTCAGGCATAATCAGCGGAAACCAACTGACCATGATGCCAATGCCGCTTTTGGCAATGCAACGATATTGAGCATGAAAATGTCGTGCCGTGATGGCGGCGTAAGTAACGTAATTATTTTCGAAACAGCCTAAAGATGAATTATTTCCGTTGGGATCTTCTACTCCGTAACCGCAAGTTATGGAGTTGCCGTAAAATTTCATTTTTCTTTTGGGTTCTTTGAGCGGTGGTAACCCGACAGCATGCTCGGGCAATTCAAATCCAAAAAATTGAGTTTTTCCTTTGTCCCATTCCGTACGTTTGAACAATTTCATGGTGTGTTTTCCCCATTTTAATCCGCTGGCCAAAAGATAGGCATGTTTGAGGGTATCGGTGTGGATTTTAGCATACCATTTACCGTCAAGAATAACATTGTAATAGTTGCCGGTGTCTGAGTCCTGCATGATGGCGGAAATGCAGGATCCCTTAAAACGGAATGTTATTCCACAGCCGGACCATGATAAAACAGCTCCCTGCGGTCGAAAAAAAATGCGTCCCTGATACGTAATCCATTCGTTGTTAAATGGAACGAACCGATTGGATGCCAAGACGGTCGAAGCCGTGAATAATAAAAACAGGAAGCTGACAATGATTTTGTTTTGCCTTTTCATGCGTAAATAGTTAATTTTTAAAGGTCTTATGGAACTCTCCAAATAGTCATATGCTTGAGCATAAGCTATTTTCATGATGTTATAATTGCAATCTTGGTCAGAACTTTTACTTTGTGAGGAGTGTTTTTTTCCAACAATAAGAGTACAAAACCACCTTTGAAGGTTTAGGTTTTATCATTCAAGTTGAATCTTCTCCATCATTCATTGGAATAACGAATCCATTTCCAAATTTCTTTCCAGCTAGGTTTTTTCCCGTACATCAAAATGCCGGTACGATAGATTTTGGCAGCAATCCATGTTGTAAATAAAAAAGTCATGATAAGCAGGCCGGAAGAGAGTAATTTTTCCCACAAAGGCACATCAAATGGAAGTCTAACCATCATCACAATGGGCGATGTAAATGGAATGATGGAACACCAAAAGGCCAGTGGACCATCAGGATTTTGTAGGCTGTAAACGGCAGCATAAAAAGCAAAGATGATGGGAATGGTCACCGGAAGCATGAATTGTTGTGTGTCGGTTTCGTTGTCGACTGCTGAACCGATGGCGGCAAAAAGTGAAGCATAGAGCAAATAACCTCCAAGGAAATAAAAGATAAAGAATCCGGTAATTTCAGCTAAATTAATTCCTTGTATTCCTTGCAATACACTTAAAATCGCCTGTTGAGTTGGCTGATTTTGCGTGGAAAAGGTTTGTAAATTGTACAATGAACTGCCAAAAATTGCCAATCCGGCTGCATTGCTGATGATGAGCGTGAGGATGACCCACAGTAGAAATTGGGTCAATCCAACCAAGGCAATTCCAATGATTTTCCCCATCATCAGTTGAAATGGACGAACGGATGAAATGATGATTTCCACAATGCGGTTGGTTTTTTCTTCGACCACGCCGCGCATCACTTGAGCTCCATACATGAAAATGAAAAGATAGATCAGGAAGGTTGCTAATGCTCCAATGATGGTAGCCACCTCAGTGGAAGTTACGGTTTCTTTTCCGTTGGCATCCAATTTGACAGTGGACACACGGACATGGGTTTGAGCATCCTTGATAATTTGTTTGATGTTTGGAATGTTTGATTCTTCTAATTTTTTGTTTTCTATGTATTTGTTCAGATGATCGGTAATGTACGCTTTTAATTCCATGCTCACCTGAGTTTGCGAAAACAGCGTCACGGCAGTTGAATCTTTAGTTAAATCGCCCGAAATGACTAAAATGGCATAATAATCTTTGGATAAAGTTTCCTTGTTCAATGATTGGTTTGGTTCTTTGGCCACCTCAAAACGGAATGCTTCGTTGGATGGAATGGCTTGAGCAAAATGATTGGTTTGATCCACCACCACGATGGTTTTTTCTCCCGAATTTTGTGATGTCGAAAGCCACAAGGGAATGACCATGATGGCTGCAAAAAGCAAAGGCGAAACAAATGTCATGACAATAAAGGACTTTTTTAAGACCCTCGTTGTGTATTCTCGTTTGATGATGATGCCAATTTTGTTCATAGGTCTATTTTTTTTAACATTAAGGATGTATTGAACTCGCCAAATAGTCATACACTTGAGCATAAGCTGTTTTTATGGCTCGTTTCATAATATCTAAAAAAAAAGAAATTTATGTATTAGATGATTGTGAGTTTTGAACAATTCGAATGAAAATGTCGTTCATGCTTGGGATTTCTTCTTCAAACGAAAGAATGGTAAAAGAGGCAAGCAATCCGGCAATGATCTCATTGGGAGCAGTGTCAAGAGGTTCGATGCGTAGGATGGTTTTTTGATTGCTCACTTGAATGCTCAAAATGCGATAGTGCGGCGTGGGCTTCATTTGATCGTGTTCACCTTCGATGACGAGACGATAAATGTGTGTTCTAAATTGTTGCTTAATGTGGTTGACTGCTCCCTGCAAAACAACCTTAGAGCGATTCAACAAAGTGATGTCGTTGCATAATTCTTCAACTGAGGCCATGTTGTGCGTTGAGAAAATGATGGTGGCACCTTCGTCTCGCAGCCGAAGCATTTCCTGTTTCATGATGGCAGTGTTCATGGGATCAAATCCGCTGAAAGGTTCGTCAAATATCAAAAGTTCCGGTTTGTGCACAACAGTGATGATGAATTGTACCTTTTGTTGCATGCCTTTGGAAAGATCTTCAATTTTTTTGTCCCACCACGATTGCATTTCCAAACGGGTAAACCATTGCTTTAAACTGATCATGGCATCCGTTTTGGTCATGCCTTTCAATTGTGCTAAGTAGAGGGCTTGTTCACCTACTTTCATTTTTTTATACAATCCTCTTTCTTCGGGCAAATAACCGATTCGCTGAATGTCAGTACTGCGTAACGGTTTATTTTCCAAAAAAATAGAACCGCTGTCCGGCGCAGTAATCTGGTTAATGATTCGGATTAACGTTGTTTTTCCGGCACCGTTTGGGCCTAATAGTCCGTAAATGGAATGGCGTTGTATGGAAAGACTTACCTCAGTTAACGCAACATGTCGATTGTATTGTTTTGTAACGTTTTGAATATCAAGAAAAGCCATAAGGAAATGATGAAAGATAAGTGAGTGAATGATTTTTGCTTTGAAGCAGCCCCGTGTAAAGCGACCCGATGATTTGCAAATTTAATTAAACTCCAATAAACTACAAAATTCTTTATAAGAGAGTGTTGTCACACAGGATATTTGCTATCTTTGATAAACGGTTGTCATCAATTTAGATTGTTTTATATCAATTAAATAAATCTTTTTTGTGCGTCTTAACGTCATGTTTTGGTTATGCATTTAGCAAAAATCTCCGTAATAAATTTTAAAAACTTAGATCAAATTGATTTGGATTTTTCTCCAAAAATAAATTGTTTCATCGGTAATAACGGAATGGGGAAGACCAATTTACTGGATGCCATTTATTATTTGTCATTTTGTAAGAGTTTTACCAATTCCATGGATACACAAAATATCCACCATCAACGCGATTTTTTTGTGATTCAGGGCAACTATCACCGCAACGAGCCTGACGATACGCTTGTTTATTGTGGTTTTAAACGCAGACAGAAGAAACAATTCAAATTGAACAAAAAGGAATACGAACGGCTTTCAGATCATATTGGGTACTTGCCTTTAGTGATCGTTTCTCCTTTTGACAGTGCCTTGATTAGCGATGGTAGCGAAGAGCGACGTCGATTCCTCGACAGTGTCATTTCTCAATACAACAAGCCATATTTAGTTGATTTGATTCGTTACAATAAAGCATTATCGCAACGTAACACGCTGTTAAAAAATGATTCATCGTCGGATGATTTGGTGATGGATATCATTGAAGAACAAATGGTTCAAAGTGCCAAATTCATTTATGCTGCTCGAAAAGACTTTATAGAAGCATTTATCCCTGTGTTTGAAGATCGGTTTAAAGCCATCTCCGGTCGGCAAGATGAAGTCTTATTGAAATATCGGTCTCAATTGGAAGCGAACGATTTGTTGCAGTCGTTGCGTCAATACCGTGAACGCGATCGGGTGGTGGGATTTACAACCGTTGGAGTTCATCGCGATGATTTGGAAATGTTGTTAGATGGCTATCCTATTAAAAAAATTGGATCACAGGGTCAAAACAAATCTTTCCTCATTGCAATGAAATTAGCACAATATGATCTTGTCAGCCGCTTTTCACACATGAATCCTTTGTTGTTGTTGGACGATATTTTTGATAAACTGGATGCCGAAAGGGTGGAGCGACTGGTTCATTTGGTTGGAGGATCCGACTTCGGGCAAATTTTTATTACTGATACGAATCGCGATCATTTAATTGATATCTTAAAATCCACTTCTCTGGAAGTAAAATATTTTTATGTTGATCGGGGGAACATCGTTCCTTATTGATTTTTAATTACTTAAAATCCAATGGATTTTAATTGTAATCCTTCCCGTTGATCAATTCCGAACATCAGATTCATATTTTCAACTGCTTGTCCTGAAGCTCCTTTTAACAAATTGTCAATCATGGACAGGACTACCAAGGTATTATCATGTTTTTCCAAATACAAAATACATTTGTTGGTATTGATCACCTGTTTCATGTCGGGATTTTGATCGGTTACGACCGTAAAAGGAGCAGCAGCATAAAAATTCCGATACAATTCATAAGCTTCTTCAATCGTCAGTGCACTTTTGGTATATAATGAGGTGAAAATGCCTCTGGCAAAATCGCCTCTCAACGGGACAAAATTGATTGGAGCGTCAAATGTGGGTTGTAGCTGAAGAATAGATTGTCTGATTTCAGCCAGATGTTGATGCGAAAAAATCTTATAGGCTGAAATATTGTCGTTTCGCCAACTGAAATGCGAGGTGGATGAGGGTTTTACGCCTGCTCCGGTCGATCCGGTAATGGCATGAACATGCAACTCGTTGACTAAATTTTTTTGTGCCAAAGGCAAGACAGCCAATTGAATAGAAGTGGCAAAGCAACCTGGATTGGCAATGTAACGTGCTTTCTTGATTTGTTCAAGGTTTAATTCAGGCAATCCGTAAACAAAAGAATGATCTTTGCTTTTCATTCGATAGTCGGTTGACAAATCTATGATTCTTAATGAAGTAGGCAATGTATGTTGTTGAAGGAAGGCTTTGGTGTCGCCGTGTGCTGTGCAAAAAAAGAGCACATTGACTTCGTTGAGTTGATCCAATTGATCGGTGAAGATCAACGATGTTTCACCCAATAAGCCTCCGTGAACTTCGACGATGGGTTTACCGGCATGACTTTGACTGTGAACAAACGTCATTTCAACTTGAGGATGATGGATCAGAATTCTGATTAATTCTCCGGCAGTGTATCCAGCTCCGCCAATAATGCCAACTTTAATCATAGAAAAAAATATGATAATCAATTATTTATTCTTTTTGTTGGATGTCCGAATAGTCGTCGTTCAAAAGAGAAGGACGTAATTTTCGTGTACGTTCCAATGCCTGCTCAAATTGCCATTCGGCTATTTTTTTATCATTTCCCGACAACAAAATGTCAGGGACTTTCCAACCGTTAAATTCTGCCGGTCTGGTGTACACGGGTGGAGCCAACAGATGATCTTGAAATGAATCGGTCAGTGCCGATTGTTCGTCGTTCATGGCACCCGGTAACAATCGTACTACAGCATCGGTCATCACGGCAGCCGCCAATTCACCTCCCGTTAAAACATAATCGCCAATGGAAATTTCGCGTGTGATGAGATGGTCTCGAATGCGTTGATCAATGCCTTTGTAATGACCACATAGAAACAACAAATTCGTTTGCAATGACAATTGATTGGCCATTCCTTGCGTAAATGGTTCTCCGTCGGGCGAAGTGTAAATGATTTCATCGTAGTTTCTTTCACTTCTTAACGCATTGATGGCGCGAAAGATGGGTTCTATCTGCATCACCATACCGGCATTGCCGCCAAAAGCATAATCATCTACACGGCGATGCTTCTTGTCGGTCGAAAAATCACGAAGATTGTGAATGTGAATCTCAACAAGATTTTTTTGAATGGCACGTTGAATGATGGAATGGGCAAAAGGACTTTCCAATAATTCAGGTAACACAGTCAAAATGTCAATGCGCATGAGATGGTTCAGTTAAAAAAGAAATAAAACTTGCAAGTTGAATGCAATCCCTATCGGGATGTATTGTTAAAGCCACGGAGAACTACGATTCAACGTTGCACCAAGTTAGTACCATGGTTTTAATGAAGCCTTAAAAATAAATTTTAAGTCTTTTAAGCATTGTTGTCCGACGCTGAGGATTCGTCTTCGTTGTTGTTTGGTGCGTCAAAATCATTCATATCATTGGATACAAGCAAGTTGTACCAAGAAATGATTTTCTTGATATCTGAATTGTGCACTTTTTCTTTATCAAAATCAGGGATCACGGACTCAAAATAACTTCGAAGCATTTTTGGATCAGCTTTTGGGTCAATGGAAGCAATCTTTCCGGCTTCTTTTTCTTTGATTTTCGCAAATACATTGACCAGAGGCAATTCTTCCGTCTCGGTGTAAATAGAGATATCGCCCAATGAGACAACCCGATCATTGGCCAAGGCAACGGTTCGTGTTTTGTCCATTAACGATTCGATGATCATGTTGTTTTTGCCGTGAGCAACCAGTTTGAATAATCCAGGTTTTCCTGAAACCGATAAAATGTCTTTTAACATAAGAATGGTGTTTTCGTTGTTGGGGATTGAATTGTCATGTTGTACAAAAATAGCATACAAAAATAGTGGCTTTTAACTAAAACAGCAAATGTTCTGTTAAATTCATTCTAATTCGTTCAATGACAGCAAGCATTGCGTTGGTGCATTTTCTTCAAATTCAAACAACGATGCCGGATAAAGTGATTTACAGTCGTCAATGCACAAAATCGAGAAGTCAATCAAAAAGAAATTGGAATGAGCCATAAAAATAGCGTATGCTCAAAAGAATGACGATGTGGCGATTTTAATACGACCTTTAAATATCAATGATTTATGCAGGAATGATTTGGCAACAATGAAAGGCTGAAGAAATAAAAAAGCGCTGTTTCATTGTTGCTTTGGTTTTTGATGAAGGAAATACAAGGAGAGAAATGAAACAGCGCTTAGAAGAAACGGAAAATCTCAACGGGTTATTCTTTTTCCCAGCCAACAATTTTGTTGAGCGGTTTATCGAAATAAAATTTGTAAGTTAAAATTTGGTTCATCCCTTGAGAATTTTTCATGGAGAACGTGTGGCTCATTTGCCAACCAATAAAGGTTTTCTTGAAGTTCTTGGCATAGTCGTCAGCCTGATTCATCGCCATTTTAGATGAATCGGCATAAGCATCAACTAATTTTTTAATGGCTTTGGTTGCTTTCAGGGATTTGGTGGTGATGGCATTCTTTGTTTGTTGAGAGGCCAATGTTTGATAATTGTTTGCTTTGCGCATCAGTTGCACATAAGTTGAATCTTTTTGATAAGTGGTGAATAATGAATCCAATGCCCCAAAACTAATGGAATGATAACTTTTAGCGTCGGTGACGATGGTTTTCATTTGAGCTTTGATCATTTTTTGAGCAGAGTGCTCATTGCTTCCGCAGGCTGAGAGCAGAAAGACAATCGACAGAAAAAAAATCGTTTTTTTCATACGCATTGTGTTTTAGAAGTTTTGATTGTGAAGTTATTAGATATGTTTTGCAAAGATACGTTCATTTCATCGGATTGCTACTGTTTTCTATAAATTTTAAACTTAGTTATTCAACTTTCGCAAGTAAATAATGGTTTGATTTTTAGGTGTTATTAGATGAATTTAATTTGATAATCAGT
>JBMFIQ010000009.1:0-76235 GCA_049976245.1 Microbacter sp. | reverse complement strand
TGATATACGCAACTAATTTTAATGATATTTTATTGATAATCTTTATGTTGTATGTTTTTTAAGGGTCGACTATTTAAGTTAAAGCAACATCAACATAGGGACATCAATGAATGTCGTCACGATTGAAAGGAGTCATTTGGTAAACGAAATAGTTGAGCCAATTGGTAAAGAGAAGATTTGCATGACCTCTCCAACGCACTAAAGGCGCTTTTGAAATGTTGTCCTGTTGATAGTAGTGCAAAGGAGGTTCAATGGTTAATCCTTTTGCGACATCGCGTCTGTATTCCTGATCCAAAGTGTTTGGAGCATATTCGGCATGTCCCGTAATGAAAAAATCTCTGCCTTCGCGCGCCATCACCATGTAAATGCCTGCTTCGTCGGATTCGGATAAGATGGTTAAGGCAGGATTGGCAACAATATCTTCTTTTCTGACTTCGGTATGTCTGCTGTGCGGTACATAAAACACGTCGTCAAATCCTCTGAAAATAGGGTTTAAAGGCGCATTGACGGTATGTTCAAAAACGCCAAACATTTTTTTTGGCAATGGATATTTTGGAATGTGATAAAAGTGGTATAACCCGGCTTGAGCTGCCCAACAGATATAAAAAGTCGATGTGACGTGCGTTTGAGCCCAATCAAAGATTTCGGTCAACTCCTCCCAATAATTGACTTCTTCAAAATCGAGCATCTCAACAGGTGCTCCTGTGATTATCATTCCGTCGTATTTTTTATCCCGAATCGAATTAAAAGTGGTGTAAAACATCATCATATGTTCCATGGGGGTGTTTTTTGACGTATGCGTTTTCATTTTCAAAAAATCGATTTCGATCTGTAATGGCGAGTTGGATAGCAGCCTGATCAAATCTGTTTCAGTGGTGATTTTGATGGGCATTAGATTCAAAATGACGATGCTTAATGGACGAATGTCTTGTGACACAGCACGTGACATGTTCATGATAAAAATATTTTCACGTTTTAACTGCTCAATAGCAGGTAATTGATCGGGAATATTGACAGGCATAATGAATCGGATTGATTTGAATCAGTAACTAAATAGGGTTTTTTAGGATTAAAATTTCATTATTCCACTTTTAATCAAACTATTACATGCGATGCTTTAATGTTTTTATTGATAAAAATGGAAGCTGAAGTTTCAAATTTTTCCACTGACTCTGTGGTCAGATAATGACATGTTCCATTTTTCGAGCAGCGTTCTTCTAAGTTGGAATGTCTTTTCAAGTAATTTTCTAACCGCTCGGCAATGATTGGTCCTTGGATAACGATGGAGGCGGTTGATGGTGTATATTTTCGAATTTTTTCAATAAGTAACGGATAATGAGTACATCCGAGAACTAATGTATCAATGTCAGGATCGGTTATAAAAAGTTTATTCAAGTGTTTTTCAACAAAATAATCGGCTCCCGGTGATAAATGTTCTCCATTTTCAACTAAAGGCACCCACATGGGACATGCTTCTGAAACAATGGTAATGTCAGGAAAAAGTTTTGCCACTTCAATTTCGTACGATTGAGATTGAACGGTTCCTGTTGTCCCAACGATGCCTACATGTTTGGATCGGGTCATTTCACCTAAGGCTTCTACCGTTGGACGAATCACGCCAAGCACTCTTTTGTATGGATCAAGTTGAGGTAAGTCATGTTGTTGGATGGTTCGTAATGCTTTGGCTGAAGCAGTGTTGCAAGCCAGAATAATGAGCTGACAATTCAACTCAAATAACTTTTTCACGCTTTCCAGCGTGTATTGATAAACCACATCAAAAGAGCGTGTTCCGTATGGTGTTCTGGCATTGTCTCCAAGATAAAGATAGTCATATTGAGGCAGGCGTTTTTGAATGGCATCGAGGATGGTCAATCCTCCGTAGCCGGAATCAAAAATACCGATAGGACCAGTTGACGATGTGGTGGGATATGACATGCTATTTTCTGTTGTTGAGTTCTTCCGGACTTTTTACTTTGAACTCATCAGGCTCTGCCTGAATAATTTGTTTCTTAAATTCATCCGGATATCCGGGTCGTTCAATGTTGGGTGGAATGCCGGCTGCATTTTGAACAAACTTGCCGTTTTTTTCAATTTTAATGTTGCCGTCTAAATATTTAACCAATAAGTATTCCCCTAATTTTTTCCATGCTGCGGTTACTGCTTCTGCCTGCGTATCGCTGAATTCGGTAAGAAAATCAATGGCTGCAACGGAATCCGTTGTCATTAAATAGGCTGCCGTTTTATCAATGGCAGGCGTAAGTATGGAGAATTTTTTCTCCCAAGTGGCCTGTTCTTTGTTGATGTCCTGGATCATGTAACTGTACTTGCTGTAAGCCATATTGGAGACCCAATTAAAAATCCAAAAGGCAGACGTCCATGAAAATTTCAACAAACTGCCGTTGTGTTCCGAAAAACATTCAGGAACTTTGTTGATGCCGCAATACATTGGCACATATTCCGAACAGGACGCATCGTCAACACCAAACCAAAGAATGCCTCCAACGGGATTAGGTAACCAGTCCCGCATTTCGGCAACAAAGGTAAATCCGGTTTGATAGGTAGCTGTTGGGCGTTCGTGCATGTATTCCTGCCCGTTGTAAGTCCATGTCAAAGGGCTGCAGCGCAATGGTGACCCAAATGGACCAGCTCCGACTCCTTTGGTAATGTCTAATTCTGTTCCTTCGTAATGATCGCGCATGTCAAGCATCAGCTCATGCAATGTCACACGATGAGAAGGTTTGATCCACAATGGCATTCTTTCTTTTGTTTCCCCTTTGATGTAGGTGATGTATTTGTTCATGGTTGTGTCCATTTTTCTGAAAAACGACCATACACGGGCTTCACATGCTCGCAGCGCAACATAATCCAATGGAGCATAGGTATCGGAAAAACTAAAGTCTTTGTTGGTTCCGTTATAATAGCCTTTGGAACGGGCAAAGGAAATCACGTCGGGCGAAAAGAGACAATTATTTGGATCGTCCAACGGAAATGTGGTGATACGTGCCTGATTGGCATGAGCCGAAACGCAATCATCCGGAATGCGTTCAGCGACCCATACAGCTCCTTTGCTTTTAGGCCCTTTCCCAACCATCTCTAAAATCCAAACTTCGTCGGGATCTCCAATTGAAAAAGATTCTCCTTCGCTTCCGTAGCCGTATTCATTCACCAGTGATGTCATCACTTTGATGGCTTCACGAGCAGTTTTGGCGCGTTGCAACGTGATGTACATCAAACTGCCATAATCGAGCACGGCAGTGGTGTCCACTAACTCGGGACGGCCTCCAAATGTTGTTTCACCGATGGTTACCTGATATTGATTCATATTTCCAACAACCGCATAGGTGTGTTCGGCTTGTGCAATTTTCCCCCTGTAATTGCCTGTATCCCAATCGTAAATATCCATCATGGTGCCTTTTGGATAGTTGGCCGCAGGCCGATAGTAAAGAGCGCCGAATAAAAAGTAAGAATCGGCATTGTAGGAAATGTATGTCGCTCCGGTAGCACTTGCTTTTTTCCCGACTAAAAAATTTGTACATGCATTGATGTGAGCGGCTACAACTGACAAAACGACTAAAATGATAAGGATCCGGATTTTCATACGACTGTTTTATTTTTTTAACGCTAAGGATGTATGGAACTCGTCAAACAATCATTCTATTGATTATAAGAATTTTAATGGCTAGGTTCATACATGATTAGGTTTTTGGGTCAATGGATATCGAAAATTTGATTGAGAATCTTTTTGGCTTGAAATGAATTTATTGATAGTTAATGGCCTTTCAAAATGAGGGGCCTTTTGGACAAAAAATCACTTTCCTAATGTAGGATAAACAATTCAGTCTTGAATGGAAAGAATGTCTATTCAAAAAAATAATTATAAATCAATGTTTTACTGGAATGATTTTTACTTTTGGCGTTCGCTGAGTAACCGACTTACATACTTACCGATGATGTCAAATTCGAGATTTACAACTGATCCAACGGTGATTTGATTGAAGTTCGTGTGTTCGTATGTATATGGTATGATGGCGATTGAAAAGCTGTTAGGCTTGGAATGGACAACGGTTAAACTGACTCCATTGACGACAATGGATCCTTTTTCAACCGTTAAATAGCCTTGTGCCTTCATTTGAGAAGTGGTTTTATAACTGAAAGAATAGTACCAACTTCCTTGTGCTAATTGAACATCCGTACAAATGGCGGTTTGATCGACATGTCCCTGCACAATGTGGCCGTCTAATCGTTCATTGAGCATCATGCTTCGTTCGAGGTTGACTTTACTGCCAATTTGCAAGAGTCCTAAATTGGATTTATCCAGGGTTTCCTGTACGGCAGTGACAGTGTAAACATCGCCTTTGATGTCAATGACAGTTAGACAAACGCCATTGTGAGCTACGCTTTGATCTATTTTTAGCTCGTTGGTAAACGAACATCGCAACGAAATGTTGAGATTGGTTTTGTCGTATTGCAATCCGACAACTTCGCCGGCTTCTTCAATAATTCCTGAAAACATTGTAAATGATTTTTTTGGTTAGCTTTGTATCAAAGAAAATTTATATTGTTATTTCTAAGTTATTGTTTGTTTGATGTTTGTGTTTGTTTCGATAAATAACGAGTTAAGATACAAATGTATAAAAAGTGTAGTAGATCAGCAAGCGGATGCATAAAGAAACTCCTCTTTCAATAATCAAACTGAAAGAGGAGTTTTAGAAGAATAAATATCAAAGAAGATTTATTTTGCCAATTGATTCACATGTTTGGCTAATTTTGCTTTCAAATTGTTTGCTTTGTTTTTGTGAATCATATTGCGTTTGGCTAATTTATCGAGCATTGAAGCTACTTTCGGTAACAAAGAAGCTGCTTCGGCATGTTCTTTCATGTTACGTAAAGAGCGCACTGCGTTGCGAGCTGTTTTAGCATAATAACGATTGTGCAACCTCTTTTTTTCGGTTTGACGAATTCTTTTTACAGATGATTTGTGGTTTGCCATAGTGATAAATTATATGTCATTGAGTAGCCCATAGGGGAATCGAACCCCTCTTTCAAGAATGAAAATCTTGCGTCCTAACCGATAGACGAATGGGCCTTTTGTTGTTTCAAAAGCGGTGCAAAGATACATTGCTTATTTGAAATTACAAAATATGTTCATGACTTTTTTTGTTTTTCGTGTCAATCATTACAATGGAAGTTGATTTATTGGAAAGAGATTCATTTAATGTATTTTCTATCATAATGATTTACAATTAAATAAACAATCTCACTGCAGTTTTGGTGCGTTTTTTGATCCGACATAACTATCACTGTACATTCGTGGCACATCTATTGTTAAAGAGGTTTATCATGGTGATGGTTCAAAAGCCGGAGTTTGATAATGTTTTTTATCTGTTTGAATATCAATATTATAGTATTCTTGGCTTTTGTTTTGAACATAATGAAGAAAAAAATAGACTGACATAATGACAGCTTAAATAAATTGATTGACATGGATATCTTACTAAATAAAATGATGGGCGATAACTCAGAAGAGCCGTCCGGCTTTCTTTCCATTGTTGCTGATGCCAATGATGCAGAAAATATGACGTTTCAGTCTGATGAGTTGTTTCCTGTTTTGCCGTTGCGGAACATGGTCATGTTGCCGAACATCGTTTTGCCCATTGCTGTAAGTCGCAACAAATCGTTGCGTCTGGTTCGGGAAGTTTACAAAAATAACGGTGTTTTGGCAGCTATTTCTCAAAAAGACATCAAGGTTGACGATCCATCGATGGCTGATTTATATTCGGTGGGAACGTTGTCGCGCATTGTCAGGATTCTTGAAATGCCCGATAATTCGACGACCGTGTTGTTGCAGGGTATCAAACGTTTTCAGTTGCTTGAAATTACCACCAACATGCCCTATCATCAAGGTTTCGTTAAGCCCTTGGAAGAGGAGGTCCCCAACGAAGAGAACCGTGTTTTTGTGGCTTTGATTGAAGCCATTAAAGAATTATCCATTAAGATCATTCAAAATTCAGGGACCATTCCGCCTGAAACTTCTTTTGCCATTCGAAACATTGACAATCCGGAACAATTAATCAACTACATTGTGGGGAATTTTGCCATTAAAATTCCTGAGAAGCAACGTTTGTTGGAGTTGGACGATTTGGAAGAACGTGGTTATCAATTGCTTGAAATTTTGAACAAGGAATCACAACTGCTTGAGATCAAAGCCAGCATTCAGGCAAAAGCGCGTGAAGACATTGATCAGCAGCAACGCGAATATTTTTTGCAACAGCAAATGAAAACCATTCAGGATGAGTTGGGAGGCGGAACGGCAGAACAACAAATCAATGAAATGCGGTCCAAAGCCGCTACCAAAAAGTGGAGCAAAGAAGTTGCCGATATTTTCGAAAAAGAATTGAACAAATTGGAGCGGACACATCCCCATTCGCCCGATTATCCGGTTCAGATGAATTACGTGGAGACCATTTTGGATTTGCCATGGAACGAATATACACGAGATAATTTTGATTTGAAAAGAGCTCAGCGCACATTGAATCGGGATCATTTTGGCTTGGAGAAAGTTAAAGAACGCATTCTTGAACATCTGGCTGTTTTAAAATTAAAAGGGGATTTAAAATCACCGATTATTTGTCTCTATGGGCCTCCGGGTGTTGGTAAAACGTCTCTGGGTAAGTCGATTGCTGAGACATTGAATCGAAAATACATTCGAATTTCGTTAGGTGGATTGCATGATGAAGCTGAAATACGAGGTCATCGGCGAACTTACATTGGGGCTATGCCGGGGCGAATTATCCAAAATATTAAAAAAGCCGGTTCGGCTAATCCGGTGATGGTATTGGATGAGATTGACAAAGTGAGTGCCGATTTTAAGGGTGATCCTTCATCTGCCTTGTTGGAAGTGCTTGATCCTGAGCAAAATTCAACTTTCCACGATAATTATTTGGACATTGACTTCGACTTGTCGAAAGTGTTGTTTATTGCCACTGCCAATACCACGCAGACCATTTCTCAACCATTGCTTGATCGAATGGAATTAATTGACGTCAGTGGTTACATCACGGAGGAAAAAATTGAGATTGCAAGCCGGCATTTGGTACCTCGTCAGCGCGAAAATCACGGTTTGACGAAAGATCAATGTGATTTTCCCAAAGAAACCCTGCGTGCCGTCATTGAGTTTTATACTCGCGAGTCGGGCGTACGTGAGTTGGATCGGAAAATTGCCAAAATCATGCGCCAAGTGGCCAAGAAAGTGGCAACCAACGAACCATATAATCCTATTATACAAAAGGAGGAGTTAAAAAATTACTTGGGTGGAGCTCCTTTTACCAAAGATTTGTATGAAGGCAACGATTATGTGGGCGTGGTGACGGGATTGGCATGGACAGCGGTAGGTGGCGAAATTTTATTCATTGAAACTTCATTAAGCAAATCTAAGTCGCCCACGTTGACATTGACAGGGAATTTGGGAAATGTCATGAAAGAATCGGCCGTTTTGGCTCTGGAGTACATTAAATCTCATGCTGCGCAATGGGACATTGATGAGTCATTGTTTGAAACCATGAGCGTGCATCTTCATGTTCCTGAAGGTGCCATTCCCAAAGATGGTCCTTCTGCGGGTATCACGATGGTCACTGCACTGGCTTCAGCTTTTACCGGCCGAAAAGTGAGAAAGGCGTTGGCTATGACCGGCGAAATGACGTTGCGCGGAAAAGTATTGCCGGTAGGAGGCATCAAAGAAAAAATTCTTGCGGCCAAAAGAGCCAATATTAAAGAAATTATTTTAAGTGTTGATAACCAAAAAGATATTGAAGAAATAAAATCGTCCTATTTGAAAGGCTTAAAATTCCATTTTGTCAATGACATTACCGAAGTGTTGGATATTGCTTTGTTGAAGAAATAACCACGAATCTTTGAAGAGAAAAATCAAGCTGTCAGGTGCCTTGCATCTTGTCAGCTTTTTTTTGCCATCGGTTCAACATCATTTGGGGATTCCCGTATTTTTTTGGAACTTTGAGAAATGGTTGCAACGATGTTTCAAAGTGATTTAAATAAGCTTGCAAGATGAATCTTTTTTAGATCGTAGTTGATAAATGAATAAAAGCAGATGTCATGTCACAAGTGGATGTTTTGGGAGCTATATTCAGGGATTTTCTTTTTTACGGTAACGTTCATGCCACGGAAGTGTTGGAAATGATCGGTGGAACAGGGTTCAATGTTTATGCCGGATTACAATCTATTGGTATTGAATCATTTTTGCATGCAGCCGGTGGTTATGACAATCCTCTTCAGGAAGGAGTTACGATCAAGCAGGAACGGACCGGTATTTTTGTTTGTCGCAATGAGAAGGAAGCCTTAGCTGTTTTTAGAGGGGCTAATTTGATGATGCAATCAGAACCAATGGTTTCCAAGGTATTGTTTGCAACGTTGGAATGTGGAGGCGAGATTTTTGCAACGTATGCCATGAATATGAAGCGACAAGGCGGGATGGTCATCCTTGATCCGACGCCTTCGTTCGAATGGAAGCGTGAATGGTTGGAGTGGTGCGATGTTCTTCTGCCCAATGAGAAGGAATTTGAACGTCTTGGTAAAGAAGTGGCCATGCAAAAACCTGTTTATTTAAAACATGGTATTAAAGGTGGTTCGTATTTATTTCAGGATCAACGATATGATGTTCCAATTCAGGAAGAAGGTCCTTTCCCGTTAGGATGTGGCGATGCTTTTGATGTGGCGGTTGTGTATGGGTTGCTACATCATCTTTTGCCGCAGGAAATTTTGACAATGGCTGTTCGTGCGGGCGAAAAAGCTTCATTCGTAAAGGGAAGTTCCGCCGCGGTAATGGCAGCTTTGAAGGCGATGTTTTAATGTTCATATGTAAATAGTTGATTTTTAATGGTCGTATGGAACTTGTATGTAAGATTTTCATCGTTTTTGGTGAATCTCAATGTTCATGCTCGTTTCAATGAACTGACTTATTTTCACGAAACCGTTCGTTGAAGCCTCAAGGGGATGTTTTTTTCGTAAAATGTCTCTTATCTTTTCATTTCAAAATCTTACCTTTGTAATCTCAATCAATTATCTATTTTTTTAGAAAAATCTTTTCACATGACACGAGACCATGCCATTTTTTCAATCATTGATCAGGAACACCAACGTCAATTAAAAGGAATTGAGTTGATTGCATCTGAAAATTTTGTGAGTGACCAGGTAATGCAGGCGATGGGCACCTGGCTAACCAATAAATATGCCGAGGGATATCCGGGGCATCGTTATTATGGAGGTTGCGAAGTTGTTGACTTAAGCGAGCAGCTGGCTATTGATCGGGTGAAACAGTTGTTTGGAGCTGAATACGCCAATGTTCAGCCACATTCGGGAGCTCAAGCCAATGCAGCCGTTTTTTTGGCTGTGATGAATCCTGGAGATAAATTTTTGGGTTTAAATTTGTCGCACGGCGGGCATTTATCCCATGGTTCGCCTGTCAACAGTTCAGGCATTCTTTATCAACCGTTGGCTTACAATGTGAAAGAGTCGGACGGATTGGTGGATTATGATCAAATGGAAGACATTGCATTGCGTGAACGCCCCAAATTAATTGTAGGCGGAGCTTCAGCTTATTCGCGTGATTGGGATTATGCCAGAATGCGGGCTATTGCCGATAAAATTGGGGCTTTGTTGATGATTGACATGGCTCATCCGGCTGGTCTGATTGCGGCAAAATTATTGAAAGATCCTTTGCAATATGCTCATATTGTGACTTCAACTACACACAAAACGTTGCGTGGCCCGCGCGGAGGTATTATTTTAATGGGAAAGGATTTTGACAATCCATGGGGAAAAACCACCCCCAAAGGAGAAATAAAGAAAATGTCGGCATTGCTCGATTCTGCTGTTTTTCCTGGTATTCAGGGAGGCCCGCTGGAACATGTGATTGCAGCAAAAGCCGTGGCTTTCTTCGAAGCACTACAGCCTTCATTTGTTGAGTATCAGCAACAGGTCAAACGAAATGCTGCTGTTATGGCCAAAGCATTTACGGATCGCGGTTATCATATTGTGTCGGGAGGTACCGACAATCATTCCATGTTGATTGATTTACGGAGCAAGTTCCCCGATTTGACCGGCAAAATGGCTGAAAACAGTTTAGTGAAAGCTGATATTACGGTCAACAAAAACATGGTGCCTTTTGACAGCCGTTCTCCTTTTCAAACCTCGGGCATTCGTCTCGGAACACCTGCCATCACAACCCGTGGAGCAAAAGAAACGTTTATGGAAGAAATTGTTGAAATGATCGATCATGTGCTTCATCACGTGGACGACGAAACAACACTAACCGCTGTTCGTAAAAAAGTGAACAGCATTATGAACGAATATCCGCTGTTTGCTTATTAACCGATTAATGTATTCAGGAAAAGAGAAATTCTGCGGAACGGAATTTCTCTTTTAGTATTTGATGATTTTTCAACATGATTGAACGTACTTTTATTCTAAATGATGCTGTTGATCCGGTGCTTTTTTTTGGCGTTAACAATGTCAATATTCAGCTAATCAAAAATTTATATCCTAAGTTGAAAATCATTGCTCGTGGGAATGTGATCAAAGTTTTGGGTGAAGCTGAATTAATTGCAGCATGGGAAGAGGTGTTGATGAAACTTCAAAATTATTGTTCCGAGTATAACTTGCTTTCTGAAGAAGCTATTTTGGATATTATCAAGGGCAATGCGCCCGTGGAGATTAAACAGGAAAATCTGATCATTCATGGTGTGAACGGTAAAGCAATTGTTGCCCGAACCGAAAATCAGCAACAATTGGTAGCCGAATTTAAGTCGAAAGATCTTTTGTTTGCTATCGGACCGGCTGGATCAGGTAAAACATATACCGCTATTGCATTGGCTGTTAGAAGTTTAAAAAACAAAGAGATCAAACGCATCATTTTAAGTCGTCCGGCTGTTGAGGCAGGTGAGAAGTTGGGATTTTTGCCGGGAGATATGAAAGAAAAAATTGATCCGTATCTTCAACCTCTTTATGATGCTTTGCAGGATATGTTGCCTGGAGCGAAATTAAAGGAGATGTTGGACGGTGGTGTGATTCAAATTGCTCCTTTGGCTTTTATGCGTGGGAGGACACTGAATGATGCCGTAGTTATATTGGATGAGGCTCAAAATACTTCCATTCAGCAAATTAAAATGTTTTTAACGCGTATGGGCATGAATTGTAAAGTCATTGTGACGGGTGACATTACACAGATTGACTTGCCGTATTCGCAAAAATCGGGGTTAATTGATGCGTTGGAAGTGCTTCACTCCGTAAAGGAAATTGCGGTGATCAGGTTCACAGTCAAAGATATTGTCAGGCATCCGTTGGTAAAATTGATCGTGGAAGCCTACGAACGTCATGCAGCTTCAAGCAACAATAAATCAGCGAACCATATCGCTCAACAAGAGTGACTTCTGTTTGTTTATTCAACGCGTTTCACGGAATTCATTCCTTTAATTTTGATTAGTTTCAGGCAAAGATTGTTGACATCGTCGGTGCTGTGGACATATACATGAAGAGAACCTTCAAAAATGCCTGCATCGGTTTGAATGTTAATGCTTTGAATGTTAACTGAATATTCTTCGGTAATGACGTTGGTGATTTCGCGAAGAATGCCTATCCGATCAATGCCTTTCATTTCGAGTGTGACCAGAAATGATTTTTCATTGCGTATGGCCCATTCGGCAGAAACAATACGATCGCCATGGCTTGCCTGAAGTTTTAAGGCTTCAGGACATTGACGTTTGTGCACTACGACCACTTCATTGTCGTCAACATAACCGATGATGTCGTCGCCGGGGATCGGCTGACAGCATGTCGCAATGCGAAATGGTTGAGCAGAAACATCGTCAGTGAGTTGAAATGTTTTCCGCCGATCCACTTTTTTGTTTTTTTTGAACAAAGGGACCGTTTTTCCATCGGAGTTGCCGCCAAATTGTAAAGTGACAAATTTTTGAAGTAGATTTTTGGTTTTGGGCTTGAAAATCTTTTTGGAAATATCCGAAACATCGATGATTTTTTTTCCTGCTTGCCTGTAAAGTTCGCGTTTATCGGTCAATTGATAGTAATCAAGCAATGTTTGAATGGTTTCCGCAGTGGTTGTTAAATTGACTTTTTTCAGTTCTTCTTCAATCATGCGTTGTCCGTGATGTGACACCAAGGTCAATTCTTTGCGGAGTGCATTTTCCAATTTTGTTTTGGCGCGTGAAGTGATGACGAAATCGAGCCATTCCGTTTGAGGTTTCTGGTTTTTGGTGGTCAATATTTCTACCTGATCGCCACTTTTCAGTTTGTAGTTGAGGGGCACTAATTTGTGGTTCACTTTGGCGCCAATGGCTTTTAATCCAATGTCGGAATGTAACAGAAAAGCAAAATCAAGTGCCGTAGCTCCTTGTGGCAATGTTTTTATTTCTCCTTTGGGTGTGAAGACAAACATTTCGGAAGCGTAGAGATTTAATTTCACGTTATCCATGAAATCAATGGCGCTTGGGTTTGGATTTTTGAGTTCTTCCTTCAATTCTTTGAGCCATCGATCCAACTCTGTTTCATCGTCCCGCTCTCCGGTTTTGTATCGCCAGTGCGCGGCCAATCCTTTTTCGTCAATTTCGTTCATATGTTCACTTCGAATCTGCACTTCGATCCATTTGCCATGAGGTCCCATCACCGTTACGTGGAGGGCTGAATATCCGTTGGCCTTCGGGGTGCTGACCCAGTCACGGATGCGTTCGGGATGAGGATGATAAATTTGTGTAATGGCCGAATAGATTAGCCAGCATTCTTCTTGTTCGGTCATTCCTTCATTGGGCACAAAGATGATGCGAAGCGCAAGGAGATCGTACACTTCTTCGAAAGGAATATTTTTCCGTTGCATCTTGTTCCAAACGGAATAGACGGATTTTATTCGCTCAATTAACTGAAAGGAAAAGTTGAGCGCATGTAAACGTTCTTCAATGGGGGCTTTAAATTCTTTGTAAATTTGTTTGTGTTCTTCAGCTTGTGACTCAATAAGCGCTTCAATTTGAGCGTATGCTTCAGGATGTTCGTATTTGAAACTCAAATTTTCAAGTTCTGTTTTGATGGCAAAAAGGCCCAATCGATTGGCTAAAGGAGCATAAATGTAGAGCGTTTCGCCGGCAATTTTGTATTGTTTTGCCGGTGGCATTGAATCCAATGTCCGCATGTTGTGTAATCGATCTGCTATTTTAATGAGGATGACCCGAATGTCTTCCGACATGGTTAACAGCAATTTGCGGAAATTTTCCGCCTGATCCGATGCACGTTCACCAAAAACGCCTCCCGATATTTTGGTCAATCCGTCCACAATAATGGCAATCCGTTTGCCAAACAAGGTTTCAATGTCGTCAACGGTGTATTCCGTATCTTCAACCACATCGTGTAACAGAGCTGCGCAAATGGAGGTCGATCCCAGTCCCATCTCTTTCACCACAATGAGCGAAACAGAAATGGGATGCATGATGTAAGGTTCTCCCGAACGTCTTCGTATTCCTTTGTGTGCTTGATTGGCAAAATGGAAAGCTTTTTCAATCAATTCCACTTTTTGTTTATGCGGAGACTGTTTGTAAACGTCAAGAACTTCATTGAATGCCGTTTGGATCATTTCCTGATCTTGTTGCTCTTGTTGTTCCGGTTCAGTTGGTACCATATATCATTACAAAAAAAATATCGATTGGATGATTGTGTTGTTGTTTCCTTGATTTATTGAATGCTGAAAGCGCCTTTTTTTCTTTTCAATTCAAAGTCTCGTCCTAAATATTTTTCGCGTACCACAGGATTCGCAGCCAACTCTTCGGCCGTGCCTTGAAATAAAATTTTTCCTTCAAAAAGTAGATAAGCGCGATCCGTGATCGAAAGCGTTTCATCCACATTGTGATCGGTGATCAGAATGCCTATGTTTTTGTCCTTTAAGTGCCAAACAATGTCCTGAATATCTTGAACGGCGATCGGATCAACGCCGGCAAATGGTTCGTCGAGCATGATGAATTTTGGTTCAATGGCCAAACAACGTGCAATTTCCGTTCGTCTTCGTTCGCCTCCCGATAAGCGGTTGCCAATGTTTTTACGCACGTGTTGAAGACTGAATTCATGGATTAGGCTTTCTAATTTTTGTTCTTGTTCCTCTTTGGTAAAATTTGTCATCTCCAAAACAGCCCGAATGTTGTCTTCAACGCTCATTTGTCGAAACACGGATGCTTCTTGCGCCAGATAACCAATACCGGCTTGAGCTCTTTTATAGACAGGGAAGCGTGTAATGTTGACTTCATTCAAATAGATGGATCCTTCATTGGGAACAATCAAACCGGTGGTCATGTAAAATGTGGTTGTTTTTCCGGCGCCGTTTGGCCCCAAAAGTCCTACAATTTCACCTTGTTTCACATCAATGGAAACGTGATCTACCACTGTTCTTTTGCCGTATTTCTTGACTAAATTTTCGGTACGAAGTACCATGACATTCTCCATTCAATTTATTCATTTGATTGAAAGACAAAAATAACAAATCTTTTCAACGTTTTGATCAGGGCATGTTGAATTTACAGAAACCTTATGTTTCCCTTGTTTCGAATGGTTTGATATGTTGAGATGTGATATGAATCACGCACGACAGAATAAACCTTGTTACTTAAATGTAATTTCCACTTGACCGTTAAAAAAAGAAACTTTAACGGCTGAAAGATGTTGATATATAACGTACTGATTGTCTTAAACATCGTTGTTGTTCACACAATTCCATTTTTGTGGTTCATTTTTTTGTCAGTTTTTTTAAGTTCACACAGCTTGTCCCTACTCGGCGGGGTTCGATATCAATTTTTCTTTCTCCAGAGGCTTACTTCTGAACGTTTCATTTGACTTACTCTTGAGGAGTATCTTTCAGTGAGCGTTAGGTCAACAGGTTCTTCTGCTAGTGTAAAATGCGTTTCCAAAATGGCTTTGATGCCTTCAAAGGAGGTGACAGGTTCACCATCTTGTTTGAATCCACCGGGCCAATTGTTGCGTTCGGTGATCTGCTCGTCCCAATCATAGGTTGAAGCGATGACTAACCATCCTTTAGTGTTGAGTCGTTCGTGAATTTGTCGCAAAAAGTCGATGGGATTGCGCAGCTCTTCAGCCAGGTTGGGCAAAATAATTAAATCATATCCCGTATAGATTGATTTCAAATTATTGGCATCTGACTGCATAAAAAGGATTCGATTTTTGCCGGTATCAAGTCCGGTTTTCGACAATAAAACTTCTCGATAGAAGACCAATTCGCCTTCGTCTTTCACAATGTAGCGCATAAAGCCTTTTTGTTGCAACTGAACGGGCATTCGAATAAAACGAGCGGAAAAGTCAATAGCGGTGATGTCGTCAAAATGCATGGCCAGTTCAAAAGCCAATCGTCCGGTATCGGCATTCAGATCGAGAACACGCTGAATCGGTTGATTTTTCAAGGCTTTGACGATGAATCTTGCAAGTTCTTGGTGAAAAATAGAAGTGTCGGAAAATGCATCTCCCCATTGATTTTCGGAAGCGTTAGCCACTTCGACATCTGTCTCATATTCATCATTTTGAATAGATAAAGGAGCTGTTGATCGGACATAACGAAATCCGGCATGTTGATAAAAATGTCGTCGGAAAGCATAACGTGCGTGACGTGTAGCCTCATTCCCAGTTGAAATCCAAGAGCCTCCTTTGATTAAATTATGTTGACCGTCAAATGTTGGCGTTGAAAAATCATCGTACATGGGATGCACTTTGAATCCCGGATATCCGGTTATGGGAGTTTCCGTCCATTGCCATACATTGCCGATCACGTCGTAAAAATCACCTGTTTTGAAACGATTGATCGGGCATGGTGAGGCAAAATGTTCCAAATTGATGTTTCCCGGTGCTGATTCCCATTCCAATTGGTCAGGCACTTGACAATACTCTGCCAAACGAACCCATTCAGCTTCGGTGGGCAATCGGTATGATTCTCCTTCTTTGGCACTTTTCCAGTTGCAAAATGCTTTTGCTTCGAGATAATTGACCTCAACCGGCCAATTCCATGGCATCGGAATTTCTTCCGCAACCAATCGCAATCGATATGATGCTCCGTCACGACGCCAGAAAAGAGGCATCTCAGCTTGTCTGAAATTTCTCCATTTCCACCCTTCTTCGGTCCAGTAAGAAGCGTTGTGATATCCTCCGTCATTGATGAAATCAAGGAATTCCGCATTTGAAACCAACATGGATGAGGCGTTGAAATCGGCAACCGTCTCCACACGATTGCCGTATTCGTTGTCCCATCCATACAACGGATGATCCCATGGTTTGCCCAATTTCATTTCAGCTCCCGGAACGGGAAACAATTTGTTTTGTGGGGCTTTGCCACGATCGTCGCAAATTGTTCCGAATTTTCCCGACACGACTTCGTTTAATGGAAGCTGCCGAATCAGTACCGAAGATGTTTCGAGATGAATGCGTTCGTGTTCAATGCCCATCATGATGATCCAGAATGGATCGTCCCATGTGATTGGAAGATTCAATGGTGATTGTTTAATTACCGTGATGATCAATTCTTTAGCTCTTTTTCTATAATCACGCACCGCATCAACAGATGGCCAGTTGTAGTGTTTATCGTTCAAATCGTCCCAGCTCATTTCATCGACACCAATGGCAAATAACGACTCAAATTCAGGATTGATGCGTTGATGAATGATTTTTGCCAACATCAATTTGTTGATATAAAACACGGCGGTGTGTCCCATGTAGAAGATGATTACATGTCGCAGCGGATCGCCACGATGATAGAAAATGTCGTCCGATTTAAGCTGCGTATAGAGTTTCTCGTCAATTTCCCACGTTTTTTCAAAATAGTGTAATATTTCTTCCCTTTTTGTTGTTGGATCACCATGTTGTAAATCAATGGTCTTTGTGATAAGATTTTCCATAGGTAAATGTATGAATATGAATATTATATTGAGATTTATTTTGCCAAAAAAGAATTAGTAACATCAGATTTTATGATTTCTTTTCGAATTTTTTCTTTGGTTTTCAATCATTTTTTCTATGAGTTTTGATGGTTCTATTTTTCTATGGTGTTTACTGTTGTTCATTGATGATCAAAATCAGCCACGTAGTATTAATTCAAAGTGGATGCTTATGCTTATAATTATTTTTCAAATATAATTGTTTTAATGGTTGTTTACGTTATTAATGTTAATATTTTTGCTTTTTCTTTTTGTGATAATGTGATTGTTCGATTTTTTAAAATAAAAAACTACTTTCACGATGGTTGGTGAAAGTAGCTATTATGTTTTATCGAAAATTATTTTTCATTTTTCTCCTTTTTGATGGGGACAATGCCGGCCATCTCTCCAATAATGTTTACCAATTCGGTGCCTGTAGGGATCACAATTTTTGAATTGTTTTCCAACGATCCTTGCAGTGTGTCTAATTTTTTCAACAATTGTGCATTCCCGATGAAATATTTATCGGCAGCTTCATTGACTAATCGAATGGCTTCAGCTTCTCCTTCGGCATGCAATATTTTCGACTGTTTGTAGCCTTCAGCTTCTTTAATTTTAGCTCTTTTTTCACCGTCAGCTACCGTTTCGCGTGCTGAGGCAAAGTCAATGGCTGCGATTTTTTCGTTTTCTGCTTTGACTACTTTATTCATGGTTTCTTGCACATCGCGTGGCGGATCAATCTCTTTGAGCTCCGTACGAACAATTTGAATGCCCCACGAACGGGTTTCTTCCAACAAGGTGTGATGCAATTCAGCATTGATTTTGCCGCGTTCGCTGTTTGCCGATTTTAAAGTCATGGTGCCAATAATATTACGAAGAGTCGTGCGGGCAAGATTTACAATTTGCCATTTGTAATTATTTACATTGTAAAGTGAGCCTTTCACGCTTTCTTCGTCTTCCTTTACCTTAAAATAAACTTGAGCATCGACGCTTGCATTCAAATTATCGTTGGTGATAATTTCTTGAGGATCAGCATTAACCATTTGTTCTGTAATGTTTACAGGATACATTTTTTCAATCACGGGAATGATCCAGTGAAATCCCGGCTTGGCAAACCGATGATATTTCCCTAAACGTTCAATCAAACCACGATGAGTCGGGCGAATGATGCGAATACCCGAAAAAAACAGGATGACAGCAATAATGATTAAATAAACAATGAACATGACAGGCTCCTTTCTTTTTTATCCGGTTACAACGTGTAACTAATTTATTAATAGTGTATTATATATATATTTTGTGATGACGCCCCATTTGATTTTGGTATGTGACAATTTTCACAATATAGTATGGGTGATTTTTTTTTGGGCGATTTGATTGAATGAATGACAAAGAAAGCGATTAAATTTTGAAATGACAAATCAAATGAGTCGAAAAAATTAAAAAAAATAAATTAGAGAGCAAAACTTGATTTTTAGTTTTAAGCTAATTTAAATAAGGCTTATCTTTGATGTAGTTCTAATCTTTTGTGTTGAGTTGTTCACGGTGATTTGCTAATTTTTTCAACATTTTTCGGGTGTGTTGTTTTTTCGAAAGGCTGTAAAGTACAATGGAAAGTAAAATGATGATAATTAATTGAAATACAATGGAAAAGAAAATTGATGAAATGATCGAAAATCCTTTTTCATAAAACAGAACACCTACAAACACCGATACGGAAAACCATAAAATCAGTAAAAAAAGATAGAGTATGCTCATGATGGCTGCCATGCCTAACATGGTGCGGATGTCTTTTTTGATGGCCGTAACAACTTCTTCTTTGAAATAATTAAAAAACCATAAAAAAGGCATTTTGATGAGGTCAACAAGAAAAGTAAAAAGTAGTGAAAGAGCTTTTTTGATCCGATCTTTTACCGAAGTATGCATCTGGTCCGTATCGTTTTCCTCGGTATGTGGGCTTTCTTTTTCTTTCGTCGTTGTTGACTCCGTCGTCAAAAAAAGCATTTCTAATTGATTTATCAATTCACTTAATTTCATACGTCTATTTTATTTTTAATATTTAGGATGTATGGAACTCGCCAAATTAGTCATACGCTTGAGCATAAGCTCTTTTAAGGCTCGTTTCATGCGTCTATTTTAAATTAAAGTTGTATGGATCTCGTCAAAACAATTATACTCTTTATCATAAATTGTTAATGGCTCGTTTCATGATGGTTTTCAAACAGTTCAATGCGATAAAATATTTCAGGTGCGCTTCAAAGTTAAGCAAAGAATAGGCTCGTTCATCAACATATCGAAAATTAATTACATCTTTGCAAAAAAAATTACATAGATGTCGTTTCAATTTATTCAAACCGTTGCCTATGTCTGGTTGTTGCTTGCATTGGTTGTACATGTCGTGATGTTTTATGTTACAGCGCCTTTTGGTAGGCATACCACCGACAAATGGGGCATTTCCATTAACAATAAATGGGGTTGGTTCTTGATGGAGGTTCCATCTCTGATTATCATGATTTATTTTTTAGCATTAAATCTGCATTTAATGCTAGGTTATTCCTGGGTTCTGTTTTTGTTGTGGATTGTTCATTATTTGAATCGAAGCATTATTTATCCTCTGCGCATTCGTTCAACGCCAAAAAAAATGCCTTTAGTGATCATGTTGAGCGCTGTATTTTTCAATGTGGTTAATGCTTCATTGAACGGATGTTATCTTGCTTGCTTTGCTCCAATGTCGAAGTATGATGTTCATTGGTTTTACTCGTTTCATTTTATACTTGGAATTTTCCTTTTCATCTTTGGGATGTATGTCAACATGAAATCCGATAACATGTTGATTCATTTGAGAAAACGTCACGAAACGGGGTATAAGATTCCCAAAGGTTTTTTGTTTGACTATGTGACTTCTCCCAACCTTTTTGGTGAAGTGATTGAATGGACGGGCTTTGCTTTAATGGCTTGGAATTTACCGGCATTTACCTTCATGGTGTGGACGTTCGCCAATCTGGTTCCTCGTGCCAAAAATCATCATGATTGGTTTTTGCGTCAATTTCCCGAATATCCTGAGAACCGCAAAATTATTTTTCCATTTGTGTTTTAAGGATCATCCTCTTTGAAAGTCTGCTTCGTAAAATGATCACGGTATCATTAAAATGCATAAAAAAACCAAATTTAGAAACTTGAGTTGACAAAAAAACAGAAAGGCAGATAGCTCAGTGCATGAATAGAACATCAGTTTCTCACCTGCAAGGGTTGTCAATCGATGTTTGGTTTGAATCATCTCGACTTCGTTAATTTGTTTATTCTACGAATGTTTAAGACGGAAATGATTAAAGTTCCGCTTTTCTCTATTTTTTTGTGGAAGAAGAATTTGTAAAAGGGAAAAAATTAATAAATTCGCAAATACTAAAGATCTTTACTCAAGCGTTTATAAAAAAAATCGTCTATATTTGTTGAACCGACCTGTTCCTCAATGGTTGTTCATTCCTTCGTTGGAAATTTGGATTTGTTTTATGCATCTAACGACCAAAATATAATACACAATGAGACGCACTCTTTTTTTTATGGTTCTTTGGGTAAAGATCATCTTTGTGTCTGCTCACACATATCAACAGACACAGGATTTAAGGGATTCCTTGATTTCGTATGCAAAGACACTGCTCAACAAACCTTATCGATCAGGCTCTAAAGGCCCCAACGGCTTTGATTGTTCCGGATTTACTCATTTTGTTTTTCAACGTTTCGGCGTACCGCTGGGTGAATCGTCGCGTGATCAGGTGTACGACGGGACTGAAGTGTCAACCACTCAGTTGAAAAAGGGCGATTTGGTCTTTTTCAAAGGCAGCAACAGCAAAAGGGATCGAATTGGTCATGTTGGAATTGTAACAGGTAAAGGGAATGACGGCAGTTTTAATTTTATTCATGCTGCTTTTGACGGGGGTGTACGCATCGACAACAGTTCAGAACCTTATTATGCAAAGCGATTTGTGACGGCCTGTTGTGTCTTGTCTCATGACAGCTTGTATCATTTCCACGAGGTAAATGTGCCAGCATCTTCCGACTTGTTGGTTTACAACAACGACAATCCTGTGGAACTGGCAGATGTTCAATATCATAAAGTGAAAAAAGGGGAGTCACTTTATTTGTTGGCGCATAAATATCATGTTTCGGAAAATGAATTGAAACAGTGGAATCATCTTTCCGACAAGACAATTCAACCCGGAGATGAGATCGTGGTGAAAGACGGAGCTACAACGTCAGGCGAATCAACTCAAAGCAAGGAAAAAGTTACCAGAAAAATTGTTCATCGCGTTCACAGAGGAGAGTCAATTTACAGCATTGCCCATGCGTACCATGTGACCGAAAAACAGATTAAAGAGTGGAATCATTTGTCGTCCAATGAAATAAAGCCGGGACAAAAATTAATCATCCGAAAAACCGTGGAATATTCGGTTTCAACAGAACGCAAGCAAGTTCAACACCACAAAGGCACGGATGAACTTCAACCCGAAGAAGCTCTTCAAAATAGATCGACAGCAGGTGAAGAATCCGTAGTTCGAACGGAAACGGTAAAAAAAACGCATCGGGTTCGTTCCGGTGAGTCGCTTTATACCATTGCGCATCAATATCACACTACCGTTCCGGCCTTGAAACGGTTGAATCGTATGAAACGATCGACGCTTCAACCCGGCGAAACCATTGTGGTGGGCATCTCCACTAAAAAAGTGAAGGTGGTTTCAACATCGAAGCAAGGATTGTCCAAGCCATCCACGCATCAAAATGATCTCACCAATGAAACACCTGTCAACAATACTTCTTCTTCAACGCCATCGCAAGTTGAATCTAAAGGTAATTTGAATGGTGCTAAAGACTCTGTGGCATCGCCTCATCATTTCATATTGCAACTAAAGGAACATCCTGAGCATACAACTGGTGATGTAAAATTGGACACTTTAACGACTACTTATGATGCCGTTGAAAAACATGTTGTTCGTCCCGGTGAAACGTTTGAGTCCATTGCAGAACTGTATCATGTCACTATCAATGAAATAAAAGGATGGAACGGCATACCGAGACGCCAAAAAAATCCGGTTGTTGGTAAAGAATTGTTGATTCAAGTAACAAAAAAAGCGTTTGTGGTGGTTTCGAAACCAATTCATTCCGCTAAAAAAGATGAACACAATGAGCTTTCATCATCTTCAGAGTTAAAAGAATCAGCTAATTCTAAGGATGAATATGACAATCAACATGTGGTAAAAAAAGAAGAGACCGTGTACTCCATTGCCAATCAACATCATTTGTCCGTTGAGTCTTTGAGATTTTACAACCACTTGAAACCCAATGAAAAGTTGAAAGAAAATCAGGTTTTGCAGTTGAAACCTTCATCGGAGAGTAAAAACAATCAATCCGCTACCAAAAAATATGTTGTGAAAGCAGGAGATACTTTGTCATCGGTGGCCAAAGCGTTTCATACTTCTGCAAAGGCGTTGAAAGCGTTGAATGACTTACCTAAAGATGAACTTAATATTGGGCAGGAATTGTTGGTTCCCGATTCAGTCAAAGATGTTGAATGATGGAACAACGTTATTTTTTTTGGATTTCCTACAACGGCACTGCTTTTCACGGTTGGCAAAGTCAACCTAACGGCAACTCGGTGCAATCTGAAATGGAACAGGCACTAAAAACGCTTTACAGGAAACCCGTTTGCGTCATTGGTGCCGGAAGAACTGATGCCGGCGTGCATGCTAAAGAAATGGTGGCTCATGCTGATTTGCCGATGATTGACAATGAAGCAAAGTTGATGCTTCAACTAAACGGAATATTACCTTCTACCATTTCGGTGAATCGCATTCAAAAAGTTCGTTCGGATGCGCATGCCCGATTTGATGCGGTGAGCCGAACATATGAATATTGGATTGTTACACACAAGAATCCTTTTGTGTCGCAATTGGCAGCTGCTTTTTATTTTCCGTTGGACTTCCATGCCATGAATCAGGCTGCAACAGTTTTAAACGAATATTCGGATTTTACCAGTTTTAGCAAATTACATACCGATGTGAAAACCAATGATTGTCAAGTTATGGATGCTCATTGGGAACAGCGCAATGAATTTTGGGTATTTACCATTACAGCTAACCGGTTTTTGCGCAACATGGTACGCTCCATTGTGGGAACGTTGCTTTTAGTGGGACGTGGCATGTTGACTACGGATGATTTCAGGGCAGTCATTGAGGCAAAAGATCGTCGTAAAGCCGGCTCTTCCGTCAATCCCAGTGGTCTTTATTTGATTCGTGTGACCTATCCTCCATCTGTTTTTATCGATTGAGCCCATCCCAAGAGGGCATAAACATTACTTGATACGACGAATGGCACGGAGCGAATGTGAATAGTGACCTGTGAATACAGATCGTATCCCGTGATGATCAATGGGGGCAATGTGAACTTCTCCCGATGCGTGCAGTACTGCTTGATTGTTGACCAAAATCCCAACATGACTTATTTTTCCGTCGTCATGATCAAAGAAAACCAGATCACCTTGTTGAGCTTCTGTTAAAAAATCAATGGGTTCGCCTGTGTTGACTTGCTGTCGGGCGTTACGAGGCAGTAAAATGCCGCACATGGATGCTGCTACCTGAACCAATCCCGAACAATCCATTCCCATGAGGCTTTTGCCACCCCACAAATAAGGTGAATGTAAAAACTGCATGGCATATTCGACGAAATCACTATGCTTTGATGATGTGGTCAAGGGTTTTATCGGGAGATGAAATTTTCTGCCTGATATAGTAAATGATGCTTCATCATGATTGTAAAACGGCAAAATGGAGCCTCCGGGTAAAGGAATGTTTTCTCCTTTGTCATTGATGGCATAACTTAATGGCGTTTTTGTGATCGGGTGCGTGGTCTCACATAATTGTTGAAAAAGATCTTTTGATATGGGGGTCATCATTTTCAGGTCAATCCATCCTGTTTCTCCATCTCGAGTGTTTTTGATCATAGCCCATTTTTCTGTCTGTTCCGTGACTTCAAAATACTCTCCAAAAAGCAGTTGCGTCAATTGTTCACTTTCCTCAGAAGCATCTTTGCGTAAGGGCAAAAGACTCATTAAATTAATGCCGTGTGAATTCATTGTTCTATGATTTTATAATATGTTCATCAGCAAGGCTAAGTCATCAATGGTGTACGTTGGCATTTCGGGAAAATCCGTTCTTTCGTCAAGATGTTCAGGATTGTAGAAAACCTGATCAATGCCTGCTTTCATTGCGCCGACGATGTCGGTTTGAAAATTGTCGCCTATGACCAGACATTCATTGGGAGAAGCCGACAAATTGGTCAAGACACGGTTGAAAAATTCAGGATCCGGTTTGTGGCATCCGATTTTCTCCGACAAAAAGATGTTTGAAAAAAAATCGGTCAATCCAGAACGTTCAATTTTTCGATATTGTACTTCTTCAAAACCGTTAGAGATGATGGCCAATTGATATTTTTTGCTCAGGTAACGGAGTGTTTCAAAAGCATGTGGCATGACCAACGTTTTTTCTGCGCATCGATCCAAGTAAGCTGATCCCATTTCCGAAGCCAATGAAGCATTGAGAATGCCAAAAGGTCGCAATGGAGCTAAAAATCGTTCAACACTCAAAAACTCTTTCGTGATTTGTTGTCGTCCATAAAGGTTCCACAATGCTTTGTTATGTTCTTCAAAATTGCTGAAATAATCTTCAAAAGTGGGATAATATCGCTGAAGTTGATAATCGTCAAAAATGTTTTGAAGAGCTTCCTTGGAGTTTTCCTTAAAGTTCCATAAGGTGTCGTCTAAGTCGAATAACAAATAAGTGTATTGATTCATACGTCTGTGTTGATTTTTAACACTAAGGATTTAGTGGAACTCGTTAATAGTCATTTTTTTGAGCACAAGATTTTTTATGGCTCGTTTCAGAAAAAAGTGAACTCTCAACTTAATTTCGATCAGATAGGTAAAACAGTCTGCATGATTTTGTTGACTTGGGGAATGACTGCGTGTGCATGATCATTAGCAATATGAAAATCAGCCAGTTTTAACAATTGTTTTTCAGGTAGTTGATACTGCAATCGATTTAAAATTTCTTCCTGTTTTAGATGATCGCGTTGTTCAATGCGTTGAATTCGTTCTTCAATCGGAGCCGTGATTACGATGGTTTTGTCCATCAGTAAATAAAAATTACTTTCGAATAAGATGGCGGATTCCAAAAAAACAGCTTTGCTTTTTTGTTGTTGCATCCATTGGATGAAATCGGCTTTCACAAAAGGATGCACAATCTCATTCAAACGTTTTAGTTTGTCGGCTGATGTAAAAACGATGTTTGCCAACATTTTACGGTCTAATGTGCCGAAACTGAAAATGGAAGGGCCAAAGGTAGCTTTAATTTGTTTGATGAGATCCGCATTGAATGTCATCAGTTTTTTTGCTTGAGCATCTGAGTAATAAACCGGATACCCAATCATTTCAATATAGGCTGCTACGGTAGATTTTCCGCTCCCCATTCCGCCTGTTAATCCAATTTTTATCATTTTGAATTGTTTGATTCTAAAAGATAATCCACTGTTTCGGGAACAACCTGACAATGCGGGATCTTTAATGTTGGTCCGATGATTTGCACGGTTGCTTTTTTATCTTGTTGAGGATTAAGTGTTTTATAATCAATAATGGCATGATAGTCCTCTTTGTTTATTTCGTTGAAATGTGATATGCCCACCAGACAAACAATAGTTACGGAAGAAGGGAAAGTACGTAAAGTTAAATTTTTGGGCATGTTCATGGCTTCAATGGGGACTTCAAATTTTTTTTCGGTAAATGGTTCTACATTGGCTTTCACCTTGATGACGGGGATATCAACCCGCACACTTTTTGGCACGTTAAGTTGGCACGTTATGTTCATTGTGTCGCGAACATTGATCAGCCGTATCGGTTGTGTGTAGATGGCACGCATGGTGTCCAGCGTTGTTCTTTGCCCAAAGACTGCAATTTTATTTGGAAATAATTGAATGGAATCGGACAGCATGTATTGTTGTGCCGGTTCGATGGATCCGGTAAAAACAACCGGGAGTTGTTTGACGTACAATTTGGTAAATTCAATGATGATCGAATCGGGCGAAAGTACAATCATGCCCACCGATGACCGCAATTGAGCACGAATTTTTTTTTCAAACGCATTCGTCAAAATGACGACATGGCGGTTGGTGTCAAATTGTTTTGACAAATTGATGTGAAGTGGATCCAGCTTTTGATGAAACAGATAAGAGAGCAGTGCAGATCCCTTGTCCTTAAAAGTGACGGTAAGATGATCCGGTATTTTATTGTCAATTTGAATGTTGGAAGGAATTCCCGTGAAAACGACCGGAATTTCAAGATTTACTTCCTGAAACTGGCTTGTTTTGTAAAGGAACCACATCAGGGTGGCTAAGAGGTAAAAAAGCAAAAAAACAAATACTTCTTTTGCATTGAAAGAGGCCTTTGCTTTTTTGCTCCAGCGTATGATCTGCTTTCTAACCGTGTTAGCAGTCATAACTAATAGATTTATTTGGTGTTTTGAGTGTCGGAAGCAGTCCCAAAAATCGAATTCTTATCGACACGAACACGCACGTTTTCATCAATTTCAAGCAGCACGGAATCATCGTTTATTTCTTTAATACGACCGTAAATGCCGCCTGAAGTGATTACTTTGTCGCCAACTTTTAAGGAAGCACGAAAGTTCTTGATTTCCTTTTGACGTTTTGATTGAGGTCGAATCATGAAAAAATAAAATACCACAAAGAGCAATACAATCATGATAATGCTCGAGAAATTACCCATACCTCCGGGATTTCCGGCTGCCGGTGCTTGAAGAATGAGAGCTAATTGATTCATAAATAAACAAATTAATGGATTAAGGATGTTATGTGAGCAAAAAACGTTCTGATGTTATCCGACTTTTAATAATGCGCCTTTTTCTCTGAAGTGTTCAACTATTTTATCCAATACTCCGTTGACAAATGTAGCGCTTTTTTCGGTACTGTATTGTTTGGCTATTTCGATGTATTCGTTTAATGTGACGTTGATTGGAATGGTTGGAAAACTTTCCAGTTCAGCCAACGCTACCATCATGATGACGACGTCCATAAATGCAATTCGATCTAATTCCCAGTTTTTGGTAAATTCATCAATCAGTTGGCGGTTCTGATCCGCTTTGTTGATGGTATCCGAAAAGAGCTGTCGCGCAAATTCCTGGTCATCCTGATGATTGAACATGGGCATCAAGGGTTGAAACTGTTCTTTTGAAGCCTCAAAACGTTTGATGGTTTTCAAAATAAAACTGATGACAAAGTCGATTTCCGTACACCAATAAATATTTTGTTCTTCCAAAGTGGACTCCAGTAATTCATTTTCTAATATTTCATGTCTGAAAAATTGTCGCCACAACTCTTTGTCGGCTTGGTAATTGTTTTGACTGTGTCGCATGTAATCATCATAAATCGGTGATTTGATCATGGTTTCATATAGCGATTTAATGACTTCCTGATGATTGGCCCACGATATATTTTTCTCTTTTACAAACCGAAGAAATTGCTCGTTTTTTTCTAATTGATTAATAAATAAATTGTTGGCAAAAAGTCGATTGGGTTCTAACTCTTCGTTGGTTGGCCGAAATTTGTGAAGTGCATTATCAATTTTCTGTTGAGCATAGCGGGTGATTTCCACTGCAAGCAATAACAGGTAAAAATACAATTCATACGTTTTTTCAAAACTGTAAAACAACTCTTTTTCAGCAACTTTGTATTCTTTTTCTCCACTCTTGTAGAATGCAAACACGAGTTGCACAATCTTTATACGGATTAAAATCCTATTTATCATCTTGGTAGCGTCTCTACGATTTCTTTGACAAAGATACTACATAAAATGAAGAGTGCCAAATGAATTCATCCCTCATTTACATCATGAAAGCAACGATTCCACTAATGGTTTGTCAAAAGAATTCATTTTGTGAGTGTGATGACGGAAATTTCAGGTGGCATGCCGATGCGTATTGGAATGCCGATGTATCCAAGTCCTCTGTTGACGTACAGATACTTATTTTGATATGAGTAGAGGCCGTCCCATTGTTTAAACATCCATTCGGCCGGCGACCAGTGAATACCAAATCGATTGATTCCGAATTGCATGGCATGGGTGTGACCTGACAATGTTAAATAAATGGTGGGATAATCTATCGCTTGTGCCATCCAATGGTTTGGATCATGCGTCAGTAAAACAACCAATGGAAATGTTTCGATTCCTCGCATGGCTTTTGGTAGGTTGCCGTAGCAATGAAACGGCGGTTTACTCCAGTTTTGCACTCCGGCAATGGCAATGCTGTCGTGGTTTTTTACAATGAAAAGATGTTCATCCAAAAGCAAACGAAATCCCATTTGGCGTTCACGTTGTTCCAAACTATCCAGATTTGCTTTTTTGGCGGCTCTGGATGGCCATTGGGTATAGTCGCCATAATCGTGATTGCCCAGGATGGATATTTTTCCGTATCGTGCATGCAATGTGCTGAACAGGGCAATGTCTTCGGGCGTGATTTCGTTGGCAAAATTATTCATCATGTCGCCGGTCATTACAATAAGATCAGGTTTTTGGGTGTTGATGCTATCCACGATGCGTTGCCAGAAACGAGGTTCATTGCCCAGATTTCCGATATGTAAATCAGAAATTTGCACGATCTTAAATCCGTTAAAGGTAGAAGGAAGTTTGGGTATATTGATGGTAACTCGATCGGTTGTGAGTTCCAATCGTCCTCTGACAGCTCCATATATGAAAGCCATAAACATGGCTGAAGCCAAAAATAAGCCGATGTAAATGAACAGTGAGTGAACCGAAGGGATGATTTTAACGGCTAGTCGATGGATTAGAATTAAAATTGAAAAAATGAGTTTGGGTAGATAGATGAGCATCAACAGCCAATTGAACCACATAAACAGTTGTATTTCTTCTTCGTCGTGCGATGATCGAACAAACAGAAACATAAGCAAGATTCCGATTATGAAAAATAGAGAAATGCTTTTGTGCAAAAGGAGTACCCATTTTCTTTGATTTCGTTTCTTCAATTCCCATAAAATGATGAGATCAGGCAATAAAATGAAAAGAAACAAGATGGCTGTAATGATGAATGAACTTCTCATGAGATGAATTGATAAATGGTGCGGTTTGCGTAAAACATTAAAAAGTTTATGATTCAATTGATTGAAGCCTTCAAAGATACGTAACTTTCTTGTGAAATTGGAAGAGTATGATTCCATCCTTTTTGAATAAAAAAAGCCGTCTCTTGCAAGACAGCTTTTTTTGAGCGGAATGGCGCACGGTTTATTCTTCTGCTTTTGGAGCAATCAGTTTGTAGCCTTTGCCGTGAATGTTGATGATGCCTACATCAGGATCATCTTTGAGCAATTTTCTGAGTTTGGTGATGTAAACATCCATGCTGCGGGCATTAAAGTAGTTGTCGTCGATCCAAATGGTGCGCAAAGCAAAATTACGTTCCACCATTTCATTGATGTTGGAGGCAAGCAGCGTCAACAATTCGGTTTCTTTGGTGGTCAGTTTAATTTGAGTGTCGCCAATGGATAAGATTTGACGTTGGGTATCAAAAGTATATTTACCTAAATAGTAAGTATCTTTTTCTTTCACTTTCTTTCCTTTGGTTCTGCGCATGATGGCTTCGATACGGAAAATCAATTCTTCCATACTGAAAGGCTTCGAGATGTAATCATCTGCACCGGCTTTGAATCCTTCGAGAATGTCTTCTTTCATGGTTTTGGCCGTTAAGAAGATGATTGGACAATCCGATTGTAGATTTCTGATATCTTTGGCCAATTCGATTCCGTCTTTTTTTGGCATCATGACATCCAACACACAGATATCATATTTTTCCTTTGTAAAAGCTTTGTACCCGGCTTCTCCGTCAGGGGCCAAATCAGTGTGATACCCTTTTGCTTGTAAGTATTCCCGTAGCAACATGCTAAGATTTTCATCATCTTCGCATAACAGAATTTTCGTTTTTTCTTCCATGATTAATTGTTTTTTAGAGTTGGTAATGTGATAATAAACTTAGTTCCTATGTTCAGTTCGCTTTCAACCTTGATGGTTCCGTGATGTGCATCCACAATTTGCTTAACGTATGCCAGTCCTAAACCGAATCCCTTCACATTGTGAACGTTACCCGTTGGGACTCTGAAAAATTTATCAAAAATCCGTTTTTGATATTCTTTTTTTATGCCTACTCCGTTGTCTTGAATGGAAATACATAAATTTCCTTTTTCGTTCCATGTTTTAACGGTCAGCACTAAATTGGACGGTGTATATTTGACCGCATTGTCCATCAAATTGTATAAAACATTGGTAAAGTGTGTTTCATCTACAAGAACAAACGGATCTGTGGCTGTAATTTCTTTTCTTAATTGTCCGTGCTTGGCTTGTACTTTAATCCAGAAATTATCTAAAATCATGTTTAGCAGTTCGTTTACGTCCGTTTCGGTCAATTTTAGATTGCCGTTCCCGCGTTCAAATGTTGACATTTGCAATACTTTTTCGATGTGGAAACTCAGCCTTTTTGTTTCGTCCACAATGACGCGGGTGTAGTATTTCAATGTATCCGGAGTTTTTGATACCGATGGATCGCCCAACATTTGAGCTGCCAGCGAGATAGTCGAAACCGGTGTTTTTAATTCATGCGTCATGTTGCTCACGAAGTCATTTTTGATTTCGTTCAGACGACGTTGACGGAATATTAACAGAATGGATAAAATGCAGGAGATGAGTAAAATTATGGTAAGGATAGCCCATGGAAGAAGGAGCGACATTGAGTTGAGCAACATGCTTTTCTTTGTTGGGAAATAGATTGTCAGGAAGGCTTCGTGAGCGTTGGCCGGATCGTTTGGGAAAAGGCGTTGAGTGTATCCTTTTAAATGGACATCGCCATAGAGTGTAGCCAAACTATCGGAACTTACAAAGATAATCTTGCCTTTGCGATCGCTAATTTTATAATAATATGGAAGTGATACTGAGTTGTTCATAAATTCTTCCTGAATCATGGCCGATAGTTGATCCATGTTTATTCGTTGTGTAATTTCCTGGTTGATCGCATCTCGCATCCATCGCCACGCAATGATGTCAACCACTTTTTTTGCATGAAGAAAGGCGTTGGCAAATCGATTTTGATACATTTGCGAAGTAGCTTGAATGGAAGATTGACCGTTGGTGCCTGAAATGGATACTTTTGGTTGCGATTGCATTGAAACAGTATCCAATGTGTCTTGTACGGTTTGAATGGAATCTGTTAAGGCTGCCAACGGTGATTTCATGACACTGGCTAATCCAACGGATCCCATTTCCTGCTTGAGATATTTTGTTGCTTCAGCTTCTTCCAAATCGCGAGCTACTTGATACAAGCTTCGTTGAACATTCATGTCAAATTGACGTTCCATCAATTGTGACATTTGTGAAATATAACGAAATTGGATGACGGCAATGCCTATAAAAGTTAGGCTCATAATTGCTAATAACACCCAAATAATCGTTTTTTTCATAAATTTCCGTCCTTAATTCTGCTTGATTTGTTCGTTATTTATTTTCATCAACAAAAATAATGTCAATTTTCACGTTTGATTTTTACTTAACAAGATTTAACGGATCTAAAATTAACATCTCTATTTTAGTGGGAGTTGAATTAACGTTTTAACGGTGCTTAATGTTAAATGCGGCGAATTGTGTTAAAAACAACCCGATGAATTAACATTTCAAGCGTTGAACAATAGGTTTTTGGGGTGTTTAATTAGCCGAAAATGCCATATTTTTATCTTGGCTTCGATTTAATGTTAGAAATTGTCTTTGAAGTCATTGTTTTTTGGAAGGAAGAATACAATGTTTTATCCTGTTTGACATTCAGCGAGCAAGTACAAAACAGTTATCGGCTTAGACTAAAAGATGCGTATTAATGTTTGAGTTACAAGTTATGATTGCAGTTCTTTGGATAAAAATGCTGCGGTAGCTCCAACATGTTGAGCCACAATTTCTTCCGGCGTACCAACAGACAGGACGAATCCTCCTTCTTTGCCTCCTTCAGGTCCCATGTCAATGATGTAATCGGCTGATTTGATGATGTCCGGGTTGTGTTCAATGACAATGATGCTGTTCCCTTTATCGACCAATCGATTTAGAACGTTTAGCAATACTTTAATGTCTTCAAAATGCAATCCAGTGGTTGGTTCATCGAGCAGGTAGAGGGTTTTTCCGGTATCTTTTTTGGATAATTCGGTAGCTAATTTAATGCGTTGACTTTCACCGCCTGAGAGTGTGGACGATGGTTGTCCGAGTTGAATGTATCCAAGTCCGACATCCTGAAGCACTTTTAATTTTTGCAAAATGGAAGGAAAAGCATCAAAAAATTCAATGGCTTGGTCAATGGTTAAGTTCAGCACATCAGCAATGGATTTTCCCTTAAATCGGACTTCGAGTGTTTCTCGATTATATCGTTTCCCTTGACAAGCTTCACACTGAACCAAGACGTCAGGAAGAAAATTCATTTCAATTGTTTTGTATCCATTGCCCTTGCACACTTCACATCGACCGCCGGGAACATTGAACGAAAACCGTCCTGGCTTGTATCCTCTAATTTTTGCTTCGGGAAGTGAGACAAATAACGTACGGATGTCGGAAAAAACGCCGGTGTATGTAGCCGGATTGGATCGAGGTGTTCGTCCGATAGGGGTTTGATCTACTTCAATCACTTTGTCGATGTGTTCAACGCCTTGAATCGAATCGAACGGAAGCGGATCTTGCAATGAATGATAAAGATGTTGACTTAGAATGGGATAGAGCGTATCTTTGATCAGAGAAGATTTTCCGCTGCCCGAAACGCCCGTGACACAAAGCAATAGTCCCAAAGGAATTTTGACGTCAATGTTCTTTAAGTTGTTCCCTTTGGCTCCCTTGAGTTCGAGAAAAAGTCCGTTACCGATACGTCTGTTGGGAGCAAAGGTTATTTTTCTTTTTCCCGTCAAATAATCGACGGTCAGTGTGGATTGTTTTTGCATTTCGGTCGGCGTTCCGGCAAAAAGCACATTTCCTCCCAATCTTCCGGCAAAGGGGCCTAAATCAATGATGTAATCGGCTGCCAACATCATGTCCCGATCATGTTCCACCACAATGACGGAATTGCCGTTGTCCCTTAACTGTTGCAGAGATCGAATCAGTCGTTCGTTATCCCGATGATGTAGTCCGATACTGGGTTCGTCAAGGATGTACAACACATTCACGAGTTGCGATCCGATTTGGGTAGCCAGTCGAATACGCTGACTTTCACCTCCTGATAGAGACATTGAACTGCGATTGAGGGACAGATAACCCAACCCGACGTCCTTGAGAAATTGTAGGCGGGTTCGTATCTCTTTGAAAATTTCGAAAGAGATGATTTTTTGTTTGTCATTGAGCATGTCATTTACGGTCAATACCCATTGGTACAAATCGGAGATGTCCATTTCTGATAACTCGGTTATTGTTTTATCGCCTACTTTATAGTGTCGTGCTTCAATGTTCAATCGACTTCCGTGACATTCGGGACAAACGGTTGTTTTGACAAATTGCGAGGCCCACTTTTGTTCGGTAGGCGACGCATCGCTGTCTTGTTGTAATTCAATGTATTTGATCACGCCTTCGAAAGAAGCAAAATAATTTGAATTGCCCAACACATTGTTCTTGATGTTCAGCGGTTCGCTGCTGCCATTCAATATTTCGTCCAACGCTTCGTCGGGAATGTCTGAAATGGGCGTTTTTTCATTGAATCCGTATTTTTCGCCAATGGCATCAATTTGCCAGAAAATCAATGAGTTTTTGTGTTTTCCCAGAGGTACAATGCCGCCTTGCGCAATGCTTAGCGATCGGTCGGGGATGATTTTGTCAATGTCGATTTGATTGATGAATCCGATGCCTTTGCATACGGGGCAAGCTCCTTGCGGAGAATTGAAAGAAAAATGATTTGGAGAAGGATCGCTGTATGAGATACCGGATGTGGGACACATAAATTGTTTGCTGAAATGCCGAATGGAATTGGCTGTGTAATCCCAAAGCATGATGGTGTTGTTGCCCTGATGCATCCCAATGTCGATGGAACTTTTCAGCCGATGCTGATCTTCGGGATTGACTATGAGTTTGTCAATGACTAATTCAATGTTGTGATTTTTATAGCGATCAAGTCGCATCGAAGGAATTAATTCTTTGATTTCTCCATCAATGCGAACATGTAAGTATCCTTTTTTTCGAAGTTGTTCAAACAGTTCTTTGTAGTGTCCTTTTCTGTTTTGAACCAAAGGCGCCAATAAGTAAATTTTTTTGTTTTGATAATCGAGCAGGATTCGGTTCAAAATCTCTTCGTCCGTAAATTTGACCATTTTTTCACCCGTCAGGTACGAATAAGGTTCTCCAATTCGGGCAAACAATAATCGCAGAAAATCATATATTTCAGTAATGGTTCCTACGGTGGATCTTGGATTTTTGTTGGTTGTTTTTTGTTCAATGGCAATAACGGGGCTTAATCCTTTGATGATGTCAACGTCGGGACGTTCCAGATTGCCGAGAAAATTGCGTGCATAGGCTGAAAATGTTTCTATGTAACGCCGTTGTCCTTCGGCAAAAAGGGTGTCAAATGCCAATGACGATTTGCCGCTTCCGCTTAATCCCGTGACGACCACAAGCTGATTGCGCGGTATCGTGAGGTCAATGTTTTTAAGATTATGGACGCGTGCTCCATAAACTTCAATTTGAGATGCTTCGATATTTTTGAAAGAAATGGGTTTTTGCATACGTGATGTTTATATTTTTAACATTGAGAATGGATGGAACTTTCCAAAAGATCCTTCTCTTGAACATAAACTCTTATTATAGATCGTGTTATTTGGTTTTTACGTGGCCTAAATTCATGCCGAAATCTGTTTGATTCGATGTTCTGATGGCTACTCATCGTAACCCGATTGTTTTTCGTCCGCGCAACATTTCATGTTTTCCCGGTGGCCCCGGCAATCGTTCAACTGCAAATCCAATATCCTGCATCATTCTGCGAATGCTTCCTTTTGCACTGTAAGTCACAAGGACCCCGTTTGGTTTTAGGCTGTCATAAAGATTCGTGAAAAGGTCTTTGCTCCACATTTCACTTTGCTTGTCGGGCGCAAATGCGTCAAAATAGATGAGCGAAAAAGCGTTGGTCGGTAAGTTAAATCGGGTGAAGTCGGCATGAATTTTGTGTAACTGAAAATATGGAGTGATGTCAACTGCCTGATCCCATGAGGCTTGATGAATTTTATTGAATATCAATGAGGTGTCCGAAAGGCAGACAGCATAGTTGAGTTGATCTGTTTCGGCTGGTGTGAGTGGAAAGAGTTCGATGGTTGTGTAAAAACAACGTTTTTGTGCTTTTGTTGCTTCAAAAGCTGTCAATAACGCATTCAAACCGGTGCCGAATCCAACTTCGAACACATGCCATTCATCCAAAGATAAGGCATGCAATCCAGCCTGTAAAAAGACGTGATTTGACTCTTGAATCGCTCCGTGTGTGGAATGAAAATGTTCATTCAACTCGGGAAGAAACAGCGTATTTGATCCATCTTCAGTGGTTTGCAGTATGTATGAACGCATAAAAAATCTTGCAGGGTTTAATCTGCAAAAATAGTGATTAAAACGCCAATACGGCTTCATTCTCTGATTTGTAACCGGCAGACAGATGAAAAAACAAGTTTTTTTTAAGAATGAAAACAAGAATAAGGAGTTGAAATGGTTATCTTTGCAAAAGAAATTAAATCGTACATATTCATCGTATAAAACACAAGACCTGACATGAATGATGATAGAAAGAATACGTTGGAATATCTTGTCGCCGAAAAATTATTGAAGGTTAAGGCGATCAAACTGCAGCCTAATAATCCTTTTGTTTGGGCTTCGGGATGGAAATCTCCTATTTATTGTGACAATCGAAAAACGCTTTCATATCCTGATATTCGAAATTTTATTAAGATTGAATTGTCACGTATCGTCCGTGAACGGTTTGATGCTGCAACCGTCATTGCAGGCGTTGCAACGGGTGCCATTGCTCAGGGAGCAATGGTGGCTGAAGAATTGGGATTGCCTTTTATTTACGTGCGATCAAAACCTAAAGATCATGGACTTGAGAATTTGATTGAAGGCGATTTGCCTCCACGCAGTAAAGTGTTGGTTATTGAGGATTTAATATCGACCGGATCGAGCAGTTTAAAAGCGGTGGAAGCCATCCGCAACGACGGAAGTGAAGTGATTGGGATGTTGGCTATTTTTTCGTATGGATTTCCCGTTGCACAAAAACAGATGCAGGAAGCTCATGTGGAATGCTTCACTTTAAGCAATTATGAAGCCATTTTAAGCGTGGCATTGGAAACCAATTACATCAACGAAGAGGAAATTAAAACTTTGCAGGAGTGGCGTCACAATCCCTCGAAATGGCAACCGGCTTCTCCTAAAATGAATGTATGAAACGCGTTTCGTTGCATACCGGACGAGTTCCATGTGATTTTCAAAAACAATTTTTTAACAAATGAGATGACTCTATACAAAAGCAACATTCAACACATTGGTGCCAGTCCGGAACTTGTTTTTCAAACCCTTTCCGATCTGCGTAATTTGGAGCGTTCCAGACACTTGATTCCGGAAAATGCCATTCAGGATGTCGAATTTGAGGAAAATCGTTGCCTGATCAACCTGCCCACCATTGGTCGGATCGATTTATTTATTCAGGAAAAAATTCCTTCATCGTCCATCCGGTTTAATTCGGAAAGTTCTCCAATTGACTTTCATTTAATGATTCATTTGCAACCGTTGGAAGGCGGAAAATTCACTCAGTTGCAAGTGGAAGTTCATGCTGACATTCCTCAAATGGTTAAGTTAATGTTTAACGCCAAGATTCAACAATTTGTAAATCAATTTGCTGAGGCGTTGGCCTCCATTCACTATTCTCCTCTTATTTCGTGATCGTATGGCAAAAAAATTATGGGATAAAGGCGTTGTGACCGATCGGGAAATTGAACGTTTTACGATTGGTAAAGATCAATTGGTTGATATTCAGTTGGCTCCTTTTGATGTGTTAGGTTCCATGGCGCATTGCATCATGCTTGAACAGGTGGGTTTGTTGGGAAAAAACGAACTGGATCTATTGCTCAAGTCATTAAAAAAACTTTATGTTCAAATCGAAAAGGAGGGTTTTGTGATTGAGCCTGAGGTGGAAGATGTTCATTCTCAAGTCGAACTGATGCTCACCCGTTGGTTGGGCGACATCGGTAAAAAGATTCACAGCGGACGTTCCCGTAACGATCAGGTGTTGTTGGATTTGAAATTGTTTGCAAGGTTTCGAATCAAAAAAACGGTTGAGTTGATGAATCAACTCATTGATACGTTGCTTTCGCTTAGCGAACGATACAAAGAGGTGTTGATGCCGGGATATACGCATTTGCAAATTGCCATGCCGTCATCGTTTGGTTTGTGGTTTGGCGCATATGCCGAAAGTTTAACCGATGATTTGCAATGGTTGCTCGCTGCTTATCGTACGGTGAATCGAAATCCGTTGGGATCAGCAGCCGGTTATGGTTCTTCTTTCCCGTTGAATCGACAATTGACAACAGATTTGTTGGGTTTTGATTCAATGAATTACAATGTAGTTTATGCTCAAATGGTGCGAGGTAAAATGGAAAAAGGGGTGACAACCGCAATGGCTTCGGTTGCCGCAACCCTTTCGAAGCTTGCTTATGATGCCTGTCTTTATTCGAGTCAGAATTTTGGTTTTATTCAGTTGCCGGACCCTTTCACAACAGGTTCGAGCATCATGCCTCACAAAAAAAATCCTGATGTGTTTGAACTGATTCGGGCTAAAAGCAATTTGATTCAAGCTATCCCAACACAAATAAGCATGATTATCAATAATTTACCTTCAGGATATTTTCGTGATTTGCAAATTACCAAGGAGTGTTTTTTTCCTGCCTTTGATCTTTTGGACGATTGCCTTAAAATGACTACAGCGATTCTTCCTCAAATGAAGCTCAATGAAGCCATTCTCGATGATCCTCGTTATGATTTTATTTTTAGTGTTGAAAATGTCAATGAATTGGTGCTGAAAGGAATGCCCTTCAGAGAAGCATACAAAAAAGTTGGCGACGAGGTTGCTTCAGGGGCGTTTCATCCTCATAAAGCATTGCATCACACTCACGAAGGGAGCATTGGAAATTTGTGCAATGATTCGATTCGAGATTTGAAAAATGAATTGATTGCTTCTTTTCATTTTGAAAAATGGCTTCAGGCTGAACAACAATTGTTGAATCGCATTGATGATTGATTACAAACGAATGTGATAAGCACCGTGCAGTTTGATGTCAACACACGGAATGCCTGCTGAATCACAACTTTGCTGTATGTTACGACTGTACCACGGAGAAATAGTCTGATCCACAATGACATAATCCGGATGAATAAAACGATGCCATTGCGCAAACGTTAAGCGTGAATGGTTTCCCACAATCAAATAATCAACTTTAAGCATGGCGCCATGCGACGTTTTTTTTGGAAACAGCGTGTCGTTGGTAATCAAAAAATGTTTTCCTTTGAAAGTGATGTATTCCGAGTGTTTCAATTGTGGCGCCGAAAAGTGATGTTTCAGATAAAATGTCTTGGTCAAGTCGGCCAGTTTGGAGCTGTCGGATGTGATGGCAACATGTTGTTTCCCAGCAATAAAATCGATGTGGGTATTTTCAGCATCCGCAAAAACAATGGCTTCACGGGTTTTTGAGCTTTGAAAGTCACGCCAAACGGAATCGGTTGTAATGGCTAATATCATGCTTAAACTGATGACAAGCCAACGATATTGTCGCGTTTGAAAATAAGCGGTCAGCGTAATGAGACAAACTAAGGAAACAATAAGTTGAAAAGTGTCCATCCAACCGTTCAATGAGGCATAAGGGATTTGTTCTATCCATTTTATGGTGCCGTTCATGATCCGCAACATCCATTCTAAAACCCAAGCAATCCATTGAGCAACAATAGGGAATGGAGAAAAAACAAGCAATGCAATTCCAGTGTACATGATCCAGGCGGCAGCCGGAACGACAATCAGATTGCCGATCCAAAAATAGGTGGCAAATCGATGAAAATAGAAAATGCCCAATGCCGAAGTTCCCAATTGAGCCGCAAATGAAACACAAAGCAATGTCCAAATCCATTTCAATGCTTTGTTGTGAACTACAATCAATGCGTTGAATTTTGGCTCAAAATAGACAATACTCAGCACAGCAACATAACTCAATTGAAAGCTGACATTGAATAAATAGGTCGGTTGATACAAAAGCATGATAAAAGCCGAAAAGAAAATAGTATTGACGATACGTGGTTTTCGTTCCAATGTCATGCCTAAAGCCATGAGCGAAAACATGATGGTGGCGCGAGTTACAGCGGGTGCAAGTCCCGTTAAAAAAGCAAATCCCCAAAGTAACACAATGATAACTAGTTGTTTAATTACAAGTGCTTTTCTTGACTTTCCCGTGAAGCTGAATAAAAAAAACAATACTGCGTAAATAATCCCTACATGCAAACCTGAAACCGAGAGCACATGCATGGTGCCTGAAATGCTGTAGCTGTCCCGAAGTTCATGTGTCAGAGCATCATTATATCCCAGCATCAATGCAGCTACAACGGCAAATTCATCTCCATCAATGTGATATTTTTTGAAAATGTTGAGCAGCGAAGCCCTGGCGAGTGCTGAAGTTTTATAGATGGAGAAGGAATGACTTTTTTGAATGACTTGATATTGTCCTTTTGTAACAAAGCCATTGGCTACAATGCCTTGATTTTTCAAAAATGACGAATAATCAAATGATTCTGGATTTCCATTGGAACGAACCGGCGAAAAAGTGGTGTAAACCAATAATTGATCATCCATTTCCAATGGTGGCGTTAACGTGTCTTTGCGAACATATAGAAATGCTGCTCGATGAACCGGCATTGATTTTTCATGATCAAATGCTTTTTTAATTTCAACTTGATACAACCATGTTTTTGGTTTCTCGACCGGTGGTTCTGTGATTTTGACCAAAAAGAGGGCTTTCATGCCTTGAGCCGGAAAGGTTAATTCCTGCTGAAAAGCATGCATTCGCCAAAGTCCGATCATCACCACCATGCTTAGTGCGGCTGCTCCAAAGGACCAGCGCCAGCGAAATGAATTGCTCAGTCGCCAACCGATGATCATTCCGATGATGATTAATGCTGGCAGTAAAACAAACAGCCATGAAGGCACTGCCGTTTCATACGCAATGACTATTCCAACAATCAAAGCCAATAAGAGCCTGAAAAAAGGTGTCGTATGAATAAAGTCTTTCATTGAGAATCAGATTTCATACGTTTATTTTTATTTTAACAATAAGGTCGTATGGAACTCACCAAATAGTTATACGTTTGAGCATAAGCTGTTTTTATGGTTCGGTTCAAGATCGTTTTATGCATGGAACAAACCTTGGAATATGGCAAGACTATTTATTTGTGGGCATTGGGGTTATCCGTTGTGCTTGTTTCTTTTTCCTGTGTGTTGTTTTCGTTGTTGTTTTCTGTCTGTTCATCTTCTTCCAATGTGTATTTCATGGCCAATTGAGTCAGTTCATCGTCATCATGATCATCGTCATCAAAAGACGCATTGTCATGTTGCTGATAACGAGATAACTGTCTTCGAAATGTGAATGCCGCAATGGTACCTGCCAATGCCCCTGAAAGATGTCCTTCCCAAGAGATCATTTCATTGGTTGGCAGTGGAAACATATTCCAAACCATGTTGCCATACCAAAAAACAACAATGAATGAAATGGCTGTTAAAGCCACCGACGAGGCGATCAATCCACTCCAAAACAAGAAAAACGCCAATCCGTAAATGATTCCACTTGCGCCAATATGATAACTTTCACGTCCGATAATCCATAAAAACAGGCCGCTCAATAACCAGATTATCAATATAACACGATTGGCCACGCTGTGATAAAAATAGTACAGGGCAGTGGACAGAATGAAAAATGTGGAAACATTGTTGACCAAATGACTCCAATTTTCATGAATGAAAGGATGAAACAAGATGCCCCATGCCCCGTTGAGTGTACGCGGATACACGCCCAAACGATCAAGATTCCAACCCATATCAAATGCTGACACACTAACTAAAACGATGATCAAAGAAGAAATGGACGGCACGATCAATGCATGAATGAAGCGTCGTTTTTCGGGAGACATGTCAGGAGAAAACAACATGACTTAAAGTTTTTGCAAATATAAATACTTTTAAACAAAACAAACATTTTTCCATCATTTTCCTGCTTGATGTGATACAAAATATTAGAAAAAAAAACGTACCTTTACCATCTCAATGAATTTATTGCAACGGTACCATCTTTTAAATGGCCGGATGCTATAAAGGAATTCATTCCATTAACACATCATTTTTTAAGCAAATTTTAAGATTATGTCAGACGAAGTAAAGCAACCAACCCCCGAAAAGTTAAAAGCCTTGCAGTTGGCCATGGAGAAAATCGATAAAGATCACGGTAAAGGAACAATTATGAAAATGGGCGACAACCTGGTGGTGGATGTTCCGGTCATTTCAACAGGCTCTATCGGTTTGAATGCCGCTTTAGGAGTCGGAGGATTTCCGCGTGGTCGGGTCATTGAAATTTTTGGTCCTGAATCGTCAGGGAAAACCACTTTGGCCATTCATGCCATTGCTGAAGCGCAAAAAGCCGGAGGAATTGCAGCCATCATTGATGCCGAGCATGCCTTCGATCGTTTTTATGCTGAAAAATTGGGAGTCGATGTGAACAATTTATTGATTTCGCAGCCCGATAGCGGCGAGCAAGCCTTGGAAGTGGCCGATCAATTGATTCGCTCATCGGCTGTCGATTTGGTTGTGATCGATTCCGTGGCTGCTTTGACTCCAAAAGCTGAATTAGAAGGTGATATGGGCGATTCAAAAATGGGATTGCAGGCGCGATTGATGTCGCAGGCTTTGAGAAAACTCACAGCCAATATCAGTAAAACAAATACTTGCTGCATCTTTATCAATCAGCTTCGCGACAAGATCGGGGTGATGTTTGGAAGCCCTGAAACAACCACCGGCGGTAATGCTTTGAAATTTTATGCTTCGATCCGTTTGGATATACGTCGCATCGGTCAAATCAAAGACGGTGAGGAAGTGATTGGTAATCAAACGAGGGTTAAAGTGGTGAAAAACAAAGTGGCTCCTCCGTTTCGTAAAGCGGAATTTGACATTATGTTTGGCGAAGGCATTTCACGCGTAGGCGAAATCATCGATTTGGGTGTTGAACAAAACATCATCAAAAAAAGTGGCTCATGGTACAGTTACGGAGATACAAAGATTGGTCAGGGGCGCGATGCCTCTAAAAATATTCTGCGTGACAATCCTGAATTGGCTGCCGAAATTGAAGCCAAAATTGCAGAAGCGCTTAAAGTTCCTAAAAACAAATAACTTGCAAAATCAACATAACCAACTTTTTGTTTATTTTTTTTAATTAAATTTAGAAAAATGGGGAAAGTAATTATCATTGGCGCAGGCGGTGTGGGGACGGTTGTCACTCATAAAGTAGCACAAAATCATGCCGTGTTTAATGAGATTTTGTTGGCCAGCCGTACAAAATCCAAATGTGATGCCATTGCAACGGACGTGAAGCATCGAACAGGAGTTCAAATTCAAACAGCTCAGGTTGATGCCGACAATGTGGATGAGCTGGTTCGTTTGTTTCAATCTTTTCGCCCTGATATCGTGATCAATGTGGCTTTGCCATATCAGGATTTGTCCATCATGGATGCTTGTTTAAAGGCCGGAGTCAACTATTTGGATACTGCCAATTATGAACCAAAAGAAGAGGCAAAATTTGAATACAGTTGGCAATGGGCTTATCAAGAACGATTCAAAGAGGCTGGCTTGACGGCTATTTTAGGCTGTGGTTTTGATCCCGGTGTAACGAGTGTGTTTACTGCCTATGCGGCAAAACATCATTTTGACGAGATGCATAGTCTTGACATTGTCGACTGCAATGCCGGCGATCACGGAAAAGCCTTTGCTACCAATTTCAATCCTGAAATTAACATTCGTGAAGTTACTCAAAAAGGGAAATATTGGGAAAATGGCTCATGGCATTTAACCGAACCGCACGAAATTCACAAACCGCTTCATTATCCCAACATTGGCGAGAAAGAGTCGTACCTTATTTATCATGAAGAGTTGGAATCGTTGGTCAAAAATTTTCCGACGTTGAAACGTGCTCGATTTTGGATGACTTTTGGGCAGGAATATTTGACTCATTTACGTGTTATTCAGAATATTGGCATGGCTCGGATTGATGAGGTCGATTACAACGGACAAAAGATTGTCCCGATACAATTTCTTAAAGCGGTGTTGCCAAATCCCGGCGATTTAGGCGAAAATTACAAAGGATGGACTTCCATTGGATGTCGAATTGCCGGAATCAAAGACGGTAAAAAGAAAACTTATTACATTTACAACAATTGCAGTCACGAAGCAGCTTTTCAGGAAACCGGTACTCAGGCTGTAAGTTACACTACAGGCGTGCCTGCTGCCATAGGAGCCATGATGTTTTTGAACGGGCAATGGAAAAAACCGGGCGTTTTCAATGTCGAAGAGTTTGATCCTGATCCGTTTTTAGAACAATTGACCCTTCAGGGATTGCCTTGGAATGAAATCGTCAATGGCGATTTAGAATTGTAAAAAAAACTGATTTACAAAGGGGCGATGAGTTCAATCATTGTCCCTTTGTTCGTTTAAAACCATCTTCGAATGATGGCCAAAATAGCCGACAACAAAATGCTGATGAGGATCATGGTGGTAACAGGGAAATAGAATTTTACATGTTCCGATTCAATGCGAATGTCGCCGGGCAGATGTCCCAACCAGTTCAGTTTGTTTCCGGCAAATAATAACACAATGCCCACAATTGTGATGAATATTCCTACCAGGATGAGTATTTTTCCCATTGAGTGCATGAGGTAAAAACATGATCTTTATTTATATTCAGCCCAATGACGAATGTCAATGTCGTCCACGCCAATTTTGCAAAAGGCCTTGATAAAGGCACTTGCCAAACGTGCATTGGTGATCAACGAAATATTGAAGTCAATGGCTGCACGACGGATGAGATAGCCGTTGGAGAGTTCACGTTTGGTTAAGTTTTTGGGGATATTTATGACCAGATCAAATTGTTTCTCGGCAATCATTTGCATCACGTTGTGATCACCTTCTTCGTCAGGCCAGTTGACTTCCGTATTTTCCACATCGTGTGCTTTCAGAAAATGATGCGTGCCGTGCGTGGCATACAGCTTATATCCTTTGGAAACAAGCAACCTGCAAGCTTCCAGAAGCTCTACTTTCGATTTGGTAGCGCCCGACGAAACCATGATGTTCTTTTCCGGAATGCGATAACCTACAGATAACATGGCGGTGAGCAAGGCATCATCAAACTGATGGCCAATGCAACCCACTTCGCCAGTGGAAGCCATATCGACGCCTAAAACCGGATCGGCTTTTTGCAAACGGGTAAACGAAAATTGAGAAGCCTTGATGCCGACGTAATCTAAATCAAATGCCGATTTTTGAGGCTTTTCGGGATTCTTGCCAAGCATTACCTGCGTGGCTAAATCAATGAAATTGAGTTTTAAAATTTTGGATACAAAGGGGAAACTTCGAGAAGCACGTAAATTACATTCAATCACTTTGATGTCATTGTCTTTAGCCAAAAATTGAATGTTGAACGGGCCTGATATTTCAAGTGATTTTGCAATTTGTCGGGCAATGTGCTTAATGCGTCGCACCGTTTCCACATAGATTTTCTGCGGTGGAAACTGAATGGTGGCATCTCCTGAATGCACACCGGCAAATTCGACGTGTTCCGAAATGGCATACACCAAAATGTCTCCTTTGTTGGCTACGGCATCAATTTCTATTTCTTTGGCGTATTCGATAAATTCGGAAATAACTACCGGATGTTCTTGAGAGACTTCGGTGGCCAATTTGAGAAATTCTTCCAACTCTTCCTCATTGGAACAAACATTCATGGCTGCTCCCGAAAGGACGTACGAAGGCCGAACGAGTACGGGAAATCCAACTTTGGAAACAAAAGTTTTTACATCGTCCAGTGAACTTAGTTCCTGCCAGCGCGGCTGATCAATTTTCAAAGCATCCAACATGCTGGAAAACTTGTGTCTGTTTTCTGCATTGTCAATCGATGTGGCCGAAGTTCCGAGCAGGCGAATGCCGGCTTGATCAAGTCGTACGGCAAGGTTGTTCGGAATTTGTCCGCCGACAGACACAATGGTTCCCATCGGATTTTCCAATTCCAAAATATCCATGACTCTTTCAAAGGTCAATTCGTCAAAATAGAGCCGATCGCAAGTGTCGTAATCGGTGGAGACCGTCTCGGGATTGTAGTTGATCATGACGGAGCGCAACCCTTCTTTTCGTATGGTGTTGAGTGCATTGACGCTGCACCAGTCAAATTCAACTGAACTTCCGATGCGATAAGCGCCTGATCCTAAAACAACAACCGAACGGTGATCGCCTAAGTAATGTACATCATTGGATGTTCCGTTGTAGGTGATATACAAATAGTTGGTTTTGGCCGGATATTCTGCCGACAACGTATCGATTTGTTTGACTACGGGCGTAATGCCTCGTTTTTTACGTTCCATTCTAACCTCATTGGTTCGTTGCGCCATGTTATCTTTGGGATGAAAGAGTAATCTGGCAATTTGAAAATCGGAGAATCCTGCCTGTTTTGCACTTAACATCAAATCATTGGAAGTTTTTTCAAAGGATCCGGCCTCTTCTAATTCGTGCGATAAAGCGACAATGTGTTGCAATTTTTGTAAAAACCATCGATCGATTTTTGTCAACTCATGAATTCTTTCGATTGAATATCCGCTTTGCATGGCTTGCGACAGATAAAAAATGCGTCGATCTGTCGGTTCCGAAAGTGCTTTGTCCAAATCGTCCACCTGCAGATGTCGATTCCCAATGAATCCATGCATGCCTTGCTGAATCATTCGTAAGCCTTTTTGCAGGGCTTCTTCAAAAGTGCGGCCAATGGCCATCACTTCGCCCACGCTTTTCATGCTGCTCCCAATTTCTCTCGAGACGCCGTGAAATTTTGCCAAATCCCAACGTGGCACTTTGCAAACGACGTAATCCAATGCCGGTTCAAAAAAAGCTGGTGTTGTTTTTGTTACAGAATTTTTGAGCTCAAACAGTCCATAGCCAAGCGCCAATTTGGCCGCTACGAAAGCCAGCGGATAACCTGTAGCCTTGGATGCCAACGCCGAAGAGCGGCTTAAGCGGGCATTGACTTCGATCACTCTGTAATCTTCCGATTCAGGATCGAGCGCATATTGCACGTTGCATTCACCAACAATGCCGATGTGCCGGACAATGCGTATGGCAATTTCGCGCAATTTGTGATATTCGTTGTTGGATAATGTTTGTGATGGCGCTACAACAATGCTTTCGCCTGTATGTATGCCTAACGGATCGAAGTTTTCCATGTTGCACACCGTGATGCAATTGTCAAATCGATCACGAACTACCTCGTATTCAACTTCTTTCCATCCTTTCAGTGATTTTTCAATCAGCAACTGAGGTGAATAATTGAATCCTTTTTGAACCAAAGCACGCAGTTCAGCTTCGTTGTTGCAAAAGCCGCTCCCTAAACCGCCAAGCGCATAAGCAGCCCGCACAATGACCGGATAATCCAACGCCTTTGCGGCATCCACGGCTTCCGAAATGGAATGAACCGCCATGCTCTTAATGGTTTTTACCTGAATTTCGTCCAACTTTTTCACAAAAAGATCGCGATCTTCCGTGTCCATAATAGATTGCACCGGTGTTCCCAGAACTTGAAGGTTGTATTTTTCAAGAACGCCTGTTTTGAAAAGTTCAACGCCACAATTGAGGGCTGTCTGACCTCCAAAAGCCAAAAGTAAGCCGTCAGGATGTTCTTTGCGAATGACCTTCTCTACAAAGAAAGGCGTGATGGGTAGAAAATAAATTTTATCGGCCACGCCTTCCGACGTTTGAACGGTGGCAATGTTGGGATTAATGAGGATGGTTTCAATGCCTTCTTCTTTCAATGCTTTTAAGGCTTGTGAACCGGAATAATCAAATTCACCGGCTTCACCTATTTTTAAGGCGCCCGATCCTAAAATCAAGATTTTTTTGACAAACGGCATTTTCTGATCGGCTGAGGTCATCTTTTCTGAAATGTTCATGAGCAATCTATTTTTTGTGAAAATTGGAGCTTTTGCTCGGCTTTGACAACGTTTTTTGCTTTTATCTTCATCAAGAGGTGTCGAAACGGTTTCATGGAGAAACGAACGACTATTTAATTTGGATCAATATGTTATTTATCAATTAATTGAAGAAATTCATCAAAAAGAAATTCAGTGTCGGTCGGACCACTTGATGCTTCCGGATGAAACTGTGTCGAAAAAAACGGTTTTGTTTTGTGGCGAATGCCTTCGTTGGTGCCATCATTGAGGTTTACAAAAAGTGGTTCCCAATCGCTGCGCAGGGTTGCGTTGTCAACGGCAAATCCGTGATTTTGCGACGTGATAAAACAGCGATTGGTTCCAACCATTCTGACGGGTTGATTGTGGCTTCGATGCCCGTATTTCAATTTGTACGTGGAAGCTCCGTCGGCTAACGACAGCAATTGATTGCCTAAGCAAATGCCAAAAATGGGTTTTTCTTCTTTAATGGCCTGACTCAAATGATCGATGGTGGGTTCACAATATTCGGGATCTCCCGGCCCGTTCGAAATGAATAAACCATCATAGTCCAATGTTTGAAAATCGTAATCCCATGGAACACGGATTACTGTGACATCTCGTTTAAGGAAACAGCGAATGATGTTGTGTTTTACACCGCAATCAACCAACACAATTTTCTTTTTCCCGTTTCCGTAAAGGAGCACCTCCTTGCAACTCACTTTGGCAACCAGGTTTTCTTTGTTAGGATCGACAAACTCAATGTCAGGAAGATCAGGAAAAATCAATTTGCCTTTCATGGAGCCGTATTCACGAATCACTTTGGTCAATTCCCTGGTGTCAATGCCATAAATGGCAGGCACATGATGTTCCTTAAGCCATTCGCTTAAACTTTTTTGAGCATTCCAATGGCTGTATTGAAACGAATAATCGGAAATAACCAGCCCGCTGACGTGAATTATTTCCGATTCGTAAAAAGTGGATAAACCATTTTCAAATTGTTCGTGCGGGACCCCATAATTTCCTATCAAAGGATAAGTGACCACTAAAATTTGACCGGAATAGGAGGGATCCGTTAAACTTTCAGGATAACCAACCATGGCAGTGCTGAAAACTACTTCGCCCGCTTTGGGCTGCTCATAGCCAAATGATTTCCCGTGAAAAATCATGCCGTTTTCAAGCACTAATTGCATGGCTCTATTTTCTTTCATGACCATGAATTTTGGAATGTTGTTTGTGCAATTTTTTGATCATGCAAAGATACAAAAATCTGTTTGTTAGAAAGTAAACAGCGCCAATAAAAATAAAAAATAAACATGAATAAGACTTGAAATTTTAAACATAAATTTTTAGCAATAAATTGCAATGTAGAGTTTGCAAATTAAAAGATATGTTGTACATTTGTTTCAAACGAAAATATATGTCATTTCTTTTGTAAATAACTTATTAACAAAAAGATAACTATGAAATTACTTGAAACCATCATGCAGCGTGCGCAAATGAATCCCCAACACATTGTCCTGCCGGAAGGAAATGAACCTCGCACGCTTCAGGCAGCTGATGTCATTTTGAAAATGAAAGCCGCACAAATTACCCTCATTGGCAATCCGGACGAAATTCATGCTATGGCCAAAGAACATGGTCTTCACCACATTGGTGAAGCTTCGATCCTGAATCCGGAGCAATATCCCAACATGGAGAAATATGCTCAATTGTTGTTCGAAATCCGTCAAAACAAAGGAATGACGTTGGAGCAAGCTCATGTCTTGGTCAAAGATCCGTTGTACATTGCCACATTGATGATCAAAAACGGAGACGCCGATGGTGAAGTGGCCGGAGCACGCAACACGACGGGGAATGTTTTGCGTCCTGCGTTGCAAATTATTAAAACGAAACCGGGTGTTTCCGTAGTTTCGGGTGCCGTATTGCTCTTTACAGAAAGTCCGTATGGTGAAAATGGGTTTGTCATGATGGCCGATTTGGCGGTAACTCCCAATCCGACGGCGGCCGAATTGGCTGAAATTGCCGTTATGACAGGTCACACGGCTCGTACATTGGGCGGTTTTGAACCTCGAATTGCCATGTTGAGTTTCTCAACCAAGGGCAGTGCGAAGCATGAATTGGTTGACAAAGTGGTTGAAGCTACGAGATTAGCCCAAGCTATGGCTCCCGATATGCAAATTGACGGTGAGTTGCAAGCAGATGCTGCATTGGTACCATCGGTTGCAGCAGGCAAAGCTCCCGGCAGCACGGTAGCCGGACATGCCAACGTGTTGATTATGCCCGACATTCAGGCAGGAAACATTGGCTATAAATTGGTTCAGCGTTTGGGAAATGCTCAAGCCATTGGTCCTGTGTTGCAAGGCATCGCTGCGCCGATCAATGATTTGTCACGCGGTTGCTCTGTCGATGACATTGTGCAAATGATCGCCATCACCGTCAATCAGGCTATCAGCGTAAAAAACAATGTGGATGGAATTATTCATTAATTCGTATCCTTTTATATATTAATTTATTATGTCAGAATTACCAAACGAACCTATTGAGGATTACGGTTTAAGTAAAAAAGATCGAAAAAGAACCCTTTTCTCGCGCATTGGTGTTGTTGGATGCGGCAGGGAAGGAAGCCTGATTGCATCTATAACAGCCAGCAAAGGGATGGAAGTTGTTTTTCTGGAAATTAATCAGGAAAAAATAGCCAACGCTTTTGCTCGCATCGAAGCTCTTTTGGATCAGCGTGTCAATAATTGGGGATTAACACTTTCCGAAAAGAAAGTTATTATGTCACGCATTAAAGGAACCACTGAATACAGAGATTTTGTGGGATGTGATTTTGTGATTGAAGCCATTCGATACGATAATAGAACAGGCCAACAAAGTACAGAAAGTCGCAAAGAAGTGTTTAAAAAATTGGAAGCGGTACTGACGCCGGAAGCCATCATTGCAACGAATGTTTCAACCATTGTTGTTACTGCTTTGGCCAGCGAACTGCAACATCAGGATCGATGCATTGGTGTCCATTTTTTGACTAATATTAAGGATTCACACATTATCGAAATCGTTCGTGGCCTCAATACTTCTGATGTAACCTACGATAAAGTTTGTCGTTTTGCCGATTTGATTAATTACAGTTACATCTCTGTGTTGGAATCAGTAGGGTTGGTAAGTCTTCGCATGTTTCTGATCATGCTTAATGAAGCCTGTTCCATTGTCATGGAAGGCATTGCCACCTTGGCCGACATTGACAAATTACTCACTGTTGGCTTTGGACACCGTCAAGGCGTGTTTTATACCGCCGACAGAATGGGCATTGAGAAAATTGTTCCGTTGATGGAAAATCTCTTTCATGAGTACGGAAACATCAAGTATAAACCTTCTCCAATGATTATGCGTCTTTATCGTGCAAAATATTATGGCGTAAGTCGCCGAAGAGGATTTTATGTTTACGACGAAAACGGACGAGTTATAAATTAGCGGAATAAAGAAATCAAAGGATGAAGATATTAGTTTTGAATTGTGGAAGTTCGTCGGTTAAATATAAATTATTTGACATGACTACCAAAGAGATTCTTGGTCAAGGAGGCGTTGAAAAATTGGGTATGAAAGGTTCTTTCCTTCGACATACACGCGCTGACGGGAATCGGGTAACGCTTGAAGGAGAAATTTTAACTCATCAAAGTGCCATTGAATACATTTTGGGGGTGTTGATCAGCAAAAAACACGGAGCAATCGGTTCGTTGGAAGAGATCAATGCGGTAGGTCATCGGCTGGTTCACGGAGGTGAACGTTTTAACTCCAGTGTGCTCATTGATCAGGAGGTGATCTCTAAGATTGAAGAGTGCATCGAAATAGCTCCTTTGCACAATCCGCCTAATTTGGCCGGTATCAATGCCATCAAGGAGTTGTTGCCAAATGTTCCGCAGGTGGGCGTTTTTGATACTGCTTTTCATCAAACCATGGAACCACATGCTTATTTGTATGCTATTCCTTATTCGCTTTATACCAAATACGGCATTCGACGGTACGGTTTCCATGGAACCAGCCATCGCTACGTTTCTCGACGTGCTTGCGAATTTTTAGGTATTGATTATGATCATGCCAAACTCATCACGTGTCACATTGGGAACGGGGCATCGATTACCGCCATCAAAAACGGAAAATCGGTCGATACTTCCATGGGCTTTACTCCTGTTGAAGGATTGATGATGGGAACGCGTTCCGGAGACGTCGATGCGGGCGTGGTTACTTTTTTGATGGACAAAGAGGTACTTGGTACCGATTCAGCATCAACACTTTTCAACAAACATAGCGGTGTGTTGGGCATTTCGGGTGTCTCTTCGGACATGCGCGATTTGGAAAAAGCCATTGCGGAAGGGAATCAACTTGCTAAATTGGCATTGGAAATGTATCAGTATCGAATCAAAAAATACATAGGCTCTTATTTAGCTGTATTGGGTGGTGCTGATGCCGTTATCTTTACCGGTGGTGTTGGCGAAAATCAATCGGGAACTCGGGCTGCCGCTTGTGAGGGGATGGAATGGATGGGCATTGAAATTGACCAAGAAAAAAACAGTCAGGTTCGTGGTCGTGAAGCGGTTATCAGTACGAATGATTCCAAGATTAAAGTTGCCGTTATTCCAACCGATGAGGAATTAATGATTGCATCCGATACGTTAGAGATTGTTAGCCATTAATCAATGCAGGTGCGTTATGATTTTTGATTGCACTTGAATTTGACGAAATAAGATAAAAAAATAGATGATATTGTTGTATCGTCTATTTTTTTATCTCTCATTAGATCAATGGTTTTTATCAAATAAAGCCTATTGTTGTACTTAATAAAAGCGGCATGAAAAGTATTTTTTTGTTGAAATGATTTTTAAACCTTCTAAATCTATATCTAAATGAAAATCTCAAAGAAACAAGCTACACAAAAGATTATACTCAAGAAAATGCTTTTTTGGAGAGTTTCATACATTTTTAACGTTAAAAATAAAAATAGACGTATGAAAACCGTCTTTCATTATTTATTAGCGTTGATTGTTTTGATCAGTTTGTCCAGTTGGGGTTATAACGGTCATAAAAGTATCAGCAGTCATATCACTTATTATTTTCCTTCCGATTTCAATCAATTTCAAAGTTGGTCATCCACATTGACCGATCATGCTTCGGATGCAGATAATCGTAAAAGCGCCGATCCTGACGAAAGTCCAAAACATTTTATTGATATAGAAAATTATAAGGAATTTCAACAAACAGGTACTGTTCTGTTGAATTTAACCGATGCTATTGCTAAATACGGATCTTCCAATGTGTATGCATGGGGAATTTTGCCGTGGGCTACGAAAACAACCTACGATACTTTGGTGTCATGTTTTCGACGCAACGACCTATCAAAAGCTGTTTTAACGGCTGCCGATTTAGGCCATTATGTTGCTGACGGCCACATGCCGCTCCATGTTACCTCCAATTATGATGGACAATTCACGGGAAACAAAGGTGTTCATTCACGTTACGAAACAAAAATGGTGGATGCCTATGTTTCTTCCATGACCTATTCACCGTGCGTCATTCATCGAATTAACGATGTTCAGCAATACATCCTGGATTACATTTACCAAAGCCATACGTTAGTCGATACTGTCTTAAAATCGGATACTTATGCCAAATCTATCGATCCATCCTATGGCACTGCTTACGTCAATGCCATGTACAATAAATTGGGTGTCATTACCAATGCTCTGTTTCAATCGTCGTCGGTTTCCATAGCTTCATTGATTTATACGGCATGGCAGGAGTCACAAACGGTTTCGGCAACCGCTCATATTGTTGCCGACATGGATTTTCTGTTGTCTCAGAATGTGCCTAATCCCTTTTCCGACGTGACCACCATTCGTTACAAACTGAATAAAGAGGGATACATTCAGTTGTTTGTTACGGATATTACAGGGAAAAAACTTGCAACACTCGTTAATGAGCATCAATCGCAGGGAGAGCATTCCATCCGTTTTACATCCAACGGATTGAAATCCGGCGTTTATTTGATTGTGCTTCAACATGAACAGTTGGCTCAAACAAAACGAATGATCATTCAATCAACAAACAACTAAAAGCAAACGAAGCTGTCTGTGATACGAGCCATAAAAACAGCTTATGCTCAAAAGAATGACTATTTGGCGAGTTCCATACATTCTTAATGTTAAAAATTAAAATAGACGTTTGAAATAAAAAACGATTTCGTCATTTTTCTTTCAAGTTTAACTTCAAAATCGGCAGATATTTCGTAAGAAACCTTACATTTGTTCTTTTTACGGTGACTCTTCATGCCATGTAACGACGTCGTTGGGCTATTAAGGTTATTATTTATTTTAAAATTGATTCGTATGAAGCAAATGATCTTTTTGAGTTTTTTTTTGCTGACAGTAAGTTTTTTATGTGCTCAAAATCAACCTGCTGTTCGTTACGAAGAGCAGTTTGTGACATCACAAGGGCGTTACATAGTCAATCAATATGCCGATCATATTTACCGAATCACATTTCATCCAAAAGGTTATAAACATGATGAATATGTGAGTGATGCAGTCATTCTCAAACCTAAAGCTATCACGGGAAAATTGCCGGTTGTTTTGCGTCATGATTCATTGATTTTGAATGATCGATTTGTCATTTCGTCCACTTTCCAACAGGGTCTCTATCGCGGCTTTAACATCCACCTGACTCCTCATGAAGCGGTGTATGGAAGTGGCGAACGGGCATTGCCGTTGAATCGAAGGGGATATTTTTTGGATTTGTACAACATTCCTCATTATGGCTATGGGATGAATACCAACGATTTGAATTATGAAGTTCCTTTTCTTACCACGTCTGATGGCTATGGCTTGTTTTTCGACAATGTTTCAAAAGCCTTTTTGGATATTGGCAAAACCCAACCGGATAATTTGCAATACGGTGCTTTTTCAGGCGTATTGACCGTTTATGTCATTTTTGGCAATTATCAACAAATTTTGCATTCATACTATCATTTGACAGGTACACAACCACTTCCGCCACGTTGGGCTTTGGGAAATTTGATGAGCCGATTTGGATATTCAAGTCAACTTCAGGTTGACACCATTCTGGCTAAAATGCAACGTGATTCCATTCCCGTGGATGCCGTTATTTTCGATTTGTTCTGGTTTGGCGATCACATCAAACATACGCTTGGAAATCTCGAGTGGATCGATACCGTTCGATGGCCAAATCCCAAAAAAATGATTGCCGATTTTTCAAGGCAGGGCATTAAAACCATTTTGGTGACTGAACCCTATTTGGTGGAGAATTCCTTGCATTATGATCAGGCAAAGCCTTATTTTGCAGTGGATAGTACAGGGAAACATTTTTATTATTTGACTCAGTTTTATTTTGGGAACGGAGGTTTGTTGGATCTGTTTCGAAAAGATGCACAACAATGGTTTTGGCAATTTTATCATCGTCAGATGAAGAACAACGGTGTCGAAGGGTGGTGGGGCGATTTAGGAGAACCTGAAACGCATCCTGCCAATATGTATCATAATTTGAGAGACTTAGGTTTCAATAGATTATTCAGCGCTAACGAGGTGCATAATTTTTACGGACACACTTGGACTAAGATGTTGTATGAAAAATTTGCCCAATATTATCCTAATAAACGGCTTTTTAGTTTGAATCGAAGTGGTTTTGCCGGTACGCAACGTTATTCCATCTTTCCTTGGACCGGCGATGTGGGACGTAACTGGAGCGGATTGCAGGCTCAATTGCCTGTTTTGTTGGGGATGAGTATGAGTGGTGTGCCTTACGTTCACAGTGATGCCGGTGGATTTGCAGGTGGCGACGGCGATTGCGAATTGTACGTTCGGTGGTTGCAGTTTGCCGCTTTTACTCCTATTTTTAGACCGCACGGCACAGCGCTTTATCAAATGGATACGACAGCTTTCAGTTTTCCGAGCGAAGCCGCTTTGTTTCCCGAACCTTATCGCAGCGATGCGAAACAGGCCATAGATCTCCGTTATCGATTGCTTCCTTATAACTACACGTTGGCGTATCAACAAACCGTGCATGGCAGTCCATTGATGGCTCCTTTGTATTATTGGTACCCTCATGACAGCATTGCAACAAAAATGGAAGATGAATACATGTGGGGTAATGAAATTTTGGTAGTGCCAATCGTTCAAAAAGGGGAAAAAGCCCGAACCTATTATTTGCCTGATGGAAAATGGTTTTCGGTGAGCCGAAACATAGTGTTGAAGGGAAATCGTTTTTATACGGACAGTTGTTCGTTACGTGAAATTCCTTATTTTTATAAGGAGGGAAGTTTTATCCCTGAAAATCAAAGGATACAACAAGCAGGAGCTTACAACGGGGACCATTTGCAAATCACCTACATTCCATCAACGGTGTCCACTTCTTATGAACTTTTCAATGATGACGGCGTGTCCAAAAACAGCCTAAAAACGAATCATTTCGAATTGATCCATTTCCATTCGCGTGGGTTCAATGCGCAGGGAGGAACCATTGAAATATCTTCTAATCAAGGTAAATATCAAAGACAACCGACAGTACGACACATTGAATTGGTCATTCCGATGGAAACTCCACAACGTTCACTTCAGGTGTCTTGTGACGGGAAAGTGGAATCAATGGCATTGCCTCAAAGTGAAAAATGTGGAAATGGATTTTATAACGGAGCGTTGCATTATTCATTCTTATTCAAAGGAAAACCCATGGTGCTAAGAATTATTTCGAGATAATTGAATTCACATGAAAAGGGATGCTTAAAAGTCAAAGATGACCGAAGTTGCTGATCAACCGAACGTGAGAAATGAATTTCATTCAGTCGTTGTTTCAACACGGAAGTCATCTTGTAGGTTGAAGCAGTTGATTTTTCATCAAAATACTTCTATTTTTGTAAAAATAATTTTCTAAAACGGATTTCTATGCAAATCGAACCTTCATCATCGCGTTACGATGACAAGATGCAATACATTCATTGCGGGAAAAGCGGATTGCAGTTGCCGCGTTTATCCCTCGGCTTATGGCACAATTTTGGTGATGTGGATGATTTTGACGAAGCTGTACGAATGATACAGTATGCTTTCGATCAAGGTATTACTCATTTTGATTTGGCCAATAACTACGGACCTCCCGAAGGAAGTGCCGAAAAGAATTTTGGTAAAATTTTGAAGCTGTTCTCCAAAAACGTTCGTGATGAAATGATCATTTCGACCAAAGCAGGTCACATCATGTGGCCGGGTCCTTATGGTGACGGCAGTTCCCGTAAGTATTTACTTGCCAGCCTCGATCAAAGTCTCAAACGCCTGCAATTGGACTATGTAGATATCTTTTATTCTCATCGTTACGATCCAACAACGCCATTGGAAGAAACCATGTCGGCACTTTCGGATGCGGTGCATCAGGGTAAAGCCCTCTATGTGGGCATTTCAAAATATCCTGTTGACAAAACAATCGAAGCCTACAACATACTTAAAGCCAATGGAACGCCCTGTCTCATTCATCAGGATCGTTACAGCATGTTTTCGCGTGATGTTGAAAATGAAATTTTACAAACTGCATCGGATCATGGGGTCGGGTTTATTGGTTTTTCGCCGCTTTATCAGGGAATTTTATCCGATAAATATTTGCATGGTATTCCTGAAAATTCACGTGCTGCCAAACCAACCGGTTTTTTACAACGAAATCAAATTTCACCCGAAATCATTGATAAGGTTTCCAAATTGAATTTCATTGCCGGCAATCGAAGTCAGACACTGGCGCAAATGGCTTTGCAATGGTGCTTGCGTACTCCGCTTGTTCAATCGGTTATTGTTGGAACAAGTTCACTGTCACAACTTCAAGACAATATTCATGTGTTGAATTATCCCGACTTTACGGCTGATGAACTGTCCTTGATTGACGACATCATCCGTTCAAATTAATGCAATAGTTTATTAATCAATTTCATCACTATGAATTCAAAGGTTGTTTTTATTACAGGCGCTACTTCCGGGTTGGGCAAAGCATGTGCTGAATATTTAGCCGATCAGGGACATGTGGTCTATGGTACCGGCCGACGTCAAATGGAAGATAAAGGAAGATTGAAATTTATTCAGATGAATGTGACCGATGTGGAAAGTGTGCGTAAGGCTGTTGAGCATGTGATTCAACAGGAAGGACACATTGACATCGTCTTCAACAGTGCCGGAATGGGCATTGGCGGGGCAGCCGAATTAGCCACTGTGGACGAGATCAGGTTGCAAATGGATACAAATTTTATGGGGACGGTTTATGTTTGTTCGGCTGTACTGCCTTACATGCGTCAAAACGGTGGTGGCACCATTGTCAACTTTAGCTCTTTGGGCGGTGTGATGGGGCTTCCGTTTCAGGCATTTTATTCCGCTTCCAAATTTGCAGTGGAGGGCTATAGCGAAGCCTTGAGCCTGGAGGTAAAACCGTTTAACATTCATGTTTCGCTTATCGAACCGGGCGATTTTGCCACAGGCTTCACGGCCGGTCGCATCATTTCGGAGTTAACCAAAAAAAGTGACGTTTATGGAGCTCAATTTTTGAAAACATTGAAAAACATTGAGAAAGAGGAACAAAACGGCTACAAACCAATTCAATTAGCTAAAGTAGCGGCTCGCATTGTTCGTTCTAATCATCCAAAATTTAGATACAAAGTCGGAAATTTGGTGCAAGTTGGTTTCGCAAAGTCTAAGGCTTGGATTCCCGATCACACCTATCAATTCCTTTTGCGCGTGTTCTACAACATGATTTAGCCCGAAGATGAATTTTAGTGGTACTGTTGATTCCCTATTTTAACAAGATGCCCGTTTGGTATGCAATGCGGACGAGAAAATATTGGATCTTTAACGTCATATCTGTTTGTGCAATAAGAATAAATCATTAATTTTGTAACTCGTTTCCGAAGAGGTTCCAAAGCATTGAGGTTGATTGGAGTCAACACGTCACCTGCCGGATAAAATTCATAAAACAAATAGTTTATGTACGCAATTGTAGAAATTTTAGGTCAACAATTTAAAGTTGAAGCCGGGAAAAAGTTGTATGTTCATCGCATGGAAAAAGCCGAAATCGGTTCAACCATTGAATTGGAAAAAGTTTTTTTGATTGACAATGATGGGGTTGTTTCGGTTGGAATGCCCGTGATTGAAGGCGCCAAAGTGGTGGCTGAGGTGAAAGCCCATGTTAAAGGCGATAAAGTACTCGTATTTAAGAAAAAGCGCAAAAAGGATTATCAAACATTGAACGGACATCGTCAATATTTTACTGAATTGCTTATCAAAGAAATTGTTGCATAAATAAAACACAAAAAAATATAAATCATCATGGCACATAAAAAAGGAGTCGGTAGTTCAAAAAACGGCCGTGAATCAGAAAGTAAGCGATTGGGCGTTAAGATTTTTGGCGGCCAGTTTGCTAAAGCCGGAAACATCATCGTGCGTCAACGCGGAACGGTTCATAATCCGGGCGAAAATGTCGGAATCGGAAAAGATCATACGCTTTTTGCATTAACAAACGGTAAAGTAGTTTTTCGTAAAAAGAAAGATAACAAATCTTTTGTCTCCATCGAAAAAGTAACAGCAGAGTAAATCATAACGATCTTTTGTGAGAAAAAGTCTCATCAATTCCATTGCAAGGTGGTTTGATGAGATTTTTTTTTGAATTTCACTTGTTTTCATCCGGCGTTTTGCTTTATGCCTACCAAAATTAATCGTACCTTTGTGTAATTAAAGATTGATAGATTATGTTGACATTAAAAACCATTATTGAACATACGCAGGAAGTGATTGATCGGTTAGCCAAAAAAAAATTTGACGGATCGCTCATTGTGGCTCAAATTGTTGCATTGGATTCGCAACGCCGTCAAATGCAAGCTAACTTGGATGAGGCCGGCGCTGAACTAAACCGTTTGTCTAAAATTATTGGTGAATTGTTTAGCCAAGGAAAAAAGGATGAAGTTGAAAATGTCAAAGCACAAACCGTTTCTTTGAAAGAGCGTATCAAGCAGTTGACGTCAGAATTGACTGCTGCGGAAAAACAATTGAACGATTTGTTGGTGACGATTCCAAATCTTCCTCACGATTCAGTGCCCGAAGGCAAAGGAGCCGACGATAATGTTGTGGAACGAACCGGAGGCTTCATTCCCGATTTGGGAGATCATGCCTTGCCTCATTGGGAATTGGCAAAGAAATATGATTTGATCGATTTTGAAATGGGGGTTAAAATCACAGGAGCAGGTTTCCCGGTTTACAAGGGAAAAGGAGCCCGATTGCAACGTGCTTTGATCAATTTCTTTTTGGATAAAGCCCGAGATGCCGGTTATTTGGAGGTGCAACCGCCCTATTTGGTGAATGCCGCTTCAGGCTTTGGAACGGGACAGTTACCCGATAAGGAAGGTCAAATGTATCATTGTCAGGTGGACGATTTCTATTTAATCCCGACTGCCGAAGTACCCATTACCAACATGTATCGTGATGTGATTTTGCAGGAGAAAGAGTTACCGATTAAAAATTGTGGCTATTCGGCTTGTTTTCGTCGTGAAGCAGGTTCGTACGGCAAAGATGTGCGTGGTTTGAATCGCCTGCATCAATTTGACAAGGTGGAAATTGTACGCATTGACACGCCGGAACATTCGTACCAATCATTAAATGAAATGGTGGATTATGTTCAATCGTTGGTAGAGCAGTTGGAATTGCCATGGCGGATCCTTCGTCTTTGCGGAGGCGACATGAGTTTTACTTCTGCTCTGACATTCGATTTTGAAGTCTTTTCGGCAGCACAGAAACGCTGGCTCGAGGTAAGTTCCGTTTCAAATTTTGAAAGTTATCAGGCTAATCGATTGAAATGCCGTTACAAAACTGAAAATAAGAAAACCCAATTGTGTCATACCCTAAACGGCAGCGCATTGGCTTTACCTCGCATCATGGCTGCTTTGCTTGAAAATAATCAAACGCTCGACGGCATTCGAATTCCTCAGGCACTTGTGCCTTATACCGGATTTGAATGGATTTGAGATTTCGAGTGATGTGACAAAAAAAAGACTCTGCCGATTGATTTCGAAAGAGTCTTTTTCTGTTTCATACGTCTATTTTTATTTTTAACGTTAAGCATGTATGGAACTCGTCAAAATATCCATACGCTTGATCATAAACGTTTTTATGGCTCGTTTCATCGTTTGATTCAGAAACTATTGAACTTGAAGTTCATAAATCGAAGCATGTTTTCAACATCCAATGAAACTTTTTCGATGAGTTTTTCCGTTTCTCCGCCAAACAATTTTCCCATAACAGCTCCGTTGGAAGTGGCTATATAAACCTGTCCGTTCGATTTTTCATACACTGCAATGTTTTTGGGCAACAAAGCGCCGATTCGTTTTCTGTTATCGGCTGAGAGCATCTCGGCTGAAGCTTTTCCGTTGCAATATTGAATGATGTTAAAGTTTCCAATGGGATAACCTCCGTGTGCCTGCACTTCTTTGTTTTGATCAATGACAGTTACCACATGCCATCCGGGTTGTGCATTGATGTTGTTGACAATGGTTGTCACGGTTTTATTAAAATCATAAGGACTTTTCATCTCTTTGATCATCATGCGACCGGCAGAGATGTTTAATGCGATCCCGGTGAAGAGAATTCCTAAAAACAGCCCAAAGATAAGCGTTACTGCAATTGTAATTTTTGATTTCATACGTCTATTTTTATTTATTAACATTAATAATGTACGGAACTTGCCTAAATAGTCAAACACATGAGCACAAGTGCTTTTTATGGCTCGTTTCATACATGTCTAATTTTTTGTTGATTAGCTTATGACACTTGCATTAAAAAATCAACCATATCATTACCTTTGAGATGGATGTAATGTTTTCGTGTTTGTTTCAAATGAGCTTGATGTAATTAAATATTTGTTGTTTGATTGATTGTGAAAATAAAATTGTCTTATCGACGTTTTTCTGATTTTGTTGACGGGAGTTCATTTCATTGTCCGTAAATGGTTTGAAATGACCATCGAGTGATTAATTTTCTTCTATACAAATGTTTCCGTTTTGGATGTTCACAACAGTCTGTTGTGCCACTTTTGCAATGACCAAAACCGTAATTGTCAGGAAGATCCACGATAGAACTTGAAAAAACGGATCAATGGTTACCTGATAGGCTACAACTGATGCAATGGTGACCGCACTGAGGGGAAATGTAAATGCCCACCACGAAATGAAAAATTTCAGTTTCGTAAAACTTTGATACATAAATCCCAGCAGAAGAATAAAGAAATAGGACATAAAAAGCAAGAACAGCGCAAAGTTGTCAAAACTTGTCGCAATGCGCATGTAGGAAAGAAAACCTATTGCCGGTGGAGCTATGATAATGAAAAAAGTGGGAATGAATTTTTCCGGGAGTTGAGCATGAAAAACAGCTCGATAGAAAAAGACTACAAAAAGAATGATCCAAAAGAAAAAGCCGACCGTGAAATAGAAATAGGACAAAAACAACGGAGCAATGTCCACTCCACAAATTGGAATCAGAATGTTGCCAACTACCGGAATAAACCATGCCGGATTAAAATGCTGAATCTCAAAATTATGTTGAATCCAGAAACTGATGGTTTTAAAAAGAAAAAAGGTATGCAGAATCACGCCTAACCACCATAATGCAACTGCCAACAAAGGGATGTACGAATAGAAATTAATGGAAAGCAACAGCAGTGAAATGGAGATGGCCGAGAAAAAATTGATTCGGATGCGATGATGAAAATCTTGTTTCACCTCGTCGGGGAAGTAAATCCATTTTAAGCCGTAAAAAAAGGCGATGACAATGAAAAGCGCCAGTGAAAGAAAAATGAAAAATTGATAAAGCCATTCGGGAAGCCATTGTAAATGGTAAAATTTCCCTAAAACAATCGATAATCCGTTGATTCCCATTACCATTGAAAATAGGGTAACCGGGAAAAATTGTAACTTTTGCTTCATACTAAAATATTTATGTAAACAGCTAATAATTAATGAGTTTTAATAAAATGAGATGGTGATTGCAAAGTATTTCAATGGATGAATGAAGAAACAAAAGGCCTCTTTTTGGGAGGCCTTTCGTATTGATTTATTAATGTTTAAAGAATTCATTCCACCATTGTTTTTGCCAATTCAACATGTTTTGGTACCAGTTTTGAGCAAGATTGTCAATTTTGATATATCCATTCTTGTTGATGGTAATATTCACTTGATATGGTTGTGAACCTCCATTGATTGGAACAATTTGAACGGTGTAGGAAGAATCGGCCGGAAGACCCATTAAGCGGAAATGGTTGTGATTACGCGTATCCGTTGCCGTGGTAATGGTGTCTCCGTTGTAGATGATGTACACTTTGTAAGCCACTTTGCAGTTGAGGGTATCAGGCGTCAAAAATCCGTCCAAAGCAGCTGATTGGTTGGTTATGAAAGCGCGTAATACCGGTTTCAAAACGTATCCGTTGTGCATGTAAACGATGGAACGGGCCAGATTAAAGTCAACCATGATTGAATCTCCTCCGGTTGAGAAGTTGCGTTGATTGATGTTTAATGTGACTGTATTTTGATTTCCCCAAATAGAAAGCGGTTTGGAAGTGCTGTCAGCCAAAACCACCGAGTTGTTTGATCCAAGGGTTAATCGGATCTTTTTGATCAATTGAATGTTAGGCAATTGTAATTGCCCAAGTTGTTTGAAAAAGCCGTTTTGCAGCGCCTTCAAATTATATACACCCTGATTAAACGGCGTCAAAGCATGCCAGTTGGAACTATCTCCAACAACCTGATAATCTATTCCCTGAATATCAACATTCACGGCTTTGAAGTTGTACCACATGGGCGCATCGGTTACTAAAAAAGCAACGTTTCTACTCCCGTCTGCTGTACCCGGTTTTGTTGACGTAGAACATGATGCCAACAAAACAAGTACAAAACTCATCATCAAAAATTTCAATGCTTTCATTTTCTTTCGTTTTTAAAAATTGTTGTTTTTTGAAATTGAATTATGTTGATTCAGTGTTCATCCTTTTGTTGCTCTAAAATAAGCTCAACGGAATGATCCTGACGGATTTTTTGAGTGTAAAATATGGAAATGTTGGTGATTAAATGTGTTGTTTAACCAAGTTCAACAGTTGAGGTTTGGGCATTAAGCCAGCCTGTCGGAAAAGCATTTGTCCTTTTTTGAAAACCATGAGCGTTGGAACTCCTTGAATGCGGTAATTGTTGGCAATTTGAGGATTTTTATCAACGTCGATTTTGATGACTTTGATTTTGTCCCCTAATTCAGAAGCTACTTCTTTGAGAATGGGTGATTGCACTTTGCAAGGGCCGCACCATTCAGCAAAAAAATCAATGATCACGGGTTTTTCGCTTTGGATCAATTCTTCGAACTTACCATTCATGCTGCAATAATTGGTATTTGTGTTGATTGTATGAATGAAACGTGTTCTTGTGTCTTTTTATTGCCTGAACATTTAAAATCAGCGCAAATATATAGCTGATTATTTAAAAATGTATCGGTTCGTTACAAACCGATACATTTTTAGCGTAATTTAAATTTCGTCTGTTTCAACTATTTTAGCCAATAAATCGGCATAAGGTAAAATGAGATATTTACCTCCTTCAAATTCAATTTCGGTTCCGCTAAAGGATTTGTAAATCACCATATCCCCCGGTTTTACTTCAGCGTTTTCAATGACACCCATCCATTTGATTGGTGCAATTTGTGATTTCTCTTTGGCCGTTTCGGGAATGATAATGCCGGAAGCGGTCTTTTGTTCATGGGTTGTTTCCGATAAGTCTAAAATCACTTGTTGGTTTACAGGTTGTAATTCTTTCATATTCGTATGTTTTTTATTGGTTTGAATTGAAATGATTATTGTTTTGTATGATCAATGAATTTGTTTCAAAATGGTCGGAAGGGATCAAATTTCAAGTAATTCTTTCAGGCGAGCCTGATTGAAGCCTACCACAATTTGTCCGTTGATGTCTGTTTGAGGCACTCCCTGCTGTCCGGTGCGGCGTACCAAATCTTCGGCTGCCCGTTGATCACGTGACACATCGACATCGGTAAAAGGAATGTTGTTTTTGCGTAACCATGTTTTTAAAGTGTTGCACCAAGTGCAGGTTGGCGTGGAATAGACGGTGACTTGTTTGACCGTTTTCCCTTCGGCTTTGGCTTTGGCCTGATATATTGCACTGTCCATCAATGCTTTGTAATAATGGCTTTCTTGGCATCCTTTGATGGCGTTGACGTAGTTTCCTTTTTCAAACACCAATAACGTTGGAGCGCTGGTTATGCCGTAATTGACATGAATGTCGCGTACTTGTGTCACGTCTGCGGCGTAAACCGGCACGCTTTTTTCCTGCTCGATGGCTTTGTTTAGATTTTCATAAGCGCACATGCTTTGTTCGTTGCCGGCTTTGTACAAAAGCAAAAAAACTTTGTCCTGATGATTTGCTTTTTGATTAAAATCGGTGAGAGAACTTACTTTTTCCATATAAATTGTTTTGATTTAGAATTTTACATTTTCAAATTCGGTTTCGATGATGTCGATCATCTCCTCTTTGGTTTGAAGACCGGTGGTAGCTCTGACCACGCTGCCCCTGAAATAATAGATGGTGAATGGGATCCCCATGAATCGTTTAACTTCTGGTAATGAACGGATCACGTAAGCTTCGGGATTGTCAAAATCCATGTCGTAAAATTGCACATAAGGATATTCATTTTGCAACTCTTCGGCATTTTCGTAAACAGGAATGCACATAGGCCCCATTCTTCCACAAACAGTTACAACATTCGGATAAGTCGAAATGATCTGGTTAAGTTGTTCAGCGGTTTCGATATGATGTAAATGTGTATCTAACATGTTCAGTTAAATGTTGTGACAATTTTACATTGCAAAAATAATGCCACAAAAAAAGAAAGCAATGTTCATTTGCATTGCTTTCTTCAACCATCGCATTGAAATAGTTCAATGTTTTTGTTGTTGCGATTCGGTGCGGAATGATATTTTATATGCTCAAAATATTTTTCTGTAGCGTTTGAACATGGTTATTGAGGCTGATTACCGTTTTTTAACCTGCAATAAACGAAGGTAATTTTTAAAGAAAAATTGTTCGTCAAGGAGCTCAAATCCATGAGTCGATAAGATTGATTTCCAGTCACGGCGGATGAAGTCGAACGCGTAAGGACATTCAATCTTTTTGAATACAAAACGATGAAATGGAGGCATTTTCTCCATGTCGAATTCGGCAAAATCGAGAATGGAAAAAATACCTCCGACAGCCAAATGTCGATAAGCATTTTCAATAATGGTTTGACGTACTTCGTGTGGAAATCCGTGAATGACAAAGCTGATGAACACACGATCAAACAATTGTTGCAAGTCAAAAGGTTGATCAATGCGTTGTCGTTGAAATTGGACTTGAGGATGATGCTGAAATTTCTTTTCAAAGTTCGATTTCATAATGTCCGAGACATCTACACCGACAATATGTCCTTCGCCTTGCAGGTAAGGCAACATGAGTTCACTGTTTCGGCCGGTTCCACATCCCAGATCCAATATTTTTTCACTTTTTTGGATGTTCAATCTCTTGATTGCCTCATGGATGAAACGTTGATAGCCACCCAAAGAACCCCAATTCATTAGCGTGTCATAATGTTTTGATATAAAAGGAGTTAATTCAACTCCTGATTCAGGATATAATTTTTTGAAATTTTTCTTCATTGTTTTCTTGATGTTTTAACTGATTGAAGTTGAATGAATGGAGCTGTCAGCGTTTAATTCCGTTGGCTTCTAGCAGTGCATCGATGGTTGGTTCATGACCTCTGAATCGTTTGTAAAGAATCATTGGTGCTTCGGTACCACCTTTTGAAAGGATATTTTCTCTAAAGGAAGTTGCTGTGTTTTCATCGAAAATTCCATTTTGTTTGAATAAAGCAAAGGCATCGGCCTCGAGCACCTCCGCCCATTTGTAACTGTAATAGCCGGCTGCATATCCACCTGAGAAAATATGACTGAACGAAGTACTGATGCAGGTTGCGTCAATGCTTGGCAAAATGTTGGTTTGTTGTGTTGCCTGTTTTTCAAAAGCAATGACATCTCCGTCAAACGGGGTGGTCAACGTATGCCAAGCCATGTCTAAATAACCGAAATTGAGCTGTCGCACACACGCATAGCCAATGTTGTAATTAGCAGCAGCTTTCAGGCGTGCGATCATTTCGTCCGATATTTTTTCGCCGGTTTGATAATGGCTGGCAAATTGATCGAGAAATGCTTTTTCGGTGACATAGTTTTCCATAAATTGGGAAGGCAATTCGACAAAATCGCGATAAACACTTGTACCTGACAACGAAGCATAGTGCGTGTCGGCTAACATTCCGTGCAGTGAATGACCAAATTCATGAAGAAACGTTCTGACTTCATCGTAGGTCAATAATGCCGGTTTTGTGGCTGTTGGTCGGGTGAAATTCATCACCAGACTGACGTGCGGTCTGCTGTTTTGCTTGCCGTCAATCCATTGTCCTTTGAATTCGGTCATCCATGCTCCAGCTTTTTTCCCCGGACGTGGAAAGAAGTCGGTGTATAAAAGGGCAAGGTATTTTCCGTTGCGATCGCATACTTCAAACACTTTCACTTCGGGATTGTAAACTGGTATGTTTTTAACGGGTTTGAATTGCAATCCGTACAATTTGGAAGCCAATCCAAAAACACCCTTAATCACTTGATTCAATTCAAAATATGGGCGTAATGTGTCTTCATTGAAAGCATATTTTTCTGCTTTCAGTTTTTCGGCATAATAGCTCCAATCCCATGGCTGAAGAGTAAAATTGGCACCGTGTTCGGATGCATATTGCTGAACGGCTGCATATTCTTTTTCTGCCACCGGTTTGTAGGCTGCCAGCAAATTGTTCAGCAGTTGATACACATGTTCGCTGTTTTCAGCCATTCGATGACGGAGAACATAATCGGCGTACGAAGGATATCCCAGCAAGTTGGATATTTTAAGTCGAAGGTTGACAATGGTTTCGATCGTTTTTCGGTTGTCGTTTTGGTTGCCGTGAGTTCCTTTGGTGGCATACGCCATGTAGATTTTTTCTCTCAGATCTCGATTGTTGGCAAATTTCAGGATTGAGACGTAGCTTGGAGCAGATAGATCCAACAACCAGCCTGATTGACCTTTCTGTTTGGCTTTTTCGGCTGCGGCTTCTAAAAAGTCGTTCGACAAACCGGTCAATTCTTTCGGATCGGTGATCAAAAGCGTATAATCGTTCACTTCTTTCAATGCGTTGCGTTCAAACTGCAACGAAGCCACGTTCAGTTGTTTTGTCAGTTCTCGGTATGTCTTTTTGTCAGCTTCGTTCAGGTTGGCTCCGTTGTCGGCAAATCGATCGTATGTTTTTTGGAGCAATGTGGCTTGTTCGGGGTTTAAATTCAATTGGTTGCGTTGATCGTACACTTCTTTGATGCGGGCGAACAATTTTTCATTGAGCGTGATGTTATTGGCATGTTCAGTCAACATCGGAGAAAGTTCTTCTGCAATTTTTTGCATTTGGTCGTTGGTGTCGGCGCTGTTGAGGTTGAAAAAGACATGGCTGACTCGGTCTAAAAGACGGCCTGAACGTTCCAACGCTTCAATGGTGTTTTGAAAAGTTGGTTTTTGACTGTTGTTGACAATGGCGGCTATTTCCTGATCCTGTTGTTTGAAAGCTTCTTTGAATGCAGGGATGTAATGTTCCAATTTAATTTTGTCAAAAGGTACCGCTCCATGAGGCGTTTTGTAGGGTTGAAGAAACGGATTGGCCGCATTTTCGGTTAGAGCTGGAATGGTGGCAAGTGTGGTCATACATAGTAAAATCAAATGTTTAATGTTCATAGTGTTAAAATTATGGTTAAAATTCTTATTGCAAGACATGAATCTTTTCAACATTGTTTCAACAAAGTCATTTTATGCTTTCGCGTAAAGTTGATGTTGATCTTGTTTGCCTGATTGATTTTTTCAGCCTTAAGCCATTGATTGAACGTTTGTATTGGCGCGTTGTATCAAGAAGCTTGCAGCTGAAGGTGATCGTTGAACTTTTAAGCGGTTGGTTCTTCTTTTGACGATAAAACAACCAAAGCAAGAAACAAAGTTAATCAATTCAACTTTCGCAAGCAAACAATGATTTGATTTTTAAGTATGATAATATAAATTCAACTTGATAATCAGTTTCTTATAACTTTATTATTGAAGGGAAAAATGATTGATTTATCCTATTGATGTATTTTTTGTTGAAGTAAAAGTAATGTTGTTTTTACCAAAAGATCTTTGATTAGGGATTGATCTCGTCCGGCGAGCCGAAAAATAAGGGATGAAGGCGATAAAAAATCGTCCTTGTTTGAGCGACGAATGAGCGAGTTGGGCGATTTAAGCCTTCATCCTGACCATTTTTCGAGTGAGGCGGGCGGAGTCTTGACTTTATCCTATAAATCGGATTATTCCATTCGCTACTTTTTGTGTTAAATGGAACATCCCGCTTACGTGGACAAAAAGTCAGTCAGGGTTAAGGGCCGGAAGCCCCTTGTAATGAACTGCGAAAGTTAAGTAATCAATTTTATCAATGCTCATATGGTTTTGAATAAACGGTTTGTTTTTTTAAGTGTTTTGATTCACTAAGCATGTCCTATTCCGTTTTTGTTTTTTCGAACTTTCTGTTTCGAGACCAGATACAAACCAACTTGAACATATTTTGTGTTTTGACGGTTCTATTGTTAAACTCTATCAATGAAGCATCTATCATGATGATATTAAAAAAAAAAGTACCTTTGTATAAAATCAGAGCAACGATTAAAGCGCTAATTTTTTCAATGAATCGAATGAGGCAACGTTATTCGTTAACAAAAGAAGAACGATTGAGGGGAGTTAAAAACATTCAGGAGTTGTTTGAACAAGGTCAATCGATTCTGCAATATCCGATCAGGGCTGTTTATTTATTGAAGAAGGATGGCAGCGGTTCGTTTCCGAAGGTACTGTTTAGCGTCCCGAAACGAAGATTTAAGAAAGCACACGATCGTAATCTGTTGCGTCGAAGAATGAAAGAAGCTTATCGGCTACATAAGGATTGGGCTGAGCCCAATGCGGAACATTTGTTGAGTGAACCACTGGTTGCTTTTACGTACATTGGTAATGAACCGATTTCATTCAATGAAATAGAAAAAGCTATGCTGGAATTGCTGCATCGGCTTAAGCAACGCATGTAGCCTCATTGAAAATTTGATTTGTGCATCGAATGTTGTAAGATATGTTGTTGAAATCTATTTATCAAGGTATTAAATGGTTGTTAAAATGGATCCTGCTTTTGCCGGTTTTCTTTTATCGCTATTTCATATCGCCCATCAAACCACCTACCTGTCGCTACACACCGACATGCTCACAATATGCGGTGGAAGCGCTTCAGAAACACGGGCCTTTCAAAGGATTGTACTTAGCTGTGAAACGCATTTTGAGTTGTCATCCTTGGGGTGGGAGCGGGTATGATCCGGTGCCGTAATTTTTTGACATTTGGTTACCGTTCCCCATAGCATGTGGTTTTGTCGTTTGACAAAATCACCGCGTTTTGTTAACCCTTTGTTGGTAAGACAAAACGAACAGGACAAATTTTTTTGAGTGGAGAAAGATCATGACCAAGCCACTTTCCCTGTGATGACGGGAAAGATTTTAAGTTCAAAAAAATGGGGTAGATACGACAGATGAATTCAGTTCAAATGATTGACCGGCGTTGCAAGATGGCATGAAAATAATTGACAATGAATTGATTCGTATTTATTATGAAAGTTATTATTCTTTTTTAACTATGGTCTTGAATATGTTAGAAAGAAGGACGATACATTTGTCATTAACCGTATTGGTAAGCTCTTATTGTAGTTATTGTATTGCAAATCAATGATATGCATTATTTAAGACTGTTTATGCAACTGTGAAATGTTAAAACTCAAACGAAAATAGACGAATCTCCACCTAAACATTTATTTACAAGTATGAATCCAATCGTTGATATCAGAGAATTAAATGAGCGCATTGAGAAGCAAAGTGCGTTTGTCGATACCATTAATATGGGTATGAATCAGATTATTGTTGGTCAAAAACATTTGGTTGAATCGTTGTTGATCGGGCTTTTATCCGACGGACATATTTTGTTGGAAGGAGTTCCAGGGTTGGCAAAAACGCTGGCTATTAAGACATTATCAAAATTGGTAGATGCAAACTACAGCCGCATTCAGTTTACGCCCGATTTGTTACCGGCCGATGTCATTGGGACGATGATTTACAGTCAGAAGAAAGAAGAATTTGCCATTAAAAAAGGGCCGATATTTTCGCATTTTATTTTGGCTGACGAAATCAACCGCGCTCCGGCCAAAGTGCAAAGCGCTTTGCTGGAAGCCATGCAGGAACGTCAGGTTACCATTGGAGATCATACCTTTAAGTTGGATGAACCATTTTTGGTATTAGCCACCGAAAATCCAATTGAACAAGAGGGCACTTATCCGTTGCCTGAAGCGCAGGTGGATCGTTTCATGTTGAAAGTGGTGATTTCATATCCAAAAAAGGAAGAAGAAAAGGCCATCATTCGGTTGAACATGCAGGAGTCGTTGCCTGAAATCAAACCGTTGATTTCGACTCAGGAAATTGTTCAAGCCCGTCATGTGGTGCGCGATGTTTATGTTGATGAAAAGATTGAGCGTTACATTGTCGACATTGTTTTTGCTACCCGTTTCCCGGATGAATACGGCATTAAAAATTTGGTCAACATGATTGCTTACGGAGGTTCTCCGCGTGCTTCCATTAGTTTGGCCATGGCTTCCAAAGCGTATGCATTTATCAAACGCCGCGGGTACGTTATCCCCGAAGACGTGCGTGCCGTTTGTTATGACGTGTTGCGTCATCGTATCGGTTTGAGTTACGAAGCAGAAGCTAACAATCTGACTTCGGAAGAGATCATCAGCGAGGTGTTGAATGCCGTAGAAGTGCCTTAACGGTTTGTTTTAACAAAAAAGGTTGGTAGGAGCATGTCCTGAACTTTTCATTGAAATCCGATTCGGCTGCTTTTTTGAAGCGAACGATTCTTTTGGTGAAAAGCATGGTTTCAGGTGGAATCAGCTCATGGTTATATTTATTTTGGTATTAAAATGGAAACAACGGATTTGTTAAAAAGGGTACGTCAGATTGAGATCAAAACGCGCGGCCTATCTAACAGTATTTTTGCCGGAGAATATCATTCGGCTTTCAAAGGGCGTGGAATGACTTTTTCGGAAGTTCGTGAATATCAGTATGGCGACGACATACGCAGTATTGACTGGAATGTTACAGCCCGGTTTAACCATCCTTTTGTGAAGATCTTCGAAGAAGAACGGGAATTGACGGTGATGTTGTTGGTGGATGTGTCAGGGAGTCGTGATTTTGGGACAACCAATCAAACCAAGAAAAACATGATGACCGAGATTGCTGCCACCATTGCATTTTCGGCCATTCAAAATAAAGATAAAATTGGAGTGATCTTTTTTTCCGATAAAATTGAAAAGTTCATACCGCCTCAAAAAGGGAAAAAGCATACGTTGTACATCATTCGTGAATTAATCAACTTTGAACCCGAAAATAACCAGACTAATATTTCGAAAGTGTTGGAATATTTCACCTCAGCCATCAAAAAACGTTGCATTGCCTTTCTAATCTCCGATTTTATTGATGGTGACTTTGAGCGTGCTATTTCATTAGCCAACCGTAAACACGACGTTGTTGCTTTGCAGGTGTATGATCCGCGCGAAACGGAATTACCCGATATCGGTTTAATGAAGGTCAAAGATTCGGAGACCGGTGAGCGGTTGTGGATTGATACTTCCGATCGTCGTTTGCGCATGGCGTATCACAATTGGTGGGGTGAGAATCAAATCAACCTGCAACAAGTTCTGGCCAAGAGTCAGGTTGATTTTGTGTCGATCAGTACGGATCAGGATTATGTGAAAGCATTGATGCGTTTGTTCAAACAGCGATCATAATGGATTTTGTTAATATACTACTCATGAGAACAATTCGTTTCGTATCTTTTTTTCTGTTTTTAACCGGTTTTTTGTCGAATGTTTTTGGACAGACCATTTCCGTGAAGGCATCCATTGATTCCACGTTGGTGATGATAGGGAAACAATCGCATCTGACATTTGAGGTGGCACAACCCAAGGATGCCCACGTGATGTTCCCGATGATTGCCGACACGCTGGTGCAAGGCATTGATGTGGTTGGAAGATCAAAACCCGATACCACCAATCTTGGCAACGGGCGCATTCAGGTAAAACAAGTTTATACCATCACCTCGTTTGACACGGCATTGTATTTTATTCCGCCTTATCCTTTTGTCAGCGGGAATGATACTTTTAAGACGCAGTCTTTGTCCTACAAGGTAATGACTTATTCCATTGATACCACCAAGCAATCGATTTTTGATATTAAACAAATCATTCAACCGCCCTTCAATTGGATTCGTTTGTGGGAAACGGTATTTTTTATTCTTTTGCTGCTGCTTTTATTGATTTTGGGAGGATATTATTTGTGGAAAAGGGTGTTGAAAAAACCGATTCCTTTTGTCTCGCCTTCTCAGCGTATTTTGTCGCCTCATGAGGAAGCCTTGGAAGCCCTGAAAGAGATTGAACGGCAAAAAATATGGCAGCAAGGGCGCGAGAAGGAATATTTTACACAATTAACCGATGTGTTGCGAAACTACATTGAGCGTCGATTCAACATACCCGCACTGGAAATGACGTCGTCCGATTTGTTGGAAGAGGCGAAATTGATTCAAAAAGAGTTTCCGGGAGCGTACGACGGACTTAAAAGAGTGTTGCAAATTGCAGATTTAGTTAAGTTTGCTAAGTGGCATCCCATGCCGGAAGAAAATGATTTAAGCTTAAATCTCTCTTATCTTTTTGTCAATCAAACAAAAGTAGAAGCGGTCACGACAGAACATGAGGAGTCAGCTTCTGTTGACACACAGCATGAAAACGATGGAACAAAGGAATGAGTTAACACGAAACGAGTTGGTTTGCAAGACGAATGTGAAACGTCAGTAAACGGAAAATCTATTATCGTTTGAAATTATTAATCATTATGGTTTTTAGAAATCCAAATTTATTGTTTTTACTGCTGGTGCTTTTGCCGATCATCGCGGGTTATTTTTGGAAATTGCGCCAATCGGATGCAAGCATGCAAATTTCTTCGACACGTTATTTTGCGGGTTTCCCCAAAACAAGACGGTTGTATTTAAGGCATGTTCCTTTTATCTTGCGATTGTTGACCATCATCATGTTAATTTTTGTGATTGCACGGCCACAAATTCCTAATGCAGTGACCAATAAAACCACTGAGGGCATTGACATCATGTTGGCCATTGACGTTTCAGGATCGATGTTGGCCAAAGATTTTACGCCCAACCGCATTGAAGCTGCCAAAAATGTGGCTGCCGAATTCATCAATAGTCGTCCCAACGATAACATTGGTTTGGTCATTTTTGCCAGTCAAGCTTTCACATTAAGTCCATTGACGACCAATCACGCAGCGTTGTTGAACCTGCTGAAAACGGTTAATTTTGGTGAAATTGACGACGGGACGGCTATTGGCGTTGGATTAGCCACAGCCATCAACAGGTTGCGAAACAGTCAGGCCAAATCGAAAGTGATCATTTTGTTGACCGATGGCTCGAACAATACCGGCGATATTGCTCCTCTCACTGCCGCTGAGATTGCCAAAACCTATGGCATTCGTGTTTACACCATTGGGGTTGGCACCAGAGGAATGGCTCCCATGCCCGTGCAAACGCCTTTTGGGTTGCAGTATCAAAACATGCAGGTGGATATTGATGAAGGAACACTACAACAGATTGCTTCCATGACAAACGGTCAATATTTTAGAGCTACCGATACTGAAAAGTTGCACCAGATATATCATGACATTGATCAGTTGGAAAAGAATAAAATGCATGTCAAAGAATATTACAGGAATCAGGACGATTACACGCTCTTTGCATTGTTGGCATTTATTTTCCTGTCGCTGGAATTGATTCTTCGGAATACCATTTTGCGAAAGATTCCTTAAGTAGGGAGTTTTGAAATTGTCGATGTTTTGTGTCTAAAAAAGTAGTTTACCATGTTTCAATTTGCACAACCTGATTATCTGTTTTTGTTGCTGATTATTCCTGCCATTTGGGGACTGTTTATCTACAGTCGGATGATGAAAAGGAAAAATATAAATCGATTTGGCAATCCCGAATTGTTGAAGGCTTTAATGCCCAATTATTCGGCTTCAAGGCCTGTCGTGAAATTTTATTTGCTCTTGGTTGCCCTTGTGTTCGTTATTTTGGCTTTGGCTCGTCCTCAATTTGGAACAAGTACTCAAACCGTCAAACGGCATGGCATTCAGGTGATGTTTGCCGTGGATGTTTCCAATTCCATGATGGCTAACGACGTCACGCCAAGTCGATTGGATGTAGCCAAGCAATTGTTGTCCTCCTTGTTTAACAAATTAACTCAGGATCAGATTGGCATCATCGTTTTTGCCGGAGAGGCACAGGTTCAATTACCTATTACTTCGGACAACATTGCGGCCAATATGTTTTTGTCGAACATCAGCACCACGATGATTTCACGTCAAGGGACCGCCATCGGTTCGGCCATTGATTTAGCCATCAAATCATTGACATCCAATTCAAAAGCAGGCAAAGCCATTGTGTTGTTGACCGATGGGGAAAATTTTGAGGACAATGCTGTGGAAGCTGCCAAACTGGCTGCAAAAAAAGGCATCATGGTTGATGTGGTGGGTGTGGGTACGCCGCAAGGTTCACCAATTCCCATTCCCGGAACCATGAGTTATATGAAAGATCAACAGGGCAATGTGGTAGTGACTCACTTGAACGAAGAGATGTGTAAAGAAATTGCCGCTGCCGGTAAAGGAATCTTTGTCAGGGCCGACAATACCAACACTGCATTGAAGGCAGTCACCGCCAGTCTGAATCAGTTGGCATCGGCCCCGATTGAAAATCAGGTGTACACTTCCAATGATGAGCAATTTGCCAATTTGGCCTGGCTGGCGTTCTTTTTGTTGCTGATCGATCTGGTTATTTTGGAACGACGAAATAAATGGATCAATCGGTTTAAATGGTTTGAATAATAGCATGGGTAGAAATGGAGTGCGGTGGTGTTAATCTCCATCATCAAGTATTGTTTTCATTGACAATGAATTTAACAAATAAACGAAATAAAGAAAACGGTATGCAACGAAATATCAACGTGAATAGGAAGCGAAATGTTTTATCGTTGGTTGGGGTTTTGATGTTTTGCTTTTTCCCTTTCATCAGCGTTACGGCTCAAAAAGCCAACAACGAAATCAGAAAAGGGGTGAAGATGTACGATGCTCAGCAATACGATCAAGCGGCTGTTTTGTTTAGAGATGCCTTAAAAAAGGATTCTACGTCGTTTGATGCCGCTTACGATTTAGGTAATGTATTGTATCGTCAAAAAAATTACAAAGCCGCCATGGACGTTTATCAAAAAGCGCTGCCTTTGACAAAAGACAAGTCACTTATAGCAAAAGATTTACACAATGTTGGGAATGCTTTCATGCAACAAAAGCAATATGAAGATGCTTTGAAAGCATACCGTTCCGCTTTATTGGCCAATCCAAACGACGACGAGACACGGTTTAATTATGCTTATGCTGCAGAGATGTTAAAACATCAGCAAAACAAGCAAAATCAGCAAAACAAACAGAACAAGCAAAACAAACAGAACAAGCAAAATCAACAGAACAAGCAAAACAAGCAGGATAATAAGAACCAAAATCA
>JBMFIQ010000008.1:0-77314 GCA_049976245.1 Microbacter sp. | reverse complement strand
TATTGATAAAGCTGTATTTAACAAAAAAACATGGCATTTTGCCTATATATTAACAGATTATTTACGTATGAAAAAAAACCTCGTTTTTTTTGCCGTTTTGAGTTTAGCAACTTCTCTGTTTGCTCAAAAAACAGCTTATTATAAAGGATTTGAATTGAGTGGTTCGGCATCGTTGGGAGCCAATACTTTAAGTTTTTCGAACGAAGCCGGCAATCGCTATGACGGTCCCGGAGCAGGCTTGGGAATTGGCGTTGCTTTTTTCAAAAATGCGCACTGGGGAATTTCTACCGGATTGACATTCAGCAACTATACTTCATTTGCTACATTTCCTAACAATTACCTCTTTACCAATTATACCGTTGACAGCGACGGACAACCTTTAGACTTAAATTTCACGCTTAACAAAGTCAAAGAAGTTGATGTAGCGTATCAAATGGCTTTACCTTTAATGCTTCATTATCGATATTATTTGCAAAACGGAAATGCACTTTTTGTGAGCGGTGGTGTCAAAATTTCATTCCCATTGGGATCCACTTATCGGGTAACATCAGGAAGTGTTACAACGACAGGATATTATCCTTCTTTAAATGCCGAGATGAGCAATTTACCTTGGTTGGGATTTACAACCAACGATCTCACCGGCTTGCACGGAAATACTTCATTTCGAAAAACTTACATGAGTTCATTTGAGATTGGATATTTGTTCAAAGAAAAAAAGAATACGTTTCTGACATTAAGTTTGTATGGAGATTTGGGATTAAATAACTTGCGGAAGAATTATACCTCTACTCCGTTAATGTATAATTATTTTCTTTACGCCGGATTGCCGGGTTCCAATTTCGTTGATCAAGTTAAACTTTACTCTATCGGGTTAAAAATCAGTTGGAACATTCATTTAGGCGGAGGCGCTCAATTGCCTTCCATTGAACACAAAGAAAAACAATCATCCAAACCACAGAAATAAAACTATCTTACGATAGAACAACGAAGTAGAAATCTACTTTTATTGCATTGATCATTTTAATCGTTAATAGCTAATTGATTTATGGGAAGAGCATTTGAATATCGAAAAGCAAGAAAATTAAAACGTTGGGGCAACATGGCCCGTGTATTTACTAAATTAGGCAAAGAAATTTCAATCGCAGTAAAAGCCGGTGGCCCTGATCCCAACAATAATCCACGTTTGCGTGCATTGATTCAAAATGCCAAAGCGGAAAACATGCCCAAAGAAAACGTGGAACGTGCCATAAAAAAAGCCACTTCAAAAGATGAAGCAGACTACAAAGAAATGGTCTATGAAGGATACGCTCCACACGGCATTGCGGTAGTGGTGGAAACAGCCACCGACAATCCAACGAGAACGGTGGCCAACGTACGCAGTCACTTCAACAAATTAGGTGGTTCATTGGGAACTACGGGAAGCCTTGCTTTCTTGTTCGAACGTAAAAGCGTCTTTCGCGTAACACCCAAAAATCCTGTCAACATGGAAGAACTGGAGCTTGAATTGATTGATTACGGCGTTGACGAAATTTTTGAAGAAGATAACAACATCGTGCTTTATGGTGAATTTGAAGCATTCAATAAAATTCAAAAATGGTTGGAAGAGCATGAATTTGATATTTTAAGTGCTGAATTTGAACGAATTCCAAATGAAACTAAAGAATTAAGCGAAGAACAACAAGCTCAAGTGATGAAGTTGATCGAACGGCTTGAGGAAGATGAAGACGTTCAAAATGTGTATCACAATATGAAAGAATCGTAATCTCGATCTAAACAATTTTACAAGACAAGATAGAATGCGAATTTTTCACATGATGTTGATAAGTTTTCTGATTGCTTCCGTTACTCAGGCGCAACAGACAACGTTGAATCAGACGGAAGCCCTTTTGCAACGCTATTTTGTTCAACTCTATTCAAGCAGCAACGATCAAAAACGTGCTGAAATCAATGATTCCATTTGTACTACTTTTCAACGCACCTTGTCAAATCCACTATCGTATGATTTTCCTTTCGATTCATTGCAATACGTCGGAAAAATCTATTCAACAGATCAAGAGATTCGAATTTATTCTTGGAACTATATCCAATCAACTGGAAATAATGTTTTTACATGCTTCATTCAGCAAAAATCAGACCATTCGGTTTATTCGTTAATCCAAAAGAAAAAAGTTTTTTTACCTGCCGAAACAGGAGTTATTGATAAAAATAATTGGTATGGAGCGCTTTATTACAGTGCTATACCTTTTATGGAGCATAAAAAATCAGCTTATTTTTTATTGGGTTGGTCACAGCTTTCTCCCAAAATTAATTTCAAAGTCATTGAGGTGCTGTCATTTCAAAATGGAAAAATCATGTTGGGAGCTCCTGTCATCTTTAAAAATGGACAAACGCTGGATCGCATTGTCATTCCTTATGATGCACGTTATTCCCTATCGCTTGCGTATGATCCAAAATTGAGAATGATACTTTTCAATCATTTGAACAATGTGAACGGCTTAGCCATCCCAGACGAAAACTTTTCCGGATTTCAATTGACAAAAACAGGATTGAAATTAACCAAAGAAATGGAATTGAAAGATCGATCACTTCCTCATATGCGACCGCGCGTAACCATTTTGGATCATGTAGATTAAAAAAAAACGCAATCCTTCACATGATTTTTTAAAGCAAATCGCAGCTTGTAAAGGAAAAATAACTATCTTTGCAAAACAATTTTTTGGGCAATCGCTGGCAGTAAAGAGAGAACTGTTATGTTGCTCAATGATCTAATTAATTAATTGAAATAGAATGGACTTAATTAAAGTAGCAGAACAAGCCTTTGCCGTAGAGCATCAACATCCTTCATTTAAAAGTGGTGATACCATTACGGTTTCGTATCGAATTAAAGAAGGAAACAAAGAACGGATTCAGCAATTTAAAGGAGTGGTGATCAAAATTTCAGGTCATGGAGATAAAAAACGGTTCACGGTTCGAAAAATGTCCGACAATGTTGGTGTTGAACGGATTTTTCCTATGGATTCTCCTTTCATTGAAAGCATTGCTGTGAATAAAGTAGGCAAAGTTCGTAGAGCCAAGTTATATTATTTACGTGCTTTAACCGGTAAAAAAGCTCGAATCAAAGAAAAACGTTTCTAACATATCGGATTCGTTTTTCAAAAAAAAGGAAGCTCGCTGAGTTTCCTTTTTTTAAATCAACACATTGATTTTCATTAAAGTGCGGCACTCCACCAAAAAAAATTTATGAATTTAGCAATTGATCAAGGCAATACATTAGTCAAAGTAGCTGTTTTTGATGATGCTTCTACCATGATTTACAATGCCACTATGGCAACGTTATCCATCGAATTCATCGCTGAACTGATTGAAAATTTTGCCATTGATCACATCATTGTTTGTTCCGTCAAAGTTACATTAGAACATATAATCACTTTTTTACGTCAACAGCAAAAACATCTGGTTGTACTGACCGATAAAACACCCGTTCCGATCAAAAATTTGTACCATTCACCCGAAACATTGGGTTACGATCGCATGGCAGCTGCAGTAGGTGCCAATTTCTTACAACCTGATCAAAATCTATTTATTATCGATATGGGAAGTGCCGTGACGTATGACTTTGTCACCAGAAACAACGAATTCGTTGGTGGAAACATTACACCGGGCTTATCAACGCGCCTTAGAGCCTTACACGATTTTACGTCGAAACTTCCGCTTTTGAAGCCCGATATTCAACAGGTCAAATTAATCGGACAAACCACTGAAGAAGCCATCATGTCCGGTGTCATATCGGGCTTGCGTTTTGAATTGGAAGGATTCATCCGCGAAATAGAAGAAACCTATCAAGATGTTTCAGTTTTTTTAACAGGTGGTGAATCAATTTACTTTGAAAGCAGCTTAAAAAAACCCATCTTTGCAGTGAAAAATTTAGTATTTATAGGGCTTAACCGAATTTTAAACTATAATGCAATTTAAAAGAATCGTTTGGGCAGTTGCTGCCACATGTATTTGCCTCACTGTGACGGCACAAAACAACACCAATTCGCCTTATTCTCGATATGGCTACGGTGAATTGCGCGATCCTGTATTTGGTAGAAGTCATGCCATGGGTGGTATAAGCATCGGCTTACGAAACAATACCACCATCAGCCCGGCTAATCCTGCTTCATATTCAGCCATTGATTCACTCACGTTTTTGCTCGATTTTGGTATTTCAGGCATCAAATCAAGCTTTTCCACGATGGACAATCATGCTAAAACATTTAACGGCGGCTTTGATTATGTTGCTTTTGAATTTCCTTTAGCCAAATGGTTGGCAACCAGTGTGGGACTTCTTCCATTTTCAAACACCGGTTACAATTATGTTTCACAAGGGCGATTAAAAGATTTAACGCATTTGCCCCAGGATATACCCGGACGTACCGATACAGTCCGTTATTTGCAATCGTTCAGCGGGAATGGTAGCATTTCTCAAGTTTACGCCGGTGTGTCGTTCAAAATCAACAAACATTTTGCTTTTGGTGTAAACGCCAATTATTTCTTTGGAACCAATAATTATTTCAAATCGTTGGCATTAGCCGATTCGTCGGATGCCAGTCATACTTTTACGCCAACGGCTCAAACTTTAAGTTTACGCGTCAGTTCATTGAGCCTTCGTTATGGCGTTCAATACACCTCAGGCATTGGGAAAAACGATAACCTGACCTTAGGTGCCATGATCGAGCCCAAAGTGCCTCTACATGGACATTACGATGAAAATACTTACGGATTGGACACAGTGAGCATCAGCAATCTTCAAAGTGCTTCCTATTTTGAATCACCGTTGCAATATGGATTTGGAGCAACGTACATACATGATAACCGTCTTTTGATCGGAGCTGATTTCCTGATGCAAAACTGGGCTAATGCAAAGTATTTTGGACAAACGGATTCATTAAAAAACAGAATGAAATTTTCGCTTGGAGGCGAATATGTTAACAATCCTTATGGTCAATCCTACTGGCAACGCATGCGCTTTCGTTTTGGAATGAATTATGCCACTTCATACATCAATGTTAACGGCTATGCTCCCTCTTCCATGGCGCTTACCTGCGGTTTCGGATTTCCATTGAAAACTTCCCGATCTATCATTAATACCACTTTTGAATATGGAATCATTGGAAAATCCAGTCCCACTACGTTGCGAGAAAACTATTTCAGGTTTTCTCTTGATCTGACCTTGGACGAATTTTGGTTCTTCAAAAGAAAATTGTAAGCATTTGAATGACGATTATACCTAAGAGACTGATTATCAAATTTTCAATTAAAAAAAAACACGTGACAACTGCCGTATTGGCGGTTGTTTTGTGCTTCATGGCTGCATGTTCAGACAGTCATCCCGAAACAGCAACGATCAGTATCAATCGCAATAAATTGCCAAGGCTGATTGAAACACACGTAACTACTTTAATTTCCGATTCGGGCATTACGAGATACCGTATCACGACGCCTATCTGGTATATTTTCGATAGGGCGGCCAATCCATATTGGTATTTCCCCAAAGGATTGATTCTTCAACGATTTGATGAACATTATCATGTAGATGGATCCATTCGATGTGACAGCGCTCATTATTACATTGGACAACAGTTGTGGCAACTCGATGGTCACGTCAACGCAATGAATTTGCAAGGTGAAACTTTTGCCACCTCGCAGTTATTTTGGAATGAACGAGACCAAAGGATCTATTCCGATTCGTTGATAAGAGTCACACAACAAAATAAAATCATCATAGGTGTAGGATTTAATTCCAATCAAACCTTGACGCAATACACGATTTTAAATCCTGAAGGAATCATTCCCGTTGCGCCGACCCCGGCAGAACAGGCTCAAAAGAAAGATTCTCTTCAGCCATCTTCTTCGAAAACAACCGTTCGAAAGAAAACAATTTGACATGGAAGCATTTTGGTTGATCATTTTTGCATTCATTCTTGCAGCATTTTTCTCAGGAATTGAAATTGCTTTTGTTTCTTCAAGTCAATTGCGATTTGAAATTGAAAAAGAGCATAACCGATTTTCTTCCAGAATTTTATCTTACTTTTTCCGGCATCAGGAAGCATTTATTGTCACAACATTGCTTGGCAATACCGTCGCAATCGTTGTTTTTAGCAGTAAAATGGCTCAAGTCACTTTACCTCTACTGACATTCTCTCAAAGTGAACTCATCATATTGTTGATTCAAACCTTTATCAGCAGTATTTTTCTTTTATTTTTTGCCGAGTATATTCCAAAAGTGATCAGTCGTTCAAACGCTTATTTTGTACTTCGTTCGTTTATTCTTTTGTTCAGTGGTTTTTATATGTTGTTTTACCCGTTAACATGGTTGATCATCCGTTTGTATTCTTTGTTGTTCAACATGTTGCGGATTCCTGTTCATTATAAAAAAATACCTTCTTTTTCGCGCATTGATTTCAATTATCTGGTTCAAGAAAACATTCATCAAAAATTGGAAAAGGAAGAACCCATTCATCCTGATGAAGAAATTTTGCAAAATGCTTTGGATTTTTCGAATGTAAAATTACGCGATTGCATCATTCCTCGAACTGAGCTGGTTGCCATTGAGATTCAATCGGCAACGACTGAAGATCTAAAACAACTGTTCACGGAAACAGGCCATTCAAAAATTATTCTTTATCAAAATGACATTGATAACATTGTAGGTTACATTCATTTTTCGGAAATGTTCAAACATCCCGATGAATGGAAAAAACATATCAACAATGTGCCCATTGTTCCTGAAACAATGCCTGCTCACCGATTGATGCGACTTTTGAATCAAATGCATAAAAGTTTAGCCGTAGTTGTTGATGAATTTGGAGGAACAGCCGGCATTGTCACTATGGAAGATATCTTAGAGGAAATTTTTGGTGAAATTGAAGACGAACACGATAAAAACAAATTGGTGACCAAGCAAATCAATGCATCTACGTTTATTTTATCGGCACGTATGGAAATTGAAGCCATCAATCATCTTTTTCATCTTGAATTGCCTGAATCAGATCAATACATCACATTGGCCGGACTCATTTTACACTACCAACAACATCTTCCCAAAGTGAATGAAGTGGTACAAATAGAACATTTTGAATTTCGTATCCTCAAAATGGAACAAAACAGAATTGATTTAGTTAAATTGACGGTTCATTCTCCTTTTGAAAAAAACTAAAATGAACATTCCCGTATGTTCTTGATTCCTTAAAATAGGGATGATTGCCGAAATCATGCTTCGATGAATGTTCAAGTATAAACAATCCGTTTGGCGCAAGAAGCGAATGCTCAAAAATTAAATCCGGCAAAGTATCAATTTCAGCCATCATATAAGGCGGATCGGCAAAAATGATATCAAACGATTCAGAATTTGCCTTCTTCAGAAAACGAAAAACATCCATCCTATGGAGCTTTAAATATTTTTGAAGCTGTAATTTATTGATTATTTGATGAATGAAAGCAAGTTGTTTTTCGCTCATTTCAACAGCAATCACTTGCTGCACACCTCGCGAAATAAATTCGTAACTGATGCTTCCCGTTCCGGCAAAAAGATCGAGAACAGAAATATGTTCCCAGTCATCAATCCAGTGCGTTAACACATTGAAAAGAGCCTCTTTGGCAAAATCAGTTGTAGGGCGTGCCGTCATGTTCAAAGGAGGATTAAAACGTCTCCCTTTATAAAATCCACTAATAATTCTCATATCATTTTAAGAAATATAATGCTTCTGTTAACGAGGAAAGCAAAGAATCGGGAATGTCCGAAGCAGGAGTTATAAATGAAGGCCACGGTAATAATGCAGCATGCTCAAAGTAACGTTTTAAGAAAAAAAGCTGTTCCACTGTTTGCATCTTATCCCCAACAAGATAAATCAAAGATTTTGCCGCATCCAATTCAAATTGATCAAAAAGGCGAATGGCCCAATAAAGCAAATCCTCATTTGTCAACACTTTAAAATGATTGGATAACAACACTTTACCTCCATCTGACAAAATAAAAACAGCTGTTTTTTGATAGATTCCGATCAATAAAACAGGGCTAAAATGTTGTTTTGAAATATGATAACTGCTTTTTAATAAAGCTGTTGAAATATGAACGACCGACTCATGACCAAAATTATGCAATGCAAAATCATTCAAATCATGTTCAAACGAAAAAACATTAACGGCATCGAGCAGGAACATGTCGTTCGATAACACATCCTCATCGTTATTTTTGTCAATAAAAAATCGAAAAAATTTGTCCAGATGTTGTTCCTGATACAACGACTTAGGAATAAGAAGATGATGGCTTGAAATCAATATCAAACTACGATTTCGAAAAGAAGGCAGATTCAATGGCTCAATCATCTTTTGAATCTCATGAATTTGAGAATAATTCCCACCCGAGATTCCCATTAATTCATGTGTGAGTACATTTATTATTCCCCAATGCCAAACGGTTTCATCCACTTTTAAGATGAAATGACAATCGTTGTGCTGAGATGCCTGAAATTTTTTCGAAAAAAATTGTTGAATCATTACTTGTTTGTTAAAACCACTTCTTGTTCAAACCATTGAGCTTAAAAATAATTTTTTCAAAAGCAAACATCGAATGCAGTTTATCCAATTTAACTATTTGTGTCCATCTTGTTGATGCCGTCAACAAAAGTAAAAAAAAATGTCAGACAATGAAAACTAAAAGCCGCAAAAATGAATCAAAAAATTGATGAGATCATTTGAAAAATGTTGTATTTTGTCAAGATGCTTGATCATATCTTATTAATATAAAAATCTTGAAGTTGCATGATTTGAACATAAAAGAAATTGATTATTTTTGTTCGCAAAGAAGAAAGAAGATGCTAAAAATGAAGATAAAAAATAGATGGAAGCCCCAATGGATGCCCTTTGGGTTCATCTTTATTTTCTTCATTTTGGCTCAACCTGCTATTGCGGCACCTCATTTTCATCATCAACACCTGAAAACGCATTCCAAAATGTTTGTGCAAAGTTATCACAAACATTGCATTAAAATGGCGACTCCTGCTGTGCCGGCAAAGAAAAAAAACAACAACAATCGAAAAATCACTTCATTTACTTCCCCTTCTTTTCATCTTTTTGGTTATTACGCTGAAGAAACTTCACCAACCATCTTGAATCATGTGGTTGAAGTGACCACGTTATACTCTTTTTCTCCTTTCTATCAAGGAATTAATTCACTTGATACCTTAAGGGCTCCGCCCTTTTCTACTTTTTGCTGAAATCATTTGGATTTTCTTTCAAGGTTCTTTTGATCGTATCATGGTTAAAGCCTGTTTGCATCTTACATGTTTTCAGGTAACTGTTTTTAAAAGCGATTGCACTGAAATGCTTCGTCCTTAGACCAAATACCAAAACTGAAATTATTTCAAGTATTTAACGGACTGGTTCAGCGTTCTTGATTCAATAAAAATTGGTGCTTAAATGTTTTCACTCAATCACCATGAAGATGCTCTGATTGTTTTTCATTTCAGCAAAGCAACAAAATCAACGTCAAACAAGGAGAAGATGGATAATTCAAGAAAATCAACATTTTAAAAAGGGTTTGACATTTTGTCATACTAAAAGGTCAAAAAAAATAGGGATAAAACGATGTGTTTTAATTAGACAATCCCTCAAAAACCTCTGTATAAAAAAAATATACAGAGGTTTTTATTCAAATTACTTCATCAAAATCCTCTCAGAGTAAGAATAAAAATTTTAAGTATCTTTGCTTTTCACAAACTCATACTCTTTATTCATGTTAGGACAGGCTTGAAAGGTGGATAAAAATCCCCTTGCTTTTTTGAAACAAAAAAAATACGAAACGAGCACAACAAAATAACTTGACTCATGACAATGATTAAGTGGGCGTTTCGCTGCCAAAAAGAAACAAATTATAAACAGATCCATTGAACGATGAAACAAAAAGAAATTATTGGCGTCATTCTTTTATTTTCGCTCTTGCGTTTAATCTTAACTTTTATGATGGGATTAATGCCGCAGGATGCTTATTATTTTTATTACAGCACCCATTTATCTCTTTCCTATTTCGATCATCCGCCCATGATCGCTTACATGTTGAAATTTTTCACTTTGCTTTTGGGAAAGAGTGCATTGACCTTACATCTGGCCGATTTTATTGTTACTTCGTTCACCCTCATCATTTTTTATCGTTTTCTACAGGATTTTCTTCAAGGCGAAGCATTGCGAAAAGCATTTCTGCTGATTGCCACCACTCCTTTAATGACAGTTCTCAGCATCAACAGCACACCGGATGTTCCATTGTTATTTTTTTGGGCATTAACTCTTTTGATGTTACATCGAGCTATAAAATCCAATCAATTAATTCATTGGATTTGGGGAGGAATTTTGGTTGGACTTACTTTCGACAGTAAATACACAGGAATTTTTGCTTGGGGCGGCATGTTTCTTTTTCTTCTTTTGTCGCAAAAACATAGAAAAACCATTTTGTCTTTACGATTTTTTCTTTTTACGCTATTTTTTGTGATTACTGCCTTACCGGTCATTATTTGGAATGTTGACAATCATTTCATTTCTTTCAAATATCAATCGACTCAACGTGCAGCCGGCATCGATGCATTCCATTTCCAACCAATCCTTTTTTTGGGAAGCTTTGGTTCTCAATTGTTATTGGTTCTTCCTGTTTTTTATCTATTTATTTTCAAAGCAGCTTATGAGTTGTTTCGCAAATGGCTTGTTAGTTATCATTTGGATGAGAAAGAATTGTTTGCAGCTTCATTTGCCTTGCCCATCATTTTGTTTTTTACCTTTATTTCATTCTTTTACTGGGTGAAAATCAATTGGATGATGCCGGCTTTCCTTTCTGCTGCCATTCTGACGGTTCGTTATTTCAAAACATGGAAAGCCATTTATTGGCAAATGGCTTTATCATTGCTGATTCATGTCTTGGCAATCGTCGAAATTGGATGGATGCCTTTTCCCGTACATTCTGACGATACATGGTGGGGATGGAAACAATTGGCCGACCGCGTCACATTGATTCATCAACAACATCCAAACGATTTTCTTTTCTCGGATGATTCCTATAAAACTGCTGCTGTGCTAAACTTTTATTTACCCGAAAAAGTCTACGCCGGCAATATTATTGAACAGGACGCCTATCAATTTGCACTGAATGACACAGCGTTGCACGCTCTATCCAACCAAAATGCCATTTACATTACATCTTCTTTGAACAAGCACAATCGTTCATTGAAAAACAACGTGCAGTCTTATTTATTGAAATATTTTCGTAAAGTTGAACCGATGGATTCCATTCTGTTGAAAGATCGCAACGGAAAAACCCAACGTCGATTCGCTGTGTATCATTGTCAACATTACATGCCTCCGGCCAATTCCATTCAAAATCCGGTAAAATAAATTCCTTTTTTGTTGATTAATGCAATGATAGCAACAATTTTTCAATGGCTTTTTTTACGAATGCATAACTACCATAAAAATTGTTGACCATGACAGAAAAAACATATTTTTTCTTATTGGGTAAATAGGCGTAACCCGAATAGCACAACACCCGCTTAATAGACCCGCTTTTAGCAAAAACATTTCCATCCAACGAAGTGTTGACAAGAAAATTTTTTAAAGTTCCGTTTTTACCAGCTATGGGCAACGAATTGAAAAAGATGTTTCCATAAGGATGGTCATTTTGCATAAACATCAATAAATGAACAAAAAACTCAGGGGTTACACCGTCAAAAGGAGAAAGTCCGCTTCCATCTTCAATAAAAAGAGAAGTGGTATCAAATTGATGTGAAGCCCAAAAATTTTTCAAAATGAATACAGCTTCCTGTCGGGTTGCTACCGGAAACTGAGTCAGCGCTAATTGTTTAAAGATATGCTCCGCAAAAAGATTGTTGCTTTCATGATTGGTTATGTTAATGATGTCTGAGAGTTGGGGAGAATATTGAATAAAAAATGGGATTCGTTTCTTTTTCAAAACAGGAAGCGAGTCTGTTGGAATACCTGCAACAGGAATTCCGGTTGCTCTTAATTGATCGGTAAAATAACGGGCTAAAGCCAACGGAGGATTAGGAAGATCGCCTTTGATCACAAAGGATGATCTATTGGCAGGAATGGTTCCTGTGATGGTCCGCCGATAACTGTAAGGAGCTCCGTGTAAATAACTTAGGTCTGCCGGATTGGATGAAGCTTTAAGGTAATTGTCAAAAATCATTGGATGATAATTAGGATATCTGTCAATGATTTGCGGAGTTGTTCCAACAGAATCCGTTTTAAAGGCAAGTCGATACATGTTGTCATTCAACGAGAGACCATAAACGCCAGCAGCATAATAATTTCCCATATCTTCCCAAACCCAATCAGGCGGAATGACCTCCGAATCGAAAGCTGAAATATCAGCAACAATTTGCCCATCAATGGCGTGAATGTGCAAGCCCTTTACAGCATCGATCCAGTTTTGAATAAAATGATCTGTTGGGAAAAAGGATGATCCGATTGTGGGATCACCTTTGCCGACAATGTAAATATTGCCATGTAGAATCCCTTGTGAATCAATGGTTCCGTCATACTCTAAAGGAGTTTCGAAACGAAAAGTCGGACCCAAAATGTTCAATGCCGTGGCGGTAGTAATCAATTTTAAGTTTGAACCTGGAATGAGCGCCTTATTAGCTTGAAAACTCATTAAAACTTTTCCATTATCCATGTTTTTTATCAAAACGCCCACATTGGCACATGACAACTCAGGAGTTTTTAAAAAAGCTTCCAATGCATCATTCTCCAATCTGGCAGAAACATTGAAAAAGGAAAAAAAGGGCATAAACAAAACAAACAGAATAAGTGTGCGAAAAAACAACTTGCGATGATTAAAGATCATAATTATTTTGAATTGGTGAAAATCAATGCTCAATAGCATTTTATTTATGTAATATGATTCGTTAAAGATAAAACAAAACACGCAAAACCAAAAAATAATTTCAATGGAAAAGCGATGTGCTTGGTTGTAAGTTTGCCTCGATGCGCACAAATTTATTGGAAAAAGATATTCTGGAACAAGATATGTAAATTATTTATTTTATTTCATTAATATTGATCTTATCAGAATGGTACAGTTCAACACAAATTCTACCAAAAAATTAAATACTTAATTGGTAATCAATATTATATTAAATATGATAGAAAATAAATCAAAATAAATGAGTGCATGATATCAATTTGATTTTAATTCGGGCATATTTTTAATGATTCAAACAAAACATTTACATTTGACTTTCATTTATCCTATTACACTTTGTTGATTTTAGTCATTTTGCAAAGCATGATTCACAATAAAATCTATATTCACAGACCTAAAATAAGAAAAGCATTAAATATATTACACTATATTAACTATAAAATCGTTGCGAATTAGCAAACAATGCGTTACTTTTGTAGATTAAAATAAAAAGTGTAAAATTATTCATTATCAACTGAGTGAGTTGAAAAGAGTAGGATGAAATAAAAAAAAAATAAATCAACTTTGTTGTTTCATGAAATTTAAGAATTTTCAAGATAATCTGCTTACTTTTCTTGGAGTACGTTTCTTAAGCCATAAATAACATCAAAATGTCTTAGTATGGTCAAAAAATATTTTTTTCTATTTTGTCTGACCTCATTTACATTAGCACATGCAAATACTTCCATTTATTTTGGAAAAAATGACAAAGAGTTGATTTTTGTCCACATTCACGATTCCATTGCAGCTATTGAAGTGTGTCGTTTTGATCAGCCCAGAGAACCAAGGACATACATTGACACTTTATACTTCCAAAACGATCGTTTTACCAAAGGAATTGCACAAATAGTCCGACAAGACAAACATTTGTTGTTTCTGCCGGATCACATTTTCCTCTATCCGACAAATTCCGATACGGCTTATTCAAGCATTCGCAAAGAAGGATATCTCAAAGGATTTGCTTCTCTTCTAGCATTAAAATATTTATGGGTGAATCCCAATAATTGGGTAAAGATGAATCATCTTTTGTCGAAAGAGACCAGTACCATTTCTGCGAATCTCCCCAATGCATTGTATTACAAAGCGATTCAAAGAAAAGCCAACTTTTTTGAAAATATCATTGTTCCACAATATGCTGAGCAATTTCACCGCATCGTGATCACGGACAATACTTTTTTGTCCAATTATCGTTATGTTGACACCACAGAACCGCTTGTCATTCAGCAAATTTGGAATGCATTGATTGACAATGAAATGATTTTTAAAAAATTTTCTATTTGGAAAATACTCCCTTATCCTGTTATTTATGTCGGGTTGGGCATATTGAATCCGATTTTTTATTTTGTGGTACCGCCGGCCGTAGCCATTTGGACTTTATTAACTCAATATGGCCCATCATTTGTTTCACATATTGATAAAAACAAAGCTTTTATTATTCATTTTTACTCCAAAAACGGCAGTGTTTTGAAAGTTAAAGTGAAAAACAATACCATTTTTTACCACAATCATTATTATGCGCTTGCCAGCAATTTTCAGTCGTTGTTGGGTGAAATTCAGGTCGCAATGAATCCTTCCAATACTTTGAATCTTCCAACTTCACAAAGTGTCAATGACACTTCTATGAAGTAAGTAAATTATTGACTTTTTTAAATATAATTTTAATTGAAATTCATGGTTAACCCTATTAATTTCATTTTTTTTGTTGTATATTTGCCTAATATATAAAAAACATTTCTTGTTTCCAATTATATTCATTACATCTGTTTATTATTGTTTTTAATGGTCACATGAAACTCGAACATAAACATTACTTTGTGTTTCAAAGGTGGTTTTGTGTGCTCGATCATCAAGTTTTACCGAAATGCATGTCATCGAACATCCATTATGTTGTTTATTTCTTTTCTTTTCTGTTGCCTTTTTTCTGATCAATACATAAATCGTTCATGTTCATTTATTTCGGTTCACAATTAAACAACAGACAGTTTTTTGTACGATTGAAGAACAATTTCAAAAAACAAAAAATATCGATTGTATGAAACGAGCCATAAAAAGAGCTTATGCTCAAGAAAATGACTATTTGGCGAGTTCCATAAATCCTTAGCGTAAAAAAATAAAAAAGACGTATGAAAACAACCAAACCAATGGACACTGCAAACAATGATGAAGAAAATGACGATCCAATTGAGATATTCTCCGGCGATTTATGGGAATGCGGGATGGTAAAAAGTTTATTGTTGGATGCCGGAATTGAAGCGTATCTGAATAATGAGAATTTAGGGACCGTTGCTCCATGGATTTCAGCGCCGGGGGGTGCTGGAGCTGTTAGTGTGATTGTGGCAAAACATGATTATAAAGCCGCCATTCAAATCGTTCGAGATTTTTCCGATAACATTAAAAATGGTTAGCCATGCAAGAACATACCAAACCATTGATTGTTTTAGCCGGTGGAAGTGGGTTTATCGGAAGACATGCCGCCAGCTTTTTTACTCAAATTGGATATCGAGTTGCTGTATTGACCAGAGCAGAAAATCATTATGCTGATGCCATCCGATATGTTCATTGGGACGGGAAAACCGTTGAAAATTGGAAACATCTCCTTAACGAATCAGTGGCAGTTTTTAATTTCACCGGGCAGAACATTCAATCGTTACCAACAGCTGCCAATCGAAATGAAATTCTTCAAAGCCGCGTATTGTCTATTAAAGCTTTAACCAATGCCATTTTACAATGCGAAAAACCGCCAAAAATCTTCGTACAAATGAGTGCGGTAGGCTTTTATGGCGATTCAAAAGAAATTTGCACTGAAACCACACCATCAGGGAAAGGCTTCTTAGCTGAAACATGTGTTCAATGGGAACAAGCCTTTCTTAACGCAGCATTGCCCAAAACCCGAAAAATTATTTTCCGTTTAGGAATGGTACTTGCTGCTGATGGAGGTGCTTTTCCACTCTTTGTAAAATTAACGAAATCATTTTTAGGATCGGCTGTTGGATCAGGCAAACAAGGCGTCAGTTGGATTCATATCAATGATTTAATGCAAATGTTTCGCTGCACGTTGTACAGATCGGATATGGAAGGAATTTATAACGCCACAAGCACGCATCCAATTTCAAATGAAGAGTTTATGAAAACATTGCGTCAGAAATTATTTCGTCCTTGGATTTTCAATGTTCCTGCCGTTTTTGCAGCCAAAACAGCATTGTGGATCTTAAAAGTAAATCCGGAAGTGATTTTAACCGGTTGTTTCGCAATTCCTCAAAGATTGACCGAATCTGGTTGTCTGCTGCAATTTAATACTTTTGATGATGCGTTAAACGATCTATTGTATCGCGGTTAAATAAAAATCATCATTGCAGATTTTTATGAATCGGTTGTAATTCAAATTAATGCATCATTTCGAAGTAACCTGATTTTTTATTTTCACTAAAACTCCTTTCTACGTAAAAGTTTTTTGTACTTTTGTTGCTTAAGAAATGGCTGTTCCTTTTTTGAACAAATAAAGGATAGAGCAATGATCTCATTGAAATGTTGATGCAAAGAATAACAAACAAAAACCATTTCCAATTTTTAAATTAATTCTAAAGATAAGAGAAACAATCAACTTATCACAAGTTTAGGTTGTTTCAAAATTGAATGTGCATAAATTGAAGCCGAAAGGAATGATTGCCCTCGACATTTATCAACTTCAAAAATAGATCCAACAACATTTTTAACAGCAATGGAGAAGCAGGGAACCATTATTTACAACGCAAAAATCTATACAGAAAAAAACACTTTTCGCGGATCAGTACGTATTGAAGGCGAGTTCATTGCCGAAATCTTCAAAGGAGAAATTCCTCCGTCAGTTTTACAAAAAAACAATGTGATCGATGCTTCCGATTTATGGCTTTTACCCGGAGTGATTGATTCACACGTTCACTTCAGAGAACCTGGTTTAACCGAAAAAGGCACGATGGAAAGTGAAACAAAAGCTGCATTGGCAGGCGGAGTCACTTCATTTATCGACATGCCAAATACCATTCCTCCAACTTTTTCGCATGAAGCATTAACTCAAAAATTGGATCTTGCATCGAAAAAGGCTTGGATCAATTATGGTTTTTTTCTGGGTGCTTCGGCTGATCACATCGACGATATTTTGAAAATCAGTACAGACGAAACAGCCGGTATCAAGCTATTTTATGGGTCAACTACCGGAAATTTAACAGTAGATAAAAAAATCATTGAGGATTTGATGAAATCTTCCAAACATCTTTTAGTGGTTCATGCTGAAGATGATGAAGTGATCAAACGAAACTTACAACTCTACTCCGATCAATACGGAGAAACCATTCCTTATCGTCTGCATCCGGCCATTCGTTCGTCTGAAGCATGTTACAAAGCAACGTCCACGTTGGTTGAGATGGCTTTGCGACACCGGTCGAGGCTTCACATTGCTCACATCAGCACATCGAATGAGATTGCCCTTTTCGACAACTCCAAACCATTAACTGAAAAACAAATTACTGCCGAAGTATGTGTGCCTTACCTGTGGTTTGATCAGCGCAATTACGATCAATTGGGAGCTTTTATGAAATCAAATCCCGCCATTAAAAGTGAAAATGACAAAAAAGCATTGATGCAGGCTTTGACAAACAACAAGATTGACACCGTATCAACCGATCATGCACCTCATCTGAAAACAGAAAAAACAGGTAATTATTTTCAAACGCCTTCAGGAATTCCTTCCGTACAATTTGCCCTTCCGCTCATGTTGGAACTGGCTCGGGAAGGTCATTTCACCATCGAAAAAGTCATTGAAAAAATGAGTTATGCTCCTGCAACCCTTTTCCGAATTCATCGCCGCGGCTTCATTCGGAAAGGATATTATGCTGATTTGGTTTTGGTAAATCCGGACGATCCATGGACTATTGCTCCCGAAACCATTTTGTCAAAATGTGCATGGAGTCCATACGAAGGCACTTCTTGTCACGCCAAAATAACACATACCTTTGTCAACGGGCAATTACAATTTGAAAACGGAACGATCATGGATCATAAAAATGCAAAAGCTTTGCTCTTCAATCAGCCCAAAACATCGTAGTTTTTGCAAAAAAAATACCCGTGAGATTTTTCACTGCTCAATCTTATTAACATGACTGTTACTTCTTTTTTATCACCGATAGGATGGATTTCCATTCAAAGCGAAAACGAAAAATTGGTTTCTGTTTTGTTTTCAAATGAAAAACCCAAAGAGACTCCTCAACAAGACAGCATAGCATTAGAAACAGTGAAACAATTACAAGAATACTTTGACAAGAAACGAACTCATTTTGATTTGCCTTTAAATCCGCAAGGAACATCATTTCAAAAAAAAGTTTGGAAACAACTGGCATTAATTCCATGTGGTGAAACCATATCATATCAGGAAATAGCCCAATCAATGGGCACTCCAAAAGCTTCCCGTGCCATTGGTTATGCAAACAGTAAAAACCCTTTTGTCATCATTATTCCTTGCCATCGAGTTATTCATGCTGATGGATCCATTGGTGGTTACAACAGCGGAACGGAACGTAAAAAATGGTTGCTTGATCATGAATCGACTTTGAATGATTCAATGTTTTTTAAAGAACAAAAATCCGACTGACAAACCAATTAAAAATGAAAAATTGAGATGTCACAAAACATAAAAAAAACGCTGAACGATATTTGTCTGATTCAGCATTTTTTTTGAGAGTGTTTCGGTAATGTTCGCGGAGAAAAGTCAATTTACGGGCTTAAACTTCAATCAGAAAATGATGTAAATTAATTTGTGATGTGTTTTGTTTTAGATAATCCTTTATCTATCAGCTCTTTAATTTCTCCATGCCCATATAAAGTAAGATGTCCTACGGCCGAATTTGTAACATAAAAAGCCTTCGAGGCAAAAACATCACTACTTCCCACTGCACTGTTTTTCAAATACAACGTTTGATTGATCAATCCTTTGGCATTTAAGCTCCCTACTCCACTGTTTTCGAACAATGATTTAACAGCAAATCCCGAGATCAAGGTACTGCCAACAGCGTTGTTATTGAAAAACAAAGAATCTGTTTTCACCCAGAGAGATAATTTTCCAACGCTTGCATTTCGAATGGTTATTTGAGGAGCAATCACCATTACGGCTGTATTGCCAACACTTTCGTTGATCATGTTAAAATGTGATCCATGCAAGGTATCGGAAAACATGACGTTCCCCACCGAATTATTTTTCAAATTGTACAAGGAATCTACATAAACCATGATTAACCCTTTCGATTTCGAAGAAAAATAGTTTTTTTTAGATAAGGAGATCGACAATGTTTGATCGACGACCTGCATCGAAATGAGAGGTAAAAGAGCGCTGTCAACACTCATAACAATGCGATATTGATTGGATGGGACAATGGTCACATCCATTGGCACAGATACATTCAACGACGTAAAAGGTTCAACCGTAAAAGCTTTCTGGATGTTAACACCTGATTCATGCCATGCTCTTTTTTGAGCAAAATTACAGGGAAACAAGGTCAAACTAACAAAAAGAGACAGCAAAAGTGTTCTTAAATAGGAATTTACAACAAATAATTTCATACGTCTATTTTTATTTTTAAGATTAAGGATGTATGGAACTCGCCAAATAGTCATGCTCTTGAGCATAATCTTTTTTTATGGCTCGTTTCATATGCAACTAAGATTAAAAGATTAAATTCAACCCATCCAAATCATCCATGCTGGAAGAAAAAGTTTAGACAACCTATTTCCGAAGCATCATTTATTTATTAGACGAAAATAAAAGAAAGGTAGATGTGAATAGCTTTGATTTTAATATATTTTAATACAAAGTCCACTTCATCATTGTTTTTAAGAACCTATTTCAATGATTGTCATGATGTTGTTTAATGGCTTTAAGAACAAAATCGGGAGGAGCTACCGGTTTCCAACTATGCATTTCAACAAATGCCAATTCGGTCTCAGCTTCGTTAACCAACTCATTATCTTTGTTGTAAAGTTGATAAGTAAACCACATCCGAACGCCTTTAATTGATTTAAGCCTTGTTCTGACGGTGAGCAGTTCATCGTATTGGACGGTTTTGAGAAAATGGAAGTGCATGTTGATCACCGGACACATGACACCGGCTTCTTCAATTTGTTGGTACGGAATCCCAATGCTTCTAAAAAGTTCCCAACGCGCTAATTCATAATATTTTGCATAATTAGAATGATGCATGGTTCCCATTTTGTCGGTGTCAGGGTAAAGTACTCGAAATTGGATGGTGTGAAAAATCATAATTCACTGTGATGAAAAGAATTATTTTTAATTTTATTCAATTGGTAAGCAATTCGAACTTTTTGAAAAGCCTTTAAATGGTCAATGAACAAAACACCATTTAAATGATCAAACTCATGTTGAAAAATACGCGCTTTGATGCCGTCTATGGTTTCTTCCACCTGCTCAAAACGTTCGTTTAGATACCGCACGGTGATGGATTCGGGACGGGACACATCTTCGTAAATAGAAGGAATACTCAAACACCCTTCGTTGAACAAGGTTTTGCGTTTGCTGTACCATAAAATTTGAGGATTCAAACAAGCTAATTTGAACGGCTTGTGATCAGGATCAAATTTGGATTGTGGAAACGTATCAATCACAAAAACGGATTGATTTAAACCAATCTGCGGTGCAGCCAATCCAATGCCTCCATAACAATTCAACGTATCAAATAAATTCCGAATTAAATCGATAAACGGATCTTTAATGGTGACGCTATCGGAACATTTTCGTAACCGATCATCGCCGTAAACTATAATTTTCTGTTGCATTATTTAAAAAACTGATTCAATAAGGGTGAATGGTAGTAATATCATTCACATATTCAATTAATTACAATTCAATTTAGGTTGAAACATCATGATCTAAACCGTCTGACATAAAAAAAATGATCGTTGTAGAATATTTTTTTGATCACTCCTTGCTCCAACAATTTATTTAATCGGTCGGCTGACGTCATGGTTTTGTTCAAAAGGTCAATCACAGCATCCTCGCGCATTGGATGAACGGCTGTTATGCTCAATAAATCGGCCTCAAAATCGCCCACTGATGAAAATGCATTTCCTTCATATCCGGTTAACAACTCAACCTGAGGTATTCGTTCGCTATAAATTTGATACGTGCGATTCACAGCTTCTTCGTCGGCCGGAAAAACATCCTGCAAAGCCGTAGGACGCGTGGGAATACCAATGTAAGCGACGACAGGATTCAATGAATGAATAAAATCTGCAGTAGCACGAACCGAATTCAACGAGTCGTTTACTTCTTTCAACAACATGGTCTCCGTCACTAATCGGCCTTGAAAATGGTGCGAAAATTGTTCAATACCGCCTAAAACAACTTTCAATGACAATGACTTAACCGGTTTATTGACAGCCCTCCAAATCGGTTCGATGACACTATCCACTTTCACCGAAACATAATCGCATTGAAAAAGCGCTTCTTGAACTTCCCGGAGATACAATAATGAACCGTTGGTGATGATGGCAATGGGAATATTAAAGAATTTCAATTGACGAATCAACTCGCTCAGTTGGCTGTCCAAAGTAGGTTCTCCGTCAGGAACAATGGTCAAATAATCAGGCTTTTGATCTAAAAAAGAAAGATGGTTCAACGTTTCTTTCACTTCATCAACAAACAATGGAGGAGGATAAAAAGGTTGCAAAGTCAATTGCATCTTTATGGCTTTGCCTATCTGACAGTAAGGGCAGGCATACGTGCAAATTTTTGGCGGAATGTTGTTGATCCCAATACTTTGGCCAAGTCGTCGAGAAGGAACAGGACCAAACACGTGTTTTACAAGTTCCATTTGATATAATTTTATAAACCAAGTAAATCTGAAATTGGTTGCAGCGCATGCAATCCCAACAAAAGAAAATCGTCCAGCGGTATGTTGAGTTTCGTTTCACACGATTGGATCTGATCACGATTGGCACCGGCTGCAAACTTCACTTCTTTGAATTTTTTCTTCATTGATTTTAATTCCACGGAAGCCAGTTTTTTATCAGGTCGAACCATGGCAACCGCCATGATGAAACCGGTAAGCGGATCGGTTGCCCATAACGCATTGTCGAGCAAAGTCTTGCGTTCGAGCCCGTGACGATCGTTGTGCACAAGAACAGCGTGAATCATGTCATCAGACAAATATGATTTCAAAAATTCCGCTCCAATTTTGCTGTGTAATTCTGGATTTTCCTTCGTCTCCTCATAATCAATGTCGTGCAACAATCCGGTGATGCCCCATTTTTCCGGATCTTCCTAAAATTTTTCTGCCAAAGCACTCATGATGGCTTCCGTAGCCCACATGTGACGACGAAGATTTTCATCGTGCACTTTGCTTGTCATTAATTGTTGAGCGTCTTTTCTTGATATCATGCTTTGATTTTTAAAACAATAAAATTTAATGAATTAACTTCTTAAGGACAATGGTTTGTAAACAGTTGAAGCATGGATCAATGAGTCGGCAATAGCTGAAAAATGGGACGTAACGATGATTTTGGCTTCCTCCAACATGTCGTTGTTAACCAAAACAGGTAAAAAATGATTTTGAATGATGGTAATGTTTTTTCCAAATTGTCTTGAAACCAACACATTGACTCGATGTTGAAGCAGCAAATCGACCATCTTATTTCCTTTTTGATCGTCGCCGTGAGGATGTTCCTTTTCCTCCATGGCTTCGTTGTTTTGAGCCGTTTCCACATATTTTAATTGGTGATCGCTCCATTGATATATTTCAAAAAAAGGAGCATCTCCAAAATGAGCATGCGGCAACATTTTTTGATCGTTGACGGCAAAAGCTATTCGTAGATTTTCAAGTTGTTTGCAGGCATTGATCACCACAAAACTTCCTTTTCCAAATCCCGGTTTTGGCTTGTCAATTTCCGTCAACTGATCCAATTTTTTGAAAATGGTTTGATAGGTTGCAGTCACACGAAAACCTGCTTGTTGTAACAACATTCTAATTTCTTCCACGCCAAAGAATGTCGCTTCTTTATAAAACAAACTTTCTTCTTTATGATGGAGATATTGTTGTCCAACGGGACTGTCCTTGTCCACAAATGCAATCACCAAATTGCCGGAAGATTTTAATACCCGAAATGCTTCTTGGAGTGTTTTCAAAGGATCGTTGACAAAGCAAATGGTTGTGACCATGAGCACGGAATCCAGCGAAGCATCATCATAAGGAAGCGATTCAGCAACACCATTCACGGCTTCAATGCCGCGTTCAACAGCCTTTTGACGCATTGTTAATGAGGGCTCAATGCCATGATGAACCGATAACGGGAGAGCAAACAATCCGCTTCCCACTCCTATTTCCATGGTATTGCCCTGAGGTTGCCATACCTTTTTAATGGCCTCAATCTCTGATAAATAAGCATATCGATTTTCTTCAAACCATGCTTCGTAAAGATCCAAATGTAAATCAAACGGCGTTGTTTTGGGTTTCATGTTTATTTTTTTTGCATTAAAATAATTTTTTTACTGCGCCTCATTGTGAACCGGTCATGATTTCATCAACCTTTCCAAGCTCCAGCTTCTAATGTCAAAAATCGTTCTTTTTCATCCTGATTCATGGTTCGGATATCGTACTTTAATGAAAGACCTAAAGGTGTAACGGCGTCGTTTACCGACTGAATCAATTGATCGGCAATGGGAATGTTTGGGAAAGGGAATGCAAAGACGACAACAACTTCCCGATCAATTAATTCGATATCGGTCAATATGCCTAAATCAATCAATGACAAACTGATGGCAGGATGTTCCACTTTTTGCAAAACATCTACTACTTCTTTAATAGTTAAGTTCATACGATTATAAATTTGAGGTTATTCATTCATTTGATCTCTTATTTTTACATATTTCTCGTTAAAAACCACACAATTCCCTTTTTCAGCTCCAATCAAACGAGCAATGACATCGCATTTAGTCATTAAAAGGAAAAAAATGCGTTCATCATGTAGGGAAAACAAACCTTCTAAATTGCCCTGACCTTTGGAAATAATCAGATCAGCGTCGGCAAACAAGCGTTGAAACAAAGCGCTCGAACGTTCCGGAACGGTGGAAGGAACATCGTATCCGTTGGAAATTACTTTAGCAACATGTTCCATCCCAACCATTTGAGCATCATCCAACGTTGTATCGTTGATGGTGGGGCCGCCCCGAACCACAAAGGTCACATTGGGATGTTGAATGGTTTCGAGAAAAAGCCGATCAAAAACAATTTCACCGGCATTGTCGCCTAAATAAAGCACGGAAGATGCCTTTGCCAATCGTTCTTTCAAATGACGGGAATGATCAATTTCAAAAGGTTTTGAGACGACCTCCTGAATGGTTTCTTCAATGTCGAAGGTATGATTGGCTCCATAATCCATGATGTTGCCGGCAATGGCAAGCCGTAAAGCAAGATCAAACGGATCGGCTGCATGTTCTACTTTGTTTTTCCAAAGCGGATACAGAGCCAGAGCAACTTCGTTGCTATGCCATTTTTCACGAAGATAAAAATCGCTTATTCCAAGCAACGCTTCAAGTCGGTGTTGCAACAAGCGCTGAACTTCAGGAGTAGTGAGATTTTTCGAATCGGATAGCACTTCCTGAAGATAGTTATCAAAAACGGATCGTTGATCGTCCGTGGCATGATGTTTTAGTAAAAGTTTGTTGTAAGTGTTAATGAAACAACTTTCACAACGTTCGTCTAATAGCATGATTGAATAATTAATGATCGCAATAATTGGCGCCGGCATTTAACACATTGTTGGCAAAATCGGCGGCCAATGCTTTCGGATCTTTCATTTCGGCACCCACAAAAACGTTGATTTTTTGTTGTTTAAACAAATCAATGGCTTTTTGTCCCATGCCGCCTGCAATGACATCCGTGACGCCATGCTGAGCAACCCAAGCAGGATACAATCCCGGTTGATGTTCCGGAGGTGTGATGCGTTGTTCGTTCGAGACTTGATTTTGATCGTCAATGTCAATAATGGAAAATTCCTGACAATGGCCAAAATGTTGACACAATCGGCCGTTTTCCAGTGGAATGGCAATACGTTTCATCTTTTTCTTGTTTAATGGTGGTACATTTTGTATTCTAAAAACTATCTAATTTCGATTTTGACAACATGTTCAAAATCTCTTCTACCGTTTTGGTTTCATCTTTAAGAATGATCATTTGAATGCGATATGCGTCAATGAGGCCTTTGATGGCGTTGCCTATTTCGCCGGAAATGATTTGTGAAACTCCTTTTTCGGCCAAAAATTTAACAGCTTCGATGCCTGCTCCTTCAGTCAAAGAAGCAAAAGGATTTGGCAATAATTCTACAGCTTTCGTTTCCTTGTCAAAAACAACAAAAAACGGAGCTCGTCCAAAATGCATGTCAATTAGACTTTTTAATGAACTATTTATGGCAGTGACAGCGACTTTCATTTTTCAGGCAAATAATTGATATTTAATGCTATATGAAACATGACAAACAATCATTCTCTTAAAGATAATTTTTTTATGACTCGTTCAAATTAAAACACGATCAACATGAAAACGGCTTATTCGACTAAAACAACCATTTTTCCGTGATTGCAAAATCTACCATCACTTAAGCATGATGGACTAAATGCGTATGGCATGAAGGACAAATTTCCATTTTACACGGAACACCGTGAACATGCGTTTTGGAATATCCACAAACAGGACAAACACACAGATCGTTTTGAACCATTTTTTTCTCCTTATCCGAATCAATTTCATCTACCCTGTCAATGTTTTCGCTTTGACATAATGGACATTGATTCAACGCTTCCATTTTGTTTGGATGATTGAAATAACTTCCACATTGATGACAGTTATACCATTCACTATCAAAATAGATTTTTCCTCCTTCAATCTGAATTTGTTTGCCCACGACAAATGCTTCGGCAATTTTTTGCCTTGCCGTTGCATAAATTCGCGTTAACGTTGGCCGCGAAACGCCCATAATGACAGACGCTTCATGATGATTCATTCCTTCAAAATCGCACAATCGAATGGCTTCATATTCTTCAAATCGAAGAAATACGGGATCTGACTTGATTTCGTCCGAATGAAGGCCATAAGGCTTAAAACCTGAAATTGCAGGAGGATTACTCACTTTTCTCCATCGCTTGGGTCGTGGCATAATTAAAAAATTCAACGCACAAAGATAATGAACAATAGCTCATAATCAAAATGCGTTGTTGCAATTTAATAACAATTAAATCAAAAAAATGCAGAACAATTTTCGTTTGTACAGTATGAAGACAAATAATGCTTTGTGCATTTAAATTCTTTAACGTCGGAAAAAGCAACATGATCAATAAATCAGAGGATTTAAACCGTTTTTCAAGAGATAAAACGGCATCCACCATGAACCAAAAAAAGATTGAGTTCGGATTCTAAGAAGGCTGATTTAAAAGTTCATGGTACAGAGCCAACAATTTTTTGCGAACGGTTTCTTTTTCAAATTGTTTAATCAGTTGCTGAGAAATCATCACGCCGCGTTGATAAAAGTCGGGGGAAGTGACCATTTTTTTGGTCATAGATACAAATTCGTCGTTGGATGCAGCTTTCAGATAAGGATTTTCGTACAATAAAGCATATTCGGACAAATCTCTAAAAATCACGGGAATGCCACTGCCGGCAGCTTCCAGAGGTGCTAAAGGGCAATTTTCCTGATAGGAAGGAAATAACATTAAATCAGCAGCAGCATACACCAACGGCATTTCTTCCAAATTGAACATCCCCATAAAATGTGTATTGTTTGCTGCTTGTTGAATGCGTTGATTGATTCGGTTTATCCCTTCCGTCATTTTCAGCGGACGTCCACCTACCCAACAAAATTGTGCTTCAGGAATTTGTGCAGCAATATCGATGAAATCTTCTACGCCTTTACGTGCCTGCAATTGTCCAACGCCAAGCACCACAAAAGCATTTTCATCCAATTTGAGCAAAGCACGTCCCATTTTACGTTTTTCATCGGTGCGTTGCCATTTTTCCAAAAAGATCGGATTGTAAATGTTTACGATTCTTGTTTTAGAACCTAATTCTTCGATAGCTTCTTTCACATGAGGAGCAATGGCGATACAAACGTCGGCATAGGAATAAACATGTTTGAAATACCAACGAACAATCGGCATCATCCATTTTGACATGGGCAGTGAGCCTTTGATGGAATCAGGAATAACATGAACCGTCAGGACACGCCTTTTCTTGTAACGCCATCCTTTCCAAAAAAAATAAGGACTGTAAGTATGACTGTGTAAAATATCGGCATCTCCTTCTTCATCATTGATTATCAATTTAATATCCTCATTTTCTTTGGGCTGCATCAAAGAAACGTGATCTACAAAGGACGTATAAACGCCATTCCCTTTGTAAGAAGTTTCATAAATTACACGGATTTTCATACGTCTATTTTAATTTTTTAACGCCAAGGATGTATGGAACTCGCCAAAATAGTCATATGCTTGAGCATAAGCTGGTTTAATGACTCGTTTCATAGCATGACATAAAGGTTCACTGATTTAAGTTCGACTCGTCAACCGCTTTATGAGGTCTAAAAAGATTGATGATAAAGATAATAAAAATTGCAGCAGGAACCGCTAACAAGAAATAGGGTAAATAAACCATTTCTTGAGAAAAACGATCCCAATTAGGGCCTGCCAAATAACCAATGGCAATATAAGCCGAAGCCCAAATCAAAGAAGAAAAAATCACCGTTGGAAAATAGAGTCTGCGTTTGATGTGTAAAAATCCGCAAGCAGCAGCGGCATATCCTCTGACAAAAGGAGTCAGACGCCCAATTAGAATGCCTTTCCAACTGCGTTTTTCAATCAAATGAGTCATTTTGAGCAGACGTTGATGAGAAATGGGAAACCATCGCGGTCTTTTTGTTAAAATATAATTCCCCAACAAGGCAAAAAACAGGTACAAAATGGAAGCGGCAAGAATGTCGGCGAGAAAGGCGATGGCAATAATTTCGGGCAATATGAACATGCCTGAATAGGAAAGATAACCCGAAACAATCAATACCATTTCATTGGGGACAGGTGTCGGAGCTCCCACTTCCTGCAAAAAAAGGAAACCAAAAATGACAATTAAGCCATATTCCTGCACATATTTTATAAATTCAACCGACATAGCGTTTTGCAACATTAAAAGGAACTCCAATTTGTTTTTGCAAATATAAATTGATTTTGTTACAAAACCATTAAGTAAAAGCCCACTTTTTATCAATATCGGCAAAGAAAAGGTAAAAACGAAGGCTTGATTACGTAAATCATCCATTCTAAAAATGGATGAACGGATAATAATTTGCTCATTTATATATAGGCTCATTTGAAGGATCAGACATTTGTTAACAATCGGGCAGAATCCTTCATTGACATCCATTCGTGGTTGTACAATTACTCAAAATTGGGTATCTTTGCGCTGAAAAAAGAAAAACAATCACTCAAATTTTGATTTAAATGATTACACAAGAACAACTCAAGATGGTTCAAGAACGCGAAGATGCGTTGAGGAGGTATCTTTGACATCGACGATAAAAAAATAAGATTAGAAGAAGAAGAGCGTCGAACGCACGCTGAAAATTTTTGGGAAAATCAAAAAGCTGCCGAAGAACAATTGAAGAAAGTGCGATCCATAAAATTTTGGATCGAAGCTTATCATGAAGTTGCGGCAGCTGTGGAAGAATTGACGTTGGCTTTTGATTTTCAGAAAGAAGGCATCGCAACGGAAGAAGAAGTGGATCAGGCCTATCAACATGCCATTCAGTTAATTGAACAACTTGAGTTGCGCAATATGCTGCAACACGAGGAAGATAAGTTGGGTGCCGTCTTAAAAATCAATGCCGGAGCGGGAGGCACCGAAAGTCAAGATTGGGCATCCATGCTTTTCCGCATGTATCAGCGCTGGTGTGAAGCAAAAAATTACAAGGTGACCATCACCAATTGGCTCGACGGCGACGAAGCTGGTATCAAAACAGTGACCATGCAAATTGAAGGCGAGTATGCCTATGGATATTTGAAAAGCGAGAACGGAGTGCATCGGCTGGTGCGTGTGTCACCTTTCAATGCACAAGGAAAACGGATGACATCGTTTGCTTCCGTATTTGTAGTTCCTTTGGTTGACGACAGCATCGAGATTGTCATCAATCCAGCCGACATTGAGTGGGACACTTTTCGATCATCGGGAGCCGGCGGACAAAACGTCAATAAAGTTGAAACCGGCGTACGATTGCATCACCTTCCTACAGGCATTGTGATTGAAAATACTGAAAGCCGTTCTCAATTTGGCAACAAAGAAAATGCGTTGCGGCTTTTGAAATCACAATTGTATGAAATGGAATTGCAAAAAAGACGCGAAGCGCAACAAAAAGTCGAAGCCGGCAAAAAGAAAATCGAATGGGGTTCTCAAATCCGCAGTTATGTTTTTGACGACCGACGCGTGAAAGATCATCGGACCAATTATCAAACATCGAATGTACAAGCTGTGATGGATGGCGAAATCGATGAATTTATCAAAGCCTATTTGATGGAATTTGGAGACGAATAATGCCTGTGTCAATGAAAGCTCGTCAAGCTGATCATGATCATTCAAACATCGATTTAAGAAAAAAAGAAGAGTTAAGCCATTCATTACAAGCACATAAAAAACATCATCAAATTAATGAATAAAAAAGTTTTACTCATGATTCTCGACGGCTGGGGAATCGGGAATCAAACCAAAGCCAATGTGATTGCCAATACTCCCACTCCATATTGGGACATGTTATTAAATCAATATCCACATTCACAATTAGATGCATCGGGTGAAAAAGTAGGTTTGCCTGAAGGACAAATGGGAAATTCCGAAGTAGGTCATTTAAACATTGGCTCCGGAAGAGTTGTATATCAAGATCTTGTAAAAATAAACATTGCCTGTCGCGATCATTCCATTTATGAAAATCAAGAAATCGTTAAAGCTTTTCGTTATGCTAAAGAACAAAATAAACAAGTTCACTTGCTGGGTTTGGTTTCGGATGGCGGAGTTCACAGCTCATTGGATCATGTTTTTACCTTAATCGACATTGCCAAAGCATACGAAATTGATAAGACCTTTGTACACTGCTTTATGGACGGCCGCGATACCGATCCACACAGCGGAAAAGGATTTATTGAATCATTGGAAAACCATTTAGCTTCCTCCACCGGACATATTGCATCCGTTATTGGACGATATTATGCCATGGATCGCGATAAACGTTGGGATCGAATCAAGCAAGCTTACGATTTGTTGGTCAATGGGCAAGGAGCTCCATTTACGGACATGGTGAAAGCCATGCAACAGTCTTATGAAGAAGGCATTACCGATGAATTCATCAAACCCGTGGTGCATGTCGATGCACAAGGAAACCCGTTGACAACCATTCAATCGGGAGATGTGGTCATCTTTTTTAATTTCAGAAATGATCGTGCCAAAGAATTGACCATTGTTTTGACTCAACAAGATATGCCGGAAGAAGGCATGCACACTATCCCGTTGCATTTTTGCACCATGACACCTTATGATGCCTCATTCAAGGGATTGCATATTTTATTTGACAAGGATAACGTAGAAAACACTTTGGGAGAAATTGTGTCAAAAGCCGGCATGAAACAGCTTCGAATTGCCGAAACCGAAAAATATGCCCATGTCACCTTTTTCTTTTCAGGTGGACGCGAAGCATCGTTTGATAACGAAGAACGCATTTTAGTGCCCTCCCCCAAAGTGGCAACCTACGATTTGAAACCCGAAATGAGCGCTTATGAGGTGGCTGAAAAATTAACCAAAGCCATTGAACAACAAACTTATTCATTCATTACCGTCAATTTTGCCAATGGTGATATGGTAGGTCACACAGGCGTTTACGAAGCCATTCAAAAAGCTGTCAAAGCTGTTGATCAATGTTTGGAAAAAGTAGTTGAAGCTGCCAAAAAGAATCATTACGATGTCATCATTATTGCAGATCACGGCAATGCCGATCATGCGTTAAACGAAGACGGAACGCCCAACACAGCCCATTCGCTCAATCCGGTTCCTTTTGTCTATGTTTCGACATCAAGTAAAGCAACCGTACAAAACGGGATATTAGCCGACGTGGCACCGTCTGTTTGCCATCTGCTTGGCATTCAACAACCTGAAGAAATGACAGGAAAAAATCTAATTCACTTTGAAAATTGAAATTTTAAGAGACGATGTGCCAAAGCATCGTCTCTGATTGATCCATTCGATCGTGCATTCATTGTTTTTTAATATGCAACAATGATATAACATCCTCAAAACGAAAAGGAAAATATTCATCACAAGTTCTTTGCTCCGAAAAAGTATTTTTTTATTTCAAAACATTTGTAATGAAATACTTTTTTTTTACTTTTATCGTTCATATAACATACTTTGGGAGGATCATTCATGCAGAAAATAAAATGGATTTTTACAGTGGCATTGGGACTTTTTTTTGTTTGCCAAAGATCAACCGCTCAAGACAACGGATTTCGTGAAATTGATGACAGGCCATGGCACTACGGCTTTGTTTTGGGGTTAAATGCCAATACGTTTCATGTGACACCGGCTTTACTCAACACGCATTTAAACCAAGGAGCACAGGTTTCATCCATTTCACCGGGATTTACGGTAGGTTTAATTCTGGATTTGCGTCTCTCAAAATTTTTGAATTTACGGACAACGCCAACGCTCAATTTATATGATTGCGTCCTCTCCTATCAGGATTCGTCGTTGCGCTCTAGCTCTACTCCTCAAACACCGGCCACGCTAACTTTCAAAACGTCAGCCATTGACATTCCGATCCTTCTTAAATACCGATCCATTTGGTACGGGCATTCCAGGCCTTATCTGTTATTTGGAGGCGGAATCACATATAATTTATCCAACAAAGGCAATGACAGCAACGGAATTACACAGGTAACCCTAAATGCAACAAATTTTTATGCTACTATGGGTGTAGGATGTGATTTTTACTTCAAATATTTTCGGTTGGCGCCGGAACTTCGTTTTTCACTCGGACTGAATAACCTGTTGAATCCAACACCTCCCGAAGGTGCAAATCCTTCGTTTACCAACGAATTGTTAAAAATCACATCGAGAGCTTTGGTGCTTAACTTTAATTTTGAGTAACTACTTTTCAGTCAAGAATTGATCAATAACAGCTTTCACTTTGGGAACGGTTTGTTGAATGTCATCGTTGACAATGACCACATCAAATTTTGACGCAAAGGCCAGTTCCAAAGAAGAACGTTTGAGACGTTCCTCAATCACTTCAATAGATTCCGTTCCTCGGTGCATCAATCGATTTTTGAGCTCTTCGATGGATGGCGGCTGAACAAAAATGGCCAAAGCTCTCTCCTTGAAGTACTCTTTTAGCCGCAATCCGCCTTTCACATCGACATCAAAAAACAGATGAATGCCTCTGCTCAATTTTTCTTCCACTTCTTTTTTCAATGTGCCGTAAAATTTACCGGGGTAGACTTCTTCATATTCGATAAATTCATCATTGGCAATCTTTTGCTTGAACGATTCCGTGGTCAGAAAGTAATATTCCACTCCGTGCTGTTCGTTCCCTCTTGGAGAGCGATTGGTGGCAGAAACGGAAAATGAAAAAGAGGGTTCCTGCTTGATGAGCAGATTGATCAACGTGCTTTTTCCTGCGCCCGAAGGAGCTGAAAATATGACAACTTTTCCTTCTTTCATAAATGAATCAACTATTTGGTGGAATATGAATTACAAAACATTAAACAATTGTTCCTTCATTTGTTCCAATTCATCTTTCATTAAAACGACCATTTTTTGAATTTCGCTATGATTGGCTTTTGACCCGAGTGTATTGATTTCTCTTCCCATTTCCTGAGCAATAAACCCCAACTTTTTCCCGGCATTTTCTTCTTTTGTCATGGTTTCCTGAAAATAGTGAAGATGATTTTGCAAACGTGTTTTTTCTTCGTTAATATCCAATTTTTCAATGTAATAGATCATTTCCTGTTCCAATCGATCTTGGTTTAATGCAGCATCCACCTGTTGTAATCCTTCTTTTAATCGACTTTTAATCCTAACGATGCGATCTTCTTCAAAAGGCGTTACGGCATCCAACAACGATTGAATCCGTTTGAGTTTGTCCAAAAATATATTTTCCAACATCTTCCCTTCCTGTCTTCGAAAATCTGCGACGGCCGACAAGGCATCCTGCACGGTAGTTAAAATGATTTGCCATTCCGTTTCGTCAAACGGTTTTTCTTCATTTTCAAAAAGTTGGGGCATAGAAAGAATCAATTCAAACCAATTGGACGGTTTTTGTAATTGATACTGTTCAGCCAATTGTGAAAGTTGATCGTAATAATTTTTGAAAATTTGTGCATTGATTTTTTGAGGAACTTTACCGTTGGAAGAAGTAACCGAGATGGTCATTTCCACTTTCCCTCTTACGAGCGCATTGGTTAACTGCTTACGCAGTTCCAATTCGTATTCACGATATTGAGAAGGCATTCTCAGCGAAATATCAATTTGTTTACTGTTTAAAGTTTTAATTTCAACAGTAATTTGTTCGTCATTTAATTCACGGGTAATTTTCCCAAAACCGGTCATCGATTGGAGCATGTTATTCTTGTATTTAAATTGAATTACAAAAGTACGATATTTGGGTTAAAAAGTGTACATTTGCAAGTGATTTTTGTTTAGAAGATTTATTAAGTCAATCCTGATTCAATAAATCAACCGTCAGCTACAAGGAATCTTCAATGATTAGAACCTTTCATGCTTGTTAATCAGGGATATCCGGCATCAATCATGCTAAAACAATGTCAGACATTAACTGCATCCGGCGTCTTCGGATATTGATCCAAGAAGATGGTTTATTGAATTGAAAAATAATTTTTTATGCCTATTATTCTTCATCTTGAAACATCAACTTCAGTTTGTTCAACTGCTTTGTCAATAGATGGAAAGCTCCATATACGTCGCATGGAACACCACGGGCCTTCACATGCCGTTTTGTTGGCAACATTTGTGGATGAAATACTTAAGCAACTTCGTCAGGAAAATATACGACCGGATGCCGTTGCGGTCAGCAGTGGACCAGGATCTTACACAGGACTGCGCATCGGAGTTTCAATGGCTAAAGGACTCTGTTTTGGATGGAATGTTCCGTTGATTGCCGTTGACACGTTGAAATTGTTAGCCGTTTCTGCCTTAGCTGCCGATCAATCCATCGATGAATCGACGCTTCTTTGTCCGATGATTGATGCACGACGAATGGAAGTTTATTCGGCTATTTACAATTCGTCGCTCGAACCAATTCGTTCAACCACGGCGGAAATTGTTGAACACGACACGTATTTGCTTTGGTTGGAAGAACATCCGATGCTGTTTTTTGGGAATGGAGCCGAAAAATGTCGCAACCTTATCCAACACCCTAACGCACGGTTTTTGAATGACATAGTGCCTGATGCTGCCCAAATGATTTCGTTGGCCGAAAAAGCCTTTTTCGAACAAAAATTTGAGAACACCGCCTATTTTGAACCTTTCTATCTGAAAGATTTTATTGCCACCACTCCAAAGAATAAATTGTTCTAAATCAATTTATTCAATATTCGGTTAACGAATTGTAAAACAAAATATCATGGCATCTTCGACGTTTCCTTTTCAGCACAATGTTCAAGCTCATTTGGCCATCGATTATATTGAAAAAACCAATGCACACCTTTTTATCACGGGTAAGGCAGGCACCGGAAAAACAACTTTTTTGAAATACATCAAAAAGGCAGCCTCAAAACGATGTGTTGTCGTTGCTCCCACGGGCGTGGCCGCTTTGAATGCCGAAGGTGTAACCATTCACTCATTTTTTGGGTTGCCATTTTCTCCATTTGTTCCAAATGAAAGTAACTCAAATTTTCAAAATCATCTTTCACCAAAAAAAATTGAGGTTATTCAAAACGTCGAACTGTTAATCATTGACGAAATCAGCATGGTTCGAGCCGATATCTTGGACGCCATCGATGCAGCGTTACGCCATTATCGTAAAGATCATTCGCCTTTTGGCGGCATTCAATTGGTCATGATCGGCGATTTGCATCAATTGCCTCCTGTGGTTACGGAAGCAGACCGTTTGATCTTATCCTCTTTTTATCCCGGCTTCTATTTTTTTGAAAGTCATGCATTAAAAAAACTCGGTTTTGCTACCATTGAATTTACTCAAATTTACAGACAACAAGATGCCCGATTTATTGAGCTGTTGAATGTCGTTCGTGAAAATAAACTCAGCGGTGAACTTTTATCGCTATTAAAAACAAGATACATTGCTAATTTTCATTCAGATGAACATATCATATTGACCACCCACAATAACCAGGCACAGCAAATTAACAATGCCTTTTTAAGCGCAATAAATCATTCAACGCACCGTTATGATGCGATGATTCAAGGAAATTTTCCTGAATCGATGTTCCCTACTGACGCATATTTAGAACTAAAAGAAGGGGCACGTGTCATGTTCCTTAAAAATGATGTTTCCGGTGAAAAATTATTTTACAACGGAAAAATCGGCATCATCGAATCATTGCATGAAAAAACCATTTCGATCCGTTGTGAAGGGGAATCTGATCCTATTATGGTACAACCGATGGAATGGCAAAACATTCACTATGTGTACAATAACGAGAAAAGAGAGATCGAAGAAGAAATATTGGGAACTTTTGTGCAATATCCGTTGAAATTGGCGTGGGCCATAACCATCCACAAAAGTCAGGGATTAACATTTGACAAAGTCATCATTGATGGAAAAAATGCTTTTGCTCACGGACAAATTTACGTAGCATTGAGCCGTTGTCGCTCTCTGGAAGGAGTGATTTTATCGTCCATGTTCAACGAGCAAGCCATCATTGTTGATGCTGCCGTAAGTCATTTCATGAAAGTACAAAAATCAAAAGCGCCCAACGAACATTCACTCGCATTGGCCGAGAAAGAGTATTTTGCGAAAGGCGTTTCGGAGCTCTTCGATTTTTCATTCTTTCAAATAAAATGGCAAATGATTGTCGAGGCTGTTCAATTCAACCGAGATAGCCTTAAAGAATTTGATTTCGATGCATTAAACAAAGCAAATTACATTTTTAATCAACAAATAAACAGGCTAAATCATGAATTTTTGAATTGGTTTTCCGATGAGCTGTCATCAAACGATCACGATCTGTCGATTTTCCAAAATCGCATCAAAACCCTCATTCCTCAATACCTTGAAACGTTCACGGAATTTACGTCATTAATAAAAGGCTTGAAAATCAAGAGTGAAAACAAAAAGTTGTCATCCGACATAAGGTTGACAAAAAAAGAACTTTTAAAAAATTTATCACTCAAAATTGTTTGTCTGGAACTCTCAAAAAACGGTTTTTCCACTCAAAAATACCGGCAAACCGTTGCGGCTTTCGAAAGGGAAAACAAAGAAAAATCGAAGGTCGTTGAAACAGATCAAAAACATTCAACTTCTTCGCAACGACTTCACCAAACGCTCTATTCCAACATCATAGCTTGGCGAAATGCCAAATCGATTGAATTGCAAAAGGAACCGTACGATGTTTTAAGACAAATATCCGTGGAAAAGATTGTTTCGCTTCTGCCGTCTTCCAAAAAGGAATTGGCTTCCATTAAAGAGATTGGCAACAAACGTATTGAACAATTTGGTGATGAAATTCTTGAAATCGTCACGGATTACTTGATGGAACAAGGGCTCATGAATTCGCCGGCAGTTAGCATCAAATAGTAATCACTCTTTTTGAAACGGGAATGAATCATTGAAACAATAAACATTCATTTATTATATTAACCTAAAAAAAATTGAATATGAAGAAGATCTATTTTTTACTTATTCTCATTGGATGGATAAGCACTGCAACAATCAGTCTGGCACAAAAGTATCAGGTTGGTATTTGTTTAAGTGGAGGCGGTGCATTGGGTTTTGCGCACATCGGAGTGTTACAGGCATTGGAAGAAAGCGGAATTTATCCGCAAATTATCTCAGGGACCAGCATCGGAGCGGTAGTTGGGGTTTTCTATGCAGCCGGATATTCTCCTCACGAAATTTTGGAAATCATACAACACGAAAAGTTGTACAAAACAAGCAACATCATACGCTTTCATCTTGAAAAAAGATTAACCGGATTTTCAACACACAAAGCGATATGCAACGTCATCAAAAAATACATTCCCGCAGACAGCTACAGTTCATTGGCAAAGCCGTTTTATTCGTGTGCCACCAATCTGAGTACCGGCAATGCAACCTATACTTCATCAGGAGATGAACTCAATAAATGGGTGGCTGCATCAGCTTCCATACCTGGTATTTTTGAGGTGGTCAAAATTGATTCGTGCGATTATGTGGATGGTGGCGTGTTGAATAATTTACCCGCTCAACCCATTCGCCCTTTGTGTAAAGAAGAAATTTCAGTTGTGGTGGCGCCTTTTAAGCCTTATCCAAAAATCAACAGCATCTCCGATGTCATTCATGCCGTTTTGAGTATAATGTCGAAAGACAACATTCAGGAAGGCATTAAAATATCCAATGATGTCATTTATGTGCCAATGGATCCGCATTTAAATATGTTCAGTTTTGGCAATTACAAAAACATCTATTTTGCCGGTTACAATGCCGGAAAACGTTACCTTGCAGATCACCCTGAATTGTTGAAATTTGCCATTAAGCCCCCCGAAAGACAACCATTGCTGGTGGACACCGTCTCCGATGTGCAGTAACCTGCCGAAAGAGAAAAACAAACCATTGATTTATACGTTGATAAAGAAATGAAAAACATGAAAACAACAGGCGATTGACATCGCAAAGGATGAATTAAAATTTCCGTTCACTAAAAACAGTTTTATGAAACGAACCATTATTGATTTATTTGAAGAAGCCGTTGGGCAATATGGGCTAAATACGTTTTTATTTGAAAAAAAAGGTTCCGGCTATGAAGAAACAACTTATTTGGAAACAAAAGATTTAGTTTATCAACTTGGAGCCGGATTGGTGTCATTGGGGGCTCAAAAAGGGGAACATGCCGCATTGCTTTCTGAAAGTCGAAATCTCTGGATCATTGGAGAGCTTGCCATGTTTTATGCAGGTTTAATCAACGTTCCATTGTCCGTCAAACTGGATGAAAGCAGCGACTTGCTTTTCAGGTTGCAACATTCGGAAGCAAAATATCTTGTGGTTTCCGCAAATCAATTGCCCAAAATTAGAGCGATCAAATCACGTCTAACAATTATCAACTACATCATAGTACTTGATGAATTAGACCATTATGAAGAAAAAGAAATGCCGGTCAAAGAACTTTTTGCAGCAGGCATTGACTTTTTGAGAAAACATTCTCTTGAAGATTTTCTTGCTATTGGTCAATCTATTCAGAATGAAGATGTTGCCACCATTACTTATACTTCCGGTACAACAGCCGATCCGAAAGGAGTCATGCTGACGCATCGAAATTATACTGCCAATGTGGAACAATCTTTAACCTTGCTGACCATTCCCGAAACATGGCGAACATTAATCATTTTACCGTTGGATCATTGTTTTGCTCATGTGGTTGGATTTTTTATTTTCATGACTTCGGGAGCCGGAGTGGCTACGTTACAAACCGGAAAAACACCCATGGAGACTTTGAAAAATATTCCGATCAACATTAAAGAGATCAAGCCACACATGATGTTGAGCGTGCCTTCATTGGCCAAAAGTTTCAGGAAAAACATTGAAAATGCCGTTCGTGCAAAAAGTAAATTTACCAATATCCTGTTTCACTGGGGATTAAAAGTAGCTTACACGTACCACCAGTATGGACACACAACGAAAAAGCCATGGCATAAAATGCTTTATCCGCTAAATAAAATTTTTGATCAACTGCTTTTTTCGAAACTGAGAGCAGCTTTTGGAGGTAATTTGCAATTCTTTATTGGCGGCGGTGCCTTGTTGGACATTGATTTACAGCAATTTTTTTATGCATTGGGAATTCCAATGTATCAAGGATACGGACTTTCGGAAGCCACACCCGTGATTTCGTCCAACGGACCTGAACATCATTTATTGGGATCTTCGGGAAAATTGGTCAAACCGTTATCATTAAAAATCATGGACACTAACGGTCATGCATTACCTGTGAATGAAAAAGGAGAAATTGTCATTCAGGGTGAAAACGTCATGGCAGGTTATTGGAAAAATGAACAGGCATCCAAAGAAGTGCTAAAAGACGGATGGCTTTTCACCGGTGATATGGGCTACATGGATTCAAACGGTTATCTCTACGTTTTAGGGCGTTATAAAAGTTTATTGATAGGCAATGACGGAGAGAAATACAGTCCTGAAGGCATTGAAGAAGCCTTGATCTCGAACTCACATCACATTGATCAACTTTTTTTGCACAACAATCAAAGTCCTTACACAGTGGGGCTTATCTATCCAAATCGTGAAGCGCTGAAACGACACATCAAACATGATCCTTCCACACTCGAAGGGAAAAAAGAAGCACTTCAGCTGATCATCAACGACATTCAAAAATTTAAGAAAGGAGGCGTTCATGTCGATTTGTTTCCCGAACGATGGCTTCCATCAGTGTTTGCTATTCTGCAAGAACCATTTTCGGAAGAAAATCGCATGATCAATAGCACCATGAAAATTGCCAGAGGAGAAGTTGAAACAGTTTATCGGGAGACGTTTGCCTACCTTTACACGCCCGAAGGCAAAGATAATTTTAACGAACGCAATTTGAATGCTGTATTTAATTGAAAACATTTGCCCCCAATGATCGATCCTTCACAATTTCAAGATAAGAAAATGGCGCTTTACACCTTAGGGTGTCGCCTCAATTTTGCCGAAACTTCAACCATTGCAACCCAACTGAAGACAATGGGGTTTCGAAAAATCAAGATGGGCGAAAAGGCAGACATCTGCATTATCAATACTTGTACTGTCACCGAATTGGCCGATAAGAAATCGCGACAGGCCATTCAACGACTCATCAGGCAGCATCCTCACGCTTTTGTTGTCGTCACCGGCTGTTATGCACAACTAAAACCGCAGGATATTGCAGAGATCAAAGGCGTAGACCTAGTGTTGGGAGCCAATGAAAAATTCAATGTGACATCTTATCTTGATTCATTGAACAAAAAAACAGAAGCTCAAATAAAACATGTTGACACAGCTCAAATTCAACGTTTTAGGCCTTCCCTTTCGCATGATGACCGCACGCGTTTCTTTTTGAAAGTTCAAGATGGTTGCGATTATCATTGCAGTTATTGTACCATACCCATGGCTCGCGGCGCCAGCAGAAACGGCTCGATTAACGATACATTACGCTGGGCACATCAGGCCTTGTCCGAAGGAGCAAAAGAGATCGTGCTGACAGGTGTCAACATTGGCGATTTTGGAAAATCGACCCATGAAACATTCATCGATTTGTTGAAAGCCTTGGATGACATTCCGAACAAAATTCGCTATCGGATTGGGAGCATTGAACCTAATTTGCTTACGGATCAAATCATTGATTTTGTTTCACGTTCGGCACATTTTACGCCTCATTTTCATATTCCTTTGCAATCGGGAAGCAATGCAATGCTTAAACTGATGCGACGACGCTATCAACGGGAATTATTTAAAGAAAAAGTGGAAATGATCCGGCAATGTATACCTGATGCTTTCATTGGTGTGGATGTCATTGTGGGAATGCATGGCGAAACGGCAGAGGAATTTGAAAATGGATATGAATTCATACAACAATTACCTATTTCACAATTGCATGTGTTTACTTTTTCCGAAAGAGCCAACACCGCAGCTTTGTCAATAGAAAATCCCGTTTCGATGGCTGATCGAAAAAAACGCAGCGATCGGTTGCATCAGCTTTCAAACGAAAAATTAAAAACATTTTATTTGCTACATCAGGGAGAACGTCGTGACGTGCTGTGGGAATCAAATCGAAAAGGAAAAATGATGACCGGGTTTACCGACAATTACATCCATGTTGCCATGCCATGGGATAAAACAAAATTAAATCAATTTGAAAATGTTCTTCTGGAAAATTTTAACGATACATTAACCGAAAATGGTTGGATGGGATTTCAATGTGAAACAAAAGATTCAATGACAACGAAATAAACAAAACATGCGCTTCGATTTACAACATACTGACAAAAAAACAAATGCAAGAGCAGGCTTGATTCAAACGGATCACGGCACAATAGAAACACCCATTTTCATGCCGGTTGGAACAGCCGGTTCAGTGAAAGCGGTTCATCAACACGAATTAAGGGATGACATCAAAGCAGCCATCATTTTAGGGAACACCTACCACTTGTATTTACGACCCGGATTAGACATTTTGAGACAAGCCGGTGGATTGCATCGTTTTAATGGATGGGAAAGACCTATTTTAACTGACAGCGGCGGGTTTCAGGTTTTTTCGTTATCGGAAAACAGAAAACTCAAAGAAGAAGGAGCTCATTTTCGATCTCATATTGACGGATCAAAGCATCTGTTTACGCCAGAGGGTGTCGTTGATATTCAACGCATCATTGGAGCTGACATCATGATGGCGTTTGATGAATGTACACCCGGAACTGCTGATTATCATTATGCCAAAGATTCTATGGAATTGACGCATCGTTGGCTGGTAAGGGGATTAAATCGATTCAGAGAAACATCACCCGTTTATGAACATGAACAAGCTTTTTTCCCCATAGTACAGGGATGTGTCTATCCCGATTTGCGGAAGATGTCGGCAGAATTTATTGCCAAACAAGATCAGGCAGGCAATGCCATTGGTGGATTAGCCGTTGGTGAGCCAACCGAAAAAATGTACGAAATGATAGAAATAGTTAACGAAATTCTGCCTAAAGACAAGCCACGCTACTTAATGGGCGTAGGAACTCCGGCCAACATACTGGAAGGAATTGAACGCGGTGTTGACATGTTTGACTGTGTTATGCCTACCCGTAACGGTCGTAACGGTATGATATTCACCTCTAAAGGAATTCTTAACATGAAAAATGAAAAATGGAAAAATGATTTCTCACCTTTAGATCCCGACGGAACATCCTATGTTGATGGTAACTATTCCAAAGCATACCTCAGACATCTGTTTGTCAGTAAAGAATTTCTGGCTTTACAAATTGCCTCCATTCACAATTTGGCTTTTTATCTTCAGCTTGTTCGCGATGCCCGCCGACACATCATTGAAGGAGATTTTGCCCTTTGGAAATCAATCATGGTGCGTCAAGTGATGCAACGCCTTTGAACATGCCGGTTTTAAAGTTGTCTGCAACTTTCTTGCATGAAATCAAATTTAAGAATCAATCCTTTATGCTTAAAATAAAATGAACCAACCGGCAGCAATGAATGTAAAACAAACCATAAAAATATTATAAAAAAAATAGAATTCCTATTTTGCGATATTTATACAGCCTTTAAAAATCAATTCTTTACGCATGAAAGAATGAATGTAGTTGTTTATATAAGTCATCCGTCTCAATATCATTTCTTTAAAAATCCAATCAATGGTTGGAAAAGAAGAGGGCATCAAGTGATGGTCGTCATTCGATCCAAAGACATTTTAGAAGATTTACTGATTGAGGATCAGCTACCTTATGTAAACATTTTGCCGGAAGCCAGAAATGAGAATACAACCTCGATTCTACATGCTTTGGCAAAACGCATTGTTCGCCTGTTCATTCTTTTACGTCATTTCAAACCTGACCTCTTGATTGGCTCAGATGCTTCGTTGCCCATTGTGGCAAGACTTTTAAAGGCCAAAAGCATCACTACACTGGAAGATGATTACAATGTCATCAAACCGTTGGCCATGCTTACCTATCCGCTCACGCATGTCATTTTAACGCCATTTGTATGTCAAACCGGGCGTTGGGAAAAGAAAAAAGCAGGTTATCACGGCTACATGAAATTGTCCGCGTTGCATCCCAATCAATTCACATATAATCCTGATATGATCAAATCATTGGTTGGAGAAAAGCCTTATTGTTTAATCCGTCTTTCAGCGTTAAATGCGTATCATGACAAAGGTATTCAGGGTCTTTCGACAAAAATGGTGCAAAAAGTCATTTTGTCTTGTGAAAAGCAAGGCTTGAATGTTTGGATCAATTCGGAAAAGGATCTTCCTGAAATGTTGCAACAACATCATTTAATATTTCATCCTGCTTTAATGCATCAACTACTTGCAGGAGCAAAACTTTTAATTTCCGATAGTCAAAGCATGTCCGTTGAAGCTGCCATGTTAGGCATTCCATCGCTTCGTTTCAGTGATTTTGCAGGCAAAATCAGCGTTTTGGAAGAACTGGAACATACGTATCGCCTTACGAAAGGCATAAAGACAGACAATCCTGAACAGCTTTTACAACAACTTGAAGATTGGCTTCTGGATGACACTTTGTCGGAACAGTTTCAACTAAGGAAAGTCAACATGTTACGCGATAAAATAGATGTGGCTTCATTTGTGACATGGTTTGTTGAAGATTATTCCACAAATCCATCGGCAAACAACGCCTGCGATCGCTTCATGTCGGCTGTTGAGGAGAACCAAAAATAATCTCAAAATCAGTTTCAGAAACTTGCAGTTCCACTCAATGTATAATAAAAAAATTTCAATGGCGTTGCAAAGGCTCTTAAACCGCATTTAAACTCCATTTAAAATCAATTGAGAACGGTTGCAAAAAAAGTAAAATTTCTTACAACCGTTCTCTAATAAACGTACATACTTAACGCTATCCAAGTTGATTGATGAACATCACTTTGTGAGCGTCTGGTCAAAAAATTTTTCCAACACAAAAAACCGTTGATCATTTGAAGCACGGATCGCTTTCGAATTTGGTTTGATCCACATCACAAAAGGATTTGAAATATGCGGAGCAGCGGCAGGCCAATCCGGCAAGGCTTTCCCGTTTGGATTGCCGGTTTTGATGAAATTCGCAAAATAGTTTGACATGGTGTCGGAAACAGCGTAATCCTGTTTTCGCCATGCATACCACGGAGTAAGATAAAGATTCCCAAGACAATACTCGATTTCTTGCGAATGAGCAGCACCAATGGGCTGTGGCAAGTGATTTTGTTTCCCACTTTTCTTTGTTTGACCGTTTGCTGACCCTGAGGTCGCATTGACCAATGGAGGTCGAGTATTATCAAACAAATAACGGTAAACCGATTGGTTGCTGTTGTTTCGTTGCAAATCAAACCATTTCCATGTGCTGAAGACAATAAATCGATCTGAAGCCAAATCGGTAGCCGAATGTTCCACTTCGATGGCATTGGCGTGAGGATACGCCTTCAACACTTGATTGTAATCTTTTGGGAAAGCCTTTTTGACCTGAGCAATAAAGTTTTGAGGTGAAAATGATTTTCCCTCCATAAAAGCAACGGCAGGCATTTCAGCAGAATTCCAACCAACCAGCAAAGGAACTTGAGCCTGTTCTTTTGCCCGATAAATATCCGACATGGATTTTGGAAGGAAATAACCATCAATACAAGCAGGAAAATTAAAATAGTTTGATTGTACGTACAAGTTAAGCAATTGATGAGCAGTGAGAGAGCGTAACGCTTTTAAGGAAGAATAACCAATTTGATGAGCAAATGTTTCACCCACCTTTTCGGCATCCGACAATGACACAGGAGCCATGGTGGGATAAAAAGCGGCTCCGCTTTCGCCAATGGCACCGGCTATCAATCCTTTGGACAGAGGAGAAGCCATTTGTTCACTCACGGAAATGGAACCTGCCGACTCACCGCCAATGGTAATTTTCTGCGGATCGCCGCCAAATGCGGCAATGTTTTGATGAACCCATTTCAAAGCAGCTTGCTGATCGAGCAACCCGTAATTTCCCGAAGCTTTATAAGGAGCTTCAGCGCTCAATTCCGGACTAGCGAAGAAACCAAAAACATTCAAACGATAATTGGCTGTTACCACCACTATGCCTTTTTTGGCCAAACTTGCTCCATCATAACGCGGTTCATCACTACTTCCGGCAATAAAACCACCGCCATAAAAATAGAGCAACACAGGCAATCCCTTGACATTGCGTTGCGCGGGAGTCCACACATTCAAATAGAGACAATCTTCACTCATAGAATCGGAACGAAAATGCATATCGCTAAAAATGCCGGGCTGCATCGGTCTGGGACCAAAATGATCAGCTTTTCGAATACCTTTCCAATGATTGACAGGTTGCGGAGCTTTCCATCGAAGATTGCCCACAGGAGGTTTAGCAAAAGGAATACCTAAAAATTGATACACACCTGTCACACTGTCTTTCATCCCCTGCAAAACTCCATCGGCAATAGTTACCTTGAGCATTTGATCACTTTTTTGCTGCGATGAACACGAATAGATCATCAGGCAGACACTAAAAGCAAGAAACAGAAATTTTTTCATACGTCTTTTTTTGTTTATTTAACACTATGAGTGTATGGAACTCGCCAAAATAGTCATACGCTTGAGCATAAGCTGTTATTATGGCTCGTTTCATAATTAATTAACATTAAATAAATTAATAAACAATGTTGTTGAAAAATTGTTTGAATTTACTCTGCAAGTCAAAGTAAACAAAGCTCATTTCCAACCAAGCGATTTTTTAATGACGGCAATCCACAACAAATAACCTTTTCGATTCATGTGCAAGCCGTCCGGACCAAAAAGATCCGTGCGCAAATGTCCGGTTTTGTCGAACATCGGACGACTGACATCAATAAAGCCGACGTGATGAATTGTCTTTAAATGCCGCTGAAGAAGACCATTCAAGGAGTCTTGAATTGGAATTAGTTTTTCGCGGGCTATCGAAGGCTTTATGGAAAGAAAATAAATTGTTGTTTGAGGAAGTTTTTGGTGCACCATCCGAATAAATGAATCACACTGAGCAATAAAAGATGCCGGAGTCACTCCTTCAGCCAAATCGTTGTCGCCTTCATAAACGATTATAACAGAAGGTTTGTAAGGAAAAACAAGATTGTGAATATAACAATTTAACGCTTGCATGTTGGAGCCTCCAAACCCTCGCTGTATCACGGCGTGCCCTTTGAAATCGTCAGGCAATCCATGCCACAAACGGATGGAAGAACTTCCGACAAACAATGTAGCTCCGGTAGGAGGTTTTTGAACCGAATCGGACTTTATAAATTCGTTGATTTCCTGCTCAAATCCTAACGGAGTGGTTCCCTGTTTATAATAAGGAATGAGCGGATGTGCTGATACAAACATTTGACTCACAAGGGCAAAAAGCAGAAACAAACGCAGCTTCATTGAATGTAAAAGTTAAATGATTGATCCAAATACAACCTTCAAAGATCAATAATTTTTTTGTAAAACACAAGCATAGAATTGATTTATTTTTTTAACTCATCAACAAAAATTCCCAACCTTATTAAAATGTCCAATTGCTTTGATCCATCTTTACATTAAAATGCATGGGAGGAACAAAAATTTCATCATATGGGATCTAAAAAAAATATTTTACCTTTGAAATCATCATAGCTCAACCATTTATCGCATGGATTCATTGCATTAAAATACAACATAAAACACAGAATTTTAATGTATTGAGAAATTTTACACAGCAACAACACAACGTTGATACATGCCTTTGAGTGTGCTTTGCAGGAAACAATCAAGGCGCTCAACATCTTATTCTTGAAAATAATTACGCAAAAATATGCATTTAATAATCGTAGGATTAAATCATAAAACAGCCGACGTTGACATCAGAGAACGATTTTATTTTCCCGTTGAAAAATTGGAAACAGCTTATCAACAACTTTCTGCCTGCTCATCCATTCATGGAAGCGTCATTTTATCAACATGCAATCGAGTTGAAGTGTATGCATCGGTTGAAAACGTTAAAAAAGGGTTCGATGAAATCATTCAATTTTTAAGCTCTTTTCATCGAATGGACGAATCAACTTTAAGACCTTTTTTGTATCAAAAAAATTGTCAATTAGCCGTTACGCATCTTTTCAAAGTCATTTCGGGCATTGACTCAATGGTGGTTGGTGAATATCAAATTCAAGGACAAGTACGCGATGCCTACAACGAAGCCAAACGACTGAATGCCACTGACAGTTATTTAAATAAAGTGTTTCAAAGTGCCATTAACACCGGAAAGCGCATTCGTACCGAAACCGAAATCGGGAAAGGCACCACCTCCGTTGCAACATTGGCCACGGAACTCATCAAAAAAGTATTTAATCAGAAAAACACGTTCAATGTATTGTTGGTGGGAGCAGGAAAAATGGGAGGATTGACAGCGGCAAACCTTACGGAATTGAACAGTTGCAAAATAACCATTGCCAACCGATCCGAATCAAAAGCTGAAGAACTAGCGACGCAATTTAACGGGATAACCATTCCGTTCAATCAACGATTTGAGGCCATGTTGCAAAATGAGGTTATCATTGTTTCCACATCGGCAGATCATTTCACGGTCGGTTATCCCGAGGTGAACAACATCATGCAACAACATCCAAATCGAACAAAATTATTTATCGATTTGTCCATTCCAAGAAACATTGATCCACAAATCAATCAGATTGAAAATTGCATTGTCTATTCCATTGACGACATCAACAACATGATTGACTTAAACTTATCAAAACGTCAACATGCCATTGAACATGCCGAAAAAATCATTTCTGAGGTTTCCGAAGATTATTATGATTGGTACTACACCCAGATCATTTTGCCCATCATGCACGAAATCAAAGGAAAATTGGACATCTTGACCACAAGCACGTTAGCTCAATACAAACCCATGATGGGAACCATGTCGGACGACCAGCAACAATTCATTCAGGAAATGATGCACGCCTATGCCGACAAGTTGATCAAAGTGATTATGAGAAATTTGAAAAACATCACCTCAAAAGAAGAGATGATCAAGCTGGTGGAAACATTAAAAAATACCTTGACGGTTGATACCGTGATACAGGATGAGATGCAACGTATGAGCAAATAAACACATGCAACAAGCAGGCTTAAAAAAATTGACAAATAGCCCACAATGCTTGATCTCAATTCTCCGGCATTCACCAACAGGCAATGTGACCCATCAAAAACAAAACAGAAACAGATGAAAAAGCTGATTGTTGCAACCCGTCCCAGTTTGTTGGCTTATACACAAACCGAACAAACGGTGCGAAAACTTGAAAAACTGCATCCTGACATTACCTTCGAAATTGTAAAATTTTCCACGCATGGCGATCGACACGTGTCACAACCGCTAACAACGTTTGGAGGAACGGGCGTTTTTGTGAAAGAACTGGAAGATGCTTTGCTCGAAGGAAGAGCCGACTTTGCCGTTCACAGCCTCAAAGACGTCCCAAGTCAACAACCTGATTCATTGATTTTAGCTGCTTTCCCAAAACGGGAAGATCCGCGGGATGTGATGCTTTGGAACGATGCAAATTGCGTTCGGATGGATCAATTACCTGCCCATCTCGTCATTGGAACGGGAAGTCCTCGACGCATGGTTCAACTTCGGCAAATCAGACCGGAAGCCCTATTCAAAGATCTTCGCGGAAACATTGACACCCGTTTGCGCAAATTACACGAAGGACAATACGATGCCATTGTCATGGCAGCAGCAGGACTTCAACGCATTGGAATGACCATTCCCGAAGAAACGATACTGCCTGTTGAAATCTGCATTCCGGCCATTGGACAGGGAGCCTTGGCCATTGAGTGCCGAAGAGATGATGTTGAAACGTACGAAATTGTACGATCCATTCACGATGTGGAAACAGAAAAAACCGTTATTGCCGAACGAAGCTACATGGAAACCATTGGAGGCGGGTGCAAATTTCCGTTAGCTGCTTATGCATTCATTGACCAACAAATGATTCACATGGAAGCCATGGCCGGCGATCATCATTCGGGGAAAATGGTTCGCATTGCCCGTCAAGCGGACTTGGATGAAGCCAAAACTTTAGGCATCGAAGCTGCTTTAACCATCATTCAACTTGCAGAACAATCAGGAATCAGCCTAAAAAATTGATGTTACCGCTTGTCAATAAAATCATTATCACAACACATCCCGTCGATGATGACGATGTGTTGATCGATCAATTACTCAAACGGGGAGCCAATGTCGTAGCCTTCCCGATGATTCAAATAACGGCAACTCCGAATAATTTATTGAAAATAAAAACGTTTCAAACATTGAATCAAGTTCAGCACATTATTTTCACCAGTAAAAACGGAGTAGAAGCGTTTTTCGATTATGCCAATCAACATCACTACAACCAACTGATTCGTTCCGATGTTCAATATTATGTGATCGGGAAAGCCACTGCCAACGCTTTGAAAAAACGAACCAACGAAAAAATTTACGTCAGCAAAAGCAACACCAGCACGGAGTTTCTGAACGAACTACTCCAATTGAAAGAATTGAAAGGAGTTGTTTTGCTTGTGTTGGGAACATTGGCTCCCGACACGCTTCTCAATGGATTATCATCCGACAAGGAGCGTTTGGTGAGCAGAGTTGATGTGTATCAAACAACCCCTACTCGATGTGATTCAAAAAAAATTAGTATGCTGATTACAGAAAATCGCTACGATTTAATTACCTTTACAAGCCCATCAGCCGTTGAACGATTCATGCAATGTTTAGAGCGGGAAAACATTGGCCATGCATTACACATTGCCTGCATTGGCAAAACAACCGCCGATAAAGCCATTTCATATGGAATTATTCCCGACCTCATTGCTTCAACTCCTGATAAAAGTTTATTTGTTAACGAAATAACGCAATATTTATCAACACATTTAAAACAGTAAGATATGTCATTTCCTCAAACACGATTAAGAAGATTGCGCATGAATCCAATCATGCGCAATTTAGTCACCGAAACAAGCCTTAGTGTCAATGATTTCATCATGCCGTTATTTGTTTGTCCTGGTGAAAAAGTAAAAAATCCCATCAATTCCATGCCCGGAAATTATCAATTATCCGTTGACATGTTGGTTGAAGAGTGCCGCGATTTATTGGATAACGGCATTAAATCCGTTCTGCTATTTGGTATTCCCGATCATAAAGATGAATTTGCGGCTGTTGCAAGCGAACCCGACGGCATTGTTCAACGAGCCATCCGAGCATTACGAAAAAATTTTGGTAAAGAACTGTTGATTTTTGTTGACGTTTGCAACTGCGAATACACCACACACGGACATTGCGGGATCGTCATCAACGGAGAAGTGGACAACGATTCTACCTTGGAAATTTTAGCCAACCAATCGCTTTCGTTAGCGCAGGCAGGAGCTGATGTGATTGCTCCGAGCGATATGATGGACGGGCGCATTCAACGCATTCGAAAAGAACTGGACGACCACGGATTTTTCAACGTGCCCATTCTGTCGTATGCTGCAAAATTTGCTTCGGCATTTTATGGACCTTTCCGTGAAGCAGCCGAATCAGCACCGAAGTTTGGCGATCGGAAAAGTTATCAAATGAATCCGGCCAACAGCGACGAAGCCATGCGTGAAATTGCCTTGGATATTGAAGAGGGGGCTGACATGGTCATGGTCAAGCCGGCTTTAAGTTTTCTGGACATCATTCATCGCGCCAAAATGACTTTTAACATGCCTTTGGTAGCTTATAATGTCAGCGGCGAATTTGCCATGATCAAAGCCGCTGCCGCCAACGGTTGGATTGATGAAGAACGAATCATGATGGAGGTGCTTACCTCCATTAAAAGAGCTGGCGCCGACATTATCATCACCTATTTTGCTAAAGACGCCGCTAAAGTGTTAAATCGAAAATAAGGAAAAACCTTCTTTTCCTTGTCATGGTTGAAAATAACTAAATAAAACGGCTATTTTCAACCATGATTCTTCGTCAATCAATGACGAGTTTCATTACACTATGTTGAAAACCAATTTATTTGACCATTCGCGAAAAGAAGCGAAGCAGTTCATTCATGAAGGTGTTCAACCCATTCAATTCAAATATTGCACACAAAAAAACAGGTCACGAAGCGAAGCATCTTAACCAGAAATGCAATTAAAATTCGTCCCGACCACACAAAAAAAACAGATGAACTTAGAAAAAAGCATATCAGCCTACAAGGAAGCCGTCAAAATCATTCCCGGTGGCGTCAATTCACCGGTCAGGGCTTTCAAGAGCGTCGAAGGCAATCCTCTTTTCATTCAAAAAGCCGAGGGATCCAAGTTAATTGATATTGACAACAATGAATTCATTGATTATGTTGGATCGTGGGGGCCAATGATTCTTGGACATGCTTATCCGCCCATTGTCGAAGCCATTCAACGACAACTCCTAAACGGCACCAGTTTTGGAGCACCTACCTTGATGGAAACAACCATGGCAAAATTAATCACCGAAATGGTGCCTTCCATTGAAATGGTTCGAATGGTTAATTCGGGAACAGAAGCAACCATGAGCGCTATTCGATTAGCAAGAGGATACACTGGCAAAAATAAAATCATCAAATTTGCAGGATGTTATCATGGACATGGAGATAGTTTTCTGATTAAAGCCGGATCAGGAGCCATTACCCTGGGATTGCCCGACAGTCCCGGAGTTCCAGCCAGCATTGCCAAAGACACATTAACCGCCGAATACAATAATCCTGATTCAGTTCAAGCGCTTTTTGATGCTTTTGCTGACGACATTGCCGCCATCATTGTTGAACCGGTTGCTGCCAACATGGGAGTGGTTTTGCCAAATGTGGAATTTTTAAAATCACTGCGCAAAATGGCCACGCATTACCATGCCCTTTTGATTTTTGACGAAGTCATTTCCGGATTTCGATTGGGAGCCGGAGGAGCGCAAGCATATTACCACATCATGCCTGATTTGACAACTTTAGGAAAAATTATCGGAGGTGGACTTCCAGTTGGGGCCTATGGCGGGCGAAAAGAGATCATGGAATTGTTGGCTCCCATCGGTCCAATCTATCAGGCCGGTACGCTTTCGGGCAATCCGCTGGCGATGTCGGCAGGCATAGAAATGCTAAAGACACTCAAAAACAATCCATCCATTTATTCATCACTCGAAACCAAATCGGCACAATTAGCTGAAGGCCTCAAAGCAAACCTCAAAAAAACAGGCGTTCACGGCTTAATCAATCGAGCAGGCTCATTAATGACACTCTTTTTCACTGATTTAAAACAAGTTAAGTCTTTCGATGATGTGATGAAATCGGACAAGAAAAAATATGCCCTTTTCTTTCACGAAATGCTTCAACAAGGCATTTATTTAGCACCTTCTCCTTTTGAGGCCATTTTTGTTTCACATGCACACAGTGACCAAGATATTGATCGAACCATTGATGCCAGCCTGAAAGCATTACAAAAAATCAGCAATGTATGAGTGATTCCATCTTTTTGAACGTCATCAACGGTATCCAAACAGAGCGTCCGCCTGTTTGGTTTATGCGTCAGGCCGGCAGGGTGTTGCCATCGTATTTGAACATGCGCGAACACTACAGTTTTCAGCAACTCATGGAAAATCCTGAACTGACAGCCCAAGTGACCATGTTGCCCATTGACGATTTAGACGTGGATGCAGCCATTTTATTTTCGGACATTTTAGTCATACCTCAAGCATTGGGAATGAAATTGAATTTTACCGACAAAGGGCCTCAATTTGTTTTGCCCGTTAAAGACAATCATTCCCTCATTCCCTCATTAAAGTCCGAACCTGATTCATTAAACCACATTTATCAAGCCATTGATCTCATCAAATCCCGTTTAAAAAAGGACAAGGCGTTGATCGGATTTTGTGGAGCTCCTTTTACAACATTCTGTTACATGATTCAAGGCAACAGCGCTCAACATACTTTCAATGACGCCATTCAATTCATCTATCGGCACAGAAAGGAGAGCATTCAATTGCTTGAACAAATCACCGAACTATCCGTTGAGTATGCCGTTCAACAGGTGAAGCACGGCATTGATGCTTTTCAACTCTTTGAGTCACATGCCGGTTTGTTACCCGATGAACTTTATTTGGAACTCATGTTGCCGTTTGTTCAACGAATTACTTCGGCGGTGCGTCGGGAAGGTTGTCCAGTTATCTTTTTCCCAAAAGGATTAGGATGTGGGCTGAAACAGCTTACTTATGACATCGCTGACTTCATGAGCATCGACTGGCAAACATCCATACATGAAGTGCGCCTGATGATTCATCCTTCCGTGGGTTTGCAAGGCAATCTCGATCCAAGAATCTTATCGATTGACAATCAACATGTTGTACTTAACACTTTGGAGAAATTAAAAGATTTTGGACGCAAAAATCAACATTGGATTTTCAACACAGGACATGGATTAATGCCTGACAATCTGATTGATAACGTAAGATTAACCGTAGAATGGATTAAACAAACGGACTGGCAACGATCCTGACTTCATCACCTTTTGAACATTTTGTGTCAAAATCCAAAACCATAAACCAGGCCATTTGAAACAACGTTTTGTTATTAAATAAAAAAGAAGAAGAACAGATACAAGTGATATGATCACACAAAAAGAATGGACGCTGCCGCCCTACCCCAAAGGATTTCATCTGATTACCTATGAAATCATTCAACAACTGTCCACCTTGCCGGAAACCGGCTTGTTGCATCTTTTTCTCAAACACACCTCAGCAGGTTTGACCATTAACGAAAATGCCGATCCCGATGTCCAAACGGATATGAATTTGATTTTTAATCATTTGGTACCGGAGCGAGAGCCCTACATTCATCACACACTTGAAGGTGATGACGACATGCCGGCCCATGCTAAAAGTTCATTAACAGGTACCAGCCTTTTGATACCCATCACCAACGGAAAACTTAACTTAGGAACATGGCAGGGAATTTACCTCGCTGAATTTCGCCATCATGGTGGACAAAGAAAAATTGTTGCCACCATTTTCAGTTAATGATTAAAGGTTTTCAAAGCATTTAAGACGCTGATTTAAACATATTTTTTACAAGAATTTCCAGTTTAATGTTTTTTTTAGATCAACACTGAAACATCATTGAAATGTTGAAACGATTCATAAAAAAGCTTATGCTCAAGAAAATAACTATTTGGCAAGTTCCATACAACCTTAATGTTAAAAATAAAAATAGACATATGCAATATGATTGATTATTCACAAATACCGTCACCCTGTTTTGTATTGGACGAAGAAAGACTTCGTAACAATTTATCGCTCATTCGATCCGTCAAAGAACAGTCGGGAGTTGAGATCATTGTTGCACTAAAAGCGTTTGCCATGTGGAGTGTTTTCCCTATTTTCAGAGAATATGTGAATTACTCCACAGCCAGTTCGTTAGCCGAAGCCCGATTAGCGTTTGAGGAAATGGGGAATTTAGCACACACCTATGCACCTGTGTACTCTGACAATGAATTTCCCGAAATCATGAGCTACAGCAGCCACATTACCTTTAATTCTTTACGACAATTTGAACACTTTTATCCGCAGACCAAACACTCAACACATCCCATCTCATGCGGATTACGCATCAATCCCGAGTATGCTTCCGTGTCCACCGAGTTGTACAATCCTTGTGCCATCGGATCACGATTAGGCATCACGGCAGAACAACTGGGCGATGCTTTGCCCGCAGGCATTGAAGGACTTCATTTTCATACCCTTTGTGAATCTTCATCCCTCGATTTAGAAAAAACGCTTGAAGCAGTCGAACACAAATTCGGACATCTTTTTTCCTCCATCAAATGGCTTAATATGGGTGGCGGACATTTAATGACAAAAAAAGGATATGATGTGCTGCACCTCATTCAAATATTGACACGGTTCCGATCAAAATATCCTCATTTGGAAGTGATTCTTGAACCGGGAAGCGCCTTTGTTTGGGAAACCGGTGAATTGGTATCTACCGTGGAAGACATTGTGGAAAATCACGGCATCCATACGGCCATGCTCAACGTATCCTTTGCCTGTCACATGCCCGATTGCCTCGAAATGCCTTATAAACCAAAAATTCTGGGAGCTTTCGATCCCGTGAAAAGTCAACCAACTTATCGTATGGGAGGCAACAGTTGTCTATCTGGTGATTTTGTGGGCGATTGGTCTTTTGAACACCCGTTATCAGTTGGCGATCGAATCATTTTTTTGGATATGATTCATTACACCATGGTCAAAACAACCTATTTTAACGGCGTTACACATCCTTCCATCGGTATTTGGACCAAAGAACAAACATTCAAACTCATTCGAACCTTTGGATACGATGATTACAAGCATCGTTTATCGTGAAATGCCAAGCGCAGCCTTGCAGTGATGTTGTAGTGACAAAAAAGAAAATGTCAGCAGAAAAAAGTTTTTTAACTCGTTTAATAATTTCATTATCAAAAGAATACATTCAAATGGCATGATAAAACAACAAACTATTGGTCAAATGTAAAAAAAAACCTATCTTTGCAGGCGCAAAAAAGAACATATTTTGACGTCTCATGCGGAAATAGCTCAGTTGGTAGAGCACGACCTTGCCAAGGTCGGGGTCGCGGGTTCGAGTCCCGTTTTCCGCTCCAAAGGTGAACGCACCCAAACTAAAATGCCCGGATGGCGAAATTGGTAGACGCGTTAGTTTCAGGGACTAGTGGCTGAAAAGCTGTGCAGGTTCGAGTCCTGTTCCGGGCACTGTAGAACGTTAAAAAATCATACCCAGGTGGTGGAATTGGTAGACACGCTACTTTGAGGGGGTAGTGGGGGCAACCTCGTGTGAGTTCGAGTCTCATCCTGGGTACTATAGAAAACCTTATGCAATCATCGCATGAGGTTTTTTCCTTTTTTTACTTTGCTTGTGTTTTTCAAGCTATTACAAGTAAAAACAAAACATGCACAAAACCAATCATTGGTGTTTCAAAGTACCTTTTAGGCACTCGATTCATTCCCTTTCAATCCTGTTATTACATCAAAACGTCAAGAAGATAAAAAAATTGTAGTTTGAGGGTTGAATTTGGCTTATTAGGCATTATCTTTGACAAAATTTGAACAATGACAAGCCCTTCATTGATTGTTTCATTGAGTTGATAAACCGCTAAAAACTACGATTTGATAATGCTTCAACAATTTAATCGAAAATGATTGATCGTTATCAATCATCCTGCTTCAATCATTTTCTTATTCAATTAAACCATTAAACCATTGCAATTATGTCAAAAGAAAAAACGGTAGAAAAATCGGAGAAAAAGCCTGCTACGAAAAGTTTGAAAGAAAAGCGGGCGGAGAAAAAAGCAAAAAAAGAGGTTAAAAGTCATCAAGGTTGATGGTTTATGTGCACAAAATGAATGTTTTCGCAAGGATCGCGACAAGTTCAAAATGACAACGTTGCACATAAAAACGTAACCTTACAAAAATTGGAAAGCTCTTTGTCAACCCCGTTGGCGGAGAGCTTTTCGCATGAATCCCTTCTCGGGCTTTACCAAATAATAACCCAAAAATATTTTCAAATGAATCATTAATTTACTACCTTTGCAACTCAAAGTAATTCATGAAGAAAAGCTTTGCCGGAATGATGTTGTTTGAATAATAGCTTTAACCCCATTACGATATACCAAAATAGCTACGGATGAAGCACCTAACCATTTATTTGCTTTTTAGCACCCTCTTTCTTGCCTCGTGCACTCAGTATCAGAAGTTGCTAAAAAGCACCGATAATGACTTAAAATACAAAGAAGCAAATGCATATTTCGAAAAAAAAGATTATGCGCGAGCTTCGCAACTATTAGAAGACATTTCAACCTATTTCAAAAACAGCGATCGCGCTCAAGATATTCTATACACTTTAGCCCAATGTTACATGGGTGAAAAGGATTATTACTCGGCAAGCGATGAATTTAAAACTTACGTAAAAAGTTATCCACGTGGTGAATATGCCGAAGACAGCTATTTTATGATCGGTTATTGCGCTTATTTGAATTCTCCTGATCCGCGTTTAGACCAAACTTCAACTTACGATGCCATTCAGGCTTTTGAAAATTTTGTGGACAGTTATCCTCAAAGCGACAAGGTAAAACAAGCTTATGAGTATTTAACTCAAATGAAAGATAAATTGGCATACAAAGAATTGCTTAATGCAAAATTGTATTACAATTTGGGAACATACATGGGTAACAATTATTTATCGGCGGTCATTGTTGCTACCAACGCACTAAAAAAATATCCTGAAACAAAATATCGTGAAGACTTGATGTTCATCATTTTACAATCGAAATACATGGAAGCTGTCAACAGCGTGGATGAATTGAAAGCAGACCGATACCGAGATGTGATTGACGAATATTATAACTTTGTCAATGAATTTCCCACGGGGAAAGATGCCAAAGCCGCTCTTGCCATGTTTAACGAAGCGAAAAAATACACCAAAGAGAAATAATATGGACTTTAAGAAAACAAAAGCACCAACAACCACTGTGACTCGCGACATGAACAGTTTGTGTCAGTCCACTGGAAATGTGTACGAAACGGTGAAAATTATTGGGAAACGGGCCAATCAGATTAGCGTGATGCTCCGTGAAGAAATCAACCAGAAATTGGAAGAATTCAACAGCGTGGCAGACAACCTCGAAGAAGTTTTTGAAAATAAAGAACAAATTGAAGTTTCGCGTTTTTACGAAAAACTTCCAAAACCAACCTTGATAGCCACGCAAGAGTTGATTGAAAACAAATTGTTTTTCCGACTGCCGGCTAAAGAAAAATTAGCTAAATAAAGCCTGTTGGGTTTTACATTGTTTTGAATTTTGCCGGTTCATTGTTTCATTGACCGGCAAAAAGTGTCTTTAAACACCCATTAAAAATCATTTCAAGCACTTTCAAGGAACTTTAAAACAATCAAACTGATTGCCATGCTCAAAGGAAAACATATTTTATTGGGAGTCACGGGAAGCATTGCCGCATATAAGTCAGCCATGCTTGTACGTGATTGGATCAAAGCCGGAGCCGAAGTGAAAGTCATGATGACTCCTTTGGCAAAAGCGTTCATTACGCCGCTTACGTTGGCCACGCTATCAAAACATCCCGTCATGATCGATTTTTTTGATCCAACGAATGGAGCGTGGAACAGTCATGTCGAATTAGGTCGTTGGGCCGATGCGATGGTCATTGCACCGGCTACTGCCAATACCATTGGAAAAATGGCCAACGGCATAGCCGATAATTTATTGCTTACCAGCTTTCTTTCTGCAAAATGTCCTGTTTTTATAGCGCCTGCCATGGATCTCGACATGTGGCTTCATCCGTCAACACAACAAAATGTGATGCATTTGCAACAAATGGGCGTACATCTCATTGAACCTGCCACAGGCGAATTGGCTAGTGGGTTGGAAGGGAAAGGGCGTATGGCCGAACCTGAAGTGATCACCGAAGCGTTGAATCAATATTTTTCTACTGCTAACACGCTCTTGAACAAAAAAATATTGATCACGGCAGGTCCAACTTACGAAAAGATTGATCCGGTGCGTTTCATAGGTAACTATTCATCCGGAAAAATGGGGTTTGCTTTGGCTGAAGAGTGTGCACAACGTGGCGCTGAAGTTACACTGGTTTGCGGACCAGTAACGCTTCAACCCGCTCATCCTGCCATTCGTCGAATCAACGTCGAAAGTGCTGAAGAGATGTTTCAGACGGTTAATGAACTTTTCAAAAATCAGGATGTTGCCATTTTAGCTGCAGCCGTTGCTGATTTCACCCCCGAAATGAAAGCCGATCAAAAATTAAAACGCGAAAACAATCAACTGCTTCTTCGTTTGAAGCCTACCAAAGACATTGCCGCCACGTTGGGCGAACAGAAAAAAGAAGATCAAATTCTTGTAGGATTCGCTTTGGAAACTGAGCATGAACTTGAAAACGCACAAGCAAAACTGCGACGTAAAAAATTAGATATCATTGTGCTCAACTCATTGCAAAATGAGCAGGCGGGATTTGGATACGACACCAATCAGGTTACCATTATCGAGAAAAACGGAACCATCATTGAGTATCCGTTAAAAGACAAACACAACGTAGCTCGAGACATCATCAATACCGTTGAAAGACACTTCAAAAAACCATTATAAAAACAGTAAAACGCATGGAAGCAATAAATTTTCGGCGTTTGTTAAACCAAATTTATACATGAAACGAGCACGACAAAAAATAAACTTTGACCTTCAAAGCAATGTTTATGTGCCCATTGCATCTGATTTATAAAAACAAACTATTACACATGAAAAAACAACAACTTACCTCCGAATTTTCGATTTATACTTTTGACGAGTTGCCTGAAAATTATAAAAACTTAGTGACGCAAGCTAAACAACAAACAGAAAATGCTTATGTCCCCTACTCTCATTTTGCCGTTGGAGCAGCCGTTTTATTGGAAAATGGAGAAATATTCACCGGAAACAATCAAGAAAATGCTGCCTATCCATCTGGACTGTGTGCCGAAAGAGTAGCGCTTTTTTATGCCAACTCCCAACGACCTTCTGTGGCCGTTTCTGCATTGGCTGTGGCAGCCAAAGTGAACGGAGACTTTTTGGAAGAGCCTATCTCACCTTGTGGAGCATGTCGTCAAGTCATGCTTGAAACGGAAACCCGTTTTCTAAAACCAATTACGTTGATCCTTTACGGCAGACATCAAATTTATGTTTTTGACAGCATCACGGAGATTCTTCCCTTTTCTTTTACCGATGCCAGCATGAAATAACATTCAAATCTACCACAACAAACGTTTTTTATATCTTGTTTAGGTTACCGTCAACACACTGCTTTCTTAACAAAAACTCAAATATGCATCATCATGACACAAGAGAAGGCACTTTCAATTCGGCTTCCAGCGAATCAAGTTCTTCCAAAAACGAATTTCCAAAAAACGCACTTGAGTCAATATTTTCACTGACAAGTTGACGATAATAAGCAATGCCTTCCAACAATTGTTTGGTGTAACCGTCAAAATATGCTTGCTGTTTTTCATTCAATGAAGAAGAGGCTTCATCCATTTGTTGATGCAAATAATCAATATTGATTTTCAACTCATTAATAAATAAATTCTTTCTTGCGGGATTCACGGACACGCTTTTTCTGCCGTAAATGTGCGCAATCATTTGTTCCAACGATGCCGTTTCCGAAAAATAAGCCAAATTGGGACCTGGACATACCGACACACCTGTTCCTTCCGAAGCCGTACTGAGATGACAATTGAGCAAAGCGGACGTTCCCAACCCGACACAAATGCACGATTTTTCAACAATGCGTTGATACGCCTTTTGATGCTCCGCAGCTGGCAAATTTAAAGCATTCAATGCTGCAATTTTCAAGGTTTGATATTGTCTCGATGCCGTACAGATGGCACGGTCGGTAAATTCTTTATTGAGCTGCGCAAATTGTTTTGTACACACCGCGCCGGGCGTTCCTCGACGAATATTTTCTTCTTTTTCAATATCTTTTGTGTTGGATCGCAGGCTGTTAAAAGGAACGCCAAATGGAGAAATATTGCTTAAATAAAGATCTTTCTCGGTGGCATCGCTCAACATCTTCAATGTTGAAGGATCCACATTGGTGGCTTCAGGCACCAACAAAAACGGGGTTCCCCACCCGATGCTGTCCAAATCGTAAAAATCCAACAAAAAACGGTGTTCTTCAGCCGTTCCAACTCCACCTTGAGCCGTAATCTTCATAGAAGGATGTTGAGCCGGCACCGGAATCTTTTTTTCGTTCAATCCATGAACCCACAAATCGTACACTTCATGGTACAAAACTTGACGATTTGTTTTAAATTGTTCCAAAATGGGACCCAACAATTCACCCTGCGAGGCAAAGGCATGCCCACCACAATTCAATCCTGACTCAACACGATATTCAGAAACCCACAATCCTTTTTTGGCCAAAAATTTACCTTGAATCAAAGCAGATCGGAAGTCACTAACTTTCACAACAATCTTTTTCTTCAAAAAGCCTTCACTGTCGGGAAAAAAATCAGGGAATTGTTCCATGTAGGAGTACAATCGGGGATTTAATCCGGCCGATAATACCATCGAGCCGCGTAATGTGCTTTCGGCAAAACCGCGCATGGCAGCATGTCCATCATTGAAAACGGTATCCCGTGCTTCACCATGTTGAAAATTTACTTTATCAAGTTTGGTCATGATGTTGACATCGATGCTCCCTGCTTCAACGTGTTCATCCACCCATTTTTTTATTTCCAAGACATTACTGTGCTGAAAAACCTTAAAATAAGATTGCTTCAACATGGATGTTTCGGGCAAAAGTTCCATATAACGGGCACAAGCACCGCCAATTTGCAAAGATGATTCTCTGAGCATCTTCATTTTGCGTGAAACAATTTCGTCCACCATGTCAAGATATGCCGTAATCCGATGCGCACGAGCATCATCGTCACTATTGAGAATGGGATGAAAAGGGATTTCCCATTTTTTACTGTACCAAGCTCTCATTTTTTCCATTAGCAAATCATCTACCAATGAAATTACCGACGAAATACCCCACGGAGCAACTTTAATGGGCGTATCAATGGTATATCCTATCCCCATCACGGGAATATGAAACGTGTGCACATTTGATTTAAACATCTTCTAAAAAATAACAGGAAGGAGAGAAAGGAGAGACACAAAGCAAAATGAAAGTAAATACCTTGAAGTTGTAACGGATCATCAATTTTCAACACATTCCATCGTAAATAATGTGTTAAAGGTAAGCATAAATGAGGTAATAAATATCACTTTGTAAATTACAAAACATAAAAAAACAGAAAGAAAACGGAAGCATCCATTGTGAGGCAGAGATTCCGAAAATTGATTTTATAATATTGCTAATCAATAAATTAAAATATTTTCGTCAATTCTTCAATCATCATTTTGGTCATAAGATAAATGGTCTTCAACCCTGATCTTATTGGAATGTTATTGAAAATAAGCTTTCATGACATGCTTTCACACTCCGTTCTTCCCAAGAAGATATGAAACAAGCTATAAAAAGAGCTTATGCTCATGAGAATGACAATTTCGCAAGTTCCGTACATCCATGTCGTTAAAATTAAAAATAGACGTACGAAGTTTAACTTGAAAAATCACAGCAGAATGATGGACTCTCTTTGTAAAAAAATGACTACCTTTGCCATTCGTTTTACTGAAGATAAGATTCAAATAACACATTTATAATCAATGACCTAAAAAATTAACCTCAAACAATCCAGGCCGCTTTCAAGCTCAAACACGAAAAAATGAGTCAAGAGACAGCAATCAAATCGATGGACAACGTCAATGGGGTGCATGTCATGACCATTTATAAACAATCGGCAGGCTCATTTTTTTCACTTTTAACCTATCCATGTAACATCCAAGCGATGCTGATTGGATGAACACGCATCCGAAAGAAGATGTTTTACCCCTTAAAATAAAAATAAAAAAAAGAGGAGATTGAAGATGATTTACACATCATTATGTCATCTCTTTTCCATTTAATTTATGATTACAGTTTCCAATTTAGCCATTCAATTTGGCAAACAAGTGCTTTTTCAAGATGTCAATCTCAAGTTTACGGCAGGCAATTGCTACGGCATTATTGGTGCCAACGGCGCAGGTAAATCCACGTTTTTACGCGCCATCAGCGGCGAAATTTCTCCAAGTAAAGGAACCATCATTCTTCCAAGTGGCGAACGCCTTTCAGTACTCAGCCAAGACCACCATGCTTTTGATGATTTGACCACGTTAGATACGGTAATTGAAGGGCATGAACTTTTGTTCAAAGTGAAACAAGAAAAAGAAGCTCTTTATGCCAAGGACAATTTTTCGGACGAAGACGGGATTCGTGCTTCCATCTTAGAAGAGAAGTTTGCCGAAATGGAAGGATGGAATGCAGAAAGCAATGCCGCCATGCTCCTCAGCAATTTGGGCATTAAAGAACCATTTCACTCTGTGAAAATGAGAGATTTGAGTGGAAAGCAGAAGGTACGTGTACTGTTGGCACGTGCGTTGTTTGGAAATCCCGACAACTTGCTCTTGGATGAACCTACGAATGACCTTGACCTTGAAACCATCATGTGGCTCGAGGATTATTTGGCCAACTACGACAACACCGTGTTGGTGGTATCGCATGACCGTCATTTTTTAGATACCGTTTGTACTCATGTAGTGGACATTGATTACGGTAAAATTGAAATTTTCTCGGGGAATTACAGTTTCTGGTACGAATCGAGTCAACTGGCACTTCGGCAACAAAATCAACAAAACAAGAAAGCTGAAGAGAAACGTGCCGAACTGATTGAATTCATCGCACGCTTCAGCGCTAATGCTTCTAAATCGAAACAGGCAACCAGTCGTAAAAAAATGCTTGAAAAAATCAATATCGACGAAATTAAGCCTTCATCACGCCGATATCCGGGCATCGTTTTTACTCCTTCACGCGATCCCGGCAATGTCATTCTCGAAGTGCACGATCTTTCCAAATCCGTCGAAGGTGATCTGCTGTTTCGTGATGTCAGTTTTATGATTGACAAAAACGATAAAGTGGCTTTTTTCTCTCACGATCCGCGCGCCATGACGGCTCTTTTTGAAATCATCGAAGGAAAAATAGAACCCGATAGTGGGAACTATTCGTGGGGAGTCACTATCACCCCGGCCTATTTGCCTTTGGATAACAATGCTTTCTTTAACACCGACCTGACGCTTATTGATTGGTTGGCACAATTCTCCGATGACACCAACGAAATATACTTAAAAAGCTATTTGGGCAAAATGCTTTTCCCGGGCGAAGATGCTCAAAAGAAAGCACGTGTACTTTCGGGTGGTGAAAAGATGCGCTGTATGATTGCACGCATGATGTTACAAAACCCCAATGTTTTGGTACTTGATTCTCCCACGAATCATTTGGATATGGAATCCATTCAGGCATTCAACAACACCCTGAAAACGTTCAAAAGCAATGTTTTGTTAGCCTCTCACGATCATCAGTTTTTACAAACCGTTTGTAATCGCATTATTGAATTGACTCCTAACGGCGTGATCGATCGTCAAATGGATTTCGACGAATACATCACCAACGAGGAAATCAAAGCCTTACGCATGAAAAAATACGCACTCAACTGATCTGTTGACACAAACACTAAAAATAAAAGATTGCATCACTGAACATTCCTCAACACATCAAAAAGTTTCACATTGGGAACTACACCAATCAACCACAACAAACTCCGATGCTCAAAAGGACAAACGATGAAAAGATATTTTTGATTTAGAGAATAATTTCTTTAATCGATGCTTATCTTTGCAATGATTCCATGTTCATTGGATTCGACTGCAAACCAATCATTGCTATAACAAGTGAAAGATTGATTTAATATTCTCTTCCATTCAATCAACTTTAAATCGTTTTGACCTATGATTTTCACACCTGAAAAATACAACATTCCCGATGAACCAATGAAACCGTTCATCGACGCAGATGAAATTTGGGCTTACCTCCACAACACCGTTTCCACACCTGAACGCGTACGCGACATCATTGCCAAATCGCTCTCTAAACAACGATTGACGTTGGAAGAGACAGCCGTTTTGGTCAACACGAATGATCCTGTATTGATAGAAGAAATCAAAGAAGGCGCTCGAACGTTAAAGAAAACGATCTACGGTAACCGGATCGTTTTGTTTGCGCCACTTTACATCGGAAATTGGTGCACCAACAATTGTACTTATTGCGGTTTTCGAACCTCCAATCGCAACGCTGTCCGAAAAACCCTTTCCGACGATGAAATCATCAATGAAATCAGTGCCTTGGAAGAAAACGGACAAAAACGATTGATTCTTGTTTTTGGAGAACATCCTTTATACACTCCCGAATTCATTGCTCACAGTGTTAAGATCGCCTATTCCGTCAAAAAAGGAAATGGAGAAATCAGAAGAGTCAACATCAATGCCGCTCCGTTGGACATCGAAGGATTCCGCACCGTCAAAGCATCTGGCATTGGCACCTATCAGATTTTTCAGGAAACGTATCATCCTGAAGCATATAAAAAATATCATCTTTCAGGCAAAAAAACTGACTTCAATTACAGGCTTACCGCATTGGATCGCGCACAGGAGGCCGGCATCGACGATGTTGGCATCGGAGCATTGTTTGGTTTATACGATTGGCGTTTTGAAGTGTTGGGACTGGTACGTCATACCAATCATTTGGAAGCCTGCTATCAGGTTGGACCTCACACCATTTCGTTTCCTCGTGTAAAAGATGCCTCCATGCTTAACATAGATCAAAGTTATTTTGTAAACGATCATGATTTCACCAGATTAGTTGCCATACTCCGTCTTGCCGTTCCTTACACCGGAATGATTCTCACGGCAAGGGAACCGGCTCATCTCCGCAACGAAATCTTTCAATTTGGCGTATCACAAATTGACGGCGGAACAAAAATTGAAATTGGGAGTTATTCAAAACCCGTCGATCCGGCAGATCATCTCAACAAAGGGCAATTTCAAATCAATGACGATCGGTCACTGAACGAAATTGTGGATGAATTGCTCGATCAGGGATTGCTGCCTTCTTTTTGCACGGCTTGTTACCGATTGGGAAGAACCGGCGAACACTTTATGGAATTTTCCGTGCCGGGATTCATTAAACGCTATTGTACACCCAATGCCATTTTGACATTGACGGAATATCTGGTGGATTACGCTCCCGAAGAGACAGCTCAAAAAGGATGGTTTGTCATTGAGCAAGCCATTGATAATCTGGAAAATGAGACCATGAAAAAAGCCGTTCACGAACGCATGGAATTAATCAGACAAGGACAACGCGATTTATATTTCTAATCATCACCCACCATGAAAGGAAAAGATTTAAAACCGCACATCGGCATTTTCGGTCGCCGTAATTTTGGTAAAAGCTCCCTGATCAATGCCCTCACGGGATCGGATGTTGCTATTGTTTCCGAAATAGCCGGTACAACAACTGACCCTGTAAAGAAATCGATGGAGATATTTGGGATCGGTCCTTCCATTATTATCGATACGGCAGGCATTGACGATAAAGGAGACCTTGGCGAAAAACGCATTGCTAAAACATTGGATGTCATTAAGCAAATAGATTGCGCCATGTTAGTGATTGCCAATAATACGTTCGGCGAATACGAAGAAATGCTGATCGAAAAATTTGACAGACATAAAGTGCCCTATCTGATTGTAAACAATAAAACCGATGTTGAGCCGCTTCAAAATGAGACAATCCGGCAAATTCAACAACTCACCTCTGCATTGATTGTTGAGTTTAGCGCCATTACTCGTTTTAATCTCGAAGGAGTGATTGAAGGCCTCAAGAGCACAATCCCCGAAACAACCTATCAAAATCCATCCTTGCTAAAAGGATTGATAAACCGTGGCGACATCGTCATGTTGATCACTCCCGTTGATTCCGAAGCCCCTGATGGAAGAATGATTCTGCCTCAAGTCATGGCTATTCGCGACGTTTTGGATAACGATGCCATCAACATCGTGGTGAAAGAAACCGAAGCGGAATTGTTTTTACAAAAGACTGGTATAAAACCTAAATTGGTGATAACTGATAGTCAGGCATTCGGATTTGTGAACAAAATAATTCCGGCTGATATTCCGTTAACCGGTTTTAGTGTGGCTTATGCACGCATGAGGGGTCCTTTTGATGAATATGTCAAAGGCGCTGCAAAAATTGCGGATTTGAAAGAGAACGATCACATTTTGATCCTCGAATCGTGCACCCATCAAGTGAGTTGCGAAGACATTGGTCGCGTTAAAATTCCTCGTTGGTTGAGACAATTTACCGGAAAAGAACTGTACTTTGACATTGTTTCCGGATTGAATGAAATAAAAACGCCGATAACCGATTACGCTTTAGTCATTCAATGCGGTGCCTGCATGATTACCCGAAAGCAGGTTTTCAGCCGATTGTTTGATGCCATCGAAGCAGGCGTCCCTGTCACCAACTATGGATTAGCCATTGCCTTTATGAACGGAATCTTTGATCGAGCCATTGCTCCATTTATGCAAAACCCATGACTTCGATATCGGAAATTGTCAACCGGAATCATTTCTCAAAAGCGGACATCATGCGTCTGCTTTCGATCAACGCTCAAACCGTACAGGATGCATTGTTTCAACAAGCCGAAGCAGTTAAAGAAAAAACTGTAGGAAAAAAAGTCTTTTTGCGTGGGCTGATAGAGTTTTCGAACCTATGTCAAAAAAACTGTTTCTACTGCGGCATTCGAAGCGGAAATGCGAATGTCACCCGTTATTCCATGACGGACAAGGAAATTCTGCAACAATGTGAAGAGGCTGGAAAACATCATTTTACCGGCATTGTACTTCAGTCAGGCGAACAAAGAAATCGCCATTTCACCGACCGCCTCACACGTCTGATCACCAACATCAAAAAAACGATCCAACCTGAGCTGCGCATCACGCTTTCCGTGGGAGAACAGTCATTGGACACTTACCGACAATGGTTTGAAGCGGGAGCAGAACGTTATTTGTTGCGCATTGAAACCTCCAGCGAAGAACTTTACCGCAAAATTCACCCTATTGATGCGTTGCATTCATTCAAAAACCGTCTTCAATGCCTCGAAAATATTCAGAAAATCGGTTATCAAACAGGAACTGGCGTCATGATCGGACTCCCTTTTCAAACCATCGAAAATTTGGCTGACGATCTATTGTTTATCAAACAAATGAACATTGACATGGTAGGCATGGGACCTTATCTGGAGCATGCCGAAACCCCTTTTTTCAAATACAAAGAGACGTTGTTGCCACTCAAGGAACGATTTAACTTATCGCTGCGGATGCTTGCTGTGCTGCGGCTGATGATGCCCGACATCAATATGGTTGCTACCACTGCGCTTCAAGCCATCCAAACGAACGGACGGGAAATGGGTTTGAAAGCAGGCGCTAACGTATTGATGCCCAACATCACCCCTTCAAAATATCGCAGCAGTTATTTGTTGTACGACAACAAACCTTCTGTCAATGAGGATGCCGAAGAAACGATCCAAACGCTAACAGAAAACATCAAACAAATGGGTGAAACGATTGTTTTTGACAACTATGGCGACTCCATCCACTTTACAAAAAGAAAAATCGAATCACAACAACCGATTTGAATCAATTGTTTGAAGCAAAAAAGTTACTTTTGCACAAAGTAAACAAATACCTTCATGACAAAACGATTCATAGCCTCTTGCTTTATCTTGTTGACAACAAGTATGACCGGACATGCTCAACAAAACGTGTCACAAGTCGCCCCAAAGGTCATCGTAACAACAAACAAAAAAACGCTAAATTCTCAATGGCAAGGCAAACGGGTTGCTTTTCTGGGCGATTCGATGACCGATGACCGACGTGTGGGAACTTCCTGCGTTTATTGGGAATATTTGAGTGAATTATTGGGCATAAAACCCTTCGTATATGGCATTAACGGAGCACAATGGGACGGAATCTACCAACAGGCCGTTAAACTTTTTCAGGAAAAAGGCGACTCCATCGATGCAATCCTCATTTTTGCCGGCACAAACGACTATAACCGAGGTCTTCCGTTAGGAAAATTTTTCAGTGAAACAACCAAAGAAACCAACTTCAACGGAAATCAAGTGACACGCAAGTATCGATCGCCGATCATGAACGATTCTACCTTCTGTGGCCGCATCAATAGAGTGATGTCATATCTTAAAAACCATTTTCCGCAACAACAAATCATCTTAATGACACCCATTCACAGAGGATTTGCCACATTTAGTCCAAAAAACATACAACCTGACGAAAATTTCAGCAATGGACAAGGCCTTTACTTGGATGCCTACGTCGAAGCGTTGAAGCAAGCAGCGTCATTTTGGGCTGTACCATTGATCGATCTTCACTCCGTCAGCGGCCTTTTCCCGTTGGCAGCATCGCAACTTCAATACTTCCACAATGCCGAAACGGATCAACTGCATCCCAATGCTTTAGGAGATTATCGATTGGCAAAAACCATTCAATACCAATTGTTGACATTCCCTTCCACCTTTGTATTGAAATAAAAAAAGCGATTCAAAAAAAAGAAATCTTCTTTATGAATCGCCTGTTGAAAGCATCAATATCGTTTTCGTACCGTGTAGGAAGTATGAAGCAAATGATGTGACTTTTCACTCGAAGGTTGACCAAGAAAATCATGGTAGAGTTGCATCACCTCAGGATTTGTGTGCGATTTACGCAGCGGCATCGCTTCATCTTCCGCATAAATAGCGGCGGCCCGTTTGGCTCTGATTTCAGGACTGGTTGGGATAGGTTGTCCGCCGCCGCCCAAACAACCGCCGGGACAGGCCATGACTTCAATAAAATGATAATGAGCTTCACCAGACTTCACGGCATCCATCACTTTTTTGGCATTAATCAAACCATGAGCAATGGCACATTTAAGTTCCACTCCATCCAAAAAAGCCCATTCCTGCAGCGGATGTTCAATGACGATGGATGCTTCGCGAACACCTTCCATGCCTCTGACAGGTAAAATATTCAGGTTCTTGAAAGGCACTTCACGTCCGGTAACCAATTCGTAAGCCGTTCTCAAAGCAGCTTCCATCACACCCCCAGTTGCGCCGAAAATCACACCTGCTCCGGTTGATTCACCCATCAACCGATCAAATGGAGCATCTTCCAATTTCATAAAATCAATCCCGGCTTGTTTGATCATAATGGCTAATTCACGTGTTGTCAGTACATAATCCACATCGCGATAACCACTATCGTGCATTTCAGGACGAGCTGCTTCAAACTTTTTAGCCGTGCATGGCATAATAGAAACAGAAACAATCTGATCAGGATTCAAATGCCGAGCTTGGGCGTAATAGGTCTTCACCAAAGCGCCAAACATTTGTTGTGGCGATTTACATGTGGAAAGGTGATTCAGGTATTCGGGATACATGTGTTCAATGAACTTAATCCAGCCGGGGGAACAAGAAGTAGCCATCGGCAATTTAACATCGGGATCATGATCGACTAACGCTTTTTTGAGCCGTGTCAACAATTCGGTTCCTTCTTCCATGATGGTCAAATCGGCTGAGAAATCGGTATCCATCACCGAATCAAACCCTAAACGTTTTAACGCAGCCACCATTTTGCCGGTGATCCGCGTTCCGACATCAAATCCAAGTTCTTCACCCAACGCTACACGAACTGCCGGAGCAGTCTGCACCACCACATGTTTGGTTGGATCCGTAATGGCTTCCCATACTTCTTCGATGTAATTTCGTTCGGTCAAAGCTCCCGTAGGACAATGAATCACACATTGACCGCAATTGGTGCAGTTGACTTCGCTCAACAATTTTTCAAAAAAAGTCGTGATCTTCATCTTGTCGCCTTTATATGCCACGGTCAATACATTCATTCCCTGCAATTCAGCACAAGTGCGCACACAACGCTGACAACGAATGCATTTGCTGTCGTCTTTCATGATGGAAGGCGAAAACATGTCGATAGTATAATGTTGAAACGGCGTCAACGGGATGAATTCCGAAGTCATAATCTTGTAATCGGCAGCCAGTTTTTGCAACTCACAATTCCCGTTTTTATAACAGCGCGTGCAATCGGCATTGTGTTCCGACAAAAGCAATTCAATGATGTGTTTGCGTGAATTTCTCACTTTCACCGAATTGGTAAGAACTTCCATTCCTTCTTCACAAGGAGTGGCACAAGCCGGCGATAATCGTTTTTGTCCTGCCACTTCTACCACACACACCCGACAATTGCCGGCAACGCATAAATCTTTGTGATAACAGAGCGTTGGAATGTTAACTCCGATTTGACGGGCTGCATCCAAAATGGAGGTATTTTTTGAAATTTGAACAGGTTGCCCGTTGATGGTGATTTTTATGTCGTTCATAGCATTGAAATTAGTAAATCATTTCTTCTCTGAAATTCTCAACAATGGATGAAAAGGAGTTCCCAACGGATTGACCCAGACCGCACTTTGCTGTCCATTGCATGGTTTCGGCCAATTTTAGCAATTTATCCAGATATTGTGCATTTTTCTCACCGCTTTTCACCGCTTTGATGCCCCGCCACAATTGTTGACATCCTACCCGACAGGGCGTACATTGTCCGCAGGACTCTTCACGGAAAAACTCAAGATAATTGTCCAACACGTTGTACATGGAGCGTGAACTATTAAAAAGCATCATTGAACCACCTGTTGGCAACGAAATGCCCACGAGTTTTCCCTGAAATCCGATGGTTGTTTCCGCAAATCGTTTTCGGGGAACCAAAAATCCCGAAGCACCACCCACTTGAACCGCTTTGGTGTCACCATCGCCAAAATCATTTACAAAGTCGGTGAGACTCATTCCCAGTTCAAGTTCATAAATACCCGGCTTGGGTGTGTCGCCCGATACGGAAAAAAGTTTGGTGCCGCGTGAATATTGAACACCCAAATCGTAAAATCGTTTTGCACCGTATTTGAAGATGGTATAGGTATGTGCCAAAGTTTCAACGTTGTTGATCACCGTTGGTTTGTTCATGTAACCCGAAAGCGCTGGATAAGGAGGTTTGTTGCGCGGTTCGCCTCGTTTGCCTTCCATCGATTCAAACAGAGCGGTTTCTTCTCCACAAATGTAGGCGCCGCTTCCCATAAAAATGCGGATGCTGAATTTCAAATCAATCTCTTTGCAATAGTTTTCAAATTCGTTAATGGCCTTTGTCAATTCCGGTTTCAAAAAGAAATATTCACCCCGCAAATAGATGAAGCCCTCTTTCGCACCAACCACATAACCGCAAACGGCCATTGCAGTAAGGACTTTGAAAGGAACCAACGAAAGAATTTCCCTGTCTTTGAAGGTTCCCGGTTCGCCTTCGTCAGCATTGCAAATCACATATTTTACGTCACTTTCCGCTTCGGCAGAAAGTTTCCATTTTAGTCCAGTAGGAAAGCCTGCGCCTCCTCTTCCCTTCAATTCTGAACTGATCAACTCATTGATTAATTCTTTCGGAGATCGATGAATGCTTTTGTTCAAAACCTCCTTCCAATCATGCTCATTCTTGAAAATAAAATCAGCTCGCTTCAATTGATAGTTAGTTTCCATGATTTTCTCCTTCCCTGCTTTTTTCAATGTATTGACTCAAAATGGTTCGAACCTTTTCGGGCGTCAGTTCCGTATAAACTTCATTGTTGATGAGCATTGTTGGCGCTTTGTGGCAAAAGCCCAAACAATTGGTTTGTAACAGCGAAAACAAGCCGTCCGACGTAGTTTCTCCCACGCCAATTTTCAGCATTTCCTGAATGGCCAGTAAAATCTGATTTTTACCCTTCATGGAGCAAGTAATGGTTTTGCAGACCCGAATGATGTAACGCCCCATTTTCTTGCACTCCAAAAAGGAATAAAAAGTAGCGGTGCCATACACATCTGCTGCCGGAATGTCAAGTTCCCGTGCAATTTCAATCATCGATGATTCGGATAAATATTTTTCCTGTTCAACAACTCCCTGAAGGATAGGAAGTAAATTGTTTCTTGATCGACCGTATTGATCGGCAAGTTGCTTGATAAGAAAAATGGTGGAATTCATGGCGTGTAAATAAATAAAAATGTGGACTTTAAAAATGACGATAGCTAAAATTGATTTAAATGCTCTTTGCCCATTTCGATACAAATGTAAAGCCATAATAAAGAAAATATTCTTTATTAGTATATTTTAAACTCATATTATTTTATTAACTATTTAGTTCAAACTATCAATGCCTTATTTTCTTGTTCACATTTTATGGTTTGTTCCATAAGAAAAGATTCAAAAAAAGGTGAATCAACGAAACTCATGAAAAAATAACGCTGGTCGTTCTTTGTTGAAAAAGAAAAATGACTATCTTTGCATCACAAAAAAGAGCACTTTTTCTGAATCACTAACATTGTTAAATTAAGCGCTCAAAACACTTATACATTACTTATTGCGGAAGTAGCTCAGTTGGTAGAGCATCAGCTTCCCAAGCTGAGGGTCGCGGGTTCGAGTCCCGTTTTCCGCTCAAAAATCAGGCTCTTAAAGTCTGATTTTTTCTTTTAAATTTCAATTAAGCGGGTTTCTGATCTTTATTTTCACCTTAAATAATGGATTTCTAAAAGTCGCATGGAACTCGTTAAATAGATATTCTCTTGATTTTAAGCTCTTTTGATGGCTTTTTTCAAATTTCAACATCTTAACTACATCTTTTTTTTGAAAGATTGTTCTATGGTTTTTATTCCAACATTTTGAGAACTGTTGTTCCATGTTTTTGAACATACATCAACCCATTTTTGAAAGCTTTATCTTACCTTTGTCAAAAAAGCGGATGCTTGTCCCGTCAATCTTTAAATGAGTGTATCAATCCGTTTATCATTGTTTTTCAAAATCGGATGAACCTTGTTTAATGTTTCATTATTCTTTTTTTTGCCAATCAAAGCACACAAAAAATAGATCATTTCATCCATCAAACGACAGTAAAAAAACAGTCTTAAAAAAAACCTGTAAAAAATAAAATAACAGCTTATGAAACGAGCCTTAAAAATAGCTTATGCACAAGAGAATGACTATTTGGCGAGTTCCATACACCCATAGTGTTAAAAATAAATAAAGACTTATGAAACAGTTCATTATTTTTTCCTTCAAACGTGTTTTCATGATGTCGTTGATGTTCATGTTCACGTTAACGATGCCGCATTTGCTTTACGCACAATGGCCCGGCCAAAAAGCCAATCATGTTTTGTTGCCCAACGGATGGCAACTCGCTCCAGCCGGCAAATCCATTTTATTAAGCACTTTGCCCATGAATGCTGCCTTATCATCCGACGAACGTTTTTTAGCTATCACCCATGCCGGAATGGACAAACCCGCTTTGATGTTGGTTGATTTGAATCAACAAAAAGTAGTTCAAAACATAATCTTGAAAGACAGTTGGTTGGGAATTGCCTTTGAAGGAACGAAATTGTTCGTTTCGGGCGGAAATCAAAATCAGGTTTACACTTTCAATCTTGTCAATGGAATGCTGGTGCCGTCCGACACATTGTCATTTGCCAAACCATATCCTAAAAAAATGGTTTGGATTGCGGGCTTAGACGTTCACAACGGAATTTTAGCCGTTGTTTGTCGCGGTGACAGCACCTTGCGATACATGCATTTAAATACGAAAAAAACGGAAACCGTCCAATTAAATGCTATGCCTTACACGTGTAAGTTCTTGAATAACGGTGCATTGATGGTTTCTCTTTGGAGCGCCCACAAAGTTAATGTATATCGCGGGACCCAACTTCTGAATACCTTCCCTACCGGAAATCATCCAACAGACATTGCATTGACAAAAAAGAATGAAACAGCCTATGTAGCCAATGCCAATGATAACAGTCTCACAATGATCAATCTAAAAACCGGTCGAGTAAGCGCAACCATTTCCACCGCGCTTTATCCTGATGCTCCCGAAGGATCAACACCCGATGCCGTGACTGTTTCACCCGACGGAAAATTTATTTTAGCAGCCAATGCCGACAACAATTCACTCACAGTGATTAAACCAACTGAAAATGGAGCTAAACCTGTTGGATTTATTCCAGTCGGATGGTATCCGACCAAAGTGATCATGCTGAAAAACGGAACTGTGCTGGTGCTCAACGGCAAGGGAGATCGTTCTTTTCCAAATAGTGACCATCAGTACATCGGCACAATGTTGAAAGGCACGCTTTCATTCTTCCCGTTTCCCAACAGCGAGCAATTGGAAAAATATACCAAAACCGTTTATGCTTCCATTCCTTATCAAACTTCAAAAATAACAACACCATCGAATGCAGAAACCGATAATCCCATCCCTGCAAAAGTTGGTCAATCTTCTCCTATCAAATATGTGTTTTACGTCATAAAAGAAAATCGCACCTACGATCAAGTTTTTGGAGATATCAAAGAAGGCAATGGCGATTCAACTTTAGTTTTGTTTGGACAAAACATAACGCCCAACATTCATCAATTAGCCCTTCAATATTCATTGCTCGACAATTTGTATGCCAATGCCGAAGTAAGTGCCGATGGGCACAACTGGTCCACTGCAGCTTTTTGCACTGACTTTGTAACTAAAAGTTGGCCAAACAATTATGCCAATCGCGGCGCGCCTTATCAATTTGAAGGAGGTCAACCGGCAGCTTCTCCATCTGCAGGATATTTATGGAACTTATGTTTACGGCATCACGTATCTTTTCGCGATTATGGGGAATTTATTGAAAGCAATCCTGACGTTTCAAAACCCAATACCGCACGCGAAAAAGCCTTAATTGGGCATTTTGACCCCATGTATCGAGGATGGGATTTGAACTATTCGGACATAGATCGATTTAAGGAGTGGAATCGTGACTTTACTCAACTTTTGCAAAACAATGAGGTTCCTCATTTTAACATCATTCGATTACCCAACGATCACACATCGGGCACTCGAAAAGGAGCATTAACACCTCAAGCCATGGTGGCGCAAAATGATTATGCCGTCGGCCTGCTGATAGATCGAATTTCACACAGCCCTATTTGGAAGGAATCAGCCATTTTTATCATTGAAGACGATGCACAAGATGGAGCCGATCACGTTGATGCCCATCGCACCGAAGGTTTAGTGATCAGTCCTTATGTCAAACGGCATGTAGTGGATCAAACCATGTATTCCACATCATCGATGATTCGCACCATGGAATTGATACTTGGATTGCCTCCAATGAGTCAATATGATGCCGCAGCAACTCCAATGTATCAATCATTTACCATGAAACCTGATTTTACGCCTTATGAGGTGATTCAACCCATGATTGACTTGAACGAAAAGAATCCGACCGGCGCCTACGGACAAGTTATGATGGAACAGTTTGACTTAACCCATGCCGATCGTGTTCCTGATCGCATTTTTAGTGAAATAGTTTGGAAATCGATCAAAGGAACCAATATGCCTGCTCCCCGTTATTCCATACTTTCAGGTCCTGATCATGACGAGGAGTAAATATTCATAATTCGATAGAGAATGCATTGAACCAAACATCTATGAAAACATTATCCCAAGTTGATAAAACAGTAATCAAAATTCAACAAGTTTATAAATATCAATTATTTACGTTTTATAAAATCAAAACTTTAACACTTCAATGGACATATCGAAATTCCAAAATATAGGCTAAATATTCCAAAATAATTCCTTTATAAAAGAATTTCTGTCCTGTTCAAATGTAATTTTGCAAAAACACCAATCAAATCATAACAATTTTAGATCATTAAACTGCATAAACAAATGAAGACAATCGTATTACTTCGACATGGTGAAAGCCAATTTAACAAAGAGAATCGTTTTACGGGATGGACAGATGTTCCCTTAAGTGAAAAAGGCATCAATGAAGCCGTTCAGGCAGGCCAAGCTATGAAAAAAGCCGGTTTTGTGTTTGATCTGGCTTATACTTCCGTACTTAAACGGGCCATAAAAACGCTTTGGATTTCATTGGAAGAATTGGATCAAATGTGGCTTCCGGTAGTGAAATCATGGCGTTTAAACGAAAAGCATTACGGAAAGTTACAAGGATTGAACAAAGCTGAAACCGCAGCAAAATATGGTGAAGAACAAGTCTTGCTTTGGCGTAGAGCTTACGACGTACGTCCACCCATGTTGGATCCTGATGAAGTGGCCGATCAACGCAAAGAAGCCCGTTATCAGGATGTGGATCAATTGCATTACATGTTGGGGGAATCATTGCAGGATACGGTTGAACGAGTCATTCCTCTTTGGAAAAATGAAATCAGCACCGAGTTAAAAACCGGCAAAACCATTCTGGTAGCAGCTCATGGGAATAGTCTTCGTGCTTTTGTAAAATACTTAGACAACAAAACAGAAGAAGAAATCCTTAAATTTAACATCCCGACGGGAATTCCGTTAGTCTATGAGTTGGACGATCAATTAAAGCCCATTCGCAGTTATTTTCTTGCCGATGAAGAAACCTTGAAAAAAGAAATGGAAAAAGTGGCCAATCAGGGAAAAGCAAAATAATCTTTTCTTTTCTTGCATAGATGCTTTATCAATGAAAATGAACCCGTTCTACGACGGGTTTCTTTATTCAAACGCATCTTATTTTTTAAATTCGATCATGATTTCTTCTTGAGTTTTGCGTGTCTATTTAGTGCTTCTTCATTCGAACGTAACTAATTCAACTTTCGCATGTTCATTACAAGGGGCTTCCGCCCCTGTGACCCTGACTTACTTTTTGTCCCCGCAA
>JBMFIQ010000007.1:0-77940 GCA_049976245.1 Microbacter sp. | reverse complement strand
CTTGTTGATATACGCAACTAATTTTAATGATATTTTATTGATAATCTTTATGTTGTATGTTTTTTAAGGGTCGACTAATTAAATTAGGATATGTGGTTGAGCTAAAAGAACTGCCACCTATCGAAAAGGCAGGATAAGGAAGATATCCAAAAAAAGGTCGATTTTTTCTGGCACCCGTTGTTAACACACAACATCGAAGTCGAGTATGAAACTGACCTCAACAGCTAAGCACCCAAGAGAGTGATTCGAACACGTGTATGAAATTTTATAACTCTTAGCTGTTTGCTTGTTTTAATAACCCAATGCTCGCATTTGTCTTAAGACAAGTGCTCTCTTTTCTTTTGTCTGAATTCTATTGATAAAGCTGTATTTAACAAAAAAACATGGCATTTTGCCTATATATTAACAGATTATTTACGTATGAAAAAAACGCTAAACAAATAAAAATCAAAAACATACTTCAGAAATCAAGTTACAAAAACAGATGATGCAAATTACAACAAAGTAAATATTTATCTCATTTACAATCAACTGTTTAAATCAATTCTTTTTGATTAACCCTTTTGCAGCAATCACGCGCAGCTTCTCCTTCACCATCAACAAGTTGGATGAAAATCATGGGCGATCAAAGAAAAATGCATATCATTAAATTATTTTCCATTAATTTACATTATCTTTAACGTCATTTTTCAAAACAGGAATACATCTGCCATTACCCTAACAACAAAGTTAAAAAGCATGAAACGAGTCATAAAAACGCTTATGCTCAAACGTATGACTATTTTGACGAGTTCCATACAATCTTAATGTTAAATAATTAAAATAAGTGTATGAAAACCAAACTTTTTTTTCTCAGCATTTTATGGTTCGCGGCATTGACATGCTTTGCGCAAACCATCCAACAAATTCAAGGGACATCGACCTCCAGTCCGTATCTGAATCAAACCGTGACCACCAATGGCATTGTGACAGCGGTTTTCACCAATTCAAATCAAGTCGGCGGTTTCTTTCTTCAAAGCACGGCGCGCACCGGAACAGCTTCATCAGGTATTTTTGTTTACACGGCCAACAACAGCAATTTTACGGTTGCTCCGGGTGACTCGGTTGTGGTTACCGGCACGGTAACAGAAAAAAACAACCGCACTGAAATTGACATCACCACATTAAACGCAGTAGATCATCAACATGCATTACCAGTAGTAGAGGTGCTTTTCCCGCAAGACTTTTCCAATGGATGGGAAAATTTTGAAGGGATGTTGCTTACTCTCAATCAAACCCTCACGGTGACCTCCAATAGTTCGTTGGCAAAATACGGAGAACTCACCTTATCTTCCCAACGATTGTTCTATCCCACCAATCAATACCGTCCTTTAACCCCCAAATGTGTGGCCATGTTTGCATCGAATTCCACCGATCAGCTCATTATTGCCAACGGCTCCACCGCAACCTATCCCAATCCGATTCCGTTTATCGATCCGCTTACAGGCGTTAGAAGGACCGGAGAAAAAACGGATCATTTAATTGGAGTGGTTGATCAGGTTGGCAGTTACTATTTTGTTTATCCAACTCAACCACTTACATTTTACGGAAATCCAAGAACCACAGCTCCTGCTTCCGTAGGAAATTGCAATTTGAAAGTCTGTAGTTACAATCTGGATTACTATTTGACAAGCAACTGGGGACAAGGCTATGGCGCTGCCAATCAAGATCAGTTTAACAAACAACACGGGAAATTACTCAAAGTGCTGCTTGCCATCGATGCCGATGTCTATTGTTTAGCCGAATTGCAGCAAGGTCAAGATGCCATTGCTTACATGACCAACGCTTTGAACACGGCGACCAATTCACAAAACTACCAATACATCAACGATGGCACGACCGTGAACGGAACCTACATCAAAGTCGGATTTATCTATCGAGCAGACAAAGTAACTCCGTACGGTTCACTCCAATCCATCAATATGTCACCCTACAACCGCATGAAAAGTCAGGCGTTTACCTTGAAATCGAACAATCAACGCATTGTTTTATCCATGAACCATTTCAAAGCAAAAACCGGATGCCCTTCCTCAGGAGCTGACACCGATCAAGGCGATGGACAAGGATGTTACAACGCAACGAGGATTTCAGAAGCTGCTGCTTTGCTTAAAAACATTCCGACGTACACATCAAGCGCTGTATTTAATGACCCAGATGTTTTGATTTTAGGCGATCTGAATGCTTACTCGCAGGAAGATCCGGTGGACACCATGGTGAAAGCAGGATTTATTGAACAATTAGAACGATTTATGCCGGACACCAGTTACAGTTATGTGTACAACGCACAAGCAGGAGATCTTGACCATGCCCTTGCTTCACCTTCGTTGAATGCTCAAATCACCGGCGTAACGGTTTGGCATATTGACTCTGACGAACCTTCGTACATTGCCTATGACGGCTCAGGTTATCAGGATAATGTTTATCGTGCTTCAGATCATGATCCGGTCATTGTAGGGATCAACCTCAGCCCCACAAGTCCCATCGTCAAAACAGAAAACAACAACGTGAAAATAACCTTTCAACCCAATGAAAAACGGCTCTCAATCCTTCATTCATCAAAAGGAGAAATAAAAATTTATTCAGCCGTAGGCATCCCCGTTTTTGAAAAACAATACGACACGCCCGATCCATCGTTTTATTTATCTTTGCCTTCGGGTGTATATGTGGTAAAAATCAATGGAGAAACGCAGGCAACGTCAAAAATCATTATATCGTAAAACCTTTTCACCATGCTGGATGACACCTATTTCATGAAACAGGCGCTAATTGAGGCAAAAAAAGCATTTGAACTGGATGAAATTCCCATTGGCGCAGTCATTGTCTGGGAGAATAAAATCATTGCTCGAGCTCACAATCAGACAGAATCACTGAACGATGTAACCGCACATGCCGAAATGATAGCCATCACCGCAGCCGCCAACACACTCGGCGGTAAATATTTAACAGAATGTACTCTCTATGTAACCATTGAACCATGCCTGATGTGTGCCGGCGCATTGGCATGGGCTCAAATCGGGAAAGTGGTTTTCGGTGCTCCCGACGAAAAGAAAGGTTTTCACCTGACGGCTCCACAAGCCTTACATCCTAAAACATTTCTTGTTTCCGGCATTTTAGAAAACGAATGTAGAACTTTGATGCAGGATTTTTTCAGAAAAAAACGACGTTAAAAAATGTCCCAAATAAATAACTTCACATTGTATTGCCCCGAAAGAAAAGGGGAAAATGGATGTTATCGTCTTTTTTCATCCACAACAGACACCAGACCAATGTCGCCGCCCATAGCTGGATGACATTTTGAAACTTTTGTTTCCACGCTTTGAACAGCAGGGAAAGTTAGTAAGATGCGATTCCCAATGCGTTCAACCACATGTTCAAGTAAATTGGAAGGGCGCATCATCTCCTCTTTTACAACTTCATAAACCTGCTCATAATTCAATGTATCTGCAAGTTGATCTGTCAAAGCAGCGTCCCCAAAAGAAAGTTCCAATGTTAAATCCACCATGAATTCACCTCCAATAATTCGCTCTTGTGGATAGACACCATGGAAAGCATGAAACTTCATCTTTTCCAACAAAACTTTTCCCATGCCAAAATGATTTTTCGATTATTTACTTGCTCGTTGATAAAGAATAACGCCAACAATTAAGAATAAAACATTCGGAATCCACACAGCCACAAAAGGAGGCAATGTGCCATTGACTGCAAATGTGGAAGAAACGGTTGAAAAAAGAATATACAAAGCACTCAATGCCAATCCAATCCCAATATGAAGCCCCATGCCTCCCCTAATTTTTCGGGAAGCCAGAGAAACCCCGATTAAGGTTAGAATAAACGCCGCCAAAGGATTGGCAAACCTTTTGTCATATTCGACGGCAAAAGCCCCGATGTCGCCGACCCCACGCATTTGTTGACGTCTGATGTATCCGTGCAGCGCTCCGTTGGTCATTTGAGGTGCCTCCTGAAAAGTGATAAAAAAATCTGCCGGTTGCATGAGAATCGTTGTATCCAACCGTGTACCGCGCGTCAATTGTTCGCGCAAACCTCTAAATTTACGAATCATGTAGTTTTTTACCGTCCACCGATAGGCAGAATCCCATCGGATACTGTCGGCAGTTAGTCGGGAAACCAAACTTTTCCCGTTAAATTGATCCAATGAAAACCGAGTACCAACGTTACGCTTTGCCTCAAAACGTTCTATATAAGCCACCACATTGGGTTCCACTTTCATCTGAATGTTTTGCGCATTGTCGGTCATGAATTTCTTCACATATTTATCTTCAAATTTTAACCTAACACGATTGGCCGGAGGAATGATGTAACCACTCAGCACAAAAGTCAACGAAGCAATGATGGCTGCCGAAATGGCATAAGGCAACATGAGCCGCTTAAAACTCATACCACTCGACAGAATGGCAATGATTTCAGTGTTTCCGGCCAATTTTGAAGTAAAATAGATCACGGAAATGAAGGTAAAAAGCGGACTAAAAAGATTGATGAAATAGGGAATAAAATTGAGGTAATAATTAAAAACAATCTCTTTTAGCGGAGCGTGATGATCATAAAAAGCATCCATCTTTTCACTGGTATCAATCACAATAACAATGCTGATGATCAACACAATAGAAAAAAAATAGGTGCCTATAAATTTCTTTATGATGTATAAATCAATCTTTTTAAGCGAAAACATGAAAGTTAATTTTTTAATAGCTCGGTCAAAGCTCCGTTTTCTGTCATGCGATATTTGCCGTTCACTTTGCTTACGCGGCATGACTCGATGTACGCATCATGCTCAAAACATAAAATCTGCTGCTTTTCTGCTGCTTCCGAAAGAACGTTTTCCTTGTCTTCCATGGATGTAATTGGGAAAGTATCGTAAGCCGAAACCCAAGCAATTGGAATGGAAGCGGCCACGGGTATAACATCTCCGACATACACCAGCGTAGTATGCTCATTCAAATGAATATAAGGAACCAGTTGACCGGTCGTATGCCCGTTAAAAATGCGCACTTCAACAGAAGGATCGATCCATGTAGGCTCTTCTACCAATTTTAATTGCCCTTTTTCAAACACAGGAAGCATGTTTTCAATGAAGTACGAATCACCTTCACGCACGTTGGGATGTAAAAAGTTTTCCCATTGCGACTTCCCCACCCAGACACGGGCATTGGGAAAAGTTAACCCCACATCATGCTGATCATTGATAAATCGGGTGGTACCGCCACAATGATCAAAATGCAAATGAGTCATAACAACATCCGTAACCCGATCGACCTCGTAGCCACGCACTTTTAAAGCATCCTCCAAGTTGAAGACGTCGGAAAAATCATAATATTTTAAATATTCAAGTTGTTTCTCTCCCACGCCCGTATCGATTAAAATCAGACGGTTTTCTGTCTCAACCAACATCAATCGCATAGCCAATTTACACATATTGAAATCATTGCATGGATATCGCTTTTGCCAAACGCGTTTTGGGACCACGCCAAACATGGCGCCGCCGTCCACATAAAAAAAACCGGCCTCTAATGTCGTTATCTTCATAAAAACGTTGTATTTTTGCAGCGAAATTAGAAAGAATAGTTAGCATTGCAAAACATCCCTGATTATCAGTATCTAATGAAATTCTTTTTTTGCTTTGTGATGTGAAAGGATTAGAATATGGTTGAATTCTTTCTAAAATTTATCCAAACAGCATTTATTTCATGAAACGAGAATTGACAAGAAATAACATCCCAACAATGATATCGGGGAGTCTCATGCTTTTTTTGGTCTCAGCATTTAAAACGAACGCATGAAACATCTTCATTTCATTGCTATTGGCGGAGCCGTCATGCACAATTTGGCCATTGCTTTAAGTAAAAAAGGCTATCAGATAACGGGTTCAGACGATGAAATTTTTGAACCTGCCAAAAGTCATTTGGAAAAAGCCGGAATTTTACCAAAACAAATTGGTTGGCATCCCGAAAACATTACCAAAGATATTCACGCCATAATTTTGGGAATGCATGCCAAAGCAGATAACCCCGAGCTAATTCGTGCCAAAGAATTAGGCATTGACATCTACTCATTTCCTGAATACCTTTATCAACAAACACAAAAAAAAACGCGGGTCGTTGTAGGCGGAAGCCACGGAAAAACGACCACTACTGCGCTTATTTTACATGCATTAACCAAAAAGAACATGGCTGTTGATTACATGGTGGGAGCCCAAATTGAAGGCTTCGAAACCATGGTCAAATTGTCGTATGATGCCCCGATTGCCGTTTTTGAAGGAGATGAATATTTAACCTCAACACTGGATTCTCGCCCTAAATTTCATCTGTATCATCCACATATTGCTATCTTGACCGGCATTGCGTGGGATCATGTCAATGTGTTTCCAACTTTTGAAATGTATGTAGATCAATTCAAAAAATTTGTCGATCTCATTGAACGAGATGGCCGTTTGATCTATAACGGAGAAGATGAAGTACTGCAACAAATAGCAGCTCAATTGCGCCCCGACATTGTAGCACTGCCCTACTACAAACCCGATTATTCCGTTGAGAACGGAATCACGTTCATTCATTACAAAGGGCAACAATATTCTTTGCAAATTTTCGGAGAACACAACTTGCAAAACATTGCGGCAGCCTGCTTAGCATGCAAGCAACTAGGAGTGAACGAATCCGATTTTTACCGTGCCATTCAAGATTTTAAGGGGGCTGCCAATCGATTGCAACGCATTGCAGAAACAAAACAAACCATTGTTTTCAAAGATTTTGCTCATTCTCCCTCCAAATTGGCAGCTACCATCCATGCCGTCAAAAATCAATTCCCCGATAAAGAATTGATAGCCTGCATGGAATTGCATACGTTCAGCAGCCTTCAGGCCGATTTTCTGACGCAATACAAACACAGCATGCACGAGGCAGCCATAGCTTTTGTTTATTTTGATCCAGCTGTTATTGAAAACAAGAAACTGCCTCCATTATCGGAAGAAACCGTATCGGAAGCATTTGGCGATCGGCACGTTCAAGTCATCTCAAATCGGGAAGCATTAAAAGAGGCTTTATTGAAACTCAATCCAAACAACAAAGTATTGTTGTTTATGTCGTCAGGTGATTTTTCGGGATTAAACCTTGATTCATTTGTTCATACGCTGCTTCAATAAGAAAGCTAACACGTTGTTGTTTACGACACATCTTATCAACCCATCTTTTTCACTACAGTTATGGAAGCAACCAAACAAGCTCAATTCGACAAACGATACATGCAAATGGCATATATCTGGGCACAAAATTCATACTGTCAACGTCGTAAAGTCGGAGCGCTCATTGTCAGGGACAACATGATTATTTCAGACGGATACAATGGGACTCCGGCAGGTTTTCCCAACCAATGCGAAGACGAAAACAACAAATCATTTCCGTATGTGCTTCATGCCGAAGCAAATGCCATTACCAAAATTGCACGTTCCAACAACAGCAGTCAGGGAGCCACGTTGTATGTCACCTCTTCACCCTGCATTGAATGCGCTAAATTAATCATACAATCAGGTATCAAAAGGGTTGTGTACGGAGAACCATACCGACTTGCCGACGGCATTGAGTTGCTCAAACAAGCTCACGTTGAAGTCGTTTATGTAGCAGTCGATTCGTTCGATTTTTGAACCAATTCCACATCACAACAATCCGTTGTCCAAAACAGATTCATGCATTTGGTTACCAATATATCTTAATATTTTAACACAAGAACATTTCAAACAAAACATTAGTCCATTGAACTTGCAATCGTTCAAACCATATACCTTTTTTCGTCATCAAAACATCACGATCAAAAACATCACATTGAACAAAAATGAATATCAAATTATCGAACTGATTGACGAAAAGAAAAAATAAGACCATAGTTTGAAACGAACCTTATTTGGAAAAGCAGTATCCATTCAACTAAAAATGGAAACAACATATAAAACACATTCAGTTATACTATTACAAATTGTTTTTTACGTATGAAACGAGCCATAAAAAGAGCTTATGCTCAAGAAAATGACTATTTTGGGGAGTTCCATACAACCTTAATGTTAAAAATTAAATTAGACGTATGAAAACTTGGAAAAAAGTAGCATTTCCCTTTTCGTTGGCTTTTATTTTGGCCATCGGCATCCTCATCGGGAACTTTCTGGCAATGCGCAACGACATAGGAAATACGCTGGATATTTTCAGATCATTAAATCTTGACAAAAGTAAAATTTCCGAATTGTTAAACCTCATTAACTACCGATATGTTGATTCGGTCAATATGAATCACATTACGGACAATGCGATGACCAGCATTGTAGCCAATCTGGATCCACACTCGGTTTACATTCCGGCTAAAGATTTGGCCGCAACCAATGAACAACTTGAAGGAAAGTTTGGAGGCATCGGGGTTGAATTTACCCTTCAGAATGACACCATCATGGTAGTTGCCGTCGTTCATGGCGGTCCTTCGGAAAAAGTCGGCATTTTACCGGGAGATAAAATCATCACGGTGAACGATACCGTATTTGCCGGCAAGTCCATTTCAAATGAAAAAGTACTGAATAAATTGCGCGGAAAAAGCGGCACCACAGTTCAGCTTGGCATTCGACGTGCCGGACGCAGAGATTTATTGAAATATGTAGTCACACGCGGTGAAATTCCCGTCAAAAGCGTTGACGCTGCCTACATGATTACCCCTCAAATCGGCTATATCAAAGTAAGCAAATTTGGCGATACTACCTATTCCGAATTCCTTACAGCCTTGGCCTTGCTTCGCAATCAGGGAGCCACAAAATACATCATCGATCTGCGCGACAACATGGGAGGCTTTATGGATGCAGCGGTCAAAATGGTGGACGAATTTTTACCTAAAAATGAATTGATCGTCTATGCCGAAGGACGAGCTTATCCAAAAACAGCATTCTATTCGGATGGAAGAGGTTCATTTCAATCAGTCCCTGTTGCCGTGCTGATTAATGAATGGACTGCATCGGCTGCAGAAATATTTTCGGGCGCCATTCAAGACAATGACCGTGGCTTAATCATCGGCATCCGCTCTTACGGCAAAGGGTTGGTACAACAACAATTTGAATTTCCCGACAAGTCAGCTGTTCGACTCACCATTGCACGCTACTATACGCCTTCAGGCCGATGCATTCAAAAGCCTTATCAACTTGGAAAAGATCAAGCCTATGACAACGATTTTCTCAATCGGTATGCCCGTGGCGAATTCTTCCACAAGGACAGTGTGAAATTGGACAAAGCCGAAAAATTCAAAACCCTTCACGGTCGCACGGTTTACGGTGGAGGCGGAATTATGCCCGATATCTTTGTTCCGCTTGACACCATCGGCTACACACCTTACTACCGCCGATTGATTGATCACGGCATCTTGTTCCAGTTTGCCATCAAATACACCAATGAACACCGAGCCAAACTATCCAAATACAAAACATGGGCACAACTCAATCAATATCTCGACAAGCAACCCATTACTCAGGAAATGGCTGTTTACGCAGCTCAAAAAGGGATCCCCAAACATTATTATTTTTACGGCATTTCACATGATTTACTAAAAAATCAGCTCAAAGCGTACATCATGAGAAACATGTTGGGCGACTCGGATTTCTACCAAACCCTGAACCAAAATGACAATACGGTACACAAAGCCGTGGAGGTTTTAACTCGATAAACTGTTTATGGGCGTTAAATCACGCAATGACTATCAGTTATTTTCATAAAAATAGCAAAACACATATTGTAACAACATTTTATCAATTATCTTTGCTGTGCTCAAAATTGGAAGCGGAATCTAATCAATACCAGATTCCGCTTTTTTGAGCCGCATTTTTACACAACGCACTCAAATTGATAAAACAAACCGCTCTGCAAGGTCAAAACAATTTCCACAAGACAAGAAAAGACAATTCAACTAACTCACTGATCATGAATCTTCACCAACACAATGCAACATACCCTAAATCCGACAAAATGAATAAAACATTACTTTTCTTCAAATCGTTCATTCTTCTTTCCGGCGTGACTTTCTTGTTAATTCAATGTACAAGCAAAAAAAATGACGCTAACAACACATTTTTGGTTGATACCACACAAACCAAAGGAAAATTACCTATTGCTTACATCAACGTGGATACGCTTTTGGCTTACTATCAATTAGCCAAAGACGCCAACGAACAATTGCTCCAAGGCCAGGAAGATTCGCGCCAACGCATCAATGCACGGGCAAAACAATTGCAAGCCGACATGGCCAGCTTTGAAAACAAAATGAGAAACAATGCATTTCTCAGTCGCGAAAAAGCCGAAGAAGAAAATAACCGCCTCGTTGCCAAACAAAAAGAGCTTCAGGATTTAAACCAACAACTTACCAATCAGTTGATAGCCCAACAACAACGCTTCAACGAACAATTACGCGATACGATCAGCCAATTTTTAAAAACCTATTGCCCGGCCAAACATTATCAAATGGTCATATCAACTAATTCTATGAATGACAATGTGTTATATGCTGCTGACGGGTACGACATCACCAAGGATGTCATCAAAGAACTCAACGCCCGTTACAACAAAAGAAAATAACGGCGTCTTTCTTCAGAAAATGACACAAAAAGAGAAACAACTCTTTTTAAGCCAATACAACGTACCGAATGATTCCATCAGATCAATTAAAAGTCGTTGGCCAGATTGTCAGACAACACGGCATTCACGGTGAAATGCTGATTGTTTTTTCAAGAGACTTGAAGACAATCAATCCATCATTTTTTTTCGTCGAAATGGAAGGCATCTTTGTTCCTTTTTTTATCCATCAAATGATGATGAAAAAAAATCGATCGGCCCTGCTCCAATTCGATGAAATCAACTCGGCTGAAAGTTGTCATCCTTTCATTGGCAAAAACGTTTACCTGCCCAGCGCCGCTCTACCAAGTGAAGAGGCCGACACGGAAGACTTAATGGACGATTTGATTGGATACACCGTTGTTGACCAACACAAAAAACGAATTGGCACCATTCTCGATATGGATGATACTACACAAAACATCCTGTTTATTGTGCAAGCTGACGAAAAAGAAATCTATATCCCCGCCAATGAATCTTTTATTGACGACATTGATGACAACCTAAAAATCATTTATGTCGATTTACCGGAAGGATTGCTTGACGTCAATGGGTGAACCCAAACAAAAGGCTAAAAAGTATGGTCATTTGAATCAACTTCATGAAGATAAAGGGAAATCTAAATAATGATTTTTTTCTTTAATTGATGGAAAGATTAGAAATTTGTCTTATCTTTGACAACCGAAAGCGGACGCGAAAGAGTTAATAAACCCGATTTATAAATCACTAAAAGTAAACATGATGACAAAAAACCAGAAATTAATTGATTGGGTAAATGAATGGGCTGCCTGGTGCGAGCCAAAAAACATTCATTGGTGTGATGGTTCGGAAGAAGAGAACCAACGGTTGTTCGATGAGATGGTGGCAAGTGGTATGGCTGTCAAACTGAACGACGAAAAACTTCCCGGAAGCTATGCGTTTAACTCTGATCCAAGTGATGTGGCGCGTGTTGAAAACAGAACATTTATATGCACAACGAAACAGGAAGATGCCGGCCCAACCAACAACTGGGTTGCACCGGATGAAATGAAAAAGACCATGAAAGACCTTTACAAAGGTTGTATGAGAGGTCGTACCATGTACATCATTCCGTTTTCGATGGGACCACTCGGTTCAGACATTGCAAAAATTGGCGTTGAAATCACCGATTCTCCTTATGTTGTTACCAACATGCGCATTATGACCCGCATGGGCAAACAAGTGTTGGATGTGTTGGGCGACGATGGTTATTTTATTCCCTGCATGCACTCGGTAGGCGCACCGCTTGAACCCGGACAAAAAGACACACCCTGGCCTTGCGCACCCATTGAAAAGAAATTTATTTCCCATTTCCCAGAAACGTACGAAATTTGGTCCTATGGTTCAGGATATGGAGGAAATGCTTTGTTAGGAAAAAAATGTCTGGCATTAAGAATTGCTTCAAAAATGGCTAAAGACGAAGGATGGTTGGCAGAACACATGTTAATTCTGGGTATCACCAATCCCAAAGGAGAAAAGAAATACATTGCAGCCGCGTTCCCGTCAGCTTGCGGGAAAACCAACTTAGCCATGTTGATTCCAACCATTCCGGGATGGAAAGTGGAAACGGTAGGTGACGACATTGCATGGATGAAATTCGGTAAAGATGGCCGATTGTACGCCATTAATCCCGAAGCAGGATTCTTTGGAGTGGCTCCTTACACATCCATGGAAACAAATCCCAACGCCATGCTTTCGTTGAAAGCCAACACCATCTTTACCAATGTTGGCGTAACCCCTGACAAGGATGTTTGGTGGGAAGGCATTGGGACGGAATGTCCGGCAGGCACTATCGATTGGAAAAACCGCGTGTACGATCCTGCTTCCGGCGAGCCGTGTGCTCATCCAAATTCACGTTTTACGGCACCTGCAAAGCAATGCCCAGCCATTGATCCTGATTGGGAAAATCCTGCAGGCGTTCCTATTTCTGCCATTTTATTCGGAGGCCGTCGCCCATCTACCGTACCCTTGATTCACGAATCAAACAATTGGAATCATGGCGTCTTCATGGGCTCAATCGTCGGATCGGAAGTAACGGCAGCAGCCATCGGACTGAAAGCCGGTGTACGTCGCGACCCCTTTGCCATGCTGCCTTTCTGCGGTTACAACATGGGCGACTATTTTGGTCACTGGATCGAAATTGGCAAAAAAACCTCTTCCGACAAGTTGCCTAAAATTTTCTTCGTCAACTGGTTCCGCAAAGATGAAAATGGAAAATGGTTATGGCCGGGATATGGCGAAAACAGCCGTGTATTAGCCTACATTTTTGATCGTTGCAATGGCGAAGGCAAAGCCGTAGAATCACCCATCGGAAAGATTCCGGCATTGGATGCCATCAACACGGAAGGCTTATCGTTGACTGCAGATCAAATGAAAAAAGCATTGGCTGTCAATGTGGACGAATGGAAAGACGAAGTGGCTCTCATCGAAGAACATTACAAAATCTTCGGCAATCATCTGCCTAAGGAACTTCAAGATGAACTGACTGCTTTGAAAAAACGGTTAGGCATGTAAGCTCCCGTTGAAAATCATTTCTAAAGAGGCTGATCAACCAAACGTTCAAGCCTCTTTTTTTATATTTCAAACTTCAACCCGGTATGCATTGCAAAAAGATTGTTTTTCAATACAGTATGCAACAGGTCAAAGCCAACCACTCCCGTACAATGGCCGGTAAAAATGAACGGAATGTGCAATTGATTGAGTTGGTGAGCTAAATCGATCACCACTTCTTCAGGTTCCGTTAAAATATTTTTGCGGGTGTTGCTCAAATGAAAACCGCCAACAAGACCACGTATCGGCAACTTGGGAAATTGCTGTTGAACCGTCATCACCATATTGATTACTCCCTGATGTGAACAACCGGTAAACACCGTCAATTGCTGATCATCCTCAATGGACATGACCAATTCATGCGAAAAAGCATCAAGCACTTTAAGCCCATTTTGTTCTATAAACAACACACTATTCGTCGGTTTGAAAGTTCCAAATGATGTAACTTCCGACAAAAGAACGCCCTCAATTGGAGAAAGCCGACGGTGAAAGAAATGAAACCGATCCTTAAACATTTCAAGCAAAGCAGCATCCATACCAATATACCGATAAGGCAATCCCATGCTTAAGGAATAAAAGGGATGTTGAGCCCCTTCCAACAAAAAAACCGGAGCATGATGATTCACTTCGAAAAAAGCACGCAATCCGCCGGTATGATCGTAGTGGCCGTGCGAAATAATTACAGCCTCGACTTCCGAAAGATCAACCTGCAATTGCATTGCATTGCGAAGAAAAGCATCATCGGGTCCAGTATCAAATAACAACTTGTGTTTGCCGGTTTCGACATACAAACTTAACCCATGCTTTGCTTCGAACTTTGAACCAGGCAAAGCCGTATTTTCAAGCAAAACTGTAATTTTTATCATGGACGTTTTGTTTTTGATGAAAAATAGACTTGATTTCGTCGTCAATATCTTGTTTTGATGGCCATTAATAACGAACAAAAAAGCGCAACCAAACCTTTTACATTGATCTACAAATGTATTCAAAATCAACCATCAATCCATGCCGTTTCCAATTTTTTTGCCATGAAACAGATTTCGTAACCAGGTAATATCAGATCATTTTTTGGAACAAAACGATCATAAATGAACACAAAAGAAGGATTCAAAAAATTGCAAACCAAGATTCGATAGGGAACACATGGTACTACATCAATAAAAATTGGAAAAAAAAACACACAAAGCTTAGAGCACAAAAAAACCACCTGCAGAATCATTGCAAGTGGTTGAATTTGAAAGTGGGCGTTGACGGATTCGAACCGCCGACCCTCTGCTTGTAAGGCAGATGCTCTGAACCAGCTGAGCTAAACGCCCTTGTTAAAAGCGATGCAAAGATAAGAAGGGATTTTTATATTGGCAAATTTTCACTCCGTTTTTAGGTGATTTTTTTCTACAAGGCTTCAGCCACCACATAACTGCTGCCTCCAACAAAAATAACATCGTCCTGATCAGCCATCTGTTGAGCTGCCTGAATGGCTTCTTTCACCGAAGCATAAGCCGTACCGATCAATCCAAACAAAGCAGCCTGTTGCAGCAATTCATCCGCAGGGAAAGCTCGCGGAATAGCTGCCTGCGTAAAATAATAGTGTGCATTTTTAGGCAAAAGCGGCAAAATGTGATGATGATCTTTATCCTTTACCATGCCAAAAACAATGTGCAATTCACGACACGGAATCTGCAACAACTGTTGCATGGCATAGCGAATACCTGCCTCGTTATGGCCTGTGTCACAAATCACCATTGGATGTTGTTGTAAAATTTGCCAGCGGCCTTGCAATCCGGTGATGGTCATGACATGCTCAATAGCTTGATAAACAGCCTCATCTGTTATGTGGAAACCGATTTTGTTCAACAATCGAATGGCTGCAAGAGTTGTGATAAGATTTTTTTCCTGATAAAGTCCTTTCAACCCGATCGTCACCGGATTGACCTCGTCATTGATAAAAAATTGATCTGCTGCTTGCCCTCGAGACAAACGAATCAGCTCCCAAGCAAAGAAAAGAGGTGCTCCCACTTCCGATGCATGTTCAACAAAAACTTGTTTTACACTTCCTTCTGCCTCACCAATCACTACCGGAACAGATGGTTTCATAATGCCGGCTTTTTCGGCGGCTATTTTTTCCAAAGTGTCACCAAGAAATTGTTGATGATCAAAACTGATGTTGGTTATGACACTCAACACCGGTGTAATAATGTTCGTACTGTCCAAACGACCTCCAAGACCAACCTCAATCACGGCAATGTCCACTTGTTCGTCAGCAAAATATTGAAAAGCCATGGACATGGTCAATTCAAAAAATGAAGGATGCAAAGATTCAAACGGTTTGGCGTAACGCTCAACAAAATCGACGACATACGATTGGGGAATCATCTTTCCGTTGACGCGTATACGTTCCCTGAAATCTTTGAGATGCGGAGAAGTATAAAGACCGGTTTTATAGCCGGCAACTTGCAACGACGCAGCCAACATGTGAGAAGTGGAACCTTTCCCGTTGGTACCGGCTACGTGAACGGTCGGATAGGTACGATGCGGATGCTGAAGCATATCGTCTAAAACCATGACCCGCTCCAAACCGGCTTTGTAAGCCGCTCCCCCGGTTCGTTCAAAAGCCGGAAGCTGGCGATAAAGGTATTCAATGGTTTCCTGATAAGTCATAAAAAAACCGACTCCTTCGTTGATGAAAAAGTCGGTACAAAATTCGTCATTTTTGATCAAAAAGCCAGCGGAAAAATGAGGCTATACCAATTTTTCCAATTTAGCCACGTTTTCTAAAATCATGGTTTCAGGAACATCGAAGTTGGACAATTTGCCTGAAAAATAGTTGTCGTAAGCACTCATGTCAATCAATCCATGACCGGATAAGTTGAACAAAATGATCTTTTCTTTTCCTTCTTCCTTTGCTTTCAAGGCTTCCTGAATGGCGACGGCAATGGCATGAGTCGATTCAGGAGCCGGAATTATTCCTTCAGAACGAGCAAATAAAACACCGGCTTCAAAGGTATCCAATTGCTGAACTGCTTGTGCCTCAATCAATCCATCTTTGAGCAATTGACTGACAATGGAGCCTGCCCCATGGTAACGCAATCCGCCGGCGTGAATGTCCGCCGGTTGAAAATCGTGTCCCAGTGTGTACATCGGGATCAATGGTGTCATCCCAATGGTATCGCCAAAATCATATTCAAACTTCCCTCGTGTCAGTTTTGGACACGACGCCGGTTCGGCAGCAATAAACCGCGTGGTTTTTCCCTCCAACAAGTTATGCCGCAAAAAAGGGAAAGAAATGCCCGAAAAATTGGAACCCCCACCAAAACAGCCAATCACCACATCAGGATAATCACCCGTTAACTCCATCTGTTTTTCAGCTTCCAAGCCTATAATGGTTTGGTGCAGAATGACATGATTCAACACGCTGCCTAACGTGTAACGCGTGTCGGGATGGGTCACTGCGGCTTCAACTGCTTCGGAAATGGCACCGCCAAGACTTCCCGAACTGTTTGGATCCCTCTCAAGCAAAGCACGTCCGGCAGCTGTTCGATTGCTTGGAGAAGCAATAACTTCTGCACCATAAGTTTGCATCACAAACTTGCGATAAGGTTTCTGATCATAACTCACTTTCACCATGTACACCTGCAAATCGAGCCCAAAATGTTTGCATGCAATGCTCATGGCGCTTCCCCATTGACCTGCGCCCGTTTCGGTAGTGATATGTTTAATTCCTTGAATTTTATTGTAATATGCTTGCGGAATGGCCGAATTCAATTTATGAGAACCAACCGGACTGACACTTTCATTTTTAAAATAAATCTTGGCCGGTGTATCCAGCGCTTTTTCAAGCCCTGAAGCACGAACCAGCGGAGTTGGACGATAAATTTTGTATAACTGCCAAACTTCATCGGGAATCTCAACGTATCTTTCAGTGGTAAATTCCTGTTCAATAAGCCCTTTCGCAAATAGCGGTTCCATCTCTTCCGGTTTGAGAGGTTGTTTTGTCCCCGGATTTAACATAGGCAGCGGCTTGTGCTTCATGTCAGCCATAATGTTATACCATGCTTTTGGCATCTCCTGTTCGGATAATAAAATCTTTTTGGTTGTCTTCATACACTAAAATTTATGATGTTAAACTTAAAACGATTTACTTGCCCTGACAAAAAAACCGCAAGAGAAAAGGTCCTGCGGTGAAAACAATGTTCCAAAATAAAAAAAATGGCACAGCCCCTTCAAATTAAAAAGAGCAGCGCCACCATTTTCTATCACCAAAGGAGATCATTTGCTTTCAATTTGTTTGCAAAGAAACAAAAAAAACAGAAAAATAAAAAACAATCGATTTAAAAAATAGCTTTTTCTGTTTTGTTAAGCGATTTCTATTCGTTGTCTAACTTTTTGTGACGAAGATCTTTCCCTTCAATTGCATAGATGGACGATTCGGCAATGTTGGTGGCATGATCGCCAACACGTTCGATGTTCGAAATGATGTTGTTGAGGTTGATAAAAGCAAAAAGCAGTTGTTGCGTTTCTTCAGGAATGTTACTTCGTGTAATGGTTTTTTTAATCAATTTGCGATTCATTTCATCCACAATGGCATCATTTTTGATCGTCCAAATCGCATCTTCCTTGTCGTTCATGGTAAAGGACTGAATGGCCCTTTTCACCATATTGACACTGGTCATCAACATATTACTCATTACCTCGGACATTTTGGAATAAATTTCCAGGTTTTGAATTCTTGGAAGAAAATAAACAATGTTCATCACCAGGTCTCCAATTCGTTCCAAGTTCGACACCATTTGATTGATGGCAATCACCTGACGCAGATCGGAAGCCATCGGTTGTTGCAACACAATGGTATCAATAATCTCTTCTCCCAATTGGATTTCCAACATGTCAATGTCGGCTTCGTTCGCATTCAGTTCATCCAGCAAACTGTCCGGGATGGAAGGATCTCCTTTGTTAATGATCTTCTCAAGCAAATCGAGTTGATATAAAACCAACTGTGAGAGATCATTGAACTTTTCGCGAATGTCGTTTAAAGCATTTTCTTTTTGTGTACTCATATCAATGAATTTTTTAAAGTTTCATGTGTGAGAAATTGATTTTTAAAAGTCGAGTAAAACTCGCCTAATAGTCATACGCTTGAGCATAAGCTGTTTTTTATGGCTCGTTTCATCATACATTAAATGATTTCCGATCATCCAAATTTACCGGTTAGATAGCCTTCGGTTCGGGAATCTTTCGGATTGGTAAACATGGTTTTAGTATCTTCATATTCAACCAATTCACCAAGGTACATAAACATGGAATAATCGGAAATGCGGGCAGCTTGCGACATGTTGTGCGTCACCAAAATGATGGTATAATGTTTTTTCAACTCCACCAACAAATCTTCAATTTTAGCTGTTGAAATGGGATCGAGGGCCGAAGTTGGCTCGTCCAGAAGAATCACCTCCGGCTTAAAGGCCAAAGCACGAGCCACACAAAGCCGTTGCTGCTGTCCGCCTGAAAGGAAAGTTCCTTTTTTATGGAGTGCCTCTTTGACTTCTTCCCACAGCGCAACATCCCGCAAGGTCGATTCGACGATTTCATCCCGTTCGTTTCGTTTCAAATGAATACCGTTCAGCTTGTAACCGGCAATCACGTTCTCGTAGATACTCATCGTGGGAAAGGGATTTGGGCGTTGAAACACCATCCCAATCTTTCGACGCAACTCTATGGTGGACATCTCATAAATGTTGTCCTGATATAAATTGATTTTCCCTGTGGTGGAAATATGCGGATACAACTCATGCATCCGGTTAATGGCCCTTAAAAGCGTGGTTTTCCCGCATCCAGAGGGCCCCATGATAGCTGAAATCGTATTTTTACGTATTTCGGCCGAAACATTTTTTACGGCATATTTTTCTTGATCGTAAGCAATGGACAAATGATCGAAGGTAAGAATAGGTTGTTCTGTCGTTGTATTTTTTTCGTTTATCATTGTTGTAGTTCTTGTTAGTAACAGTGAAGGATTATTGTATTCTCTTTTTTGACGCAATCCATTTTGATAAAATATTCAGTAACAATACAAAAGCCATCAGAAAGAGCGATGAACTCCAAATCAGATTGACCATGTTCGGATCGTTGTAGAACTGCCAAATCAGCAAGGGCACAGCGCTTACTGGTTTGGAGAAATTCCAGTTGACCGCCGAGTTACCCAATGTGGTGAGCAACAATGGAGCCGTTTCGCCCAATACTCTGGACAAAGCCAACAAAATGCCCGTCATTAGACCGCTGAAAGCAGAAGGAATCAACACTCGGAGAATCACTTTATAATAAGGTGTCCCTAAGGCAAAAGCAGCTTCTTTGAGCGTTTCGGGAACCATTTTTAACGACTCTTCAGTTGATCGAATGATCAGCGGCAACATCATAATGGCCAACGCCACACTGCCTGCTAATACCGAAAAACTTTGCGTAACATGAACAACCACCCAAAGATAAACAATTAACCCGACAACGATGGAGGGAATGCCCTGCAAAATATCAGTAAGATCGCGAATCAAATCGGCATACTTGTTCTTGGAATTTTCGTACAAATAAATACCAATTACAATACCGATGGGAATAGCAAAAACAGATGAAATGGCAACCAAATAAAGAGATCCCGTAATTCCATTCAAAATTCCACCGGGAATAATTTGTCCACTCGCATTGGCCATCATGGCCTGAAACGTATCGGGAGCCACTTTGGTAAAGAAATCCAGATTGATCTGGCGAAATCCCTTAACGATCAATGTTCCGATGATGAGTAGAACAACAGCAATCGTAACCAAAGCGAAAAATAAGATTATGCTGAAAAACAGTTTGCTTTTCAAACTACGTGATCGGAAATTAATAACAATTTTCCCCATTTTAGGCATAATAAGTTGTGATTTCATCAGGCTGTTTTTTTAATGATCAATTTTCCGATAGCATTGATGATGGCGGTGATCACAAACAAAAGCAGTCCTATTTCGATTAGCGCACTCAGATGAACTCCGCTTGCTTCGCCAAACTCATTGGCAATGACGCTTGCCATGGTGTTTCCCGTACTAAACAATCCTTTGGGCAGGATGTTGGCATTCCCGATCAACATGGTTACCGCCATGGTTTCGCCTAAAGCGCGCCCAAAAGCCAAAATATAACTGGCCGCTATCCCCGATCGGGCATTGGGCAAAATGACATTCCAAATCACCTCAAGTCGGGTGGCTCCAAGCGAATAAGCCGCCTCCTTCAATTCATTGGGAACCATCATGATAATGGAGTTGCTCAATGACGTGGCATAAGGCACAATCATGATGGCCAACACAAGTCCTGCCGTGAAAATGCCAAAACCTTGATGGCTCAACCCAATCTCCACAATGAACGGACGAAGAGCATAAAAACCCCACAAACCAAAAATCACCGAGGGAATGCCTGCCAACAAATCAACGGATGTGCTTACTACATTGGCAAACCAACTGTTGCGAAAATATTCGGCCACAATCAACGAGGTGGAAAATGCCAAAGGAATGGCAACGATCAAAGCAAACACGGAGGTGAACAACGTCCCGACAATAAACGCCCACGCCCCGAAATGTTGATTTCCTTGCGTAGGATCCCATTCCGACGAAAACAAAAATCGCCATCCAAATACATGAAAAGAAGGCAATGAGCCTTCCACTAACGAATAAAGCATGGCGCCGGATAAAAACAGAAGAAACAAAGATGAACCAAACAAAATGGATTTTGTTATTTTCTCACTTTTCATGTGCAACAAATTGATATTTAATGATCATACAAAAATCGCCTGACGGATAAAGTTATATTGACGTCAAACCTTCCAAGCCGATCTTTCGTTGAAAGAACGTCCCGAAAGGCATTATAACGTTTAAATCTAAAACTGCTTGTTGTTACTTCAAAATAGGCTTGCCATTGTAAGTCACTGTACGTAAAATAGATTTGTCAAGAGCAATGACCGAAGCCGGCAACGGCACGTAATCAATTTGCTGTGCAATGGCTTGTGCATCGGGGCTCAACATCCAATCCCACAATTTCAGCAATGCTTCAGCCTGAGCCAACGTACGATTGTTGTAATTTTGTTCTTTGTAAAGAATTACCCAAGTAAATCCGGCAATTGGATAAGCAGCAGGATCGGGTGAGTTGGTAATCATGATGCGTGTATCAGCAGGCATGGCTCCTTTTCCGGCAGCGCTTGTCGAGGCAAAATCGGGTTTGATAAAATTGCCAGCCTGATTTTTGATAGAAGCATAAGCAATCTTTTCGGCAAAAGCATAGGTGGATTCAACATATCCAATAGCACCTACCGTTTGACTGATGGTCCCGGCCACTCCCGGATTCCCTTTTCCACCAATACCGACTGGCCAATTCACCGTTGTTCCGTAGCCGTATTTGTCCTTCCACTCAGGACTTACCTTGGTCAAATAATTGGTAAAAATGTTGGTGGTTCCACTGCCGTCAGAACGATACACAACAGTGATAGGTATATTTGGAAATTTCACGCCCGGATTTATTTGTGCCAGAGCCGGATCATTCCACTTTTTGATTTTTCCCAAATAAATATTAGCCAATACATCGGGCGTTAATTTTATGTCTTGAATGCCCGGAAGGTTGAAAGCCATCACAACGGCTCCGCTACAAGTTGGAAATTCTACTACTGGTGCAGGCATGGCGGTCATTTGTGTGTCCGTTAAGAAAGCGTCACTTGCCCCGAAATCGACAACGCGATCTTTCAAACTACGGATACCTCCACCGGAACCTATGCCGCCATAGGTAACTTTCACTCCCGTCAGGGAAGTATATTTTTGAAATGCTGTGGTGTAAAAAGGCATGACAAAGGTAGAACCTGCTCCCGACAAGGTAATGTTTGACGCATTATTCTTTTTACCGTTTTGGCAAGAAGCAAAAACCAGCGCAAGCGCTAAAAACAAACCGATTTTTTTCATGATGTAAAATATTAGTGTGAAAAATTGATGTTCAGAGGATTATAATCTTATAAATTTAAGCCGAGATTCAAAGCAAAAACGGTTGATCCATGGTTGAGATCTGAGGAAGGATGCCAGTAACGACAATTAGGAGAGATCTGTACTCCTTTAACAGGTGAAAACACCAAGCCAGCCATGTAAGTTTGCCCGTCACAAGAATTCCACCCTGATGTTGAGCTGCCTATTTTCTTGGAAGTCAGATCATCAAACCTTACAAATATAGCCATATAGTTCTCCAAATTGTACGTTCCATACAAAGAAATGCCTGAAAAATTATGATCCTGAATCATTTTATTACCAACCTGCATATCATATTCAGCGCCCAATGTAATCCTTTCACCGGTGTATGCAAGAAACGCGTTAAATGATTTTTGTGCTACGTTTTTCTTCATATAATCGACATATACTCGCGCAACAAGGTTCTTAATAGGTTTTACCGTCACACCGGCAGCTACTTTCAATGTACTGTCCGATTGTATTTTTTGATACCCTTCGCCGTTCAACCACTGCACGTCAAAAGAAACCTGAGGCGCCAACTTGAATGTGACATCAGCACCAAGATCAGCACTGGAACTAAAACCGTATTGATCCTGCAAAGTTTTGGCCAAAAAACGTTTGCCCCAAACAGCCTCCTGCAAACTAAACTGACTGGTGCAAATCATTCCAAAGTCAACTGAAACCATTGGATTGGCATACTCCAGAAAGGCATTTTTGAGCAAAGCGGTAAATGACGAAGTAGTAACTGCAGGCGCATTGGCTACATCCAAAACAATTTTACCGTAAAAATTTCGGCTAAAATGATAGCCGTAACCAAAATAAGCACGAGAAAGTTCAAACGCATTGTTTGTTTTACCGTTTGATGTAGTGCTCGTAAAATCTGTAAAGATCGTCACGATTGGTTTCCCACTCGGTTTAAAAGCGTCAGTAGGGGTTCCAGTAGTTTGTGCCGAAAGCAAATTGACCATCATCAACAACATAAAGCTCAGTACAACTTTTTTCACCTTCTTTCAATATAACGGGTTTGATGTCGGAGGCAAAAGTATTTCTAAGTTGTTACAAGAATGTGAAGAGAATGTTACAATTTTGTTACAAAATTCGAATCGAAAGATATTTCCTGATCATGCAAAAAACTCATTTCAAAGATATTGTTTGGCTATCACCCCATTCTAAATGAGAATTGACCCCCGATTTGTTCCAGAAACATTCTCTTACGGTCATTTTTTTTGTCTCTTCATTGATTGAAATTACCTGAAAAGAAACTTTAGATTCGTCTCCGACACCATTTGGCGCATCGGTGCCGGAGATATCGCCTTTCATAGGAGAATCCACCCTAAAGACATTCAATCGCATGTCATCATCAGGGCCGTAATAGGTATAAAATTGATTGAAGTTGTCATGACCGTGAAAATAAGCTTTAATGTTGGGATGCAACTTTAGGAAAGCGACAAAGTTTCGTTGTTCAATAGTGGTGGAAGCATTGGGGGTTTTCCCGTCTTTAAACACTTCTCCAAGCACATTTTGAAATTTATCGGTGGAATTAATTCCGTGATCTCCATTGGGGTTGGTAAAATGTAATGGATCGGCAATGGGTGGATCATGAGTAAAAATGATAACCGGCGTGCTTATACTTACGGAAGACAGATCATGTTGCATCCAAATGCGAGCGATAGAATCAGGCCAAATATTAACAAACATAAAATGAACTCCAGCTATGTTTTTGGAATAATTGATTTTATCGGTTCGATAATCATAGGTTGCATTCGTAAGCGGCACAGCAGGAAAAAGCATCATGTTGTAAATATGGACCATTGAAGTCGCATCCGTAACAGGATTCATTGGCTTAGTATAACCAATAGCATCTGAAACATCGTGATTCCCACATGTCAAGAGAAAAGTGACCGATTGATTCTCTTTGTTTTTCAGCGTAATGCCACCATTCAAATAAGCAGCGCTGAATTGTGCCCACGATGCCGAAGCCGATTGAATACCAATTTGTTGACGATTGACAATGTCGCCGGTAATAATCATGTAATCAATGCTGCCAACTTTTGTCCCTTGATTCACGCCGCCATCTTTTGGAAATGTTACTTCAGGCAAAGTGTTTATTTCCTGTATCATCGCTTTATTAACGCTGTTTGCATCTACATTGGTTTTGCCACGAAAAGTACGATGCCACCCAAAATGCGTATCAGAAGTATAAACGATTTGTACAGTGTTTGGAGCAGCATAGACAATCACCTTTTGACATGATAAAATGACCGAGAGAAAGAAAATCGCTAATGAAAATCTCCATGCGGTACGTTTCGTGGTCATAGCTAAATGAGTTAAGTTCATAATTATTTGTTTACTAAAATGATAAATAGTCTTCTAAAAGAGCATTCGTGATTCTTGTGTTTCCTTGAAAGACTTTATATACATGTAAATACCTTTGAAAAGTCTGATTTAAGAGAAAAAATAAAATGGCGCTCACTGTGAAATGAGGACGCCATTCTATTCATCTAAACTACACAATCATTTTTCCTGAGAAAAGATTCAATGACAACTACACAAGAAATTGTTAGCGTGAATAACTGAATCGTGAAACAAACCAATATGGTAAAATTTTCTTAATGTTGATTCCCTGATCCATTCAACTGATAACATCCCATATCAACACCCGGCATTGTAATGGTTGGTTTTAAGTTGGGATCGGAAATTTGAACTGCCATTAAAGGAGCAATTAAACTGGGGTCAATAGTCCCTTTACCTGCAGCCGGCGAGCCGTTTTGTAATTTGAAATTAAAGTTCCCAACGGCAGAAATATCTGACAGCCTCCGTATTCCAGCTTCAGGAAGCGGGAAATTAACAAAGAGCGGATTTCCTTTTTGAACAAAAGATGATCCGTCGTATGGAACATCCATGTGGATGCAATTGCCACTTGCATCCAATTGATACAAATAAGCAGCGGAATACAATGAAGCAGGAAAAATGGAAGCCGGCGGTGTGGGGATATCCGTTGGTTGAGGGACTGTGACAGAAGTGGTCGGCGGCACAGGATAAAACATATTACAAACACTCAACGAATCACCGTAAGAATAGTTGTAACCGTACTTCATGTGCTGAACATCTGCAGCAGGATTATTATGAATACGCAAACCAACCCTACAATTTACGATTAAATTATTGAAGGCAGCTCCTTTGGCTCCACTTTCATAATTTAAAGAGCCTCCACGTCCGGTTGGATCTTTTTGCCTGTACCCTCCGTTGATATATGTATTATTGTACATGGTTACGTTGGTTTGAACATTTGTGCTGTTAGGCATGGCAGCCTTGGTTGAATTGGTTGCCGCACCAACAAACAGATTGTAGGCCATATCGCCGACAGCTCCACTCTTTACATTGATAACATCTCCTCCGGTATAGCCACACTTCTCAAAAGTATTACGCATCAATTCAAACTTACCTGCAGCAATGCGTATGGCATCATCAATGGTGCCGTACATCCAACTGTCTTCGAAAATAAAGTTTCCGTTGATGTTTTGGAAATAAATACCAAAAGAGGTAGCTCCGGCCGATTTCCCTGTGGGAAAGAAATTAGCGGGGAAAGAGGCGCCGGTATAATCGACATGCGTCCATTTGATGTCAACCAAAGGACAAGAAGGCTCACAGTTGATTCCTGTCCAATAACCAACATAGGCGGAATCATTTTGAACGGGATATCCAACTTGATCCGTTTTTGCAAATGACTTATCCGGTCCAATCCAGTTAGGATTGTCTTTTGTACCTAAAGAAATAAATACCCCTTTAACCAAAATGGTCAAGCCGCGTCCAACCTTTAAGTGGACACCGGGTTGTAACAATAAGGTATCGCCTTCATTCACGGTGATGTTTCCGGTCATGGTGTAAGTCTGTCCGCTTAACATTGTTCCTTTAACATTGCCTGACAATGTTGATCCGGCGCTAATTGGTTGACCAATAACAAGAGGGGGCTTAGAAACAGACACGGAGTTTGTTGAACATGAACTCAACAAAATGCCAACAATCAAAGAGATAACACTTAGGAAAAGGATTCTTGCTTTCATACTTTTTTTATATTAATTAATACATATCGACAACTCACAAACATAAGGATCAATAGAACTTCGTTAGAAATTAAAATGAAAATCGCACTCCGATTAAATAACTTGGCTGGTAAACTTCTTTTTGAACAACAACACTATTTGGACTGTTTTGATTGGGCAATTGGTAGGTACCGGTCAAATAGGAATTAGGTCTAAAAATTCTGGTAATGGCGGCAGCATTGAGAATATTTCGCGCTTTCCCAAACACATGAACTTTACCGTTCTTTGCCAAACGCTGGTCAAAAGAAAAATCCATGGAGGTAAAAGGCATGCTCCAATAATCAAGGCCTTCGTAACCTGAGACTTGGGAAATATACTTACCTGTATAAACGATCGCCAATTGCAAATCAAGACCTAACCTTTGGTTTTTGTATAAAAAGGATAGATTAGCAATATTATCAGCCTGTCCTTGCATCGGACGCGTTACCAAAACACTGTCAGTAACCAGATCACCTGAAGCATTTCTTTGGTAGCTTGCTTTATAAGTAGTTATCCTTGACTTAGTGAAAGTATAATTGCCTGAAATTCCGAAGTTCTTAAAGTATTTCAAAAAAACAAATTCAAATCCGTAGTTCAATGCTGTACCAAAATTTTGGGGTTTTAATTGCAAGGACGAAGGTCCTAAATCCTGAACCAAACTATATTCTATAGGATCTTTAATGTGTTTATAAAAGAATCCAGCTAAAATTTGTTCTGAAGGAGATGGGAATAATTCGTAACGAAAATCAAAATTTGATGCTTTAGCCGGTTTTAAATAGGGATTTCCTTCTTCATCAAAGTATTCACCTGAAACCAAATAAGGAATAACCTCAAAATATCCCGGACGCGAAATGGAAGAAAAATAACTCAAACGTAAGTTCTGATTTTCAGTCAATGCATATCGTAAATGAATGTCGGGTAAAATATTTGTGTAGATTTGGCTTCCGCTTCGACCCACAAACGAAACTGGCATGGGAGTTGAATAATGCAAATTGGTTTGCTCCACTCTAACACCGGCCAAAACGTTCAACTTGTTCAAAACAAACCATTTTAATTCGCCATAATAGGCTCCCACATTCTCAATGACATAATAATCGTTTTGATTGACCGGACTTCCCAAGTTGGCATTGTATCCCTGAAAAACAAACTTGGCGCTGTCAATTGTCGTAAATTGTTGTGGTTCGTTGTTAATCAACTGAGGCGTTAAATGGTATTCATTGTAATAATTATCTCTGGTCTTATGACGAAACATGCCGCCTATTTGAAATCCCATATTGCCATGATCGAACTTGGGTTTATAATAAGCATTGATGTAGCCGGCCAAATCTTGATCCGTATTGTGACTCCACTTATGTGTAAGTCCCTGAAGCATAGGAGCATTGATATTGGTGCTGTTGTATTGCAATTCAACATCGTCGGGATTGTTAGCCCAAGCCTTCGAATAAACAGCAGACCAGTCAAAATTCAAAGAGGAAGATAGGGTATGAAATCCTTGTAATGTCGTGTTGTATATGCTTTCAAGTTGAGATTGGGATCTATTTTTTGTAATGACGTTCCCGACACCGGTACCCAAAGCTGTTTCAACCGAATTGCGCGAAATGTATTTATTCAAGTGAAAATATGCATTGTATAAAACAATTTTATTGTTTTTATCAATCGCAAAATCATTTTTATTATGAATACCCAAACGATTGTTTTGAGTTGAATAATAGCGTGTGGTCATATATTCAAACCCTGGCATGTTATTCACATTGGGTTTTGCCCGCGGCGTGGCAAAGAAATCATCGGATCCGCTATAACTAACTTGATTACTCACAGCCAAAATCATACCAAGTTTATGATGAAAAAATCGATCCCCAATACTAATACCGCCGCTCAAATTTGGAAGAGGCTTCACCGGTTTAAACTTCAAATTATCAACAGTAAAATCCGATACTTTAGCCGGATAATTGGCACCATACAATTCCGCCGGTGATTTTAGCTGAACAACTTGATGATCGAACTGATAAAACGGACGATTGAAAAAAAGTTGATTGTAACCAATCGATGCATTGGCATTCAAAAGGAAACTCGGAGGCGCATCTTTCAAAATCAAATTCATCACACCCCCGATGGCATCTCCCTCCATGTCGGGGGTTAATGCCTTAACAACCATTAAATTTGAAATTAAATCAGCGGGGAAAATATCCATCGGAACATATCTGTTTTTGTCATCAGGGCTGGGGATTTTGATGCCATCCACCAAAGTGTAGTTATAACGTTTATCCATCCCCCTTATAATGGCATAACGACCTTCCCCGCTGTTGGCCGTTCTTTGAACCGTGACTCCCGACATGCGCGATAAAACGTTGGCTACCGTAATATCGGGTGATAACTGAATGCTTTTGGAAGATAAAATATTTTCAACATTTTCTGCCGTTCTTTCCTTATGGATGGCATAGTTATTGGTTTCCGTATTTTGCTGTGCCACCACTTCTACCTGAGCCAATGAAATCTCTTTTGGTTGCAGGAGTATGGTAAGATTGATCGTTTTATGATCGGATGTAACAAAAATGTTCTTTTTGGTTATTTCATACCCAATGTATTTTACAATCAACTCATGATTTCCTTCATTGGAGATGCTTAACTTGAATGACCCATCCATTCCAACCACATCATTGATTTTTGAATTTTCCTGATCAAAGATCACCGCTCCTATTAATGGTTCTTTATTTTTGACATCCAATACATACCCTTTGACAACAATAGCCATTACACCATTTTCAAATAAAAAAAACGTCAACAACAACATCAAAATTTTTCTCATGTTCATCAATAAAATAATATTTTCCACCTGAACCCGATTAAGAAATTTCATTTAAAAAAAAACAACTGCATTTTTCGAAAACAAAAGTACTGGGAGGATATTACGAAATTGTGAAGAAAATATTAAGTAATCATTACATTTCAGCAACACTTCAAACGGGTATCAAATCCTTTTTTTTGTATCTTTATCCATTGAAAAGAATTCTTCAAACCATTTGATCCAACATTTGAACACATGTTTGCATTCATATTGATTTTTGTATTTATAGCGGGCTATGCGGCCATTGCATTCGAACATTCCATCAAGCTCAACAAAGCGGCATCCGCCTTGCTTACAGGCGTTGCCTGTTGGACTATTTACACCTTCGATCAGGTCGATTTTGCCAAAGTGAACGATCAACTGCTGATTCATTTAGGAGATATTTCATCCATTTTGTTTTTCCTTTTTGGAGCCATGACCATTGTAGAATTGATCGACGGGCACAACGGCTTTTCAATTTTGTCACAATACATCCGAACAACCCGAAAAAGCATTTTGCTGATCATTATCAGCGGCATCACCTTCATTTTGTCGGCATTGCTGGACAACCTGACAACTGCCATTGTAATGACTTCGTTGATAGGGCGTTTGTTAAGTGAAAAGGAAGATCGATGGTGGTTTGGCGGGATGATCATTATTGCAGCCAATGCTGGCGGAGCCTGGTCACCCATCGGGGATGTAACCACCACCATGCTCTGGATTGGCGGACAAGTGACGGGTTATCACTTAGTCATCAAATTGTTGATTCCTTCGCTCATGGTGCTTTTACTCCCATTGACAGTGGTATTTTTCAAGTTTAGAGGACAAACCATCAGCGAACGCACGCTTCGCGAAACATCGTTAACGGAACGAAAAGAAAGCAGCATCATCCTTTTGCTGGGCATTGCATCTCTTCTGTTCGTACCCATTTTCAAAACCGTCACCCATTTGCCTCCGTTTATGGGCATGTTGCTCTCATTGAGCATGATGTGGATAGCTACTTCGATCATGGAAAACCAAAAAAAGCAAAAAAAACCTCATCCGGTTGTCTTGGCATTGCATAAAATTGACGGACAAAGCATCCTCTTTTTTCTTGGCATTCTCTTGGCCGTAGGAGCTTTACAATCAAGCGGATTATTGGCTAAAATGGCAGTCATGCTGGAAGGAACCTTAAAAAACGATTACCTCATTGGAGCAGCATTGGGTCTTATCTCAGCCATTGTTGACAATGTTCCATTGGTGGCCGCAACGCAAGGCATGTATTCATTGCAAACCTTTCCGGTCGATCATTTCTTCTGGCATTTCATTGCCATGACCACCGGCACTGGCGGAAGCGCCATCATCATTGGATCTGCTGCGGGTGTTGCCGTAATGGGCATTGAAAACATTCCTTTCATGTGGTATTTGAAAAAAATGAGTTGGCTGGCACTGCTTGGATTTGTCGGAGGCATCGGCACTTTTGTGCTGATGCATTTAACCTGAAACAATCGGTCACGTTCGTTTACCTATGACTATTCGTGAAGAATGCATCCACGGTTTTGTTAAAACAATCGGCATGTTCAATCAGCGTAGCATGACCGCTGTTGGGAACAATCCAAAGCCAAGCATGAGGAATGTGTCTCCAAATGTACAAGGTATGTTCCGGCAGAATGATGTCGTGATCGCCACCAATGATCAATGCTGGACAATGCACCTCTTTAAGTTCATTGCCTTCTATGTGAGGCTGATAAAGATCAAGCGCCACCAATTTAAGCTGTTGCTTCACTTCAGGAGTAGGCGTTTCCTTGCGAAGTTGATCATACCATTGTTGCATGTTTTTCACATCATCTCCAACAGCTGTTGAATCAGGCCACAAGTTGGCTCCCGTCTCAGCCAGCTTTTTCACTTTATCAGGATGACGCATGGCCAACAACAGCCCATTGATGCCTCCGTCGCTCCAACCAAGCACAAAACAGGAATCAATATGCAACGAATCAAGCAGGGCATTGAAGTCGTCGGCCATCATCTCAAAACTCAATGAATCACGCATGTCGATTGATTTCCCCTGTGCGCGGCTATCAACGGCAATGACATGATATTTTTTTGAAAAATAGGGAATTTGATGCTTGAAATTTTCAATGGAGCCTCCATTGCCATGGATCATTAACAAAGGATCTCCCTGTCCGTATGTTTCATAATAGATCCGAAATCCACGTGTTGTCAACCAATGCGCTGCCTTGGGATTCTCACCGTATACCACTGCCGAGTCGGACTGAGCAGCCCCATGAAGCGAAGAACATAAGAACCACAAAGCACCCAACATGAAGAAAACAGCACGACGAGAAAACATAATCTACCTCCTCCTCTTATATTTTTTAAAATACTTTGATTGAGCTAAAGTACAAATTATTTCTCACTTTCCGGATCATTGGATGGATGAGGGTTTTCTTTTTTGAAACTTCACCTTTTACATCGTACATCAGATATCTGCCACACATTGTAACAAACGTTTAATTTGCTTTTCGTTTAATTTTACTAATTTGCCAATGATAGACCCACGTAGCGAGCAGAAAATAGAAGCCGGACTGCGCCCAAAGACTGATATATTCAAATTTACAGGTATGCAGCGTTGCCCCCAGCGTGTTGATCTTTATATACCCTCGAATACCATGCGTTGCAGGAAAAATCCAACTAAAGGCTTTCCAGAAACCATTGATGTTTGATTCCGGCCATGATATTCCACTGAGAAAAAGCAAAATCAAGGAGAAAAACAAAAACAGGATAAGGCTGGTTTCTCTATTAGGCATAAAAACGGAAATTGTCATCGAAAAGAAGATTGTTGCCAACAAAAACGGGATAATAAGGCCTATAAGATCACCTGTACTACCATTGTGAGGCAATCCAAACAAGCGAGGGATAAGCCCTAACACGTAAAAGGCAAGAATAGCATAGAGTAAGAAGTACGCAAGTCCTTTACCGAATACAACCCTGTAAGTGCCTCCATGATTCAATGAGCCGGGAATTAACCGATGAAAGCGATTTTCTTCACGTGCTGTGCCGGCTGCCATCCCAATGCCGAAAAAGAGAGTTTGGTGCAGGATTAAAATCAAAACAACCGGCATCAGAAAACTTGTAAATCCGCCCATAGGGTTGTAGAGCACTACAGCATCATAAGGAATGGGGTTGACAATATCCTTAGCCGCTTCTCCCGTAATACCCTGAGCGTTGAGCGCTTTCATTTGCAGATGTTGATTCATGTCCAGAATAGGATAATTGCAGGCGGTCATCATGGTTCGGTAATACATAAAACTGCTCATGTCGCAATAAATGGAGACGGTTGTTTGCTCTCCTCTGTTTAATTTACGATCGTAATCGGAAGGAATAAACACAATGCCACGAATCTGATGTTTGTCGAATGCTTTTTGTGCTTCAACCAATGAGGAATAATGAGCAATAATGTTCACTTCCGGCGTAGCATCAATTTTACGCAGCAACTCATCCGATTGTTTGCTGTTACACTGATCTACCGCTCCGACAGGCATGTTTGTAATGGTTTCATTGCGATAAATGGCATTGTAAATGGGCGGGTACACGATTGTTGCCACGATAAACAGAATGACCACGCCGCGATCATGAATGATCATATGAAATTCGTTCATGAACACCCGAAATATATCTGTTGTAATGACATGTGCCTGTTTCAACAAGATACTGATATGACGTTTTAGATTCTTTATCATGTTATTTGATAGGATAATGTAAATAGATCACAGCCTTTTTCAATCGGGTGAAAACGAGCAAAGGTAGTAGTACGAAGACTGACATGGCAGCTATTTGTACAAGAGAATGACGAATATCCAATCCAAGCAATGCTTCATTGACATATATTCGAAAATAGTGCCGAATAGGGAACAGTTCGCTAAATATCTGAACGTTTGAAGGCATATATTCAATCGGAAATGTAAAACCGGCATAAGTAAATGCCAACAACCCATAGAAAGCCGCCATTGCCACGCCATCACGCAACACAGGTAAAAGTCCTATAATAAAAACACCTACTGCTTGATAAGCAATCACCAATAAAGTAGTAGCAAGAAACATCCAGCCAATGCTTGCCTGCATCGGATAGTGCATGAAACGGTAAAGTAAAATATCGCCTACCATGCCAATGATGGTAAAAATAAATGTATAGGGTAATAATTTCCCTATTAATGCTGCCGGAAATGAATGATTAGCAGTCTTAAGCCATGAGCGTGCGGAGCGTTCTTTCAATTCCACCCCGATGGAAAAGATCGTCAGCAATAAAACCATAAGTTGTAATTCACCGGGTAATAACACATTCAATAAATAGATACCATAATTTGCCCAAGGATTTCCGATGAGATGTACATCAAGAGCGATGGGCTGAATGATGCCCATTATCTGTGACTCGCTTGTCCCTTTTGCCTCTAACATCTTTTTCTGATAGGCACCGGAAGTGAGAGCGCTCATATAGGAAATATCTTTCAGCAAAAGCGATCCGGCAATAAAATAACCTTCATTGACATAGAAGGTAAGCGTCGGCCTTTGGTTCCTGACCAGATCATTTGTGAAATGAGGCTGAATCACCACGAAAGCATAGATTTTACCTGCTTGCATGGCTTCACGGGCTTCCGTAAATGTACTTGCTTGCATCACCACTTTTGCTTGTTGCGTGGCGTCTATGTTTCTGATTATTTCACGCGAAACAGAGCTTTGGTCTAATTCAACCACTCCGATAGGCATAGCTGTCGGCTGTCCTTCGTGAAAGAATGTCAGGAAAAAGATGTAACAAAATGACATTACACCCACGGAAGCGATCCAATATATCGGACGCTTTAACATGCGATGCCATTCGCGCCATAAGGTAGCTGATACAGATTGCTGAAATTGTTTTAACATATCAATTAACTAAACGATGCAAAATCGCTTGCTTTATTTTACTGTTTTACTCAATAAACCGCTCATTCCCGGACGAAGGCCGGGGACTTTTTCCGTAGGTCTTGCATGTACTTCAAAAGTACGTGTATCAAACTGTCCGGTAGTCTTTGTTGCTCTCCAAGTAGCATACGATGCTAAGGGTTTAATGAAGTTGACGCGTAATGTCACCATTTTGTCTCCCAAAGCCGGTACTTTCACTGTAAATACCGTGCCCATTTTGAAGTCCTGCATCAAGTCTTCCTGAATATTGAAAGTGAACCAACAATCGTTTAAATCAACAATGTTCATGATGGGCGCTCCCGATCCGACCAATTCACCACGTTGAGGGAATATTTCCGAAATTTCTCCATCAATTGGCGAGGTGAGGCATGTTTCATTCAAAAATGCTTTTACTTCCTGAACAGCTCCTTTAGCCCGATTGACCAATGCCAATGCTGCTTCCTTGTCTTCTAACTGAGTGCCGCTAAGGGCCATGTCATATTGTGATTTGGCTGCTTTTGCCGTTGCAACGGCTGCCTTGTATTGAGCCTCTACTTCATCTCTCTTCTGTGCCGGAACAACTCCTTTTTCATAGAGATGCTCAATCCGGTCAAACGACTTTTTTGCAATATCCTCACCAACTTCTGCTTTCTGCCACATGTCGTATGCACCGGCAATTTGTTCTTTTCTGGCACCTTTTATTGCTTTTTGGTTTTGTGCCGCTGCGGCACTCTCGGCAGCATCGGCTTGTATCAGTTTTGCTTGCAGTTGAGGACTATCCAAAATAACTAAGGTATCGCCGATGTGAACCTGTGTGCCTTCTTCCACTTTGAGCAATTTTACACGTGCCGGCACCATGCTGGAAATGCGAACTTCAGTAGCTTCTACTTCTCCTTGAATAGGTATTGGTTCGGGTCTATAACAAAATATACCGATAATAAACAGAATGACGAGAACCACCACTAACCCGATAAGCCCCAATCGTAAATCTTTATTGTTTATAGTTTGTTTTTTCATTATGAAATATATTACAGTGATAAATTATTTGTTTGTTATTTGGCTTGAACATGATGGTTGCTTGGTACAAGCAAAGTGCCTAACGCTTTTTCTAAATAAAGGTTACAAAGTTTTACATCAATGGTTGCATCAATGTAATCGGACTGAGCCGACAACCATGCGGTTTCTGCTTCTAAAATATCTGTCGATGTGAGAACGCCTGATGTAAATCCTTCATTGGCACATCTCAAATTTTCAGTTGCAACTTCCATATTATGCTTTGCAGTTATTTGTTTTTTAATGCTTTCTACTGTTTTGTAAGTGTTTTGTTTGATTTGCAGGGTGATCTTTTCTTCGGCATCTTCTTTTTCAAGTCTTGCCATGCGTAATTGAGATTTTGCAGCACTCAAAGTGTGAATTTTGTCCCCAAAGTGAAAAAGCGGTACTGAGGCCACAACGCCAACAGTGAACATACCACCAAATTTGTTTTCATATCCATTATAAGAATTTGGATTTGAAACCAGATAGTTCCCTGTCAATGCAATATTAGGCAGAAAGCGTGAAAAAGTGATTTTCTCATTGGATCTGGCCATATTTTCCATTTGTGTCAATACTTTTATCTCCGGTCTGTTGGCTAAGGCCTGCTCTATTGGAATCAACTGTGGGGTAATGGAAACGGTTTGCAGATTCTCATCCGCCAAGTGATAAGTACTATCCAAAGGCAATCCACACAATTGATTGAGCGCCATGTGTGAAAGCTTAAGCCCATCTTCAGCTTTCGTTAAGGCTAGATCAGCTTCATTGAGTTTGACACGAACCTTCAGACCATCCGCTTTTGTTGTCACGCCTTCACCAATCATTACCTGAACGTTTGAATCGACTTTCGCCACCAAATCATGATACTGCTTAGCTAAAGCCACTTTATTTTCTACGGAAATGACTAACCAGTAGGCTTCATCCACGTTAATAAGGATGTCGGAAACTTTTTGTGCTTTTTGTGCTTCTGCCAGTTTTTCTCCATAACCGGCTAAATGATACAACTCTCTAATCTTGCCTCCCATAAAAAGTGGTTGAATAAACCCGATGCCACCTACAAATACATTTCGAATGTCGTACTCCAAAGCGGATTTAGGAAGAAGTGCATAATTTTTCCATTCTATCTTCGAAGGATCGGTTTTGGGATTGAAAGGATTCCCATTTTGATCCAAAGGAACTGGTTCTCCATTCACCTGTGTCCATTGGTTCGAAATCTGATTTGGATTAAAACCAAATGAACCATCACTCATTTTGGTACCTACCGGCAACAAGGCATCTTCTGATAATAACGATATGTTTTTTTGATTCCATGTATACCCTGCATTGGCTGAAAAATTGGGAAAAAATTGTGTGAATGCAGCTGCTTTTAACTGTTGCGCAGCTTTTAAATTCTCATTGGCTATCTGCAATGTTTTGTTGTGCTCTAACGCTAATTGTCTGCATTCATCTATTGTGAGCGTTTTGCCATTAACCAAAGGAATACAAACAATAAAGGCTAAAAACAAGAATGAAACTTTCTTCATATTTAAATTGAGTTGAATGAATATGCCATTTGGTTGCTTATGCAACTATTATATTATAAAAAAATCATTGAAGATTACTCATGATTTTTTTGAGTACTTGTCTGCTAATGTCTAATTCTTCTTCGCTAATGTCACGAAGGGTTTTGTTGGCTACTACTTGTACAACTAAGGTTGTAGTGTATTGTAACTCTTTTCCAGCATCCGTGAGATAAATCAGATTGTTCCGTCGATCATTGATATCAGGCATACGACGAACCAATTGTCTTTTTTCCAAATTGTCAATTAATCGTGTCATGCTGGGTTTATTTTTTAATGTAAGTTGACAAAGTGCCTGTTGTGTAACTTTGTCTTGTTTCCATAAACAAGCTAAGACTGTCCATTGTTCAGTGGTAATTTTAATGCCATTTTGCGCAAAGGCACTTAAAAAAGTACGATTTATTGCAGCAGATATTTTACCCGTTAGAATAGTAAATATCTCATCTTCTTGTATATGTGCCATATAGTTATTTTAATCACAGTTGCATAAACAACCATGCAAAAATATTCATTATAATCAACAACAAATAAATATTTATTTTTTTTAACGTATTTATTCTTTGAAATGTGCAATTCCATAATTTGATTCAACTTTCGCAAGCGGATAAACATATGATACTCAAATATGTTTAAATGAATATTGATTAATTCAATTTTCGCAAGCGAATAATGATTTGATTTCCAAGTATGATTATATGAATTTAATTTGATAATTAGCCTCTTATAACTTTGACATTGAAAGAAAAAAATGATTGACTTATCTTATTGATGCATTTTTAGTTGAAGTAAAATATTTTTTACAAAAGATCTTTGATTAGGGATTGACCTCGTCCGGCGAGCCGAAAAATAAGGGATGAAGGCAATAACAAATCGTCCCTGTTTGAGCGACGAAGGAGCGAGTTAGACGATTTAAGCCTTCATCCAGACTTTTTTCAAGCGAGGCGTACGGAATTTTGACATTATCCGCTACATCGAATTGTTCCATTCGCTTACTTTTTGTGTTAAATGGAACATCCCACTTGCGGGGACAAAAAGTAAGTCAGGGTTAAGGGGCAGAAGCTCCTTGTAATGAACATGCGAGAGTTGAATTATTGAGATAACATTGAGACCTGGAACCATTCAGGATCCACATGACACCTTGTAATCCAAATTGATAAGGGATATGATTGCCCCTAAGACCAACAAACATAACGATCCATGATTTCCTCAATGATCCAACCGATGTGAACAGCGTCGTTTCCTCATAAAAATCACTCAGCAGAAAGCTCATAGATGCTTTTTGCAAATAATAAAATGTCATTATGACATTTAATCTTCATAAAATAACGTCATTTTGACACATCAAATCACTCATCCCGTTTGGCAAACAATTTGTTCAAAAAAATAGCAAAACAGATTTACGATTACAACGATGAACTTTAATAATTTCACAATCAAATCACAAGAAGCTGTACAGGAAGCCATTGATTTAGCACAAAGCAAGAATCAGCAATCCATTGAAACAGCACATCTTTTGAAGGCCATTCTCAAAGTGGGGGAAGATGTCACCAACTTCATCTTTGGGAAATTAGGCCTTAACGGAAACATGATCCGTACAACCGTTGATCAGATGATCGACGCTTTTCCGAAAGTGACCGGAGGAGATCCCTATTTGAGTCGCGAAACCAATGCGGTATTGCAAAAAGCCATTGATTACTCGACCAAAGAAGGAGATCAATATGTTTCGTTAGAATTTATTTTGTTGGCCTTATTGACCGAAAAGAATCAGATTTCAACGCTGTTGAAAGACGCCGGCATGACTGAAACCGCTTTGCGTTCGGCCATAGCGGAGTTGCGCAAAGGCAACAAAGTGACCGATCCATCAGCCGAAGAAACCTACAATGCACTGAACAAATATGCCATCAATCTGAATGAACGTGCACGCACGGGCAAGTTGGATCCCGTCATTGGACGTGATGAAGAAATTCGGCGGGTTTTACAAATCCTCAGCCGACGCACCAAAAACAATCCCATCCTGATTGGCGAACCCGGAACGGGCAAAACAGCCATTGCCGAAGGATTGGCTCACCGCATTGTACGGGGTGATGTTCCTGAAAATTTGAAATCGAAACAACTCTTTTCGCTCGACATGGGCGCATTGATTGCAGGCGCAAAATACAAAGGCGAATTTGAAGAACGACTCAAATCGGTTGTCAACGAAGTGATTCAGTCCGACGGATCCATCATTTTATTCATCGACGAAATTCATACGCTGGTGGGAGCAGGCAAAAGTGAAGGCGCCATGGATGCTGCCAATATTCTGAAACCGGCGTTGGCAAGAGGTGAACTCCGTGCCATTGGAGCCACTACGCTCAACGAATATCAAAAATATTTCGAAAAAGACAAGGCACTGGAACGTCGTTTCCAAATTGTTATGGTGAACGAACCCGATGAGGCTGATGCCATTTCGATTCTTCGCGGGCTGAAAGAACGTTACGAAAACCATCATAAAGTCCGCATCAAAGACGAAGCCATCATTGCCGCCGTGGAATTGTCGAGCCGATACATCACCGATCGATTCCTGCCCGACAAAGCCATTGACCTGATGGACGAAGCCGCTGCCCGTTTACGGCTGCAGGTGGATTCGGTGCCTGAAGAACTGGATGAAATATCGCGCAGAATTAAACAACTGGAAATCGAACGGGAAGCCATTAAACGTGAAAACGACACCTTTAAGCTGGAACAATTAAGCCGTGAAATTGCCGAACTCAAAGAACAGGAAAACCAAAGCAAAGCCAAATGGATGTCGGAAAAAGAGGTGATGAATCGCATCCAACAAGCCAAAATTGAAATTGAGAACCTGAAGTTTGAAGCCGACAAAGCAGAACGAGAAGGCGATTACGGCAAAGTAGCCGAAATTCGGTACGGTAAAATCAAAGAATTGGAGCGCATCAACGCTGAAAATATGGAAAAACTGAAAAGTCTCCAAGCTAATTCGCCCATGATCAAAGAAGAAGTGGACGCCGAAGACATTGCCGACGTGGTTTCTCGTTGGACCGGAATTCCCGTCAGCAAGATGTTGCAGGCCGAAAAGGACAAGCTGTTGCATCTCGAAGAAGAGCTCCATCAACGCGTCATTGGACAAGACGAGGCCATTCAGGTAGTTGCTGACGCCGTGCGACGCAGCCGTGCCGGATTGAGTGACCCAAAACGTCCCATCGGATCGTTCATCTTTTTGGGAACCACCGGTGTGGGCAAAACAGAGCTGGCCAAAGCCTTAGCCGAATTCCTGTTTGACGATGAAAACATGATGACCCGCATCGACATGTCGGAATATCAAGAAAAATTTTCGGTAACCCGCTTGATTGGATCGCCTCCCGGCTACGTGGGATACGATGAAGGAGGACAACTGACCGAAGCCATTCGTCGAAAACCCTATTCGGTGGTGTTGTTTGACGAAATTGAAAAAGCACACCCCGATGTATTCAACGTTTTGTTGCAGGTGCTTGACGATGGAAGGTTAACCGACAACAAAGGAAGAACGGTAAATTTCAAAAATACTATCATCATCATGACTTCCAATTTGGGATCTAACCTCATTCGTGAAAATTTTGCCCGAATGACGGCCTTCAATCGCGAAGAGATCATTGAACGAACCAAAAATGAAGTGTTTGAGATGCTAAAACAAACCATCCGACCAGAATTTCTAAATCGTGTAGATGAATTGGTGATGTTTGCTCCGTTGAACGAGCAAGAGATTAAACAAATTGTCAAATTGCAGATTGAACGGATTCAAGCTCAATTGAAAGCCAATGGTGTGACCCTTGAACTTACCGAAGCTGCCTTGACGGAAATTGCCAAAGAAGGCTTTGATCCTCAGTTTGGTGCACGACCGGTTAAACGGGTCATCCAACGTAATGTGCTGAATGAATTGAGCAAACGGCTTATCGCCCAAACCATCGATCGAAATAAGCCCATCGTGATCGACGCACAAAACGGCGTTCTGACATTCGGCAATTGAACTTCCTGATATAAACCCAAGAGGCTGTCGGCGTGATCGCACGCTGACAGCCTCTTTTATTTTTCAAGTTAAAATGCCGGAATTTATCCTGTTTCAATCTCAATAAACCTCTTCGATGTTCCAGACAAAAGCACGAATGCCAACCTCGAGGTTTATCTCATCAATTCTTTTGACGGCTTGCAAAATGAGAGGGACCTTCGCTTCGTCCACAACGGCAAGAACCGCCGAATTCATTTCAGGCCAGGTATGCGTTCCAAAATGTGGAGTTCCACTGACCGATCCCTGCCCCTGAACATCGGCCCACCAACTGTAACCACGAACCGACAATTTATCGAGCATAAACTTTACCCGTTCAGTATTTGACTGATTAAAAACAATATATACTGCTTTCATACGTAAATGGTTGATTTTTAAAGGTCGTATGGAACTCGCCAAAGGATCACTCTCCTGAACATAGGTTTTTTATTGGCTCGTTTCATTCGTTAATGATTTTAATTGTAATGATCAGACGAAACTTTCATTCGCACAACATCATTTTTTTATTCATTTTTAATTCTTTCCAAGAAAAACTCATGTGGTTTAATCTTTATCCAATAAATCGTCCATAAAATGGAATTCTTTTCTGACCAACGATTCTTTGTCCCGCTCGCCGCGTTTTGACAGAATGGCGTACATGACTGGTACAATAATCAAAGTCACAAGCGTTGAAAAAATCAATCCTCCAATAACCGTGATTCCCATTGGAGTCCAGGTTTCAGCTCCATCACCAACGCTTAAAGCCATCGGAACCATTCCTAAGAAAGTGGCCGAAGCAGTCATCAATACGGGACGCAAACGCGAACGTCCTCCTTTTTCAATGGCTTCGTTCAATGCCAATCCTCTGTCACGAAGCAAATTGATAAAATCGACCATCACAATACCGTTTTTGACCACAATTCCCACCAGCAGCACCGATCCCAATGCCGCAATCATCCCCAAGTTTGTTCCGGTGATCAACAAAGCAAGAATGACCCCGGTGAAGGCAAACGGAATGGAAAACATGATGGCAAAAGGTTTGGAAAACGACTCAAACTGTGATGCCATCACAATGAATACCAACAAGATGACTAAAACAAGCAACAAACCCAAATCCCTGAATGAATCCTGTTGATCTTTGTACATCCCGCCCAACACAATTTGCACATCCGATGGAACATTCAATTTTGCAATCACACCCTTCACTTCCGTAGCCAATTTATCCAAAGAGACATTAACCGGCGTAATGGAAACCGTCACAATCCGTTGCTTGGCTTTGTGATCAATGTTTGGCGGTGCCCAATATTCAGTAATGGTTCCCAATTCTTTCAAAGCAACATTTTGACCCTGTGGCGTCGGAATGAGCATTTCCTGCAATGCGGTGATAGAATTTCGGGCATCTCCCTTCAGTCGAACAATAATGTCGTATTCATCTCCTTCTTCATGAAACTTACTGGCTGTCATTCCATTAACAAAATCATGAATCATGGTGGAAACCCCCACGTTGGTTAATCCGTACATGGCTAATTTCTGCCGATCCAACGAAATTTCGAGTTCAGGTTGATCATCCTTTCGACTGATCTGAACATCGCGAACACCTTCCAATCCTTCCACTGACTGTTTTATTTGCTTTGCCAATCGATTGGTTTCATTAAAATCATATCCGTAAATTTCAATATCGAACGTGGAAGAAGTCCCAAAAGAAATTCCTCCCGTGGCAATGTGATAATTGATCACTTCAGGCATTTGAGCAATGTAAGGCCGAATGGCATCGGCAATTTGCACATCGGAACGTTTGCGATCCTCAATGGGTTTTAGACGCACAGTCATGTTGATGATGTTGCTGCCGGCTGATGAATTGAAGATTGCAGCAATTCCTCCTTGATCATTAGCACCCACGGCTGTGGTGACCAATTCCACTTCAGGCGCTTTTTGAGCCAGAATCTGTTCAATCTTTCGGGCTGTTTGCGAAGTGACTTCCACGCGCGTTCCCGGAGCCAGCTGAGCCGTTATCTGCAAGCGGCTCTGATCGGAATTTGGCAGAAACTCCGTCCCAATAAATTGAGCTAAAAAGACCGATATTCCTAAAATGAGCACGGCTCCACCCAAGACCCATTTTTTATGTCCCAAAGACCAATGGAGCGTACGTTCATATCGATGATCCAAGCGTTCAAGCCATTTCCCGACGGTGTGATCCCAACTGAAACGGGAAACCGACTGTTCTGAGTGTTCTTTCAACTTCAACAACCGCGACGACAACATCGGTGTAATGGTAATGGCTGCCAACGTGGAAGTAACCACTGTTATGGAGACAATCCAACCCAATTGGTTAAACATCACCCCTGTGATTCCGCTGATGAAGGTCAACGGCAAAAAGACCGCCACCACCACCATCGTTGTCACAATAACAGCCAACCACACTTCGTTTGTCGCATAAATAGCAGCATCACGCGGACTGGTACCTCGCTCAATGTGTTTGGTAATGTTTTCCAACACCACAATGGCATCGTCAACAACCATCCCAATGGCAATGGAAAGAGATGACAACGAAATGATGTTCAATGAATTGCCGGTTAAGGACAGATAAATAAGCGCTGTGATAAGCGAAACCGGAATGGTTAACAAGACGATAAACGTGGCTCGCCATCGGCCTAAAAAGAAGAACACAACGCCTGCCACAAATATCAAAGCAAAAAGCAATGCATCCGACAAATTGGTCACTGACCCTTGAATGAAAGAGGCTGAATTGAACACTTCTTTCACTTCGACATCGGAAGGCAATGTCTTGACAATTTGTTTCATCATGGCTTTCACATCGTTAGCTACCGAAACGGTATTGGCTCCCGATTGCTTCAACACCATGAGTTGAATGCCGTTTTTACCGTTTTCTTTGGTAATCATGGTAGCATCTTTCAACGTATCGCGCACTGTAGCCAAATCTTTGACCAAGATTTGAGCACCATTTTGAGTGGCTACCACCACATTGCGAATCTCATTACTCTCCTTAAATTGTCCTTCGATGCGCAATTGATAATCCATCGTTCCCATTTTAATATCTCCCGATGGTGTGTTCACATTGCGCACCCCAATGGCATTTCCCACTTGTTCAATGCTCAAATGATAAGCAGCCAATTTATTTTTATCCACATCCACATAAATGGTTCGTTGTGGAGCACCGTTCATGGTTACCGAACCAACGCCATCGATACGATTCAATGGATTGACAATCTTATCGTTGATGATTTTTGACAAACCGGGGTAACTTTCCTGCGCCGTCACCGAATACATCAAAATCGGCATCATGCTGGTGCTGAATTTAATGACGGCAGGCCGTTGACATCCGTCAGGCAAATTGGGATAAACGCCGTCAATAGCCGTTCGCACATCATTCATGGACTCATCCAGATTGGTTCCCCATTCAAACTCCATAGTAATGACCGAAAGATTATCCTGCGACGTGGAAGTCAGCGTTTTTAGTCCCTCAATGCTGTTTAAGGCATCTTCCAAAGGCTTGGTAATGTTGGTTTCAATGTCCGAAGCGTTCGCGCCGTTGTAAGTGGTCACTACCGAAATCATCGGCAAATCCATTTTCGGATAAAAGTCGATCGGAAGGCGCGTTAACGAATACAATCCAAAAATGATGATCCCCGTAAAGATCATCATCGTGGTGATCGGATTGTTTACTGATGATTTATAAATACTCATAAAGGAATCGTTTCAAAAGAAATTAAGCATTTGTTAATGAACGATGTGTAACGAATCGCCTCCGATGAGTCGATTTTGACCAACCACAACCAATTGGTCTCCTTCTTTGATTTGATCGGAAATGATCTCGGTTTGATCGTTAAATCGCTTACCTAACTTGACAATCACACGTTTGGAGCGACCGTTTTGATTAAGAAAGACATACCGTTCGTCCGATCCCTGCAACTTAAGAACAGCTTGATATGGGACTACCAATGCATTGACCTTCCCCAAATCGATGGTCACCCTGCAAAACATGCCAGGACGCAGCAGTTCCTGACCATTGAGAACATCTACTTCCGTTTTTACCGACAAGGTAGATTGATCAATCGTAGGATAGATGCGAATGATGTGAGCCGGGAAAGTTTTATTGGGAAATACATCGGTTGAAATGGAAACTTTCATTCCGACCGAAAGTTGAGGAAGATAAGATTCGGGGATGTCAACCAACACTTTCAACGGATTCAGTTGATCAATGGTAATGATGGCCGCCTTACCGCTCTGTCCAACCGGCGAACCCGAATACATTTCTTGATCTTCGTAATTTTTTGCAGTGACCACACCCGAAATGGGCGAACGTAAATTCACATTCTTCTCCATGTATTTGAGGTTGGTTTTATTTAAATCGTACTGTGAGCGGGTCTGATCATAAGATTGCTGCGTAATAGTCCCCGATTTACGCAACGCTTCAACACGCTCCATATCTTTTTCAAGGTTGTTAAACTGAATTTGTGCCGTTATAAGCTGTGTGGGATCCATTTTGACAACCAATTGTCCCTGTTTGACATGATCTCCAATCTTTACCAGGATCTGATCAATCTTTGCAGGCTGCGCCGGCACCAAATTGACCTCTTCTTTACTTTCCAATACAGATGGAAACTCAAGCGTTTTTTCAATCATTTGTTTTTTTAAAGTCATCACTTCAACGTTCTGAACCACATTGGATGACTTTTGTTGAGTGCTTTTTGAACATCCTGCGGCTATCGTCAGCAGTGCCGTGAACATCAGAGAATAAGAAATTTTTGTCATACTAAACTGTTTTTATTGGTGTAAAAAGCATGAACCTTATCCTGTACAAAACAAGATTTGTTCCATACATCAATCATAATTTTTGATTCAAAGGAACAGAACGCGTTCATTGAAAACAACGTTGCGTCATTTGATCAAACTGGTTTATAGAATGAACATTCGACATGTTTCTTCGTTTGCATCGCTTGTTTTTAACTGTACATGCCGAAACGTTTCGACTCAAAACTTGTTTAACAACATTTCAATTTGCAATTGATCAACCAACACGTTATACATGGCGTTGACGTAGTTCGTTTCCACCTGAATGAGATTGGACGAAGCGTTGGTCACATCCAAACTGCTTGCCATGCCGTGGTCATGTTTTCGCACAACATCGTTAAACACCCGATGCGCAACGTCTAAACTGCGGGTTTGAGTTTGTAAATTGTCCATGGCGTTGCGTAAATTGAACCGTGCTTGTTGATCCTGTACTTCGAGTTGATCGGTTAATGCAGCCAAGTTATTTTGATTGATTTTAATTTGTAATTTAGCCTGATGGATGCGCGACAATGTTCCTCCGCTGGAAAACAAAGGCCACGATGCTTGCAGTCCAACATAACTTTTGGGCGTTAAATCAAATTGCGGTTTAATGTATTTATAAGTGTAATCGTAAAAAACCGATATAGATGGCAGCCATGACGCCTGAGTTTGCCGAAGCTGCTGGTGTGCGATTTCCACCTGTTTTTGCGACAATAAAAACGACGGATTTGTATTAACCGCAAATTTTTGCAATAACAAAGCATAACTTTGTTGATCGTTCAAGTATTCCGACAACGAATCTTTGAGAATCAATACTGTTGCAGCAGGTATTCCCATTTGAATGCGAAGCATGTTGTAGCCCAATTCCACCTGCCGCTCATTCGATTTAATCATATCTTCCGTCGAAGCCAGTTGAACTTCTATCTGATCGGCATCGGTTTGAGTTGCCGCACCGGCTTGTACCATGGCCTGCGTTTTGATCAGCACATCCTGAAGATTTTGTTTGCTTTGCTGCAACAACGTTCCCAATTTTTGACCGACCAAGATGGCATAATAGGATGATGTGACTTGTTGAATCACATCTTGTTCACTCTTTCTGCGATTGGTTTTTGCCATTTCTTCATTGAGCTTGGCCAACTTCAACCCTACCCAAAAGCCGGCGTTAAACACCATTTGATTCACCTGTGCATCCATGGAACCGGCTTGACCAAACTTTAGAAGCATTCCCTGAAAATCAGCTGTGGCTCCCAAGTAATTCTGATACGATCCCGTAATCGAAAACTGAGGCAATCCTTTCGAAACCGATTCCCATAGTTGACTTTGGGTCTGACGCAGCGTTAATCCCGATGCAATCAAAGTGCGATTGTATTTCAAAGCATATTCACGCGCGGCAGGCAAGGAAAGTTTCAGTGTGTCCTGCGCAACAACATGCAGACTTGCAAAAAGCATGAAAACAAGTATTCCTCTTTTTTTAAAAACCATAATCGATTGTTTTATAATGAATCATGAAATCATTTTACACGGCATCAAGATTCTTTCTCCGACTCGGAAGGTGATGCCCAATAAAAATTTGAATGGGGAGTGTTTTCTTCTTCTTTATCTGAAGGAACGGAGCTTAAGGTCGGGTATTTTTGCTTGTATTTTAATTGATAATAGCGATATCCTTTTTCGTTGACTAAAACCCGAATGTTGCTGTCGAGCAAAAATTCAATAATGGCGTTCACGCCTATATCCGACTTTCCAATCAGCTCCGAAAGCACTTTGCTAAACTGAAACTGAATGTAAATGGCTAACAAATCGGCATCAACATCCGTACGAATCAACCCTTCATCAATTCCCTGTTGAATCCATTTTTTGGTAGCTTCTTTGCCATCCTGCTCCTGCCGTTCCAACATCTTGGCATGAATTTCGGGATAATATTTCACCAAATCGTACACAAAAGTCATGGAAGGCGCCGATGAATCCTGTTTCCAATGCTTAAAGGCCAAAACCAGTTTATCAATGGCATTCAATGAAGGATCGTCAAAAACAGAATACTTTTTGTGCTGCTTTTGTTTTTGGACTTCACATTGATTCATCAACACCATCTCAATTAACTCTTCTTTCTGCCTGAAATAATTATAAAAGGTCTTCTTTGAAATATGCACCTCATTGCATACCTCATCAATGGTCACACTTCTTAACCCGTACTGAAGAAACATTCGGGAAGCCGCCTGCAAAATTTGATCTTTTATCTCATCCATTTACTCCAACTCCAAAAAGATGAAGCAAAGATACAAGAGATTTCAGCTAAAAGGGCAACCAATAAAGTTAATATTTAATAATTGATTTTTTATATCTTGAATATCTGCGTTTTAATGGAAACTATAAAATATAGAAAGTTTCCAAGTTTACCGGTCTCCGTAATGATCAAATTTGAAAGATGAGCAAACTTAACCCTCATTTATAAATGCAACAACATTTTCAATGCAAGATGACCAACAACACTCATGTTGAGCTGAACGCCTGTCCTAAGAATAAGCGTTTGTCTATTCTTCCCATAAGATTCGATGCGGGAAATGGCTTTCACATTAACAATAAAAGAACGATGAATCCGAACAAACATCTGAGAAGGCAAATGCTGTTCAAGGTATTTCATCGTTTATTCTTTAATAAACTTGCCCTGTTCGCTAAAAATAAGCACATAATCGCCCTCGGATTTCACATACAAAATGGTTTCCACCAGAATAACATGGATGTTTGAATTCCTAGAAATAGCAAACGGAAATTTGGTCACATTGAAGAAAATTATTATCTTTGTGGCACTTTTATGGTCGGTTGGCCGAGTGGTCAGGCAGAGGTCTGCAAAACCTTCCACGGCGGTTCGAGTCCGCCACTGACCTCAACGGGAAACGCTAATTGCTTATGAATAAGCAGTTGGCGTTTTTTATTCACGCCACACAACACGTCGAAAACATCTCATACCCACTTCTCAAACTTACTTTCTTTTCTTGATGAAGCATTACAGTAAAGGAGGAAATGTTCCTGTCAAATTTTGAATTACCTCACAAAAAGGGAAAAAAAAAGAGGCTACATGAAAATGCAACCTCCTTTCGTTCATTCAGAAGAAACTTTATTTGATAATATTCATAAAATCATTGTCTGTCAAATATTTAGCAAATTCTGCATCGGTTAATGCTTTTTTGCCCCATGCAGGATTGATTGCTACAGCTTTACGCATGCTGTCATAAACCAGTTGACGATCATTGGTTCTTGCACCAACAATGGCCATCAAATAAGCGGTTTCACCGTCAGGATTTTTGACATTGCTCAAGGTATTGCGTGCTGCACTGTAATCTTTTGTCAGGATTTGTGCCAATGCAGCATTATTGGTAGCTGCATCGCCAAATGCTGATTTAGCTTTGTCGTAATTACCTTGTTGCAGATAAATAATGCCCAAAGCCTGATTGACATCGTTGCCACCTAAATTGCCGGCATTACCCAAATATTGTTCAGCTTTTGCGGAATCGCCTTGTGCCAAAGAGACAATACCCATGTTGTAGTTGGCTTGCGGTGAATTGGGTTGAATGGCTAAAGCTTTGGCAAACAAACGAGCGGCCTGATCGTAATCACCCTTGTTAAAATAGATGGTTCCTAAGTTATTGTAACCACGCATGTCGTTGGGATAAATATCAATGACCTTTTGATAGATAGCGGCTTTTTGAGCAGGATCGTTGGTCAATGTAGCGGCATACAACAATTCTTCAACACTTAATTGACTTGGAATGGTTTGAGCTAAATTGGCAATTTGGCTGTCGGATTTTCCAATGACATCCAAAGTCAACGAAACATTCGAACGACGCAATTGAGGCAAAATGTCTTTAGCCAGTGTTTGGAACACAGCAGAAAGATCTTTAATTTCAGCCATACGGCGATCAGGATCGTTGTCGTACATGGAGAGAACGCGCAAAATAACTTCTTTGTCCTGAATGTTTGAAGCCTCCATCAGTTTTTTAAATCCTTCCCAGTCTTCAGCAGTGTAAGTAGCATCCAAACTAACGTTTGCTTTCAATTTCTTCATTTGTTCGTCGAGGTATTTTTTCGTGTTCTTTTCACGTTGCAAAGACAACGGTTCGTTGATTTTCATTCCTCCATCAGGAGAAGCATAGGAGTGAAGGCCAAAATCATTAACTTTCAAATTGGCTGAATCCTGAGCTATTTTGATTTTTTTGATCAAATCGACCAAATCAGCTTGTTTTAATTCTTTCGGACGCAAATTGGCCTGTTGAATTAAGAACATGATGTTGGCATCTTGCTTTTCCTGAATAATCCGTTGAAATTTATCGGGAACAATCGGAGAATTGAGGTTTTCGGCATTTGCAGCAGCCAGAGTGGCAGTAGCAATAACCCCATCAGCTACTTTTACCGAAGGAATTTCATAAGTCTTTTTTCCGCGGGTAGCTGAAAATTCAAGGAATAATTCACTCTTAGCCATGTCGGGTTTGTAAACGAAATTGATGCCTTGCGTGAATGTTCCGCCCAATTGGTAAGAAATTTGTTGATTGTTGCCTTGTACCTTTTCACCTTGGTAAGAAACCGGCGTACCTTTGTATTCATTACCTGTTGAAGTTTTTAAAACCGGAGTGACGACAACCACGGTTTTTTCATCAAAATATTTTGGTGGAAATTTCCCCGTGATGGTTGCTACTACTTTACCACCATTTTCTTCGAGAGGATTGGGATTCGTGCTAAATAAGCTTGGATCTAAAGCTCCCATCGGCTTTGGCGCACATGACGAAAAGACGAATGCGAGAACAGCCGCCACAATAAAATAAATTCCTTTTTTCATAACAATAATGATTGGATTAAGTGAATAAACGTTTGCCACATTTTGAAAGCAAATATAAGCAGAAACAATTAACAAAAAAAGTGTTTTGTGTTTTCAGTTTTATCCCGTAAGTTCGTTGAGGCAATGAATGAATTGTTATAAAACTGATTTTCAATATATTCCATGTATGATTTGCACAAAAACGAACTATAACAAGGAAAGAGAAAACTATATATTTAACATAATTTAGCGCTATAAATTTATTTTTTGATATTAATTGCATCTTATGAAGATCCTCTCTCACGCATTTTCATTTTCATTACATCGAGGATTCGTGGTCTTACAGCTTTTTTGGACATATCTGCTATCGGTGGCATTCAAAAAGCCATTCAGACCGCTTGCCCCCCTTTCGGTTTCCATTGAACCGGCGAACAGCTGTAACTTACGTTGCCCTGAATGTCCGGTAGGGAACGGTTCATTAACGCGGGCAAAAACGTTCATGGACGAAGCCCTGTTCACCAACGTTGTGGATGAGTTGAGCCCTCACATCAGCTATTTGATGCTTTACTTTCAAGGAGAGCCGTTGCTTCATCCTTCTCTGGCAAAAATGATACAATATGCTCACGACAAAAAGATTTTCACCATGATTTCAACCAACGGGCAATTGATCACCAATGAAAAAGCAAGAGAATTGGTCAATTCGGGGTTGAATCATCTGATCATTTCGTTGGACGGCATCACTCAGAAAGTTTATGAAACCTACCGAAAAGGCGGCAACCTGCAAAAAACAGTGGATGCCGTTACCTATTTAAATGCCTGGAAAAAGAAACTCCAGACTAAAACACCATTCATTGAAGCCCAAATGATTGTAATGAAACACAACGAACACGAAATCAGTGCGTTCAAAAAAAAAGTCAACGAGTTAAAGGTTGATTCATTTTCGCTGAAGACCGCTCAAATTGAATGGGATCGCACGGAAGCATGGATTCCATCCCGTTCACGCTTTGCTCGTTACAAAAAAGACCGCAAGGGAAATTGGACGATGAAAAAGCGGCTCAAAAATCGCTGTTGGCGACAATGGAGCAGTGCCGTGATCAGCGCTTCGGGCGACGTCCTTCCGTGTTGTTTCGATAAAAATGCAGAACATACATTTGGTAATCTTCGTGACGCCTCATTTCTTGAAATCTGGCACAATGAAAAAGCAAAAGCATTTCGAAAAGCCATTTTAACAAACAGAAAACAATTTGAAATGTGCAGAAATTGCACTTCCTAATGATATCGCCAAACAATATGAGAATCGTTATTCAGCGTGTTAACTACGCATCAGTGAGTGTGGAAAAACAAATCATTGCTTCCATTTCTCGAGGAATGGTTGTGTTTGTGGCCATTGAAGATAGCGACAATCCGGACGATTGCCAATGGCTGGCAAAAAAAATGGTTCAACTTCGAATCTTTGACGACGAACAGGGTGTGATGAATCGATCAGTCAACGAGGTAGGCGGAGAAATCCTCATCATCAGTCAATTTACGTTGTACGCTTCAACCCGAAAAGGGAATCGTCCGTCATACATTCGTGCATCCAAGCCCCCTTTTTCCATTGAGATGTACGAAAAATTTTGCGATCTTGTCGCGGAACAGGCGGTCAACCCCATTCAAAAAGGGATCTTTGGCGCTGACATGAACGTTGCTTTGGAAAACGCCGGCCCCGTTACCATCATCATTGACTCCAAACAAAAAGAATGAGATCCATTTATTGGAACATTTCAAACCAATCAACCAGCTCATTTAATTGGCAGCTTGAACATTCTTTTGTATTTTTGCAAACCGATAAGCATTCAAAATCAACAGATAAAACATCATTGCACCATCGACGATGACGTTTTTCAACCAATTTTCCCGATGTGAAATGAACAAAAAAAACGCTTATGTTCAAGAGAATGACTATTTGGCGAATTCCACACCTCTTTAATGTTAAAAATTAAAATTGACAAATGAAACAGCAACCTTTCAAGCAATGGATTAAATTTGCCGTTGCAGCAATTATTTGCATTCTTTTTACGATTTGGATCGGTAATCTTTGGGTTCTTATCCTCTTGCCATTCATTTTTGATATTTACATTTCAAAAATCATCCATTGGACATGGTGGAAACAAAGCAAAAACCGCGCAGTGCGCAAAGTGATGGAATGGGTTGACGCCATTGTGTTTGCATTGATTGCCGTATACATCATCAACTTATTCTTTTTCCAAAACTATCAAATTCCCACTTCATCATTAGAAAAAACCCTTCTGGTGGGAGATTTTTTATTTGTTTCCAAAGTGGCTTACGGCCCTCGCATGCCCAACACGCCGATCGCTTTTCCGTTGGTTCAAAACACACTCCCCATTCTCAATTGCAAATCGTACCTTGACAAACCCGAATGGGGATATCATCGGCTTAAAGGTTTCGGACATGTCAAACGCAACGACATTGTAGTATTTAATTTTCCGGCCGGCGACACCATTGCCTTGCTCAAACAAAATCCCGACTACTACACAAGCTGTTACGAAGAAGGATATGCATTCTTAAAATCACAAAATCCAACCGCTCATCCCACTGTCGCACAATGTTATCGGTTTGGACGCGAAATTGTTCGCGCCAATCCTCAGGAATATGGTCCAATCATGTATCGACCGGTTGATCGACGCGAAAATTATGTCAAACGATGTGTCGGACTTCCCGGAGACACGCTTCAAATCATTCAAAACCAGATCTATATTGATGGAAGACCACTTTACGACGAACCTGGAGTGCAATATAATTATTTGGTACAAACCAATGGTGAATTTCTTACCAATGACATTTTCAACTCATTGCATGTGAGCAAAGATGACAGGCAACTGATTACTCAAAGCCAAGATAATGATTTCATTTTAGCTCCATTAGGATTTCGTCGAAATGCCGAAGGTCAATTTTTACCGGTCTATGATATTCCGCTCACAAGGACAGCTTACGAAAAACTCAAATCCATGCCGATGGTGCTTTCCATTAAATGCGAACCCGATTGGATGGGCGGTGATGTTTTTCCGCTCGGCTATGGGAAAGGATGGACTAGAGGCAATTATGGGCCAATATGGATTCCCAAAAAAGGAGCAACCATTGCCCTCAACACGTCTAATCTGCCTTTATATCAACGCATTATTCAAGCCTACGAACAAAATCGGGTGGAGGTAAAAGACAACGTGGTGTTCATCAACGGCAAACCAGCAACAAGCTACACGTTCAAAATGAACTATTATTGGATGATGGGTGACAATAGAGACAATTCGGCCGACTCTCGTTATTGGGGATTTGTTCCCGAAGATCACATTGTGGGACAACCGCTATTCGTCTGGTTGTCGCTGAACAAAGACAAAAGTTTTCCAGCCAACATCCGTTGGAACCGATTTTTTCTTTCGGCCACACACTAATCCATTTTCCCTGAATCACTTAACAAAATAAAACAAAGCCTTGAAATTCAAAAACGATTTCAAGGCTTTGTTTTTTTCGCTTTAAAAGGAAAGCACAATTTTCAAATGGACTGACATTTATGTTCCAGCCACACTTTTTCCTCCTGATTCAAATGAGGGGAAAGCAGCACAAAGACCTTTTGATGGTAAGCGTTAAGCCAATCCTTTTCATTTTGGGTCAATAAATTAAACTCAATGGCGTGAACATCAATAGGACACAATGTCAACGTTTCGAATTCAAGAAAAGAGCCAAACTCGGTTGACTCAGCTTCTTGGACCGCTACCAAATTTTCAATACGAATACCGTATTGATTAGCACGATACAAACCGGGTTCATTGGAAATAACCATACCCGGGGCCAATTGCGTAGGATTTTCATCCATGCGGATCGATTGAGGCCCTTCATGAACCGACAGAAAATGCCCAACGCCATGACCGGTGCCGTGTCCATAATTCATTCCATGATCCCAAAGAGCCTTGCGTGCTAAAATATCGAGTTGAGATCCTCGCGTACCGGTTGGAAATTTGGCCGTTGCCAAAGCAATGTGACCTTTGAGCACCAAGGTAAAATCTGTTTTTTCCTGCGTTGAAAGCGGTCCTAAAGCAATCGTTCTGGTTATATCCGTCGTTCCGTTAAGATATTGACCTCCGGAATCGAGCAGTAAAAAGCTCTCGGCATGCAATGTCGCATTGGATTCGGGTGTAGCCGAATAATGAACAATAGCGCCATGTTCTTTGTAGCCAGCAATGGTTCCAAAACTTTCACCTTGAAACAAAGGTTGTTGAGCTCGAAACTCCTTCAGACGTTCAGCAATCGACATCTCGGTTAGCGCATCGGTATTCAGCTCTTTTTCCAACCACATGAAAAAGCGTGTCAAAGCAATGCCGTCTTTGATCATGGCTTGACGAATGCCTTGCAATTCCGTTTCGTTCTTGATACTTTTCATCGTAAGCACCGGCGAAGACGCCGTCAACACCTGACAATGCGAAGCAATTTCCTGAAATAAGGCATAATTTGCTTTGTTTTGATCCATCAAGATGCGTTCTCCCACATGCAATTGCCTGATGTAGTCAAATATTCCGTTGTAAGGTTGAATGGAAACTCCTTGTTCGTTCAAAGCATCGGCCACCTGCAACGAGACTTTTTGAGGATTGATAAACAGCGTTGCCGAATCGGTATCAATGGCCGCATAGGCAAGCGCAACAGGCACATATGCCACGTCATTCCCCCGAATATTGAACAACCAGGCAATTTCGTCCAATGCAGTTACAATATAGCGCGTCACTTTCTTTTGTTTCATCACCTCGCGCACCATGATCAATTTTTCCCGAGTCGTCTTACCGGCATATTCGACGGCAAAAAGCATAATGGGATCTGTGGGAAGAGGCGGACGATCTTTCCACAAGGGGGCAATCAAATCGTACTGAGTCACCAGCGATAAGCCGAAATCTTCAAAGATATGACGCATGGATTCAACCATGGACACCGAGAAAAGAAATGGATTGATGGAAATTTTGCTTTGAGGAGTCAAATTTTGCGACAACCAATCAGTGATGGATGGAGTAGAAGGCAAACCGTCTTTGAAAAGAGTGATGCCGGTTTCGGCCAATTGCTGTTCTGCCTGCAAAAAATAACGGGAATCAGTCCATAAACCTGCTTCTTCCAAGGTGACGACCACCGTACCGGCAGATCCCGTAAATCCCGAAATCCAAGCTCTTTCTTTCCAATAATCGGCCACATATTCGCTAGCATGAGGATCATTGCTCAGGATAATCGTCGCGGCAATGCCTTTTTCACGCATTGACAGACGCAAGGCAACCAAACGCTCAACAATTTTGTTCATAGTAAAAAGTTTTGAGATGTTTATTTTTTAAAAGCAAATATACTCCTTTTTCCACGAAATGTTCTTGGCATTGCAATACACTGACCGCAAGAGGAGCATCAATCAAATAGAGGCTTCGTCAAGTGTTGGTTTTTCTCCGTCCACTCTCCTTTTCATCCGATTAAGAAAACTCCTCATATTCCAATTCATTCAATCAAGCCATTGAAATATCGCTATTTGCAATTTCGGTCAAGATTTTTTCCACTTTGACCGAGCAAATCAACCCGACACAAAAATAATTTTTATTACATTTGCACACTTACAAAGATGCGAATTCAAAACGACGCAGAAGCCCAACAAACAAACAATAAACATTCTGTTTCAACGTTATAAACAAAGGTAATGTTGTTTTCATCCTCCAATAATGATCAAAAGAGTTGCTTTGTTAAATAAACACAAATTTCGAACAGCCCTTCTGAATTTAGATATTTTATGTTAAATATAAATCTTGAAATTTATTCGTTTAAAACATCCTCCACAACAACAATTATTTTTCAGCCATTCAAACAAAAATACACATAATATAGATTATCAGCATTTTAAATTTAACCCCAAAACAATTGTTGAAAATAAAACCCGATTCACTTTCGATGTTCAAAAAGCATTCAACAAAACAAAACGCTTGATAATTGTCGGGCGAGCATAGATGTGAAATTGTGTGGAAAAGAAGTTATTACCAACAAATGATCGGATCAAAGAACTTTCATTTTACGACACAAAACAAATAAAAAAAAGATAGAGACTGAAGGCAACATTGAAAGGTCAAAGCGCAAAAGAGCAAAACCATAAATAAGTGTTAAAGACACACTGTTTGTGACACAAAACATTTGTTATACCTTTGCAAAAATTTTGACGAATGGAATATTCTGCTCAACAAATAGCCGATTTTTTAGGAGGGGAACTCGTTGGTAACCCTCATGTCACCGTCACGAATCTATCGAAGATTGATGAAATTGCCCCGGGGACCTTAACATTTTTAGCAAACCCCAAATACACCCAATACGTTTATCAAACACAAGCCTCTATTATTTTAGTCAACAGAGATTTTACGCCGGAATATCCCATTCAGGCAACACTGATTAAAGTAGATGACGCATACCAGGCATTAGCCAAATTGTTGGAATTGGTCAACAGTACCAAAGAAGAACATCACGGGATTGACTCTTTGGCTTTTATCTCCTCTTCGGCAGAAATAGGTGAAAATGCTTATATTGGAGCCTTTGCTTACATTGACAATCACGTCAAAATAGGGAAACAAGTCAAGATTTACCCACATGTTTACATTGGACAACATGTAACCATTGGCGACCAAGTGACCATTTATCCAGGCGTACGCATTTACGACGATTGCGTCATTGGTCATCGCTGCGTCATCCATGCCGGAGCCGTACTTGGAGCTGACGGGTTTGGCTTTGCTCCCAACAATGAAGGTAGTTACGATAAAATTGCACAAATTGGGAATGTTGTTTTGGAGGATGACGTGGAAGTTGGGGCCAATACCACCATTGACCGAGCTACGATGGGATCCACCTGCATTCGTCAAGGTGTGAAATTAGACAATTTGATCCAAATAGCTCACAATGTTGAAGTGGGCTCAAACAGTGTTCTGGCGGCTCAAAACGGAGTGGCAGGGTCAGTCAAGATTGGTAAAAATTGCATGTTTGGCGGACAAGTTGGCATTTCAGGCCATCTGACCATTGGAGAAAATGTCAAATTAGCCGCACAAACCGGTGTAATCAGCAACATTCCGGATAATGTAACCTACATGGGCGCTCCGGCCATGCCTCATGTTCAATACAATAAAGCATACGTTGTGTTTCGGAAATTACCGGAAATTGTGAAAGAAATGGATGCTTTAAAAAAAGAGATAGCAGCATTACGCAAAACACTTCTTTGACCAACAGTATTTTATATTTTTTATCAGCATGCCAAATCAAAAAACATTACGCACCCCGTTTTCCATTACAGGGAAAGGACTACACACCGGATTGGATATTGAATTGCATTTTCTTCCTGCTCCCGAAAATCACGGATTTGTTATCAAAAGAATTGATTTAGAAGGACAACCAACCATCCCAGCCTTAGCTGAATATGTCAGCCAAACGGTTCGTGGCACCGTTTTGACACATAACAATGCACAGGTGAGCACCATTGAACATGCCATGGCTGCTTTGTATGCTTCCGAAATTGACAACTGTCTGATGGAAGTGAATGCCCCTGAATTTCCCATTTTGGACGGCAGCGCAAAACCTTTTATTGAGAAAATCAACGAAGCCGGCATCGTTGAACAAGATGCAGAAAAAGAATATTATGTGGTCAAAAAGAAAATAGAATACGTTGATCCTGTTTCTCACTCATCCATTGTTATTCTGCCGGATGATCATTTCAGCATACAAACATTGATTGGATTCAAATCATCGATCCTTCACAATCAATTTGCCGTATTGGACGATTTATCACAATTTGCTTCCGAAGTGGCTTCCTGCCGCACCTTTGTGTTTGTACGTGAGTTGGAAGAACTACTCAAAATGGATCTAATCAAAGGAGGCGATTTGGAAAATGCGTTAGTGATTTACGATGAAATGATTGATCAGGAAGAGTTGAACCGAATTGCCGACCTGTTACATCATCCACATAAAAACGTGCATGAGCTGGGTTATCTCTCGGAATTGCAATTTGACAATGAACCGGCACGACATAAATTGCTCGACGTCATTGGTGATCTGGCATTGATTGGCAAACCGCTTCTTGGAAAAGTCATTGCAACACGTCCAGGCCATAAAATCAATACCACCGTATCAAAATTAATCCGAAAAGAAATCAAACGGCAGGAAGTACCCATTCCTGTTTATGATCCCAACAAAGAACCAATCTTTGATACCAATCAAATTAAACGCATGCTGCCTCATCGTTGGCCGTTTTTAATGGTGGACAAAATTTTAAGCATCTCCTCATCCGTGATTGTCGGTTTGAAGAATGTCACAGTGAACGAAACTTTCTTTAACGGACATTTCCCCACAGAACCGGTCATGCCAGGGGTTCTTTTGGTGGAAGCCATGGCTCAAACAGGCGGATTATTGATCTTGCATCAAGTGGACAATCCCGAATTGTATTCAACTTATTTCATGAAGATTGATGCTGTAAAATTTCGGCAAAAGGTGGTTCCGGGCGATACGGTTATTTTCCGTTTGTCATTGCTGTCACCCATCCGTCGGGGATGCGCCACCATGAAAGGATATGCTTTTGTAGGCGATCGCATTGTCTGTGAAGCTGAATTCATGGCTCAGGTTACGAAAAACAAAGAAAATTAACATAGATGCATTTGATATATTGATTATCATTACATTAATTAAAAATTACATTGATGAAGCAGCCGTTAGCATACATTCATCCGGAAGCCAAAATTGCTTCAAACGTGGTTATTGAGCCTTTTGTCACCATTGACAAAAACGTGGTGATTCTTGAAGGCACCCATATCGGTTCCAATGTGACCATTATGGAAGGGGCACGTATCGGTAAAAATTGTACCATTTTCCCCGGATCCGTGATCAGTGCCATTCCTCAGGATCTGAAATTTCATGGCGAAGAATCTACGGCCATTATTGGGGACAACACCACCATTCGGGAGTGCGTCACCATCAACCGCGGAACTGCATCGAAAGGACATACCGTTATTGGCAAAAATTGTCTGATTATGGCCTATTGCCACGTAGCTCACGACTGCACCATCGGCGATAATGTCATCATGTCCAATGCAACACAATTGGCGGGTGAAGTGACAATTGGCGACTGGGCAATCATTGGAGGCGGATCGCTCATTCATCAATTTACGCACATTGGTGCACATGTGATGATTCAGGGAGGTTCAAAAGTAAACAAAGATGTTCCGCCTTACGTTAAAGCAGGCCGCGAACCCATCTCATACAGTGGTATCAATTCCGTGGGACTTCGCCGAAGAGGTTTCACCAACGAACAAATACGGGACATTCAAGAAACGTATCGCATTTTATACCTCTCAAACTTCAACACATCCACTGCGTTAGAACACATTGAAGCCGAAATGCCGGCCACCAAAGAACGTGACGAAATCATTCTTTTTGTGCGCAATTCGCCAAGAGGAATCATGAAAGGCTATTTCGATTGAAAATGAAATAAAAAAGAGGATCTTCAAACAATATAATCGTTGAAAATCCTCTTTTTTATCAAAATTAAGTGTTTAATGCCTGCTTAAATATTCGGCAACACCTTCTGTAGTTCCTTTCATGGCTTCTTTGCCTTGCGTCCAGTTGGCAGGACAAACTTCCCCGTACTCTTCAAAATGCTGAAGTGCATCAACCATTCTGAGTGCTTCATCAACGCTTCGTCCTAATGGTAAATCATTGATGACACAATGGCGAATGACTCCTTTCTTGTCAATCAGGAACAATCCGCGATAGGCGACCGGATCGCCAATGGAATAGGCGTTTCCTTCTTCATCGTAATCAATTTCGGAAGCCAACACTCCGAAATTTTCGGCAATGGTTTTTGAAAAATCAGCCACGATAGGATATGTTACCCCTTTGATTCCGCCATGATTTTTGTCCAACGACAGCCATGCCAGGTGAGAATATTCTGAATCGACGGAACATCCAACCACTTGAACACCCCGTTTTTCAAAAGCCTGCAATTGTTCTTGAAATGCATGCAACTCGGTTGGACAAACAAAGGTAAAGTCCATAGGGTAAAAGAAAAACACAACGTATTTATTACCAATAAATTGTTCGAGTGAAAAATCGGGTACAATGTCTTTCCCGTTGATCACAGCGGGCGCTTTAAATAGAGGAGCTTGTTTTCCAATTAATGATCTCATAAGTTTTCAAAAGTTTAAATGATGATTGATTTGTTATCGTAAAGTTATCATTTTAAATTGCTAAAAACAATGTGATATCATTAAAATATCAAAAACAACCAGGGAGATTGGGATCTGGAGAAAAGTCGCGCTTTATGATTCATGCCTGATAAACAAACATTTTCAAAGAAGAATCAATTGAATTGCTTCTTCGTTAAAATCGCAATTTGACCATTCGGCATCAATGGTTGCCCCGAACTTACGGTATAGTGACAATGCATTTTCATTCCAGTTTAGCACTTGCCATCGAACACGATGACATTTCTCACGGCGTGCCACATCAAAAACAGCGTGCAACAATTGAGTGGCAATGCCTTGTTTCCGATATGACTCCCTAACATACAAATCGTCAAGATAAAGCGATTTCCCAACCCAAGTGTAGTAAGCAAAAAAATAGAGGGCAATGGCTACCGGTTCGTGATCATTCGTTTCGGCAATCAGACAGTGAAAAAAATCTTGCTCTTCCTTCATTTGTTCCACGCGATTAGTCACTTTGTCAGCAGCTTTTTCAAATGTTGCCAACTCCTTGATCATGGATAAAATAAAAGAAAAATCTTCCGGTGTGGCTTTGCGAATTGTTATGTTCATGTTATTCAAGTAGATGATTGATTAAAACTACAAAGATAGCCGATTTTAAAGAAAAAACAGAAGATTCGTCAAGCGGAACCTTCTGTTATTTAGAATCATTCATCTCTTTGCCGAAAGATCGACGGAAGCAAATTCGTTAAAAATTATAATCAACCCCAATGCCAAAAACTTTATTGGTACGATCGAATACATCGGTACCGGCCAGCATGGTATGGTTATAATTAGACGATTGTTTGGTCCATTTGGCATAATTGGTAAAGAAATAGGCCAAATTGAGCCGAAGTTTTGAAGTCAGGTTCACAGCTCCGCCAAATCCGATTGAATAAGAATTCAAGCTGAAACTCATATCGCTCTGATAGGGATCGGTAACCCCCGTTCTGGTAATTTGAGCTCCTGCACTAATTAAGAAAAGTTGATTGATGGTGTATTCTCCACCAAAAAGATATTCGTTCACTCCGCCATGAATATACTTTTGCTTGTCATTGGCCATTTTAGCATCTGAATCAAAAAAGTGATGATAGCCGACAGAAAAATTGAAATGATGAGGAATCCGATAAGCAACCCCCAATGTCAATAAGGCAGGCACATCGTTGGGCGTATTGACTCCGTTTGGGAACAAACCTGTATCATCAATCACGGTATTGTTTTGAATATTCAACGAAGTTTTAAATTCATATTTTACTCCCACATTCCAGTTTGCCACATGATAATCAACACCGATAATGGGTGTGACGCCCCATCCTGTTTGGGTGCAATCTAAATATTTATCGGAAGTAGCCTGCGCATTGGCTGAATAAGCAGCTGCCGCTTTATTGTAAAGGCCTTGCACCTGAGTAACCTGCAAAGTGCTCACATCGGTTCCAAGTCCGGCACTTAATTGGGCTACCTGAGCTGACGAAAGTTTACCGGCTGCCTCCAATTGTGCCAATGTAGCGGTTCCATATCCCGCATCAACTATAGGTGCCAACGAAGTTGAAGCTCCGGTAGCCAGAGAGGCTGCATTGGTAAAGAAGAGCGAAGCCGACATCATGTTTCCCGTTGGATTTAAGACAGGATGTTGAGGATTGATCATAATATTTCGCAAATGACCCTGATAAGCATTGCTGGCAATATTCAAACGCAATCCGGCTGCAACTGAAAAAGCATGATTCAGTTTGTACGAACCATTGACCTGAAAACCGTAAAGGAATTGCCGCCCTTGCATGTAACCGTCAACGGAATATGCTGTGGTGGGCACTCCGGCAGCACTAAGCGATACCGGAATCATGGAAATGGGCGCTTCAAAAGAGGGTAACCCCTGATTGAATGTTGCTTCCCCGCCACCTCCTGTGATGCCAAAAGCAGTGGAAATGACATAGTTCGCTTTTTTATAGGCAAACTGAAAACTTGGAATCAACGGTGCCGAAGCCTCTCCTCGAAATACTTTGGTGGCACTTCCACCATCGCCTGCAAAAGGAGCAAAGGTTGAAGTGATGGTTCGGGTTTGAAAAGCACTCTGATTGGTTATGGACAAATGAAACCCATCCGTCAAAAATACCAATCCGGCAGGATTGGTGTAAACAGCATCAATTTCAGTAGATGCTTCACGCGAAGGTTCTCGCAAAAAATGAACACTTTGGTTGGTATTTGTCAGAAGACCTCCAGCAAAAACCCTGATAACAAGCAATGAAAAAATCATTGCCATGAAAATTGTTTTTCTCATTCGTTTTGGATGATTGGATAAAAAGCAATCAGAAGTAAGAAGACTTTACACAAAAAGAAAAGCAGTCAGACAGCGAAGTGCTTATTTAATTTTAATAAAATAACGACGCAAAGATACACATTTTATTTCATCCTGTGCCAACTTGAACAAAATACTGCACACATTCGTTCCATTTGTGCTTAACAGTTGTTATCATGGAACCTTCATGAAAATTGTTTCAAACATATTGGCAAAGTATTGCAGCAAAAAGATCGTTTCATCGCAATTGTAAAGCTATGATGAAACTTAACCATTTTCTAATCTTGCCGTTGATAGATCTTAAAATGAATCAAATGAAGCCATTTCGTTAAAAAGGAGCTCAGAATAAATGAAAAATGAACTACCTTTGCACATTCTTTTTTTACATTTCATTTTTGCCAACGATAAAACAAAAAAATGAGTGATCCCATCAAACATGAATGTGGCATTGTGCTGCTTCGATTGTTAAAACCTCTTTCCTATTACGAAAAAAAATATGGAACCAAAAAGTTTGGATTGAATGCGCTTTACCTGTTGATGGAAAAGCAACACAACAGAGGGCAGGAAGGTGCAGGCATTGCCACGGTTAAACTTCATGTCAATGCCGGAGAAGAATATATTTTTCGTGAAAGGGCTTTAGGAGCAGGAGCCATCACCGAAACTTTCAATGCAATCAACCGACAAATTACTTTGTTTGAACAACATCATACTGATCAACTCGAAAAAGCTCCTTTTATTGGAGAAATTTACATGGGACATTTGCGTTACGGCACCATTGGACGATCAGGAATTGCCTATACTCATCCTTTCTTGCGCCGCAATAACTGGCGCAGCCGCAACTTATGCTTAGCCGGTAACTTTAACTTAGCCAATGTCAACGAAGTATTTAATCAAATTGTGGCCGACGGCCAACACCCGCGTCACAATGCCGATACCTTCATTATTTTGGAACAACTTGGCAGCTTATTGGACACGGAAGTGGAACGTCTCTACAACTCGTTTAGCCAGGAAGGATTTTCAGGGAATGCCTTGAACGAAAAAATTGAACAAGCGATTGATCTTACTGGTATTGTAAAAGAAGCTACTCAGATATGGGACGGCGGTTTTGTGATTACCGGGATGACTGGCGGTGGCGATGCTTTTGTATTCCGTGATCCATGGGGCATTCGTCCGGCTTATTATTTTGCCAACGAAGAGTTGATTGTCGCCACCTCTGAACGACCTGTCATTCAAACAGTTTTTAATATCAAGACGGAGGAGGTCAAAGAACTTGCCGCAGGATGGGGATTGTTTATTAAAAAAGACGGCAGCTTCAAACTTGCTCAAATACGCACGGCCGATCAAGTAACACCCTGCTCGTTCGAGCGTATCTATTTTTCGCGAGGAAGCGACAGTGACATTTATCGCGAACGTAAAATGCTGGGGAAATTACTGATCCCTCAAATTTTGAAATCTATCAACCATGATCTCGATCATACTGTTTTTTCGTTCATCCCAAATACGGCGGAAGTCGCTTATTACGGAATGATGGAAAGCTTGGAGGATCATTTGAATCAACAAAAAGCCAATGCCATTTTGACCCTTCAACAACAAGCATCATTAACGGAACAAGCCATCAACAAGGTGCTTTCAAAACGCATTCGCAACGAAAAATTGACCATCAAAGACATCAAGTTGCGAACTTTTATCACGGAAGATGCCAACAGAAATGATTTGGCAGCACATGTGTACGATGTAACGTACGGCATAGTTCGGGAAAACGAAGATTCCATTGTAGTGATCGACGACAGCATCGTGAGAGGCACTACGCTGAAACAGAGCATTATCAAAATTTTAAGCCGGCTCAATCCGCGCAAAATCATCATCGTATCGTCCTCGCCTCAGATACGATATCCCGATTGCTACGGGATTGACATGTCGCGATTGAGTGAATTTATTGCCTTTACGGCAGCTGTTACATTGCTCAAAGAACAAGGCAAAACCCACATCATTGACGAAGTGTACCGAAAAAGCAAAGCACAGGAAAATATTCCCAAAGAATTGATGATCAATTATGTAAAAGAAATTTATTCCCCATTTACCGACGAAGAAATCTCCAAAAAAATTGCCGAATTGGTACGCCCTGATGATTGTAACATTGACATTGAAATTATTTATCAAACCATTGATAATCTGCACAAAGCCTGTCCGTCAAATCATGGGGACTGGTATTTTTCGGGCAACTATCCGACACCCGGAGGAAATAAATTAGTAAATCAGGCTTTTATTAACGATTATGAACATAAAAACATTCGGCCCATTGTAACCCCAGGCGAATCATGGGAAGAATAATCACCAACTAAAAACCTTTTCAATTCACAGAAACAATTGATTTTCATTTAATTATATATAACAAAAAAAACCAAAAAACGTCAACGTATGAAACGAGCCATTAAAAGAGTTTATACTCAAAAAAAAGACAATTTGGCGAGTTCCATACCATTTTAATATTAAAAATAAACGTATGAAATTTACTAAAATGCACGGTGCAGGCAACGATTATATTTACGTCAACGGATTTGAAGAAGTCATCAACGATCCTGCATCATTGGCCATTAAAATCAGCGATCGTCATTTTGGCATCGGAGGTGATGGATTGGTTTTGATTTTACCTTCTGAAAAAGAAGACTTTAGAATGCGTATTTTCAACGCCGACGGATCAGAAGCCGAAATGTGCGGCAATGCTTCACGCTGCATTGCAAAATATGTATTTGATCACGGAATGACAAACAAAACATCCATCACGTTGGAAACCTTGTCGGGACAAAAACGCTTGAACTTAAACGTCGACAACGGCAAAGTAACGACGGTTCGGGTTGATATGGGAGAACCCATTCTGTCGTCCAAATTGATTCCGGTACATCTTGAAGAAGAAACGGTGATTAACTTTCCGATTGCATTGGATGGAAAACGCGTAAACATCACCGCCGTTTCGATGGGAAACCCGCATGTTGTCATTTTTGAAGATCAAGTCGATCAACTTGATTTGGCAAAAATCGGTCCGAAGGTTGAACATCATCCGCTTTTTCCCAACAGAACCAACACGGAATTTGTTCAAATTTTATCACCCGATCACTTGAAAATGCGTGTTTGGGAACGTGGATCGGGCGAAACATTGGCTTGTGGAACAGGCGCTTGTGCGGCTACCGTTGCTTCCGTTTTGAACGGCAAATCAGAACGTAAAGTCACCATGGAATTAACCGGCGGCACTTTGTTCATCGAATGGTCGGAAGCAGACAATCATGTGTACATGACCGGTCCGGCAACCACTGTCTTTGAAGGAACTTATTTCCCCGAATCATCCATTACTCAAAAATGATCCAACGCTTAACTTTTTAACTCAAATCAACAATGGCACTTATCAACGATCATTTTACCATTCTTTCAGAAACTTATTTATTTTCCGAAATATCGCGAAAAATTGCCGCATTCAAAGAGGCAAATCCCAATGCCAATGTGATCCGATTGGGAATTGGCGATGTCACCCGGCCACTGGCTCCTGCCGTGATCAAAGCGCTGCATCAGGCAGTGGATGAGATGGGACAAGCCTCCACGTTTCGTGGTTACGGCCCTGAACAAGGATATGATTTCTTACGTCAAACCATTGTTCAACAAGATTTCAATGCGCGAGGCATTGACTTGGATCCTGATGAGATTTTTGTCAGCGATGGTGCTAAGAGTGATACCGGCAATTTTGGCGACATTTTAGGCATCGACAACGTGATAGCGGTGACCGATCCGGTCTATCCGGTGTATGTGGACACCAACGTGATGGCTGGAAGAGCCGGCACATTGACCGAAAAAGGAGCATGGAGCAACATGGTCTATTTGGCCTGCACCGCTGAAAATCATTTTATCCCTTCTCTGCCCGAAAAAAGAGTGGACGTCATTTACTTATGTTATCCCAATAATCCTACCGGTACAACATTGAAACACCATGAATTGAAAAGATGGGTAGATTATGCCCGTGAAAATCAATCGATCATTTTGTTTGATGCTGCTTATGAAGCCTTCATCCGCGAAGCCGATGTGCCTCATTCCATTTACGAGATTGAAGGAGCCAAAGATGTTGCCGTCGAATTTCGAAGTTTTTCCAAAACAGCAGGATTCACGGGATTGCGCTGTGGCTACACCGTTGTTCCAAAATCTGTCAAAGCCTTCTCAAAAAAACATGAACAAATATCATTGAATCGTCTTTGGAACAGACGCCAAACCACCAAATTCAACGGAACGGCCTACATCGTTCAACGCGCTGCCGAAGCAGTCTATTCTGCCGAAGGAAGACAACAAATCAACGAAACCATTCACTATTACATGCACAACGCCGAACTCATTCGGCAAGGGATGCAGCACAAAGGGCTCGAACACTTTGGCGGCGTCAATGCGCCCTACATCTGGCTAAAAACGCCAAACGGCATATCAGCCTGGGAATTCTTTGATCGATTGTTGAATGAAGTGCATGTGGTTGGAACTCCGGGCGTAGGCTTTGGACCACACGGCGAAGGATATTTTCGTCTCACAGCATTTGGCTCACATGAACAAACCCACGAAGCCATGCAACGCATTGCCCAATGGAACATTTAAAATCAACCGTTCCACAATACGCTTTAAACATTCGACCCAACAGGAAACCACTTCATTTTTACATCAAATGAGCATAAAACTGGAAAGGGAAGGTTTTCCCATTCCGCATTGGAAGAAACGGCTTCCATCATTTTAATCGCATAACCATGTCCACATTTTTATTTGACAGAATCATATTTGGGCCAATCAAAAGCAGAAGGCTCGGCATTTCCTTGGGAATTAATCTTTTGCCTCTTACGGCTAAAGTGTGCACCTTTAACTGCATCTACTGTGAATGTGGATTTAACAGAACAGATCCTCAAGCAATCATTCCAACACGCGAAGAGGTGCGAACACAACTTGAAACAACTCTGTCGGAGATGAAAAACCGAAATGAAGAATTGGATGTCATCACTTTTGCGGGCAACGGAGAACCAACCATTCATAAAGATTTTGCGTCGATCGTTGATGACACCATTGCGCTCCGAAACCGCTATTTCCCCAATGCAGGTATCAGCGTGCTTTCCAACAGCACACAAATTGACAATCCGCTGGTGTTTCAAGCGCTCAATAAAGTGGACAAAAACATCTTAAAATTTGATTCGGCCAACAATCGTACCATTCAATTGCTCAATCGTCCCGTTTCAAAAAAAATAACGGCGCAGTGGCTCATCGATCACTTGCAACGGTTCAATGGCAACGTGATTATTCAAACCATGTTTCTACACGGCGAATCTGGCCATGACATCGTGGACAATACCACCGAAGAAGAAATGAACTTGTGGATAAAGGCGCTGGAGCAAATCAAACCCAAGCAAGTCATGATTTACACCATCGATCGGGAAACTCCATTGAAAACACTGCGCAAAGCTACTCATGAGGAATTGATGCACATTGCTCAAGTGGTAAAAGAGCACGGTTTTGACGTGTTAATAGGTGAATGACAACTAAAAATAACCCATTCATTCAAAAGATGATAATATAAACATTTTTTTGTATATTCGTACCCACATTTCGAATGACGCTTCTTTGTTGACAAAAGAGTAAATACAACAATCAAATTACTCATATTGAAACAGTTGACACATTCGAAATAAACAGAACAAATAGAAATTATCTTTTAATAGACATTATTCAATGGCAACATTAGAACGAATCAGACGAAGAGGTGTATTGTTGGTAGTAACCGTGGGGTTAGCCATGTTTGCATTTATTATTGGTGACTTTTTGAATTCAAGTCAATCATTCTTGGGTCAACAAAAAATGAAGCTGGCGGTCATCGACGGGCAAACCATTAAATATCCCGAATTTCAAAGTGCAATCGATCAATTGACAACGGTTTACAAAATTGAGACAGGACAAACCGGCAATGACCAGATGAACGAACAAATCAGGGAACAAGTTTGGTCCAATTTCCTCAACTCAACCCTCATCGGGCAACAGGCAGCTGAATTAGGGCTCACGGTCACCAAAGAAGAGATGAACGACTTAACCATTGGCGATCACATTAGCCCGTTGATCACAGGTCGTCGTATTTTCATCGATCCACAAACAGGAACTTTCAGCAAACAAGCTTTACTGAATTTTCTGACTGCACTCAATCAAGCCGCACAAAAAAACAACCCGCAACAGGCTGACGAAGTCAAACAATACGAACAATATTGGGATTTTTGGGTTAAGATGATTAAAGACAATACCTTACAACAAAAATACATCACCCTTTTGTCCAAAACCATCACAAGCAATGCCTTGGATGCAAAATACACCTTCAACCGAAATGAAACCTCGGTGGATATGAATTTCATCATGCAACCATATTACACCATTCCCGATGGTTCCGTAACCGTATCGGATGCTGAAATCAAAGCCTTGTACAAAAAGCAAATCGAACGATATCGTCAGGAGGCCAACAATGATTTCAAATACGTGTTGATCCCAATTAAACCGTCACAAGCCGATTTTAGCGCTGTTGAACAAAAAATGAACAGCATCAAAGCCAATTTTGAATCGGCATCCGACAATCAATTGGTGACGTTGATCAACAACAATTCCGACTCAAAATACATTGATGCCCCGCTGAGCAAAGATGATCTTCCGCTTTTCCTGCAGGATTTTGCCTTTAACGGCAAAAAAGGCGATGTATTTGGCCCTACATTAGAAAATGACACTTACGTAATGGCAAAAATTATTGAGCCCAAAATGATGTTGCCCGACTCGGTGAACATTCGACACATTTTTGTTGCCGCACAAAGCGATACCGCCACATCCATGTTGGCTGACAGCATCAAAAAAGCGATCAACGCAGGAGCCGATTTTGCAACCTTGGCACGCAAATATTCCCGGGTTCAACAAACAGCCGCCAACGGCGGCGAAATTGGATGGGTGCAGGAACAAAATCTCCTTCAAATGGGATTTAACCTTTCATTGGCCAACAAAATTTTTCAAGCAGCTAAAAACGAAGTGATTGTTGACAAAGAACCACAAGGAATACAATTAATTCAGGTAACGCAACAAAGAGACATTGTCCCGAAAGTCAAAATTGGCATCATAGCCATCCGCGTAGTGCCCAGCGATGCAACAAGGGAACAGTACTACAATCAGGCAAAACAATTTGCAACGGCAGCTACCTCTCTTTCCAATTTTGATGCAACGGCCAAAGCACAAGGATTGGTAGTTCATACAGCCAATCAGGTTGATCCCAATGCTCCGCAAATCGGGATGATCAAGAACTCGCGATCAGTCATTCGTTGGGTCAACGACAACAAAATCGGCGCCATCTCAGATGTGCTCGAATGCGGAACAGAAAACGATCAGTTGATTGTGGCAGCCATCACCGGAAAACACGAAAAAGGATATCGCTCATTGGAAGCCGTTACACCCGATCTGAGAGCGCAACTGATCACTGACAAAAAAGCACAGTTGATGATTAAAAACATTTCGACGGTCATGGCAACCAATCCAACACTGCCTGGTTTGGCTGCAGCATTGAAATTAAAAACCGACACCGCCACCAACTTAAATTTCTATAGCAACGGGACGGGCTCACTAACAAACGAACCGCTAATTATTGGTGCAGCAACCGCCAGTCAGGCTAATAAAGTTTCACAGCCGTTACAAGGGAAAATGGGCGTTTATGTCTTCAACGTTTACAACATTCAAACCAAGAACGATCCTTTCGTGTTGCAAAATGAAGAAGAAATGCTCAATCAGAAACAAAATTACATGTTGCCTTACATCATGTTCCAAGTTTTGAAAGAAAAAGGCGACATTCAGGATTATCGGGCAAGATTCTTTTAACGAATCAACCACCTACAAAAACAAAACATCCGATGAAGCATTTCACCGGATGTTTTGTTTTTGCCCAAATGAGCCATCAACTTATTGACAGACCCGAATCAAGCATTTCTTCTTTTTCTTCGATCCCCTTCATTTCGTTTTCGTCCCGCGGGAAAGCTCCGTTTCTCGTCGCGTTCGCCTTCCGGCTGAGCACGTTCAATGATCATCTTACGTTCCAATCCTTTGATTTTTTTCAACGACTGAATCACCAAATCGGCATCTTCCTCACGTACCTCGATGAAAGATATTTTTGGCAGAATGTCAATACGCCCAATATCAATGCGTTTTGGCACGTATTGATTGATGATTTCAATAAAATGAGGAGGAATCATCCCGTCAATCTTACCATAATTAACAAACAAACGGGCAAAACCTCTTTCTTTGTTGCGCCCTTTTTTAAGCCGGTCATCCCCAAAAGATCTTTCTACCGGAATATCCAATTCATCGGCATCTCTATAATATTCAAACATGCGGTTAAACTCAAGAGAAACAAGTCGTTTGATAACCTCCTCCTTCGAAAGCCATTCCAGTTTTCGAAACGCCACCGGCAACAAATCAGCAATTTCCGCTTCGTTCACCTCTACTTTTTCAAGTTTGTCAACCAAGTTCAATAATTGTTTTTCACAAATGGCTTTACCCGTTGGGATGACACCCGGTTCAAATTTCTTATTGATTTTTCGTTCAATTTCATGCAATCGTTGTCTTTCTTTGCTGTGAATGATGACAATGGAAATACCGGTTTTTCCGGCTCTGCCGGTTCTTCCGCTTCGATGTGTGTACGTTTCAATGTCATCAGGCAATCCGTAATTGACCACATGAGTCAAATCTTCCACATCCAATCCACGAGCTGCCACATCGGTTGCCACCAGGATCTGAAGGTTACGAATCCGAAATTTTTGCATCACATAGTCGCGCTGTTGTTGGGAAAGATCTCCATGCAATGAATCCGCATTGTAGCCGTCACGAATCAACGCATCAGCAATTTCTTGAGTCTCTTTTCGGGTTCGGCAAAAGACAATGCCGTAGAAATTAGGATAATAATCAGCAATCCGTTTAAGCGCTAAATATTTATCTTTGGCATGCACCATGTAAAAACGGTGTTTAACATTGTTAGTACTTTCATTGCGATTGCCGATAACAATTTCCTGAGGATGGTTCATGTAAGTTTTGGCAATGCGGGCAATTTCATTGGGCATGGTCGCCGAAAAGAGCATGGTGATTCTTTCCTTCGGAACGGAAGCCAGAATCTCGTTGATGCTCTCGGTAAAACCCATGTTAAGCATTTCATCAGCCTCATCCATGATCACATATTGAACGGTGTCGAGTTTCACAACGCCTCGTTTCATTAAGTCGATGAGGCGACCCGGAGTTGCCACAATGATGTGTACTCCTTTTTTAACAGCACGGATTTGTGTTTCAATGCTCGATCCGCCATACACCGGCAAAACTTTGAGGCCATCAACGTATTTAGAATAATCTATCAGATCGTCGGTAATTTGGAGGCACAATTCTCTGGTTGGACAAAGAACCAGCGATTGCGGATGTCGTAATGATAAATTTGTTTTTTGTATGATTGGAATGCCAAACGCAGCAGTTTTACCGGTTCCGGTTTGTGCAAGCCCGATCACGTCAGACTCATTTTGTAATAAAACAGGGATTACTTTCTCTTGGATGGGCATGGGGTTTTCGTAGCCTAATTCATTGATAGCCTTCAAAATATTGGCATCAATCCCCAATTCTTCAAACATCATTTTTTCTTTTTTAAAATTCATGCAAAGTTAGCTATATATTTCCAAAGTAACCTATCAAAAAGAAAATTAATTGTTTACATCACAACTTCACAAAAAATATTCCTGTCAACATGAAGTGATGTTCACACATAGGAAACCCGTTCCAAGGAATCAAAAAATAATCAATGTACACCGATTTGATCAATGGGAATCGGGGAAAATCCGGGAAGATAATGCACGATTTGAGCATTATTTATAAAAGGTTTGGGGGTAGCTTCGAATAAAGTGAATGGAAGTTGATCATTCGGCTGCCAATTATTGCCGGAAAAATCCAACCATGCTTTGTTACCGTGAACTACTTCTTTGACACGATAAAAAACATTATTCGACACGGTATCATGTTGAGGAAGTTGAGGATTATTTTGCCAAAAATGTGCCAGTTCGGGATACCTTAAAAGATATGGATGCTGATCAAAGTGAACAGTATTTAATTGCTGTTCAAACAGTCCATCTTTACTCAACAAATGTGATGCCCAATTTTCCAATCGGTTATCAATAAAAATAGCAGTTGGACAATCGACAAACACATTGTTTTCGACAGGACAATAAGAGCCTCCCCCAATAAGTACGGCGTTTGTACCAATTTTGTAAAAAACATTGCCATAAATGGTAGTTCCCGACGATCCGTCGTCCACATACACACAAGTTGTTCGAAATGAATTTCCAAGATTATGGAAATAGTTATACCTCACTATCTCACCTCTTTCAGTAGGATCTCGTCCGTAATAAACGGCTCCTGCATCGTCTGCTTCAAGCAAAACATGATGAATATTATTAAACTCAATGGTTTGGTCATTACCTCCCAAAAGAATGGCCTGGGAAGGAGCATTATAAATATCACAATGAGAAACTAAATTCCCTACTCCTTGAAATTCGACTGGAGGATGATATGTTTTATAAATTCGATTTACATTGTGCAATGTACAATTTTTCAGATAATTATTTCCTCTCTTTAACAAAAGTCGATCTCCGCCTCCAAGTATTACACCGCCTGCTCCGGTATGGTAAATTTGACAATGAACCAACCCGTTATTTTCTCCTCCGTCGTTGTTGTATAATTGATTTTCGGACGAAAGCGGATGATATGAAAACGTTTTGGCAAAAGGACCAATCCCTTTACCGACACTGACGGCATTGAGACCAAGATTCCGAAACTGACATTGTTCAATCAGAATATTTGAGCTATGCTCCATATAAAGACCTATTCCACGAGAACACTCAAAATGAAGATGCTGAAATTGAATATTTGAAGTTCCCAAAAGCACGACTAACGGTTCGGTTTGAAGCGATAATTCAAGCGAGTGAACAGGCTGTAGTGAATAAAAATACAACATTCCGCGAGTTCGATCAATGTAATATTCTCCCACTGTATCTAACTCCTCCGGAACATTTAATGCATACCAGCGATCAAAAGGTCTGCCCGAAACAACCCCGTAAATAGTAGGTTGAGCCAGTGTTATGGTATGATTGACCGTGTCAACATTGCCAACTTTAACCATTTCATCAGCATAGCCCCAATTAAAATAGCCTTCAAGCCAAAGCGAAGATACATGATGCCACGTTGATGGTTGCGATTCGGTATAACTAAACTGCGCAAAAACAGTATCTTTATTCACATAAGTAGCCCCTTGCCGAATCACTTTTCCCAATGGAATAAAACCGCTGTTTGGCCAACGAGCCAACTGATAAGGTTTTTTATCGACAAAAAGTTCCATCCAAACCGGTGAAACTGAATGTCCAGAACCTACCGTATGCAAAGTGCCAAAATCATGAATACCTAACGCATGGAGATCTACCTGAAAAATATGAGCCCGAGCTTGCGGTTTAAAAACATGAAAGGAATGAGCGTCATCAAGAGGCCTGACAGCCGACAATGGCAGCGATATGCCCCCATTGATCGACACCGATTCATGACGATAAGCCGAATAAATCACGGGACTATTCGTAAATCCCGAATCTTGGGAAGTAAACAGCAACGAATGCCCTAACGAATAAGTTCCTTCTCTGATAAACACATGAATTTGCTTGCGATCTCCCTGTTGATGCAATGTTCGAACTACATTGCGTGCATGTTCGATGGTGGCAAAAGGATGGTAAATGTCGCCATTATTTTGGTCATTGCCTTTTGGGGACACAAAAAAATCCTGTGCACTCAACCGAATGACACATGCAAGCAAAAGACAAAGAGAAAAGAAGGAATATTTTCGCATCAAATCAGCATTTAACCGTCACAAAGATAGAACAAAAATTCTTTTTGGAGTAGGATTATTCTATATCCATGAAAGTTCTTTCCGTTGAGTGTATCGTTATACGTCGAGAGGTAACACTCTTGAAGCCGCTATGAATAATCCAACTAAAGAGATGAGGAAGTGTTTCTTTTGCATCTGATTTATCGTTTTGATCTTAAAAAACACCCGCAGTTCATTCACAATCATGTTATAAACTACGAGCGTTCGACAAGATTTTGATTTTATTTGTGTGTAACTTCTATTTTCGTACTGTCTTTGATGTTGTCGGTAACAGGGCAACGCATTTCGGTTTCTTTCATCCAATCGGTAATCTCTTCATCGGTTGCATTTTCGAAGTCGGTATCCATTGTGACATTAATTTGCTGAAATCCGGCGCGCTCATCATACGAACATCCCATAAAAGTACAAGGATTCATGGTGCCTTCTATTTTGATTTTCAGCCCATTCAATTTCATACCACGTTGTTTTGCCACTTCATGGCCGGTCACGTTGAGACAGCCTGCCAACGACATCAACAAAACTTGAATGGGACTTGGCCCTAAATCGGTACCGCCCATTGGAGTAGGTTCGTCAATAATCATTTCAAATTTACCGGCTTTGATTTTGGCACGGCTTGGTGTTTCACTTTCGGCGTGAATCGTTACATTTACTTGTCTTTTTACTGTTTCCTCACTCATAATTTTAATTTTTAAATATGTTCAGTCTCAATTATAATTGCTGAAATCTTGAATTTTTGCTTGATTTTCTATAAGTCAATCATTTTGAAAATAGCTTAGTACAAAGGTTTATTGCCTAATGTACTAAGCTATTTATTTTAGAAATCAACCTTTTTTGAATGCTGGTGCATAAAACACCTTTTCATCTGGTTCGTGTCCGGCGCATGAAATACATACTTTCTTACCGTCTTTTACCCGAAGATAGCGTTCGAAAACATATTCGTCACACACTTCACATTTTGCTTTAGCAAAGGAACCTTTGACAGGTTTGTACGTAAAATCGGGAATCTCTGTGATGATGAACAGCTCTTCTTCCGTAGCGGTAAGTACCATGTTAATGATGTCATCGCACACATTTTCTGGAATTTGAGAAGGTTCAATGCCTTTTTTACGATAATCGAAAAATTTGTGAGGCGCTAATTTATCTTGAAATTCGTTGCGTAAAAAGATGCGAATAGCTCCTTTTACACCCGGATACCAAAAGGTGGCAGCCACTTTGCCATAATACAACTTGTCAATCATTCCTTTGCCAAACGTAGCTCCGGTGGCTGACATGATGCCATCCTGCATACATCCTTGCGGGTGACCAACCCCCATTTCGGAGAACACATGCATTTCGTGATCTTTACAGCGTTCAACACCTAACATGCGCAGGGCAATGGTCCCCATGCGATAGCCGATTGGCATAAACGGACATTTGTGGCCATGAAAAGTAAATGCCCACTCAGGAATTTCAAATTTTTTTGTTTCCATTTTTCTAAATATTTAATTAATTGATTTTTAATCTTTAGGAGTCAACTTGCCTAATTCTTTCATTTGACGGGTGACTTTTGCCCAAATGTGTTCTTTTTTGTACAAAGCACGCAACTCATTGATATCCGGAAATGTGATGGCATTTCCTTCACAAAGATTGCCACAAGAAGTACATCCTACCACGCAATCGTTTGGATTTGAAACTACCGGACCTTTCGAAGTCCACGTGAATACTCCTTTGCCGCAGTTCATACATATTCCGCAATGAACGCATTTGGTTAAGTCAATGGTCGGATGCCAGTTGACTTGTTCTCTTGGATAACCTGTTAACCATGCCATTTTTCTTTCGTTTTAAAATTGTGAATAATCTTATTGCATTGTGGGATACTCCCATTTTATCATTTCTCCAGTCAGCTCACATGACTTTGCCAATGTATTGGTGACAGTGCCAAATTTAAGGATGTTTTTATGCCACATTTCTATTTTGCGTTCTTCCAAGTCGGTATCAACTTCCAATCGATATCGGATGCTTGCCATGAACGGAGGATTGTCGTTTCGGGTACCGTGAATCGTTATGCGCGCTTTTCGATAGGAAAAATGCAAGATTTCGGCATATCGTTGAACATTTTTCAACATGCAGGCAGCCAACGAGGTTAAGATTAATTCTGCCGGATTGGGCAACACTTCATCACGTCCCGAAGTGGCATCAAAAGATATGGTTGTTTCATTGGCAATGGCTTTTGCTTCGCCACCATCTGTAACGACGGCTGTTATTTCATATTCCAACATGGCACTTTATTGTTTAGTTTTGAAAAGGATCTGATTGCCTTAATTTTTCGGCATCTTTACGTTTGAGGATGGACAACGCATTTTTGCCACGCGAATTGGCAATCGCTTTTTGATTCAGGTAATCAACACTTTTGGCAATGGCTTGAAAGTCCTTAAATGGAAATCCAAGCACCGTTTCGTTTGGACAAATATCGGTAGCATCGCGACATCCGTAACATCCCATGCTCATGTTGAAACGTTGATGAACATACGGAATCAATGTCGCATCGACACACACTGCTTGTAAAATGGCCGTGCTGCTTTCCACCCGCTTGCCTCCTTTTACATTCAGGTTGGCAAGCGCCAGCCACATCAATTTTTCGGTTTCATCTTCAACCACCACCACATCGGGTTCAACCTCTGCCGTTTCGAGCGGAAAGAGATACAAGGCTTTGAGTTTACCTTGAGGCAGAGTTGTCATACCCTCAAACATTTGCTGTCCGTTTGCTTCTTGACTTGTAATCCCAAAACCCATCAATCCTTTGCCGTTTTTCAACGGTTCGGGCAATGGTTTAAATCCAAAAGCTGCCGCTGCAGCCGGACAAGCAATGCCTTCGGCATCGAGTGACACATGAGCACCATGTCGGGCTTTCATCACTGCCTGACAATAACGATGTCCCGATAATCGTTCAGCCATTGTCGGAACATCAGCCTCATCGAATATAAACTTCACGCCTACGGGTGACGAATTTAATCCTAAAATTGCGATGACCTTTTTGGCCAATTCTTGCGTTGTTTCCATAAATTTGGAGGTTAAATAGTCGACCCTTAAAAAACATACAACATAAAGATTATCAATAAAATATCATTAAAATTAGTTGCGTATATCAACAAG